>NZ_CADIJV010000010.1 GCF_902859765.1 Achromobacter pulmonis
GGCGGTGCGCGCGGCCGGCTGGGGCGCGGCCGTGGCGCTGGCCGGCGCGCTGTTCCTGACGCTGGCCTACGCGGTGACGCGGCCCGGTGTGGTGGTGGAATTCGACAGCGCCCTGGCCGGCGCGCTCAGCATGTCAATGGGCGATTCCCTGTTATGGCTGCTGTCCTGGTTCACCACGCTGGGCGACCGCGACGTCCTGACGGTATTCGCCATTGTGATGACCCTCGCGCTGCTGGCGCGCCGCCAGTGGGGCCTGGCGCTCTTCTGCGTGGCTGCCACCGGCGGCGGCGGGCTGATCAACCGTGTCCTCAAATACGGCTTCGAGCGCGCGCGGCCCGAGCACGATCACGGATTTGCCACCGCGCTGGGCTGGAGTTTTCCCAGTGGTCATGCCTCGGCCGCGATGGCGGTATACGGCACGGCCTGCTACCTGGCCTGGCGCCTGGCGCCCGCGCCCTGGCGGCTGCCGGGCGTGGCGCTGGCGGCGGGGCTGGTGATGGCGATCGGCCTGAGCCGCGTCCTGCTGCAAGTGCATTTCGCCAGCGACGTGGTGGCCGGTTTCGCCATCAGCTTCGCCTGGCTGGTGCTGTGCGCGGCCGTGGCCGAACGCCAGGCTGCCTCAGCGCGGCGCGATCAGGGCGTTCAATAGGCGGGCGTCGGGTGCGCCGTCCGGGCGCGGCCGCAGCGGCGCGCAGGCGTAGCGGCCGCCGGCGGTGGTGATCGCCTGGTCCAGGCGGCGCGCGCGCTCGGCCGGCGGCGGTTGCAGGTCCACGATCAGCTTGCCTGCCACAGGCGCGGTCACTTCGCCGTCGCTGAAGCGCTCCAGCGTGCGGTCGATCTCGCGTTCGCGCGGCAGGGCCAGCACGATGGTGTCGGATTCGGCCAGCGCCTCGCGCGCCGAGGTCGCCAAGGTGGCGGCGCCACGGAAATCCTCGCAACGGTCCGGATCGACGTCATAGACGGTCAGGGCGATGTCGGGCTCGGCCGCAAGCAGGCGCCGCGCCGCCTGGGTGCCGGTGCGGCCCATGCCGACGATGCTGATGCGCGGGCTCATGGCTTGGGGACCGACCAGGTGCTGACGATATGGGCCAGCGGTTCATCGCTGCCGGCGCCGGTCAGGATGACCTCGCCCGCCGCCAGGCGGCCCACCTTGAGCAGCCGCGCATCGGCGTGGATCGCGCCGGCCGGGCTTTTGCGCAGGAAATTGATGGTCAGGCTGGCGGTCACCGCGTGCGCCTGGCCGGTGGCGCCGACCACGGCGGCATACATGGCCAGATCGGCCAAGCCCATCAGCATCGGACCGGCAACGATGCCACCGAGCCGCTGGTGGCTGTCGCGCGCCGGCAGCACGGCCCGCGCCGTGCCGCGGCCGATATGCCGGACCTCGATGCCGAGCAGGAGCGAAAAAGGGTGCTGCTCGGCCAGCAACAGCCGGAAGTCGGCCAGGCTGATCAGCGGCGCGTCGGGATCGGCGCAGGGCGGGCGCGTGGCAGTCATCGTTGTTCCAGCGCGAGACAGTAATGATCCAGCAGGACGTCGGCCTGCTGGCCCAGTGATTTCAAGCGGCGGGTATGCAGCAGCAGCAACAGCCCGATCAGGTAGGTGAAGACATTCATCTGTTCGACCTGTACCCGCTCGGCCGTCCAGGACTTGGTGTGGGCCAGCGCCTGCCCCAGCACGTCGACACATTGCCGCAGCCGGTCGTTGAGTTGCTCGTCCATGTCGCGGCCGAGCCCGCGCGGGCACAGCCCCTGGAACAGGTACAGCCCCAGCGAGAAATCGGTGCGGCGCTCGGCGTAGTAGCCGAAAAAGGCCTGGATGGCCCGGCGCGCCGCCGTGGCGGGAACGCCGGTGGCGGTCGCGCCCAGCAGGTGGGCGTGCAGGCGCTGCAGGGATTCGTCCAGCAGGGAGCCATATAACGCCTCCTTGCCCGCGAACCAGGGATAGATCGCGCCCGTCGTGCAACCCGCTTCCTTGGCGATGGCGCGCAGGCTGGTCTTCTCCAGGCCGTCGCGCTCGAACACGCGCTGGGCGGCGTCCAGGATGAGTTGCCGCCGCAGGGCGGTCAGGCGTTCGTTGCGGTCGCTGCGGGGCGTACGGAGGGTCATTGGGGATATCCAGGTGTTCTTGAATAATATCGGCGCTTTATTCAAATAACAATGTCATTTCTAGTGGGTGAGGGGAGTGCCGCGCACGCGCTCCGGCAGCCCGTCGGCGGGTGCCAGGGAGATCGGGAATCGGTCTTGAAATGGATCTGAAAGAAACCAGGGATGGGTTCGACAAATATTAGGGCCAGGGCTGAAAGTCGCATGGATACGTGGTCATTGGTAAAAAGCAGGGTTAGCCCTATGGGGAGTCGGTCTGATGTTGCAATATCCCAACAGGCCTGTCGCAAACCTGCACTTTTCTGGTGTCGACCATAGCCAGCCCCCCCGATTTTTGATGCAATAGCGTCAACTTCCCTTCGCGGAGTTAGGGGGGGCGGCAGGCTGGTTTGCTGGATTGCTGCTCTTGTCACTCAAATCAACGGAGATTTCTTAAATGAAAAAGACTCTGCTCGCTGCCGCCCTGCTCGCCGGTTTTGCCGGTGTCGCCCAGGCAGAAACGTCTGTCACCCTGTACGGCATCATCGACACGGGCCTCGGCTACAACAAGATCAGCGGTGGCACTGACGCTCAGAACGGCAGCAAGTTCGGCATGATCAACGGCGTCCAGAACGGTTCGCGCTGGGGTCTGCGTGGTTCGGAAGATCTGGGTGACGGCCTGCGCGCTGTTTTCCAACTGGAATCGGGCTTCGACTCGGGTAACGGCACCTCGGCTCAAGGTGGCCGTCTGTTCGGCCGTCAAGCCACGATCGGTCTGGCCAGCGACAGCTGGGGTCAAGTTGACTTCGGTCGTCAAACCAACATCGCCTCGAAGTACTTCGGTTCGATCGATCCGTTCGGCGCCGGTTTCGGCCAAGCCAACATCGGTCTGGGCCTGAGCGCCGCGAACACCGTCCGCTACGACAACATGGTCATGTACCAGACCCCGTCGTTCAGCGGCTTCCAGTTCGGCGTCGGCTACTCGTTCAACGCCAATGACACCAACACCGCTCAGACCGGCTTCCGCACCGCTGACAACACCCGCGCCATCACGACCGGCCTGCGTTACGTCAACGGCCCGCTGAACGTCGCTCTGTCGTACGACCAACTGAACGCCTCGAACAAGCTGACCCAAGGTCAAGTTGACGCCACCCCGCGTCAATACACCATTGGCGGTTCGTACGACTTTGAAGTCGTGAAGCTGGCTCTGGCCTACGCTCGCACGACCGATGGCTGGTTCGGTAGCCAAGACGTCAAGACCTCGGCTGGTTCGATCGGCTTCGGCACCAACGCCTTCGCCGATGGCTTCAAGGCCAACTCGTACCTGGTCGGTCTGTCGGCCCCCATCGGCGGCGCCAGCAAGCTGTTCGGTTCGTGGCAGCGTGTGTCGGCTTCGAACGACAAGCTGACCGGCGACGACGCCACGATGAACGTGTTCAGCCTGGGCTACACCTACGACCTGTCCAAGCGCACCAACCTGTACGCCTACGGTTCGTACGCCAAGAACTACGCGTTCCTGGATGGCGTCAAGTCGACCGCCGTCGGCGTGGGCCTGCGTCACCGCTTCTAATCGAAAGCAGGGTGCAAGCCCTGCCAAGATTCGTAGTGCATGAGCTGGCTGCGGCCAGCTCATATGAAGCCACCCTTCGGGGTGGCTTTTTTATTTGAATCAGTGTCCGTCGTGACCCGAAATCGGGTGGGCGCGAGGCGCCTGGATGGAGATTGCGGTATCCTGTTTGCGTCCCGTCAAAGACTGCGATTGTTCCACCGGAGAAATGCAGTCTTTCACCCGCTGTTCACGCTACAGAGTTCAGCCGGAAGTAACCGCGCGAATGCTACAATCCTAAGGTTTGCGCATTTGACGGACGCCTGAATGAACCTGCAACAGTATTTCCCCGTCCTGCTGTTTATCGTAGTGGCCACCCTTATCGGGTTCGCGCTTCTGACGGCGGGCTCCCTCCTTGGCCCGCGGCGTCCCTACGCCGAGAAGCTATCCCCCTATGAGTGCGGCTTCGAAGCGTTCGAAGACGCGCGCATGAAGTTTGACGTGCGCTACTACCTGGTGGCGATCCTGTTCATTCTTTTCGACCTGGAAATCGCGTTCCTGTTCCCGTGGGCCATCGCCCAGGGTACGGTTGGAATCGTCGGCTTCTGGACGGTCATGGTTTTCCTCGCCGTGTTGACCGTCGGCTTCATCTACGAATGGAAAAAGGGCGCGCTGGACTGGGAATAACCCGCCGGGTTATTTCATCACCGCACGCTATCAGAGACGAATATGGCTATAGACGGCATTCTCAAGCAAGGGTTCATCACAACCAGCGCCGACAAGTTCCTTAACTGGGCGAAAACCGGCTCCATGTGGCCCATGACCTTCGGCCTGGCCTGTTGCGCGGTCGAGATGATGCACGCGGGCGCGGCCCGCTACGACCTGGACCAGTTCGGCATCATCTTCCGCCCGAGCCCGCGTCAGTCCGACCTGATGATCGTCGCCGGCACGCTGTGCAACAAGATGGCGCCGGCGTTGCGCAAGGTCTACGACCAGATGCCCGAACCGCGTTGGGTGGTGTCGATGGGCTCCTGTGCCAATGGTGGCGGTTACTACCACTACTCGTATTCCGTGGTGCGCGGCTGCGATCGCATCGTACCGGTAGACGTCTACGTGCCGGGCTGCCCGCCCACGGCCGAGGCGCTGGTCTACGGCTTGCTGCAGATGCAGAACAAGATCCGCCTGACCAACACGATTGCGCGCTGAGTTTGCGCTCCGGTCCGTGGCCGCCGCAAATGCCGCCGCAGGATCCCGCGAAACAGCGTATCGGTTCACCTAAGCGTACAAGATGATGACCAGGCTCGAAACCCTGAAAAACAATTTGCAGACCACCCTCGGCGCCGACATCGCGCTGACCGAGGCGCTGGGCGAGCTGACGCTCGAAGTGCCCGCGCAGCAGTGGTTCTCCGTCTGCAACAAGCTGCGCACCGAAGCCGGCCTGCGCTTTGAAATCTGTATCGACCTCTGTGGCGTCGATTACCTGACCTGGGGCAACGGCACGCGCCAGCTGCCCGAGGAAACCAACGCCAAGGTGCACCGCTCGCGTTTCGCCGTGGTCGCGCACCTGCTGTCGGTCGAGCACAACTGGCGCCTGCGCGTGCGCACCTGGGCGCCGGACGACGAGTTCCCGATGGTCGCATCGCTGATGGAATGCTGGCCGGCCGTGGGCTGGTTCGAGCGCGAGGCGTTCGACCTGTACGGCATCGTCTTCGAAGGCCACCCCGACCTGCGCCGCATCCTGACCGACTACGGCTTCATCGGCCACCCGTTCCGCAAGGACTTCCCGCTCTCGGGCACCGTCGAAATGCGCTACGACCCGGAACAGAAGCGCGTCATTTACCAGCCCGTCACGATCGACCCGCGCGAGATCACGCCGCGCGTGGTGCGCGAAGACACCTACGGCTTGGGACGTTGAATCATGGCAGAAATCAAGAACTACACGCTCAACTTCGGTCCGCAGCACCCGGCCGCCCACGGCGTGCTGCGCCTGGTGCTCGAACTGGACGGTGAAGTCATCCAGCGCGCCGATCCGCACATCGGCCTGCTGCACCGCGCCACCGAAAAGCTGGCCGAGCACAAGACCTACATCCAGGCGTTGCCCTACATGGACCGCCTGGATTACGTGTCCATGATGTGCAACGAGCACGCCTACGTCATGGCCATCGAGAAGCTGCTGGGCGTCGAAGCCCCGCTGCGCGCGCAGTACATCCGCGTGATGTTCGACGAAATCACGCGCCTCCTGAACCACCTGATGTCGCTGGGTTCGCACGCGCTGGACGTGGGCGCCATGGCGGTGTTCCTGTACGCCTTCCGTGAACGCGAAGACCTGATGGACTGCTACGAAGCGGTCTCGGGCGCACGCATGCACGCGGCCTACTACCGTCCGGGCGGCGTCTATCGCGACCTGCCGGACACCATGCCGCAGTACGGCGACTCCAGCAAGTATCGCGGCGACAAGGAACTGCGCGTCATGAACGACGCGCGTTCGGGCTCGCTGCTGGATTTCATCGAAGACTTCACCAACCGCTTCCCCGCCTGCGTCGACGAGTACGAGACCCTGCTCACCGACAACCGCATCTGGAAGCAGCGCCTGGTCGGCATCGGCGTGGTCGATCCCGACCGCGCCAAGGCGCTGGGCTTCACCGGCCCGATGCTGCGTGGCTCGGGCGTGGCCTGGGACCTGCGCAAGATGCAGCCCTACGAAGTCTACGATCTGCTCGATTTCGACATTCCCGTCGGCGTCAACGGCGACTGCTACGACCGCTACCTGGTCCGCATCGCCGAAATGCGCGAGAGCAACCGCATCATCCGCCAGTGCGTGGAATGGCTGCGCAACAACCCGGGCCCGGTCATGATCGAGAACCACAAGATCGCCCCGCCCAAGCGCACCGCCATGAAGACCAACATGGAAGAGCTGATCCACCACTTCAAGCTCTTCACCGAAGGCTTCCACGTGCCCCCGGGTGAAGCGTTCGCCTCGGTGGAACACCCCAAGGGCGAGTTCGGCATCTACCTGGTGTCGGACGGTGCCAACAAGCCGTACCGCCTGAAGATTCGGGCGCCCGGCTTCGCCCACCTGCAATCGCTGGACGAAATGTCGCGCGGTCACATGATCGCCGACGCCGTCACCATCATTGGTACGCAGGACATCGTTTTCGGCGAGATCGATCGCTGATCCGCCCAGAACCGTCACGAGCACGCCCGCATAACCCGGATTCAAACTATGCTGCTTTCCGAACAGGCCTACCAGAAAATCGACCGAGAACTCGCCAAGTTCCCGGCCGACCAGCGGCAGTCCGCCATCATGGCCTCTCTTGCCATCGCGCAGGAAGAGAAGGGCTGGTTGGCTACCGACATCATCGAAGACGTGGCCAACTACATCGGCGTCCCGCCCATCGCGGTCCAGGAAGTCGCCACCTTCTACAACATGTTCGACGTCAAGCCCGTCGGCAAGACCAAGATCGCGGTCTGCACCAACTTGCCCTGTGCCTTGCGCGACGGCGAACGTGCCGGCGACTACCTCAAGCGCAAGCTGGGCGTGGACTACCGCGAAACCACCGCTGACGGCCAGTTCACCCTGGTCGAGGGCGAGTGCATGGGCGCCTGCGGCGATTCCCCCGTGCTGATCGTGAACAACAAGCATATGTGCGTGCGCATGACCGAAGAGAAGCTGGACGCGCTGGTCGCGGCCCTCAAGGCGCAAGGAGAGTCGGCATGAACGCGCCCGACATCTACAAGCAGTTCGCGCAGGGCCTGGAGCCCAACCCGCTGAACGACCTGTCCAATTCGATGTGCCTGCACGGCCGCCACATCAAGCCGCAGATCATGGCCGACGTCGACGGCGCCAACTGGCGCCTGGCCGACTACGTCAAGCGCGGCGGCTACGAAGCCCTGCGCAAGATCCTCACCACCGGCATGAAGCCGGAAGACGTGATCGCCGAGGTCAAGGCGTCGGGCCTGCGCGGCCGTGGTGGCGCGGGTTTCCCGACCGGCCTGAAGTGGAGCTTCATGCCGCGCGCCTTCCCCGGCCAGAAGTACCTCGTCTGCAACTCCGACGAAGGCGAGCCCGGCACGTTCAAGGATCGCGACATCCTGCGCTTCAACCCGCACATCGTGATCGAAGGCATGGCGATTGCCGCCTACGCCATGGGCATCAGCGTCGGCTACAACTACATCCACGGTGAAATCTTCGAAGTCTACGAGCGCTTCGAAGAGGCCCTGGAAGAGGCGCGCGCCGCCGGCTTCCTGGGCGACAAGATCCTGGGTTCGGAATTCAACTTCCAGCTGCACGCGTTCCACGGCTACGGCGCCTATATCTGTGGCGAGGAAACCGCGCTGCTCGAATCGCTGGAAGGCAAGAAGGGCCAGCCGCGCTTCAAGCCGCCGTTCCCGGCCAGCTTCGGCCTGTACGGCAAGCCCACCACCATCAACAACACCGAAACCTTCGCGGCGGTGCCCTGGATCATCCGCAACAGCGGCCAGGCCTATCTCGAAGTCGGCAAGCCCAACAACGGCGGCACCAAGCTGTTCTCGATCACCGGCGACGTCGAGCGTCCCGGCAACTACGAGATCCCGCTGGGTACGCCGTTCTCGACCCTGCTGGAACTGGCGGGCGGCATGCGCGGCGGCAAGAAGCTCAAGGCCGTGATCCCCGGCGGCTCGAGCGCTCCGGTGCTGCCGGCCGACATCATGATGGAAACCACGATGGACTACGACGCCATCGCCAAGGCCGGTTCCATGCTGGGCTCGGGCGCCGTGATCGTCATGGACGAGACGCGCTGCATGGTCAAGTCGCTGCTGCGCCTGTCGTATTTCTATTTCGAGGAAAGCTGCGGCCAGTGCACGCCGTGCCGCGAAGGCACCGGCTGGCTCTACCGCATGGTGCACCGCATCGAGCACGGCCACGGCCGTCCGGAAGATCTGGACATGCTGGACAACGTGGCCGGCAACATCATGGGCCGCACCATCTGCGCCCTGGGTGACGCCGCCGCCATGCCCGTGCGTGGCTTCCTCAAGCATTTTCGCGACGAATTCGCGCACCACATCGAGCACAAGTCGTGTGTGGTTCCGCAATATCTGTAGGTCTCAGGAACAGCAATGGTTGAACTAACCGTCGACGGCAATACGGTAGAAGTGCCCGAAGGCAGCATGGTGATGCATGCGGCCCAGAAAGTCGGGCTTTACGTGCCGCATTTCTGCTACCACAAGAAACTGTCCATCGCGGCCAACTGCCGCATGTGCCTGGTCGAAGTGGAAAAAGCGCCCAAGGCGCTGCCCGCCTGCGCCACCCCCGTGACGAACGGCATGGTCGTGCACACCTGCTCCGAGAAGGCTCGCGCCGCTCAGAAGTCGGTGATGGAATTCTTGCTCATCAATCACCCGCTCGACTGCCCGATCTGCGATCAGGGCGGCGAATGCCAGCTGCAGGACCTGGCCGTGGGCTACGGCGGCTCTTCCTCGCGTTACCAGGAAGAAAAGCGCGTGGTGTTCCACAAGGACCTGGGTCCGCTGGTTTCCGCCGAGGAAATGAGCCGCTGCATCCATTGCACCCGCTGCGTGCGCTTCGGCCAGGAAATCGCCGGCGTCATGGAACTGGGCATGCTGGGCCGCGGCGAGCACTCGGAAATCACGTCGTTCGTGGGCCGCTCGATCGAGTCCGAACTGTCGGGCAACATGATCGACATCTGTCCGGTGGGCGCGCTGACCTCCAAGCCCTTCCGCTATAGCGCTCGCACCTGGGAACTGGCCCGCCGCCGTTCGGTCAGCCCGCACGACAGCCTGGGCGCCAACCTGGTGGTCCAGGTCAAGGGCGACCGCGTCATGCGCGTGGTGCCGTTCGAAGACGAAGCCATCAACGAATGCTGGATCAGCGACCGCGACCGCTTCTCGTACGAGGGCCTGAACAGCGAAGACCGCCTGGCCGCCCCGATGATCAAGGGCGCCGATGGCAAGTGGCAGGAAGCCTCCTGGGCCGACGCCCTGGCCGCCGTGGCCCAGGGCCTGTCGCGTGTGCGTGACAGCTTCGGCGCCGGCCAGATCGGCGCGCTGGCGTCCGAATACGCCACCACCGAGGAATACGCGCTGCTGGGTCGCTTGGTCCGCGCGCTGGGTTCCGAGAACATCGACTTCCGCCTGCGCCAGACCGATCCGGCCTTCGACGCCGCGCTGACCGGCGCGCCGTGGCTGGGCATGCCCATTGCCGAACTCGACAACCTGGACCGCGTCCTGGTGGTCGGCTCGTTCCTGCGCAAGGACCACCCGCTGATGGCCCAGCGCCTGCGCCAGGCCGCCAAGCGCGGCACGCAGATCCTGATGGTCGACAGCGCCGCCGACGATCCCCTGATGCCGGTCGCCGGCCGCCTGACCGTGGCCCCGTCCGAGCTGCCGCGCGCCCTGGCCGAAGTGGCCGTGGCCCTGGCGCAAGCCAAGGAAGCCGCGGTGCCGGCCGAGTTCGCCGCGGTCACGCCGGGCGAGAACGCCAAGATCATCGCCGCCAGCCTGGCGTCGGGCGCCAACACCGCCGTGCTGATGGGCAACCTGGCCGTGGCCAGTGCCCAGGCCTCGACCCTGGCCGCCAACGGCCGCGCCGTGGCCGACCTGGCCGGCGGCAAGTTCGGTTTCCTGACCTCGGGCGGCAACACCGTCGGCGGTTACCTGGCCGGCGCCATCCCGGGCAAGGGTGGCAAGAACGCCGCTGCCATGCTGGCCGAGCCGCTCAAGGCCTACGTGGTGCTGCATGCCGAGCCGCTGCTGGATGCCGATAACGGCCAGCAAGCGATCGCCGCGCTGCGCGGCGCGCAATTCGCCGTGGCGCTGACGCCTTACCGCTCGGCCGCCGCCGAATGGGCCGACGTCATGCTGCCGGTGGCGCCTTTCACCGAAACCTCGGGCACGTTCGTCAACGCCCAGGGCCTGGCCCAGAGCTTCAAGGGCACGGTCGCGCCGTTCGGCCAGACCCGTCCGGCCTGGAAGGTCCTGCGCGTGCTGGGCAACGTCCTGCACCTGGCCGGCTTCGATGACGAAACCTCCGAGTCCGTGCGCGACACCGCGCTGGCCGGCGGCGTCGAAGCCCGCCTGTCCAACGACATCAAGGCGCCGCTGGGCCTGGGTCAGGCTCTTACCGGCCTGGAACGCGTCGCCGACGTGCCGATCTACCGCAGCGATGCCATGGTGCGCCGCTCGGAGCCGCTGCAGGCCGCGCCGGCGTCCAAGCTGCCCGCCGCGCGCATGAACGGCAACACGCTTACCAGCCTCGGCCTGACCGCCGGCGTCAAGGTGCGTGTGACGGGCGGGCAGGGCGCTGTCGAGCTCGAAACCGTGCAGGACGACGCCGTGGCCGACCGCGCCGTGCGCATCGCCGCAGCCTTTGAAAATACCGCAGCCCTGGGTGGCGCATTTGGTCAACTCAGCGTGGAGCGTGCCTGATGGAATGGCTCAATGTTCTTGAAAGCCAGGGAACGGCATTGCTGGGCCCGACGGTCTGGATGGTCCTGTGGACCCTCATCAAGATCGTGGTCATCGCCGTGCCCATCATCCTGTGCGTCGCCTACCTGACGTACTGGGAGCGCAAGATGATCGGCGCCATGCACGTGCGCATGGGCCCGAACCGCGTCGGTTTCAAGGGGCTGCTGCAGCCGTTCGCCGACGTCTTCAAGCTGCTGACCAAGGAAGTCGTGGTCCCCAGCCAGGCCAACAAGGTGCTGTTCGTCGTGGCCCCCGTGGTCACGCTGATGCCGGCGTTGGCCGCCTGGGCGGTGGTGCCGTTCGGCCCCGACGTGGTGCTGGCCAACGTCAACGCCGGCCTGCTGTACATCATGGCCATCACGTCGATCGGCGTGTACGGCGTGATCGTCGCCGGCTGGGCCTCGAACTCCAAGTACGCCTTCCTGGGCGCGCTGCGCGCCTCGGCCCAGATGCTGTCGTATGAACTGGCCATCGGTTTCGTGCTGGTGACGGTGCTGCTGGTGTCCGGCAGCCTGAACATGTCCGAGATCGTGCATGTGCAGAACCGCGGTTGGTTCGCCGACAAGGGCCTGACGTTCCTGTCCTGGAACTGGCTGCCGCTGTTGCCGCTGTTCGTGATCTATGTGATTTCGGCCGTGGCCGAAACCAACCGCCACCCGTTCGACGTGGTGGAAGGCGAATCGGAAATCGTGGCCGGCCACATGGTCGAGTACTCGGGCATGGCCTTCGCGCTGTTCTTCCTGGGCGAATACGCCAACATGATCCTGCTGTCGTGCATGGCCTCGATCATGTTCCTGGGCGGCTGGGCTTCGCCGATCGACATCGCGCCGCTGACCTGGATTCCGGGTTGGATCTGGCTCGGTCTGAAGACGTTTGTCGTGGTTTCGTTGTTCGTGTGGTTCCGGGCGTCGTTCCCGCGTTACCGCTACGACCAGATCATGCGTTTGGGTTGGAAGATCTTCATCCCGCTGACCGGCGTTTGGCTGGTCGTTGTGGCGATCTGGATGCAGACGCCCTGGAACATTTGGCGCTAAGCCGCCAGGCAGAGGCAGGATATGGAAGCGATCAAAGATTTCTTCGGCAGCTTGATGCTGACCGAACTGCTCAAGGGCATGCGCCTGACGGGCAAGTATTTCTTCAAGCGCAAGGTCACCTTGCGCTACCCGCAGGAAAAGACGCCGACCTCGGCGCGTTTCCGCGGCCTGCACGCGTTGCGCCGCTACCCCAACGGGGAAGAGCGCTGCATCGCGTGCAAACTGTGTGAAGCCGTGTGCCCCGCGCTGGCCATCACCATCGAGTCGGACCAGCGTGACGACGGCACCCGCCGCACCACGCGCTACGACATCGACCTGACCAAGTGCATTTTCTGCGGCTTCTGTGAGGAAAGCTGCCCGGTGGACTCGATCGTGGAAACGCACATCCACGAATACCACGGCGAAAAGCGCGGCGACCTGTATTTCACCAAAGACATGCTGCTCGCCGTGGGCGACCGCTACGAAGCCGAAATCGCCCGCCGCCGGGCCGAAGACGCTCCCTACCGTTGAGCCCAGGGTCCTGATCCATGACTTTTACCACTGTCCTGTTTTACATACTGGCCGCCGTGCTGGTGATCGCGGCGTTCCGCGTGATCACCGCGCGCAGCCCGGTCACCGCCGTCCTGCACCTGATCCTGGCGTTCGCCAACGCGGCCATGCTGTGGATGCTGCTGGGCGCCGAATTCCTCGCGCTGCTGCTGGTGCTGGTGTACGTGGGCGCCGTGATGGTGCTGTTCCTGTTCGTCGTCATGATGCTGGACATCCGCATGGATGCCCTGCGCCAGGGCATGAAGACCTACCTGCCGCTGGGCCTGGTGATCGGCCTGGTGATGGTGCTGGAAATGGCCTTCGTGCTGGGTTCGACCTGGTACGGCTCGGGCCCGCAAGCCCCGGTGGCCGGCGACTACAACAATGCCCGCGCCCTCGGTGAAGCGATGTACACGCACTACATCTATGCCATCGAAGTCGGCGCCGCGCTGCTGCTGGTCGGCATGGTCGCCGCCATCGCGCTGACCCTGCGCCGCCGTCGTGACGTCAAGTACAACGACCCGGTCGCCGCCGTCCGCGTGCGTTCGAAGGACCGTTTCCGCATGGTGAGCATGCCCGCCCAGAGCGAGCGCGCCCGGGCGCAGAACGGCACCGCCGCGCCCGCCGCGCCCCAAGGAGAAAAACAATGACGCTGACGCTGGCCCATTATCTGATCCTGGGGGCGATCCTGTTCGCCATCGGGATCTTCGGCATCTTCCTGAACCGCCGCAACCTGATCATCCTGCTGATGTCCATCGAGCTGGTGCTCCTGGCCGTCAACATGAACTTCGTGGCGTTCTCCAGCTGGTTCGGCGACACCGCCGGGCAGGTGTTCGTGTTCTTCATCCTGACCGTGGCCGCCGCTGAAGCGGCGATCGGCCTGGCCATTTTGGTGCTGCTGTTCCGCAACCTGAACACGATCAACGTTGACGAACTCGATCGCCTGAAGGGCTGACGGGGTATTGGAAGAAAATGTCTAGCTCACCCAATCTCTACCTGCTCATCGCGCTGGCGCCGCTGGCCGGAGCAATCCTCGCGGGCCTTTTCGGCACCGGGTTCCTGGGCCGTCCGATCGGCCGCCGCGCCTCGCACGTCATCACCATCCTGGGCGTGCTCATCTCCGCCATCGGTTCGGTGGTGGTGCTGGGCGACGTGCTCAACGGCCTGCGCTTCGACGGCGCGGTCTACACCTGGAGCCTGATCGGCCAGACCAAGCTGGAAATCGGCTTCCTGATCGATCCGCTGTCGGCCATGATGATGGTCGTGGTGACCTCGGTGTCGCTGATGGTGCACATCTACACCATCGGCTACATGGCCGACGATCCCGGCTACCAGCGCTTCTTCTCGTACATCTCGCTGTTCACGTTCTCCATGCTGATGCTGGTGATGTCGAACAACATGGTGCAGCTGTTCTTCGGCTGGGAAGCGGTGGGTCTGGTGTCGTACCTGCTGATCGGCTTCTGGTACACCCGCCCCACGGCGATCTTCGCCAACATGAAGGCGTTCCTGATCAACCGCGTCGGCGACTTCGGCTTCGTGCTGGGCATCGGCCTGCTGTTCGCCTACGCCGGCACCATGCACTACGGTGAAGTGTTCGCCCAGGCCGACAAGCTGGCCAAGCTGACGCTGCCCGGTTCGGACTGGATGCTGCTGACCGTGGCCTGCATCTGCCTGTTCATCGGCGCCATGGGCAAGTCGGCGCAGGTTCCCCTGCACGCCTGGCTGCCCGACTCGATGGAAGGCCCGACCCCGATCTCCGCGCTGATCCACGCCGCCACCATGGTGACGGCCGGCATCTTCATGGTCGCGCGTTTCTCGCCGCTGTTCGAGCTGTCGGACACCGCGCTGTCGTTCATCATCGTGATCGGCGCCATCGGCGCGCTGTTCCTGGGCATCCTGGGCATCATCCAGAACGACATCAAGCGCGTGGTGGCGTATTCGACGCTGTCGCAGCTGGGCTACATGACCGTCGCGCTGGGCGCCTCGGCCTACTCGGTGGCGATCTTCCATCTGATGACGCACGCGTTCTTCAAGGCGCTGCTGTTCCTGGGCGCGGGTTCGGTCATCATCGGCATGCACCACGACCAGGACATCCGCAACATGGGCGGCCTGCGCAAGTACATGCCCATCACCTGGATCACCTTCCTGCTGGGCACGCTGGCCCTGGTCGGCACGCCGTTCTTCTCGGGTTTCTACTCGAAGGAACACATCATCGAAGCCGCCGGCGCCGCCCACGTCTGGGGCGCCAGCTTTGCCTACTACGCCACGCTGATCGGCGTGTTCGTGACCTCGCTGTACTCGTTCCGCGTGTACTTCCTGGTCTTTCATGGCAAGGAACGCTTCGATACCAGCGACCACGGTCATGGCCACGGCCATGACGACCACGGCCACGACGACCATGGCCATGGCCACCACGGCGGCAAGCCGCACGAGTCGCCCTGGGTCGTCACCCTGCCGCTGATCCTGCTGGCGATCCCGTCGGTGCTGATCGGCGCCTGGGCGGTGGATCCGATGCTGTTCGGCAAGTTCTTCAACGGCGTGATCACGGTGCTGCCGCAGCATCCCGCCATGCACGAACTGCACGAGGAATGGCATGGCTGGGTCGCCTTCGGCCTGCACGCCTTCCAGACCCTGCCGTTCTGGCTGGTCGTGGCCGGCGCGGTCATCGCCTGGTACTGCTACCTGATCAACCCGAAGGTGCCGGCCGCGATCAAGTCGAGCCTGTCTGGCGTGAACAAGGTGCTTGAGAACAAGTACTACGTCGACTGGGTCAACGAGCAGATCATCGCCCGCGGCCTGCGTTGCCTGGGCCGTGGCCTGTGGCAGACCGGCGACCGCGGCATCATCGACGGCTTGCTGATCAACGGCAGCGCCCGCGTGGTGGGCTGGGTGTCGGCCGTCAGCCGCCACCTGCAGTCCGGCTTCATCTATCACTACGCGTTCGCGATGATCATCGGCATCATGGCGCTGGTGACTTTCTTTGTGCTGATTCCCCAATGATGGCAAGCGAGATGGCATCCAACACTTTCCCCTGGCTCACGCTTGCGATCTTTGTCCCGATCGTATTCGGCCTGCTGGTGCTGGCGCTGGGCCGTGACGACCGTCCCGGCCTGACGCGCGGCCTGTCGCTGATCGGCTCGATCGCCGGCTTCCTCGTCACGATCCCGCTGTACACCGGGTTCGACTCCAAGACGGCTGCCATGCAGTTCGTCGAGAAGGCCTCCTGGATCGAAGCCTTCAACGTCAACTACCACCTGGGCATCGACGGCATTTCGCTGTGGTTCGTGCTCCTGACCGCGTTCATCACCATCATCGTGGTGCTGGCTGGCTGGGAGGTCATCACCAGCCGCGTGTCGCAGTACATGGCCGCCTTCCTGATCCTGTCGGGTCTGATGGTGGGCGTGTTCTGCGCGCTGGACGGCATGCTGTTCTACGTGTTCTTCGAAGCCACGCTGATCCCGATGTACATCATCATCGGCGTCTGGGGCGGACCGAACCGGGTGTACGCGGCCTTCAAGTTCTTCCTCTATACCCTGATGGGTTCGCTGCTGACGCTGGTCGCGTTCATCTACCTGTGGAATGCTTCGGGCGGCTCGTTCGACATCCTGACCTGGCAGCAGACCAAACTGGGCTACACCCCGCAGATCCTGATTTTTGTGGCGCTGCTGGCGGCGTTTGCCGTCAAGGTGCCGATGTGGCCGGTGCACACCTGGCTGCCGGATGCCCACGTCGAGGCGCCCACGGGCGGCTCCATCGTGCTGGCCGCGATCATGCTGAAGCTGGGCGCCTACGGCTTCCTGCGCTTCTCGCTGCCGATCGCGCCGGACGCCTCGCACAGCCTGGCCGGCCTGATGATCACGCTGTCGCTGATCGCCGTGATCTACATCGGCCTGGTGGCGATCGTGCAGGACGACATGAAGAAGCTGGTGGCCTATTCGTCGGTCGCCCACATGGGCTTCGTCACCCTGGGTTTCTTCATCTTCAACACGGCCGGCGTCGAAGGCGCCATCGTGCAGATGATCTCCCACGGCTTCGTCTCGGGCGCCATGTTCATGTGTATAGGCGTGCTCTATGACCGCATGCACTCGCGCCGCATCGCCGACTACGGCGGCGTGGTCAACGTGATGCCGCGCTTCGCCACGTTCTTCATCCTGTTCTCGATGGCCAACAGCGGCCTGCCGGCCACCAGCGGCTTCGTCGGCGAGTTCATGGTGATCATGGGCGCGGTCGAGCACAACTTCTGGATCGGCCTGCTGGCGGCCACCGCCCTGATCCTGGGGGCGTCGTATTCGCTGTGGATGGTCAAGCGCGTGGTGCTGGGCGACATCGCCAACGACCACGTTCGCGAGCTGACCGATATCAACCGCCGCGAATTCGTGATTCTTGGCGTGATGGCGATCGCCGTGCTGTACATGGGGATCTATCCCAAGCCCTTCACCGACGTGATGCACGTGTCGGTCGAGGCCCTGCTGCAACACGTTGCCGTCTCGAAACTGTAAGACAAGACAATGATGCAATCCCAAATCGATTTCGCCCTGGCGACACCGGAAATCCTCCTGCTGGTTTTCGGCCTGGCTATCCTGCTCGTCGACGCGGTCAGCAATCACCCCGAGCGCAAGCCGACGTTCCTGTTGACCATGCTGGCGCTGGGCGTGCTGACCGTGGTGTCCGCATTGCAGTGGAAGAACGGTGTCACCGGCTCGACCTTCAACGGCCTGTACGTCACCGACGAACTGTCGCACCTGCTCAAGATCGCCTCGTATATCGCGGTGGCGGTCACGCTGGTCTACGGCCGCGTCTACGCTCAGTTGCGCGACATGGTCCGCGGCGGCGAGCTGTACGTGCTGACGCTGTTCGCCCTGCTGGGCCAGATGGTGATGATCTCGTCGGGCAACCTGATCTCGATCTACCTGGGCCTGGAGCTGATGTCGCTGGCGCTGTACGCGCTGATCGCGCTGCGCCGTGACAACGTCGTCGCCACCGAAGCCGCCATGAAGTACTTCGTGCTGGGCGCGCTGGCCTCGGGCTTCCTGCTGTACGGCATGTCGATGGTCTATGGCGCCACCGGTCATCTCGACCTGGCCGAAGTCTCCAAGGTCATCGCCGCCGGCAAGGCCGAGAAGATGGCGCTGGTGTTCGGCATCGTGTTCCTGGTGTCGGGCCTGGCGTTCAAGCTTGGCGCGGTGCCGTTCCACATGTGGGTGCCGGACGTCTACCAGGGTTCGCCGACCGCGGTCACGCTGATCCTGGGCGGCGCGCCCAAGCTGGCGGCCTTCGCCATTACGCTGCGCCTGCTGGTCGACGGCCTGCATGGCCTGGCCGCCGACTGGCAGCCGATGCTGATGATCCTGGCGGTGCTGTCGCTGGCCATCGGCAACCTCACCGCCATTGCGCAGACCAACTTCAAGCGCATGCTGGCCTACTCGACCATCTCGCACATGGGCTTCGTGCTGCTGGGCCTGATGTCGGGCTCGGTGGCCGGCAAGCCGGAACTGGCCTCGGCCGCCTACGGCGCCTCGCTGTTCTACATGCTGACCTACGTGCTGACCACGCTGGCCAGCTTCGGCATCGTGCTGTTGCTGTCGCGCCAGGGTTTCGAGTGCGAGCAGATCGACGACCTGAAGGGCCTGAACCGCCGCAGCCCGTGGCATGCCGCCGTCGTGCTGCTGCTGATGTTCTCGCTGGCCGGCATTCCGCCGCTGGTGGGCTTCTATGCCAAGCTGGCGGTGCTGCAGGCCCTGATCAGCGCCGGGCACGTCACCCTGGCCGTGGTTGCGGTGCTGTTCTCGCTGATCGGCGCGTTCTACTACCTGCGCGTGGTCAAGGTGGTGTACTTCGACGAGCCGGCGGCCGATGCCGCCCCGATGTCGGCCACCTTGGGCCAGCGCGGCGTGCTGTCGGTCAACGGCCTGCTGATCCTGGTGCTGGGGCTGTTGCCCGGCGGCCTGATGGCCCTGTGCGTGCAGGCCATCCGCAGCTCGCTCAGCCTGTGAGCGGAACGGAGCCATGAACCAGACCCTGGCGGTATGGCTCCTGATCGCGCTGGCCCTGGTCAGCGCGAACCTGCCGTTCCTCACCGAGCGGGTGTTTGCGGTGTTGCCGTGGAAGCGGGGCGGAGCCGAGGCAGTCAAGCCGTTCTGGCTGCGCCTGGTTGAAGTGCTGGTGTTCTACCTGATCGTGGGCGCCCTGGGCTTCGCGTTCGAGTCCGTGCTGGGTAACCGCTTCAAGCAGACTTGGGAGTTCTACGCCATCACCTTGAGCCTGTACCTGGTGTTGGCCTATCCCGGCTTCGTGTATCGCTACCTGTTCAAGCGCCATCCGCCGCTGCGGCCCTGAGCGCGCCGCGCGATCGCCGTCATCGTAAACGCCCCGTAAGGGGCGTTTTTGTTTTGGCGGTGTGGGCGTCGATTACCGTTTTTGTGGTTAAAAGCCGTCAAGCTTCGTCATGCTCGCGTTACCGCGTCCGATTTCGCTGATTGGGGCGGGGTCGGGCCACTTTCCCGTAGAGAATCGCAATCTTTCATAAGCAGGAATGATTGTCATTTCTGCGCGGGAGAGATTAATCGTGAAACACGAAGATTCGTACGCGTTGAATTCATTGGCCGGGTCGTTGGCGGCCGCGGTGGCGGTCCCCGCGCTGTTCATCAGTCCCTATGCGATGGCGCAGTCCGGCGCCGGGCACGTCCCGCAGCTCGCGCCGGTCCAGGTGCAGGGCGAGACCTCGCCCTACCAGCCGGACAGCGTCCAGTCGCCCAAGATGACGGCGCCGCTGCTGGACACGCCGCGCTCGGTGCAGGTGGTGCCCAAGCAGGTCATGTCCGATCAGTCCGCGACATCGTTGCAGGACGTGCTGCAAAATTCGCCGGGCATTACCTTCGCGGCCGGCGAGGGCGGCCGCGCTGGCGGTGACCTGCCCATCATCCGCGGCCAGAACGCCGCCAGCAGCCTGTTCCTCGATGGCGTGCGTGACGTCAGCATGCAGGCGCGCGACACCTTCAACCTGGAGCAGGTCGAGATCATCAAGGGGCCCGACTCGGTCTATGCCGGCCGGGGCGGCGCGGGCGGCAGCATCAACATGGTCAGCAAGGCGCCCAAGGCCAAGGATGCGATCGAAGCCACCGGCCAGATCGGCACGGATCACAATTATCGCGGCACCCTCGACAGCAACTGGCGCCTGGGCGAAAAGACGGCATTCCGCCTGAACGTCATGGGCTCCAAGGGCGACGTGCCGGGACGCGACAAGGCGGTGAACTTCGAGCGATGGGGCATGGCGCCGTCGCTGACGCTGGGGATGGGCACGCCGACCCGCATCACGCTCAGCTACTACCATTACCAGAACGACAGCATGCCGGACTACTCCATTCCGTATGACCCGCAGGTGGGACTGCCGGTCACGGAGACGCTTGGCATCAGCCGCAAGAATTTCTACGGCCTGGCCGGACGCGATTTCATGAAGACGCGCGACGATATGGCCACCGTTGACTTCGAGCACGATTTTTCCGATAAGCTCAAGCTGCGCAACGTGCTGCGATACGGCCATGAAACCGCCGACTATCTCGCCACCCAGCCCAACCTCACGCTCGCGAACCTGCCTGCCGGGATTGTGGACAGGCCGGCATATGGCAGGTATTTCGTCACCAAGGCGTTCACTAACCAGACCGATTTGAGCGGGGAGTTCCAAACGGGTGCGCTCAAGCACGGCTTTGACCTGGGCTTCGAATACAGCTCAGTCAAGCAGACCATGGCGAGAAACAACGACCAGGTCCTGGTGTCCGACGGTATTACGGCTTGCCCGGACGCGCTGGCGCATACCTCATTGCACAATCCCGATCCGAATGTGTCCTACCCTTGCCGTACCGCCCGCGGTCTGGCGGCTCCCTATGCCACCGACACCTTGGCGCTGTACGCCTTCGACACCATCAAGTTCGGCGAACACTGGCAGGCCAGTGGTGGGCTGCGCTGGGATAACTACCGCACCAGCGGCCGTCCTTCGGCGACGGAACACTACAGCCGCACCGACAATCTCGTGAACTATCAGCTGGGCCTGGTCTACAAGCCGGTGCCGGCAGGCACCCTCTACGCGAGCTATGGCACCGCGTCCACGCCCTCCGCGGTGGCGGGCACCACGGCTTCCGACATCTTGCGCAGAGACCGTGACGAGGCTGCGGCTCCGGAAAAGAGCCGCTCGATGGAGGCAGGCGTCAAATGGCAGATGTTCGACGAACGCTTGACGCTGTCGGGCGCGGTGTTTCATGACAGGCGCAAGAACACCAATGTCGAGGTGCTGCCGGGCGAATACGAGCAGGTGGGCCAGACCCGCGTGCGCGGGATCGAACTGGGCTTCTCGGGCGCCATCACGCCGGCCTGGAATGTCTATGGTGGTTATATCTTCATGGACAGCAAGCTGATCCGCGGCGGTCGCAGGGACGTCGGCGCCGAGGGCCAGGAGCTGCCGAATACGCCGCGCCACGCGTTCAGCCTGTGGTCTTCCTACAAGGTGCTGCCTGAACTGACGCTGGGCGGCGGCGCCTACTATGTCGCCAAGGCCTATGGCAACGCCGATGCGAGCGTCGCGGCGAACGGCGCGCCCAGGGCGCGCTGGGTGCCGTCATACTGGCGCTTCGACGTGATGGCCAAGTACAAGGTCAATCCCAGCCTGTCGGTACAACTCAACGTGATGAACCTGTTCGACCAGACCTTCTACACGCGGGCCCGGCCGAGCAACCATGCCGCGCTCGGGACGGGGCGGGCAGCCATGTTGTCTGTACGCCTTCGCTACTGAGCGGCGCGCACGATAGGCATTCCCGGCAATGCCGTTCATCCAGCCGGATGAACGGCATTTTTCATGGCGCGTTGTTTTGCGTGGCGGAACGTGCCACGCTCAGCTTTCAAACCAGTTCAGCACGCCGTCCAGCCCGGACACGTTCAGCGCGTAGCGCGTCTGCTGCCGTACCAGCGGCTTGGCGTGATACGCCACGGGGAAGCCCGCGGCCGCCAGCATCTTCAGGTCGTTGGCGCCGTCGCCCATGGCGATGATCTCTTCCTTGGTCGCGCCGTGGGTACGCGCGAACTCGCGCAGATAGACGGCCTTGGCGTCGGCATCGAGGATGTCGCCCAGCACGCGGCCAGTCAACACGCCGTTGTCGATCTCCAGCGTGTTGGCGTGCGCGCTGTCCAGCTTGAGGCGTTCGCGCAGGCGGTCGGTGAAGAAGGTGAAGCCGCCCGACACCAGCAGCACCTTGATGCCGGCGGCCTGGGCGGTGGTGATCAGGCGCTCGGCGCCCGGGTTCAGGCGCAGCTTGTCGGTGTAGACCTGCTCCAGGGCTTGCGCGGGCACGTCCTTGAGCAGCGCCACGCGGCGGCGCAGGCTTTCGGCGAAATCCTTGATCTCGCCGCGCATGGCCGCTTCGGTGATTTCGGAGACCTTGTCCTTGACGCCCGCCACGCCGGCGATCTCGTCGATGCACTCGATGTTGATCAGCGTCGAGTCCATGTCCATCGCCAGCACCTTGCAGTGCGCCAGCTTCAGGCCGGCCGGCACGAAGGCGGTGTCGATGCCGTGGCGCTCGGCCCAGGCCACCACGTCGGCGCGGGTCGCCTCGTCGTGCTGCACGTCGAGCAGGCGCGCGGCCGTGGCGCTGATACGGGCCACGCCTTGGGCCTGCGCCAGTGCGGCGAGCTGTTCGGCATGTTCGACCGTCAGGCCGGGGGATTGGACGACGAGGTGATGGATAGTCATAAAAATGCGAGGGTCGGGGGCGGGTTACTTCAAGGCGCGCAGCACAGCGCGTACGGCATCGGCACGGGCGGGGATCTGCGCGGCCTTGATCTCAACCCGCAATTTATCCTGTCCGGCGAGTTTGATGTGGCGTTGCCGCTGCACCAGTTCGATGATTCTGGCCGGATCGACACTGGTCTTGGGGCCGAATTGCAGCAGCGCCTGGGTTTCGCTGGCGTCGATCTTGATGATGCCCAGCGGTTGCGCGGCCAGGCGCAGGCGATGAGTGGCAAGCAGGGTCTGCGCCGCCTCCGGCAGCTTGCCGAAGCGATCGATCAGCTCTTCCTGGATCTGGATCAGGTCGTCCTCGTCGGCGGCGTGGGCCAGGCGCTTGTAGACGCTCAGGCGCGCGTGGACATCGGCGCAGTAGTCGGATGGCAGCAGCGCGGGCGCGTGCAGGTTGACTTCGCAGGCCAGGTTGAACGGCGCGTCCAGGTCCGGCTCTTCGCCGGCGCGCAGGGCGCGCACCGCTTCGTTGAGCATCTCGTTGTACATCGAGAAGCCCACTTCCTGGATGTTGCCGGACTGCGAGTCGCCCAGCACCTCGCCGGTGCCGCGGATCTCCAGGTCGTGCATGGCCAGGTAGAAGCCCGAGCCCAGTTCCTCCATGGCCTGGATTGCCTCCAGCCGCTTCTTGGCGTTGCTGGTGATGGCGTCCTCGCCCGGTGTCAGCAGGTAGGCGTAGGCCTGGTGGTGCGAGCGGCCGACACGGCCGCGCAACTGGTGCAGCTGCGCCAGACCGAAGCGGTCGGCGCGGTGGATCACGATGGTGTTGGCGCTGGGCACGTCGATGCCGGTCTCGATGATGGTGGTGCACAGCAGCACGTTGTAGCGCTGCTGGTAGAAGCCCTTCATCACCTGTTCCAGGTCGCGCTCGGGCATCTGGCCGTGGGCCACCGCGATGCGGGCCTCGGGCACCAGCTCTTCGAGGCGGGCGCGGCGGTTGTGGATGGTCTCGACCTCGTTGTGCAGGAAGTAGCACTGGCCGCCGCGCTTGAGTTCGCGCAGCAGCGCCTCGCGCAGCGTGCTGCCGTCTTCGCGCCGCACAAAGGTCTTGATCGCCAGCCGTTTCTGCGGCGCCGTGGCAATGACCGAGAAGTCGCGGATACCTTCCAGCGACATGCCCAGCGTGCGCGGGATCGGCGTGGCGGTCAGGGTCAGCACGTCGACCTCGGCGCGCAGCGCCTTGAGCGCTTCCTTCTGGCGCACGCCGAAGCGGTGCTCTTCGTCGATGATGACCAGCCCGAGGCGCTTGAACTTCACATCCTTGGACAGGATCTTGTGAGTGCCGATGACGATGTCGACGCGGCCATCGTTGATGCCTTCGATGGCGGCGGCCACTTCCTTGGCCGAGCGGAAACGCGACAGCTCCACCACCCGCACCGGCCAGTCGGCGAAGCGGTCGGAGAAAGTCTGCGCGTGCTGCTCGGCCAGCAGCGTGGTGGGACAGAGCAGCGCGACCTGCTTGCCATTGGCCACCGCCAGGAAGGCGGCACGCAACGCCACTTCGGTCTTGCCGAAGCCGACGTCGCCGCACACCAGTCGGTCCATCGGCCGGCCCGAGGTCATGTCGGCAAGCACGGCCTCGATGGCGGCGGCCTGGTCGGCGGTTTCCTCGAAGCCGAAGCCTTCGGCGAAGGCCTGGTAATCGTTGAGCGGCAGGTTGAAGGCGAAGCCCTCGCGCGCCGCGCGCTGGGCATACAGCGCCAGCAGTTCGGCGGCGGTGTCGCGCACCTGCCTGGCGGCCTTGCGGCGCGCCTTGTCCCACTGGCCCGAGCCGAGCTGGTGCAGCGGCGCGGCTTCCGGATCCGCGCCGCTGTAGCGGGCGATCACGTGCAGTTGCGACACCGGCACGTACAGCGTGCTGCCGTTGGCGTATTCGAGATGCAGGAACTCCATCTCGCCTTCGCCCATGTCCATGTTGACCAGGCCATGGTAGCGGCCGATGCCGTGTTGCGCGTGGACCACCGGGTCGCCGGCGCGCAGTTCGGACAGGTCGCGCACCATCGCTTCGACGTTGCTGGCGCGCTCCTGGTCGCGCTTGCCGCGCCGGCCGGTGCTGGCCAGCCCCGGATAAAGGTCGTTCTCGGTCAGGAAGGCAAGGTTGGCCTGCGGCAGTTCGAAGCCCGTGCCCAGAGGCGCGGCGACGATGCCGAAGTGGGCGTCGGAGGCGAGGAAGGCTTCAATGCTGTCGGGCTGCGCGTCCGGCGTGACGCCGAACTCGTTGAGCATCTGTACCAGCGTTTCGCGGCGGCCGGCCGAATCGGCGCACAGCAGCACGCGGCCCTGCGGCGTGCCGACATGCGTGCGCAGCTTGGCGATCGGGTCGTCGGCGCGGCGCGCCACGCTGACGTCGGGCGCGGCGCGGAAGTCGGGATGCGGCTGGCCGGCAGTCAACGCCAGGCGGCGGAATTCCTTCAGGCGGGCATACAGCGCCTGCTCGTCCAGGAACAGTGCCGACGGCGGCAGCACCGGGCGTTCGCGGTCGCTTTTCAGGAAGCTGTAGCGGCTGCCGGTGTCCTGGTGAAAGCGCAGCATCGCGTCGTCGATGTCGCCGACGGAGACGGTGATGGCGTTGTCGGCCAGATAGTCGAACAGCGTCGCGGTCTCGTCGAAGAACAGCGGCAGGTAGTACTCGACCCCGGCAAACGGGATGCCGTTGCCGATGTCCTTGTAGGGCAGGGCGCGCGATGGATCGCCCTCGAACTCTTCGCGAAAGCGCGCGCGGAAGCGGTTGCGCGAGTCCTCGTCCATGGGGAATTCGCGTCCCGGCAGCAGTTGCACTTCGCGCACCGGATACAGGCTGCGCTGGGTGTCGACGTCGAAGCTGCGGATGGTCTCGATCTCGTCGTCGAACAGGTCGAGCCGGTAGGGCAGAGCCGATCCCATCGGGAACAGGTCGATCAGGCCGCCGCGCAGGCAGAATTCGCCCGGCGCGGTGACCTGGGTGACGTGGTTGTAGTTGGCCAGCGTCAGCTGCGCGCGCAGCGCCGCTTCGTCGAGCTTGTCCTTCTGCTTGAAGGAAAAGGTGTAGGCCGCCAGGAACGACGGCGGCGCCAGCCGGTACAGCGCGGTGGTGACCGGCACCGTCAGCACGTCCACCGTCTTCATCATCAGCGAATGCAGGGTGTGCAGGCGCTCGGAGATCAGGTCCTGGTGCGGCGAAAAGGCGTCGTACGGCAGCGTTTCCCAGTCGGGCAGCTGGCGCACGCGCAGGCCGGGCGCGAATAGCGCGATCTCTTCGGCCAGGCGCTGCGCCTCCAGCGGTTCGGCGGTCAGCACCACCAGCGGCGCGGCGGCCTGCCGGGCCAGGTCGGCCAGCAGCCAGGCGTCGCCCGAACCGGGCGGGCGCGGTTGAGCGTAGCGTGTGCCGGGCTTGAGCGCGGCGAGAGTAGGGGCGGTCGCGGGGACGGGCGGCGCTGCCGTGGCGGGGGAGGTGGGAGCGGGCATCAGGCTGGGAGCAGGCATCAAGCGGAAGATTATAAAATCACCGCACCATGTCTGACTCAATCATCGCAATCGTTCCCGCCGCTGGCGTCGGCGCCCGCGCCAGCCACCCCGGCGTCGAGAGCGTGCCCAAGCAATATCGTCCGTTGGCCGGACAGCCCATGCTGCGCCACGCCGTGACCGCGCTGCTGGCCGACGAGCGCGTGTCGCAGGTGCGCGTGGCGGTGACGCCCGGCGACGGCTGGGTCGACCAGGCGCTGGCGGGGCTGCCGCGCACCGTCTGGCGGGCCTGCGGCGGCGCCACCCGCGCCGATACCGTGGCCGGCGCCCTGGCCGAGAGCGGCGTGGCCGATGACACCTGGGTCCTGGTGCACGACGCAGCCCGTCCCGGCCTGCCGGCATCGGCGCTGGCGCGCTTGATCGACGCCTGCCTCGCGGATCCGGTCGGCGGTTTGCTGGCACTGCCGGTGGCCGACACCGTCAAGGCCGGCCACGAACGGGTCGAGCGCACCCTGGACCGCAACGGCCTGTGGCTCGCGCAGACGCCGCAGATGTTCCGCGCCGGGGCGCTGCGCGATGCACTGACGGCGGCCGCAGTCAGCGGCGCCGTGGTTACCGACGAAGCCTCGGCGATCGAGGCCGCGGGCTATGCTCCCCTGCTGGTGCCCGGCGCGATGCGCAATTTCAAAGTGACCTGGCCGGACGATTTCGAACTGATGGAAAAATGGCTATGAGTATTCCTTTTCGCGTCGGACAGGGTTTTGACGTGCACGCCCTGGTCGAGGGGCGGCCGCTGATCATCGGCGGCGTGACCATTCCGCACACCCACGGCCTGCTGGGCCATTCCGATGCCGATGTGCTGCTGCACGCCATCACCGACGCGTTACTGGGCGCCGCCGGCCTGGGCGACATTGGCCGCCATTTCCCCGATACCGACCCGGCCTTCAAGGGCGCCGACAGCCGCGTGCTGTTGCGCGAGGCCGTGGCGCGCGTGCGCCAGGCCGGCTGGGCGCCGGTCAACATCGACGCCACCGTACATGCCCAGGCCCCCAAGATCGGGCCGCACGCGCCGGCCATGGTGCGACACATCGCCGCCGATACCGGTCTGGCCGAAACCGAGGTCAACATCAAGGCCAAGACCAACGAGGGCCTGGGATACCTGGGCCGCAAGGAAGGCATTTCCGCCACGGTGGTGGCGCTGCTGGCACGCGCCTGAAACGCGGCTGGCGGCCTCTGCCGGAATCGATGGCGCGGTATTCACCGCGCTTTTTTTCGCGCGCCGGCGTTGTTTAACGCGCACAGATACATGTCCATAACAAATTAACAAACCGCAAAATAGGGCGGAAGCCGCGTGGCTGCTGCGGTTGGGCGCGGTTCCCGCGTCCTGTGGCGCGCGGGGGGCCGGAAACACCGGTGTTTTCGTCTTGCAGGTGAATTTGAACTGGAATATTCTGCCGCTACTTAACGCCTGGATAATAGGGACACCAAGATGCATGTACGTGGCGCTGCCTTGTTCTTGGCGCTTGCCGCCGTTGGTTCGCCTGCACATGCAGAATTCGAGCAGCAGCTCGGCCCGCTCTCGGGCGCGGTTCGCACGCAGATGCTGCAAGGCTGGACCGCCGGGGTCGAGGATGGCTGGTTCACGCTGCGCAACAAGGCCCTGGCCGGCAGCGAGCAGACGCTTTACCTGAAAGTCGGGCAGCCGCCGGAGACCGGCCGCATCACCGACGTGAATGTGGTCCTGAACTCAAAGAATCCCAAGGCATCCATTGGCCTGGCGCTGACCAACCGCGCGCGCAAGGGTTTGTGCCTGTTGGAACTCACGGCCGCCAAGCAGACCATCCTGTTCTGTCTGGACGGCGACAAGCGCCGCGATATCGCCAATGTGGCCAATGTGGCCAAGCTGGATGGCTCCGACCGCATCAAGGTGGTCGAGGTGCCGGGCGCGGCCCGCTTCATTGTCAATGGCCAGAAGATCGGCGATATCGAGAATGAACCCGCGCTGGGTTCCGAACTCGGCATCATGGCCTACGACGTCGGCACCTTCGGCATCGCCGACTTCGCCATCAATTCGAACATCGCTCCCGCCCAGGGTGGCAAGCCGGCCCAGGGCGGCAACGCTCCGCCACCACAGCCGCGCCCCCCCCAGGCGGCGCCGGATTCCGGCAGCAACAGCGGTTTGCCGGGCGCTGGCCCGTACCCGCGCTTCGGCGGCGATTCGCTGCGCATCGTGGCAGTCTACATCGGCATCATGCGCAGCATCTTCATGCATGAGTTCGGCCACGCCCTGATCGGCGAACTGGAACTGCCTTCGACCGGCGCCGAGGAAGACGCGGTCGATATCTATTCGGCGCTGCAGATCGTCGAGCCGACCATGTACCCGTCGAGCGACGAGGACACCAACGCCATGGCCCAGGGCGCGGCCAAGTACGCGGCCCTGCAGTGGTACTACAGCGGCAAGCTGGCCGAGGCCCGGGGCGCTGGCAATTCGCCCTGGCAGGATGAGCACACGGGCGATCTCAAGCGCTTCCGCAACATGCTGTGCATCATGTATGGCGGCAATCCGGGGGTGTTCGCTTCGCTGGTCGATCAGGTCGGGTTCGAAGATCGCACCAAAGCGCGTTGCGCCGATGAATTCACCAAGCAGAACCGGGCCTGGCGCCGCATCCTGGCGCCGCATACGCGCGTTGGCGCCTGGTCGCCCGACGGCCAACAGCCGGCGAACGCGCCCGGCGCGCCGGTGAACGTGACGTTCGAACCGTCATCGCGGCGTATCGGCAACCTGTTCGCCAACAATCTGTCCGACGCCATCACCACGAACATCAAGCTGCTCGGCCAGACCTACGTCTTGCCGCGGCCGGTGAATGTGGTCTTCAAGGATTGCGGCAAGCTCAACGCCTGGTACAGCCCGCGCGAAGGCTCGATCACGATGTGCTACGAGTTGATCGAGAACATCGCGGTGATGATCTCCGACATCGAGATGGGCACGGTCGGCGGCGAGCCCAAGCAGGCCGGAGCGCCGCAGCGGCAGGTGCCGCAGCCGCCGCCGCGCCAACAGGCGCCGGCGGGCCAGCCGCAACGCGCGCCGGGCGGGGGCTTCGACGAACTGCAGGACAGCGGCGTGCCGCCGACTACCTTGCTGTTCTCGGCGCCCTACAAGGGGCCGACGCCGACCACGCATCCGCGGGCCAAAGTGATCACCACCAAAGACGTGGTGGCCTTGCTGACCGACGAAAAGAACAAGAATTTCCTGGTGATCGACACCAGCGGGCAGCGCGAAACCATCCCCGGGGCCTTCCCGCTGAGCGATGCCGGCTCGGATGGCAGCATCACCGACCAGATGCAGGAAGCGTTCGATGGCTGGCTGCACAAGAAGGCGGGCACCGAGAAAGAACACAATGTCCCCTTGATCATCCTGGGGGCCGGCATGAATGACCGTTCGGCCTATAACGCCGCGTTGCGCGCCGGGATGATGGGTTGGCCGGTCTATTGGTATCGCGGCGGCCTGGAGGCATGGGTGGCCAATGGTCTGCCGACCAAGGCTGTCAAATCCCAGGGGCAATAGCGGGGCCGTCTCCAGCAAAAAGCCCGCTTGCGTGAGCAAGCGGGCTTTCTTCATGGCCCCGCGGCAGGGCCGGCCGCGGCGGGCTTACTTGCCCTGGGCGGCCAGCGCCAGGGCGGCGGCGTTGACCACCGAAGCGATGCGGCCGGCGTCGCGCAGTTGTTCCGTGGACAGGCCGTCCTTCTTCAGGTTCTCGTAGTGCGACGCCACGCAGAAGTGGCACTTGCCGATGATGGAGGCCACCAGGGCGAACAGCTCGAAGCGCTTCTTTTCCACGCCGCCGTGGGTAGCGTAGGCATTCATGCGCAACTGCGCCGGCAGGCTCTTCAACTGGGCGTCGCCGGTCATTTCGACGTACGGGTACCAGGTGTTGTTCATGCCCATGAGCGCAGAAGCGGTCAGCGCGGCATTGGCGTCGGCTTCCGACAGGCCGCTCTTGAAGGCGTCGACCAGCACCGGGCTGCGCGCGGCGTAGGCGGCCGACAGGGCTGCGCCGACGGCGTCTTCCGGGGCCAGGGTCGAGCGGGCAATCACGGCGTCCAGATTCAGGCGGATGTCCTTGGCCCAATCCGGCAGTTGTTCCTTAATGGTCGTCAGAAATTCCATAGTTTTTACCTATAATCTAGCGCAGTTAAAGCCCGGCGAAGGACCTGTGGACAGGTCCCCGGCCGGGCTGGAATTTACAGCGTGGCGCCGCCAACCGTACGGTTGCACGGGCACAGCTCGTCGGTTTGCAGGCCGTCGAGCAGACGCAGCACTTCTTCCGGGTTACGGCCGACGTTCAGGTTGTTCACCGAAACGTGCTGGATGGTGTTGTCCGGGTCGACGATGAAGGTGGCGCGCAGGGCAACGCCCGCCCCTTTCTCGCGCACGCCCAGCTGGTCGATCAGGGCGCCGGTGGTGTCGCCGAACTGGTAGTGACCCAGCTTGTTCAGGTCCGGGTGCTCACGGCGCCAGGCCAGCTTGACGAACTCGTTGTCGCTCGAGCCACCCAGCAGGACGGCATCGCGGTCCTCGAAATCCTTGGCCAGCTTGTTGAAGCCGACGATTTCGGTGGGGCACACGAACGTGAAGTCCTTCGGGTAGAAGTAGATCACCTTCCACTTGCCGGGGAACGAGCTTTCGGTGATGTCTTCGAAAGCCGAGACGCCATTTTCTTCGTGCTGGTTGAAGCCGGGCTTGACGCCGGTAACCTTGAAGGGCTCGAGTTTGTCGCCAACAGTTTTCATGTTTACTCCCAGTAGTTGTTGGTGGAATTAAGGCTGTGCCTCAAACCATAAATTCTACGCTATGGATTATCGTTGTCTAATTGATAATTCCTAAACTTCGCTTTGGGCAACTCTATGCGGGCGGTCAGGCCGCCGCCCTCGCGCGGCAGCATGCGCAGGGCGCCGCCGACATGCTTGAGCAGGCGCTCGACGATGGCCAGGCCCAGGCCGGCGCCGCTGACGCCGGTGCGCGCGGCCTCGCCGCGCGAGAAGGGCCGCAGCAGCCGGTCGACGTCCTCGGGGGCGATGCCGGGGCCGCGGTCGGACACCTCGATGATGATCATGCCGCCCTCGGCTTGCAATGTCATGACCAGGTGGGCCATGCCATCGGGCGAGCGGCCATAGCGGCGCGCGTTCTCGATCAGGTTGCTGACGATGCGCTTGAGGTCCAGCGCCGTGATGCGCGCGCGCAGGCCTGGCTCGAGCGTGGCTTCCAGTTCGCCGCCGAGTGACGAGGTATGGCTGCGCTCGCGTTCATACAGTTCGGCCAGCACCGCGGAGATGTCGGTCGCCAGTTGCGGCAGGGTGCCGGCGGGGCGGGCGTACTCCATCAATTGGCCGATGCTGTGGTCGATCTGGCCCAGATCTTCGTCGATGGCCTGGCGCGCGTCCTCGGATACGCCGCTCAGCTCGATTTCCAGGCGCATGCGCGCCAGCGGCGTGCGCAGGTCGTGGGAAATGCCCGCCAACATCAGTTCGCGGTCGGCTTCGGCCTGCCGCAGGTCCTTGGCCATGCGGTTGAAGGAGGCGTTCAGGTCGCGGATTTCCAGCGGCCCCTGCTCGGGCAGGGCCGCCGGGGTCTCGCCGCGCGACAGCACCTGGGCGGCCCGCGCCAGGCGCGACAGCGGCCGGTTGACGAAGCCGACGCTGACCGCCGCGCCCACCAGGGACAGCAGCAGCGCCGTGGCGCCCCATCCCAGCCATTCGATGCCGCCCGTCAGCCCGATTTGCTCGCGCTCGAACACCAGCCAATATAGGTCTTTCTCGATCTGGAAACTCACCCAGAAGCCGGGCACCTGATTCACGCCCCAGGCGATCTGGGTTTCCGGGCCGAAGCGCGTGCGGATGTGCTGGGCCACGCGCTGCCAGTAATCGTCGTCGGGCAGGGCTTCGGCAAAGTCGGTGACCTCGCGCGGATAGACCTGGATGCCTTCGTTGGTGGCCAGGTCGAGCAGCAGCTTGCTGCGTTCGTCGTTGTGGGAATAGATCAGCGCGGTGCGCGTGATATTGACGGCCGTGATCACCCGCTGCGCCATCTGGTTGGCGCGCGGTCCCAGCTCCATGCTGAAGAAGACTTGTAGCCACGCCCCCAGGCTGACCAGCATCAGGGCAGCCAGCAGCAGGAACGTACGGCCGAACAAGCCGAGCCGCAGACGTGACGTCAGGTTCCTGAAGGTTTTGCGCAAGCGGGGCACGAGGCTGCGCTCCTGCCCGGGGCGGGCGTATCGATCAACTGCCACCGTCCGGCACAAACACGTATCCGAGGCCCCAGACGGTCTGGATGAATACGGGCTTGGACGGGTTCGGCTCGATCAGCTTGCGCAGGCGCGAAATCTGTACGTCGAGGCTGCGGTCGAAGGCTTCGTATTCGCGGCCGCGGGCCAGCTCCATGAGCTTGTCGCGCGACAGGGGAATCTTCGGATGGCGCGCAAACACCTTGAGCACGGAGAATTCGCCGGTCGTGATCGGCACCTGCTCGCCATTGCGGGTGAGGGTGCGGGTCGACAGGTTCAGCACGTAGGGGCCGAAGGCGATCGATTCGTTTTCCTGGCTGGGGGCGCCGGGATGTTCCTCGGTGCCGCGGCGGCGCAGGATCGCATTGATCCGGGCCAGCAGCTCACGGGGATTGAACGGCTTGGACAGGTAGTCGTCCGCGCCCATCTCGAGGCCGACGATGCGGTCGATCTCTTCCGCCTTGGCCGTCAGCATGATGATGGGGGTATTGTCGTGGCCACCGCGCAGCCGGCGACAGATGGACAGGCCATCCTCGCCGGGCAGCATCAGATCCAGCACGAGCAGGTCGAAATGCTCCCGTTGCCAGAGTTTGCCCATCTCTTTGGCGTCTTCGGCGACGAAAACGTTGAATCCCTGCTCGGACAGATACCGGCGCAGCAGATCGCGCAAGCGCGGATCATCGTCGACGACGAGGATTTTTCGGGTGGGGGTGGTGTTTTGCGTATTCATGGCCGGAAATGTAACAGTGACAAGAACCAGCGGCTAGTGGGCGTTCACAAGATATTACACATTGCGAACCATGGTTGAAATCCCCCTTACATACGGGGGAACCGCCCCGGTATTTCGTACAATCTGCACCTATGGAACTAAACCTGCTGGCTCTGGAAACCTCTTCGTCGCGGTGCGGCGTGGCCCTTTTGCGCGCCTCGGGCGGCCGGCTGGAGGTCGCGGTGCGCGAGCACGAGGGCTCCCAGGAGCACGCGGAACGTCTTTTGCCCATGGCCAACGAATTGCTGGCGCAGGCCGGGCTGGCGCCGGACGCCTTGCAGGCGGTGGCGTTCGGCCAGGGGCCGGGCGGCTTCACCGGGCTGCGGGTGGCCTGCGGCGTGGCCCAGGGCATGGCCATGGGCCTGGGGATCCCGGTATTGCCGGTGGTGTCGCACCAAGCCGTGGCGGCCCAGGCGGAAGGCTCGCCGGCGCAGGCCATCGTGGTGGCACTGGACGCTCGCATGAATGAAGTCTACCTGGCGGTTTATCGCCCGGACGTCGACGCCGCGGGTGAGCCCGCCTGGGACACGCTGCAGGCGCCCCTGCTGATCGCGGCGGACGAGGTGGTGGCCTGGACGGCGCATCATCTGCCGGCCTGGTCACGGGCCGCCGGCCGGCCACTGACGCCATTGCTGGCGGGCGACGCCTGGGACGCCTATGCCGCCCAGATGCCGGTTCCGGCCGGGTGGCGCCGCGCCAGCGCGGCCCTGCGGCCCGAGGCCGCCAGTGTGGCGCGCCTGGCCAGCCAGGCCTGGCTGCGTGGCCAGGCCCTGCCGCCGGAGCAGGCCGCGCCGCTTTATGTGCGCGACAAGGTCGCGTTCACGACCGCTGAACGCCTGCGCGGGGAGGGGGGCAATCCCAAGGCGCAATCGACGCTGGCGCCCGTGGCGCCGCAGGGGTTGACCGATGCCGACCTGGACGAGGTGGTGGCCCTGGAGGCCAACGTCCAGTCCTTCCCCTGGACCCGCGGCAATTTCGCCGACGCGCTGGCGGCCGGCTATGGCGCCTGGACATTACGCCGCGATGGCCGGCTGGCGGGATTCTGTATCTTGATGTTCGCGCCCGACGTGGCCCACCTGCTGGTGATCGCCGTGGCGCGCGACCTGCACCGCCAGGGCCTGGGCAGCATTTTGCTGGATTGGTGCGAGCAGCAGGCGCGCGAGCGCAGCCTGGACGGCGTGTTGCTCGAGGTGCGGCCTTCCAATACGGCCGCGGTCGAGTTCTACAAGGCCCGTGGCTATTTGCAGATCGGCCTGCGGCGCGGTTATTACCCGGCCGAGCGGGGCGGGCGCGAGGATGCGCTGGTGATGCAGAAGCGCCTGGACGGACCCGTCGCAGCCGCGTCTCAGGGGGCGGCAGCGTGACGGCGCCGCATTCCACGCCGGCTTCGGCCGCGCCGCGCGTCAATCCGCTGCAGCGCCTGTGGCTGCGCGAGCTGGGCATGGAGCGCCTGTGGCTGCGGCCGGCCCCCCCGGCGGTCGCCGCGCCGGCGCCGCAAGTGCCTGTCCTGAAACAGGATTTTTCGACGCCGCCGGCCGCGGCGGCGCCGGTGCCGGACGCCGTGCCGGCGCCGACCGACACGCTCCGTCCGGCGGGCCCTGGCCTGCGCAACGGTCCTCCCCCCAAGCCGGCGCCCAAGGCCGAGGCCGCCGTGGAGGCCGCCCCTGCGCCGATGCCGGTGGCCATGGCGGTCAAGCACGCCAACCTCGACGAATTGCGCGAGCAGGTGGTGGCCTGCACCGCCTGCGGCCTGTGCGGCGGTCGCCGCCACGCCGTGTTCGGCCATGGCGGCCAGCCCACGCGCTGGTTGGTGGTGGGCGAGGCGCCGGGAGAACAGGAGGACCGGCAGGGCCAGCCCTTCGTTGGCCGTTCCGGCCAGTTGCTCGATGCGATGCTGTCGGCCGTGGGCATGAGCCGCGAGCGCGACGTGTTCATCGCCAACGTGATCAAGTGCCGGCCGCCCGGCAACCGCAATCCCAAACCCGAGGAAATCGCCGCCTGCAGTCCCTACCTGATGCGCCAGATCGCGTTGCTCAAGCCGGAGCGCATCCTGGTGCTGGGCCGGTTCGCGGCCCAGACACTGCTGGGCACCGATGCCACCATTGGCAGCCTGCGCGGCCGCGTGCACCAGATGAAGACGGACGAGGGACGCGAGATTCCGGTGATCGTGAGCTATCACCCGGCTTATCTGTTGCGCAGCCCGGCGGAAAAGGCGCGTGCCTGGCAAGACCTGAAGCTGGCCGCGCGGGTATGAAAAGGCCCGCCGGGTGGCGGGCCTGGGCATTGCCGGACGGCGAGACGCCTTCAGTGCGGGGTTGAATCCAGCGCGTGACCGTGGCCTTCCTGGCCAATCTGATCATGCAGCTCGGGGTTGTCGGCCAGGTTGCGCTTGCTCCAGCGCATGAACACCACCATCAGCACGGCCACCACGGTGCCGAAGATCACGATGATGATGTTGATGGGCAGTTGCAGCCACAGCAGCAGCGTGTACATGGCCACCATCAGCAGGATGTTGAGCTGCTCGTTGAAATTCTGCACGGCGATCGAATGGCCGGCCGACAGCAGCACGTGGCCGCGGTGCTGCAGCAGCGCATTCATGGGCACCACGAAGAAGCCTGCCAGCCCGCCGGTGATCAGCAACAGCAGGTAGACGCTCCAGGGCGAATAGACCATGGGCATCAGCAGCACCACCAGGCCCATGGCGGCGCCGACCGGCAGCACCGACAGCGCGCGGCGCAGCGGGATGCGGCCAGCCAGGATCGACCCCACCACGGTGCCCAGGGCGGCCACGCCCATCAGCATCGAGGCCTTGTCCAGTTGGTAGCCCAGGTGGCTGCGGCCCCATTCGATGACGATCAGTTGCAGCGTCGCGCCGGCGCCCCAGAACAGGGTGGTGACGGCCAGGGAGATCTGGCCCAGCTTGTCCTTCCAGAGCACGCGGACGTAGCCCCAGAAGGTGCGCACCAGCTTGACCGGGTTCTTCTGCTGCGGCGGATAGCGCACGTGGGTGTGCGGGATCAGCAGGTTGCACAGCGCCGCCAGCAGGTAGACGAAGGCGATCACCAGGATGGCGGCCTCGGCTGGCGTATGCACCAGCTTGCCGATGAAGGAATGTTGCAGCAGCGCGGTCGAGACCGTGGTGGAGATCAGCAGTCCGCCCAGCACCGTGCCCAGGATGATGGAGAAGACGGTCAGGCCCTCGATCCAGCTGTTGCCTTTGACCAGCATGGTGGGGGGCAGCATTTCCGTGACGATGCCGTACTTGGCCGGCGAGTAGGCCGCCGCGCCGATGCCCACCACGCCGTAGGCGGCGCAGACCAGGTAGGTCTGGTACTGCGAGGCGATGCCGAGGCTCGCATAGGAGAACATCAGCAGGCAGCCGGCGACTTTCAGGGCGTTGGTCGAGAACATCACGCGGCCCTTGGGATAGGAGTCGGCGATGGCGCCGACGAAAGCCGCCAGCACCACGTACGCCAGGGCGAAGGACCATTTCATGATCGGGGCCAGCCAGTCGGGGCCGTGCAGTTCCTGGATCAAGGCGATCGCCGCGATGAATAGCGCGTTGTCCGCCAATGACGAGAAGGCCTGCGCGGCCATGACCAGATAGAAACCTCGTTTCAAGAATGTCCCCGTACTTTGACCTGAGCCCGGTCGGTCTGCGTGAAAATTATGCGTCTTGCGAAAAAGTGTCAGCGAGTATAGCCCGTGGCGCAGGTAGGGCTATTCAGCGTTTGCCCGTGGGTTGAGGCGTGTCATGCGGCCGGGGGGCTGGGACGGGGCCGCCTGCGGGCTTGACCGTTGTTCACGTTTGGGGACAGACTGCCTGCGGTATCATACGATCCATCCCCATGCCGGCCCTTCAGGGGCCGGTTTGCAATGTGTGCGGCAGGTCCGTTAACGCCTTTCGTTCAACCCACCCCGTCGTCATCGTACTGTGCGTCTCACTCAGCTCAAACTCGCCGGCTTCAAGTCCTTCGTCGACCCCACCGTGATTCCCGTGCCCAGCCAACTGGTGGGCGTGGTGGGGCCCAATGGCTGCGGCAAATCCAACATCATCGACGCGGTGCGCTGGGTGCTGGGCGAGGCCAAGGCTTCGGAGTTGCGCGGCGAGTCGATGCAGGACGTCATCTTCAACGGCTCGGGCAACCGCAAGCCGGCGGCCCGGGCGTCGGTCGAAATGGTGTTCGACAACAGCGAAGGCCGAGCCGCCGGGCAATGGAGCACCTACGCCGAGATCGCCGTGCGCCGCGTGCTGACGCGCGACGGCACCAGCAGCTATTTCGTCAACAACCAGCAGGTCCGCCGCCGCGACATCCACGACATCTTCCTGGGCACTGGCCTGGGCGCGCGCGGCTACGCCATCATCGGCCAGGGCATGATCAACCGGCTGATCGAGGCGCGCCCCGAGGAACTGCGGGTGTTCCTGGAAGAGGCCGCCGGCGTGTCGCGCTACAAGGAACGCCGCCGCGAAACCGAAAACCGCCTGTCCGACACGCGCGAGAACCTGACCCGGGTCGAAGACATCCTGCGCGAACTGAACAGCCAGCTGGAAAAGCTGGAGGCCCAGGCCGAGGTCGCCACGCGCTACCGCGAGCTGCAGGCCGACGGCGAAAAGAAGCAGCATGCGCTGTGGTTCCTGAAGGAAACCGGCGCGCGTGAAGAACGCGCCAGGAAGGCCCAGGAAATGGCCCAGGCCCAGAACGAGCTGGAAGCCGCCATCGCCGGCCTGCGGGCCGGCGAGGCCGCGCTCGAATCCCGGCGCCAGGCCCATTACGCCGCCAGCGATGCGGTCCATACCGCCCAGGGCGCGCTGTACGAGGCCAACGCCCAGGTCAGCCGCCTGGAGGCCGAGATCCGCCACGTGGTGGATTCGCGCAACCGCCTGCAGGCGCGCCGCGACCAGTTGCAGCAGCAGATCGCCGAATGGACCAGCCAGCGTGAACACTGCGCCGAGCAGATCGCGCAGGCCGAGGAAGACCTGGCCGCTGGCGCCGCCCGCACCGAAGAGGCGCGGGCCGCCGCCGAGGACGCCCAGGCCGCCTTGCCCGCTGTCGAACAACGCGTGCGCGAAGCTGCCTCCGGCCGCGACGAGATGCGCGCCGCGCTGGCCCGCGTGGAACAGAACCTGGCCCTGGTGGCCCAGACCCAACGCGATGCCGACCGCCAACTGCAGGCCCTGGAGCAGCGCCGCGAGCGCCTGCAGCAGGAACTGCGCGAATTGCACAGCCCCGATCCGGTGCGCCTGGAACAACTGGCCGGCGACCGCGTCGCCGGCGAGGAGCAGCTCGAACAGGCCCAGGAAGAGCTGGCCGCCCTCGAGGGCAAGGTGCCGGAGGCCGACGCCGAGCGCAGCCGCGCCCAGGCGGCCGCCCAGACCGATGCGCAGAACCTCGCGCGTCTGGAGGCTCGCCTGTCGGCGCTGGTGAAGCTGCAAGAGGATGTGCAGAAGCAGGGCGCGCTGGAGCCGTGGCTGGCCAAGCACGAACTGGCCGGCCTGACGCGCCTGTGGCAGAAGCTGCACATCGAGCCCGGCTGGGAAACCGCGCTGGAAGCCGCCCTGCGCGAGCGCATGGCCTCGCTCGAGGTGCGCAGCCTGGACTGGGCCCGCGCCTTCTCCGACGATGCGCCGCCGGCCCGCCTGGCCTTCTACCAACTGCCGCCCGCGGCGCCCGCCCCGGCGGCGCCGGCCGGCCTGACGCCGCTGGCCAGCCTGCTGCGCATCACCGATCCGGACCTGCGCACGCTGCTTAACGAATGGCTGGGCGGCATCTATACCGCGACCGATCTGGCCCAGGCCCTGGCCACCCGCGCCAGCCTGCCCGCAGGCGCCGCCTGCGTGGTCAAGGCCGGCCACCTGGTGGATGCGCACAGCGTGCGTTTCTACGCGCCGGATTCCGAACAGGCCGGTCTGTTGGCGCGCCAGCAGGAAATCGAGAACCTGCAGCGCGAGATCAAGGCCCAGCAACTGATCACGGATCAGGCCCGCGCCGCCGTGGCCCGCGCCGAAGTGGCCTGGCAGCAGGTGACCCAGGCGATCGCGCCGGCGCGCCAGCGGGTCGCCGAAGTGACCCGCCGGGTGCATGACATCCAACTCGAACATTCGCGCCTGCAGCAGCAGGCCGAGCAGTCCGGCCAGCACGCCGCGCGCCTGCGCCAGGATCTCGAAGAGATCTCGGCGCACGAGGAAGACCTGCGCGCCACCCGCGAAGAGGCCGAGGCCCGCTTCGAGGCGCTGGACGAGGAACTGGCCGAGCATCAATCGCGGTTCGCCGACGCCGAAATGGACGGCGAGACCCTGGCCGCCCAGGCCGAGGCCGCCCGCGCCCGCCTGCGCGAACTTGAGCGCGCCGCCCAGGAAGCCGAGTTCGCCGAGCGCGCGATCCAGGTCCGCATCACCGACCTGCAGCGCAACCAGCAGTTGGCGGCCGACCAGAGCCATCGCGGCAGCGTCGAACTCGAACAATTGTTGGCCGACCTGGTCGACCTGGACGCCTCCGCGTCCCAGGCCGGCCTGCAGGACGCGCTGGAAGTTCGCGCCGAGCGTGAAGACGCGCTGGCGCGCGCGCGCCAGGAGATGGAAAACCTGGCGGCGCTGCTGCGCGGCGCCGACGAAGACCGCCTGCAACAAGAGCGCACGCTCGAGCCGCGCCGCGCCCGCATCACCGAATTGCAGTTGCAGGATCAGGCCGCGCGCCTGGCCGAGGAACAATTCACCGAGCAGCTCGATGCCCGCGAGGTCGACCGCGAGGCCCTGGCTCAGGATCTGGCCAATCAGCCCGACGAATGGCGCCGCGCCAACTGGCTGCAATCGGAAGTCACCCGCATCTCGCGCCAGATCGAGTCGCTCGGTTCGGTCAACCTGGCCGCGCTGGATGAACTGAACACCTCGCGCGAGCGCAAGGGGTTCCTGGACGACCAGCACGCAGACCTGATGACCGCCATCGAGACGCTGGAAGACGCGATCCGCAAGATCGACCGCGAAACCCGCGAACTGCTGCAAGAGACCTTCAACGTCGTCAACGGCCATTTTGGCGAGCTGTTCCCCAAGCTGTTCGGCGGTGGCGAGGCCAAGCTGACCATGACCGGCGAGGAAATCCTCGACGCCGGCGTGCAGGTCATGGCGCAGCCGCCAGGCAAACGCAACAGCACCATCCACCTGCTGTCGGGGGGCGAGAAAGCGCTGACGGCCACCGCGCTGGTGTTCGCGCTATTCAAGCTCAACCCGGCCCCGTTCTGCCTGCTGGACGAGGTGGACGCGCCGCTTGATGACGCCAATACCGAGCGCTACGCCAACCTGGTCGCCAACATGAGCGAGCAGACCCAATTCCTGTTCATCTCGCACAACAAAATCGCGATGCAGATGGCCAAGCAACTGGTGGGCGTGACCATGCAAGAGCAAGGGGTTTCGCGTATCGTTGCGGTAGACATAGATTCGGCCGTCCAGATGATGGCCTCCGAAGCGGCATAAACCCAATATTCAGAATGGCGCCGGCTTCATGGCGCGGGATTTACACATGAGTGATTTGCAGATCGGGCTGATTGCCCTGGGCGTCTTGCTGATACTGCTGGTGCTGGGCTTCAACTGGTGGCAGGACCGCCGTGTCCGCCGCAAGATGCAGACCCATTTCCCCACCACCGAGCAGGACCCGCTGCTGGGCGCGGACGCGGCGCAGGCTGGCGGCGCGCCCGCGCGCCGCGAACCGGGCATGGGCGACGCGCCCAAGGCGCACCCCGAGCAACCCCGGCCGGTCGATCCGGGCAGTGACGCCGATGACGCCGAGGAACCCGATCCCGCCTGCGAAGTGGTCATCGAGGTCAATTTCGCCGAGCCGGTGCGGGGCGCCGATCTGCTGCCCTACCTGCAGAGCCTGCGCCAGGTGGGCCGCAAGCCCATGCGCGTGTTCGCCGAAACCGACCAGCGCCGCCACCGCGCGCGCCTGCACGGCGGCGAGTCCTATGCGTCGATGCAGCTGGCCGTGCTGCTGGCCAATCGCAGTGGCCCGCTGACCGCCATCGAATGGTCGCAGGCCTGGGCCCGCGCCCAGGATCTGGCCGAACGCTTCGATGCCACCATCGAGGGCCCCGACCAGCAGGCCGTCCTGGAACAGGCGGCGCGCCTGGATGACACCTGCGCCGCCCTGGACACCCAGGTTGGCCTGACCCTGCTGCTGGGTGCCGCCCAGCCGGCCGCCGAAGTGTTGAGCGTGGCGCGTGATGCCGGTTTCGTCGCCGATGGCAGCCGCCTGGCCTGGCCCGCCGAGAACGGCGTGGCCCGCTTCACGCTGGCGCGCGCCGATGGCGCCGCCTTCGACGCCGGCATGGGCGGCGTCGAGCGCCTGTACCTGCTGTTGGACGTGCCCTGCAGCCCGGCCGACAGCCGCGCCTTCGGCCGCATGGTCGATGTGGGTCGCGAACTGTCGGCACGCCTGCGCGCCGACCTGGTCGACGACCAGGGCAAACCGCTGGCCGAAGGCTCGGAAAGCGTCATCGACGAACGGCTGCAAGTGCTGTTCGGCCAGCTCGAACAGGCTGGCCTGCCCGCCGGCAGCGAACGCGCCCAGCGGGTGTTTGCATAATGAGCAAGGCCGCAGGGACCCGCGCGGCGGAAACCGCGGCACGGCTGCGCGCGGAAATCGAGCAGCACAACGTCCGCTATTACGTCTACGACGACCCGTCGGTCTCCGACGCCGAATACGACCGCCTGATGCGCGAACTCCAGGATCTGGAGGCCGCGCATCCCGAACTGGTCACGCCCGAGTCGCCCACCCAGCGGGTGGGCGCGGCGCCGGTTGCGGCCTTCGGCAGCGTGCGCCATGCGGTGCCGATGCTGTCGCTGGGCAATGCTTTCGACGAAGAGGGCGTGGTGGCGTTCGATCGCCGCGTCACCGATACGCTGCGCGGCGCGGGCCTGCTGGGCCCGGCGCAGCAGGCGGAGTACTTCTGTGAACTGAAGCTCGACGGCCTGGCGATCAGCCTGCGTTACGAGAACGGCCGCCTGGTGCAGGCCGCCACCCGTGGCGACGGCCAGACCGGGGAGGACGTCACCTCCAATATCCGCACCATCAAGGCGATTCCGCTGCAGTTGAGCGGCGCGGCGCCCGAGGTGCTGGAGGTGCGCGGCGAGGTGCTGATGAACCGCGCCGATTTCGAGAAGCTCAACGCGGCCCAGGCCAAGCGCGACGAGAAAGTATTCGTGAATCCGCGCAATGCGGCCGCCGGCAGCCTGCGCCAGCTCGACCCGCGTATTACCGCCAAGCGGCCGTTGCGCTTTTTCGCCTACGGCTGGGGTGAAGTGCGTGGCCTGCCGGGCACGCAGAGCGGCCTGTTCGACGAAGCCACGGCGGGCGCGGCGGATGCTTCGACCCTGCCCGAGACATCGCACGGCGCCATGCTCGACTGGCTGGCCTCGCTGGGCCTGCCGGTCAATGTCCGGCACAATCATCGCGCCAGCGGCGCAGAGGGCCTGATGGCCTTCTACGCCAAGGTCGGCGCCTTGCGTCCCGAGCTGCCTTACGACATCGATGGCGTGGTCTACAAGGTGGACTCGCTGCCGGCGCAGAAGCTGCTGGGCTTCGTGGCGCGCGCGCCGCGCTTCGCGCTGGCGCACAAATTCCCGGCCGAAGAGGCCACCACCACGCTGCTGGACATCGAGGTGCAGGTCGGCCGCACCGGCGCCATCACGCCGGTCGCCCGGCTCAAGCCGGTGTTCGTGGGCGGGGTGACTGTCACCAATGCCACGCTGCACAACGAAGACGAAATCCGCCGCAAAGACGTGCGCATCGGCGACACGGTCATCGTGCGCCGCGCCGGTGACGTGATTCCGGAAGTCGTGAGCGCGGTGCTCGACAAGCGCCCTGCGGATGCGCGCGAATTCGTCATGCCCAAGGCCTGCCCGGTCTGTGGCTCGGCGATCGAGCGCCTGGAAGACGAAACCATCGCCCGCTGCACCGGCGGCCTGTTCTGTGCGGCGCAACGCAAGCAGACCTTATGGCATGCCGCCAGCCGCAAGGCGCTCGACATCGAAGGACTGGGCGAGAAGTTGGTCGAACAACTGGTGGACAGCGGTCGCGTCAAGTCGCTGGCCGACCTGTTCGGCCTGCGCCCGCTCGAACTGGTCGGGCTGGACCGCATGGGCCAGAAGTCGGCCGACAATCTGGTCGAGGCCATCGACAAGGCGCGCGCGCCGGCGCTGGGGCGCCTGCTGTTCGCGCTCGGCATCCGTCACGTGGGCGAGACCACCGCGCGCGACGTCGCCCGGCATTTCGGCAGCATCGAAGCCATCATGGACGCCGACGAGGACGCGCTGTCGTCGGTGCCGGACGTGGGGCCGGTGGTGGCGGGCTCGATCCGCCGCTTCTTCGCCGAGCAGCACAACCGTGACGTGATCGAACAGCTCAAGGCGCAGGGGGTGCATCCGGTAGCCGAGGCGGTGCCGCAGGACACCACGCTGGCCGGCAAGACTTTCGTGCTGACCGGCACGCTGCCGAACTGGACGCGCGAGGAAGCCTCCATGCGCATCCAGGCCGCCGGCGGCAAGGTCAGCGGCTCGGTGTCCAAAAAGACCGCCTATCTGGTGGCCGGCGAGGATGCCGGCAGCAAACTCACCAAGGCCCAGGAACTGGGCGTCACGGTGCTCGACGAGGACGGGCTGAAGGCGCTGCTGGGCGCGTCCTGATCGCGCCTGGCGCATCGCTCCCTGGCCCTGTCGAACAGGCTGCCCGCTTCCGGCGCGCGGCCTGTTTTCATTTCCGGCGTGGTCGCCGTCGTCCCGCGGCATCTTGTTCAGACAAAAAAAACTGCCCGCGCAGGGCGGGCAGTTGTTCGCGGGGCGAGGCCGGATTTACTGGATCTTGGCCTTTTCGCGCAGTTGCTTCTGGTAGTCGGCCAGGGTTTGCTGGCGCAGCATTTCTTCCAGTTGCGTGCGGACCTGTTCGAGCGGCGGGAATTCGACCGGACGGGTGTCGTCGACCATGATGATGTGCCAGCCGAACTGGGTCTGGACCGGCTTGTCGACCAGTTGGCCCTTCTTGAGCTGGGTCACGGCCTGGGCGAACGGCTGGACGTAGTTGGTCGGAGGCGCCCAACCCAGGTCGCCACCCTTTTCGGCGCTGCCGGGGTCCTTGGAGTTCTTCTTGGCCAGTTCCTCGAACTTGCCCTTGTTGTTCTTCAACTGGGCCAGCAGGTCGTTGGCGGTCTTTTCGTCTTCGACCAGGATGTGACGGACCTTGTACTCCATCTTGCCGGCCTGTTCTTTCTTGATCTTCTCGTATTCGGCCGTGACCTTGGCATCCGAGACCGGGTGCTTGGCCAGGTAATCGGCCATCAGGGCGCGCACCAGGATGCCTTGGCGCGCCAGTTCGATTTCGGTCTGGACGTCGGGCTGCTTGGCGATGCCGGCGGACTCGGCGGCTTGCACGAAGACCTGGCGGTTGATCATCTCCTGCTTGACCTGCTCGCGCAGTTGCGGCGAATCGGTGGCGCCCTGACTGACCAGCAGCTTGACGAATTGATCCAGGCTCTTCTGCGGAATGGCCTTGCCATTGACGGTGGCGACGTTCTGGGCGAAAGCGGGCACGGCGATGACGCAGGCGGCGGCCAGCATGACGATGCGTTTCATGAATATCCTTTTACTTTCTATTTGGGAGCCTGGGCGTCGAGCGCAAGCGCATGAATCGGATAGGGGATCAAATCTTGCAAATGATGATACACCAGCCGATGTCGCGCCACGGGGTTCAGTCCTACAAAGCAGGATGCCACGATGTGGACGCGATAATGGCCGGCGCCGTTTTTACTGCCTTCGTGACCGGCATGCAAATGCGAGTCGTCCTGGATGTCCAGGGAAACCGGCTCCAGGACGGCCAGGCGCTCCCGGATCAGGGTGATGCGGTCGGTGGTCTCTGACATGGTGGTGATCGTAAAGTTCCGGCGCGCGGCGCGCGCCGGGAAAAGGGCGGGGCCGCGGGCGTCAGGGCTTGGGCGGGGCGTTGGCGCTGTCTTCGGCCTCGATGTGCTTGCCCAGCCAGATCGACTGGCCGATGACGAAGACGATCATCAGGCCCATCAGGCCAAAGGCCTTGAAGCTGACCCATTGGGACTCGGTGAAGTGCCCCGAGAAGGCCACGTACAGGTTGATGGCGCCGGCGAACAGGAAGAAGGCGGCCCAGATCAGATTGAGCTTGTCCCAGGCGGCATCCGGCAACTGGATCTGCTTTTCCATCAGGCGGCGGATCAGGTTGCGGCCGAACAGCAGGCGCGCGAACACCAGGGCGCCGCCGAACAGCCAGTACAGCACCGTGGGCTTCCATTTGATGAAGACGTCGCTGTGCAGCCAGATGGTGGCGCCGCCGAACACCAGGATCACGGTCAGGTTGATCCAGTGCATCGCCTCGGTGGCGCGGCCGGTGGCCTTGAGCCAGACGATCTGCAGCACCGCCGCCGCCATCGCCACCCCGGTTGCCACGAAGATGTCGGTGAACCGGTAGGCCAGGAAGAAAAGGAACAGCGGAAAGAGGTCGAACAGGAACTTCTTCATTCGGCTTCCGGCTCGAACGTCATCGACAGGGAGTTGATGCAATAGCGCAGGCCGGTGGGCGCCGGGCCGTCGGGGAAGACGTGGCCCAGGTGCGCGTCGCAGACGTTGCACAGCACCTCGGTGCGCACCATGCCGTGGGTGGTGTCGCGTTCCTCGCGCACCAGGTCCGGGTCGAGTGCCTGGAAATAGCTGGGCCAGCCACAGCCGGCGTCGAACTTGGTGTCCGACGCGAACAGCGCCGTGCCACAGCCCACGCAGCGGTAGATGCCCGGGGTGAAGGTATTCCAGTAGCGCCCGGTGAATGCGCGTTCAGTACCCTTTTCGCGGGTGACGACGTATTCTTCCGGGGACAGCTGGGCCCGCCATTCGGCGTCGGTTTTGCGTACTTTGTCCATATCAACTCTTGGAGTGCCGATGCCCGAAATGGTTCGGGCATAATTCCGCCCCATGTTAATCGAGTTTGACCAGGCGATTGTATCGACGCCCCAGGCGGAAGTGTTGCGCGGGGTGAGCCTGGCGCTGGGCGGGCGCCGGGTCGGCATCGTCGGCCCCAACGGCGCGGGCAAGAGCACGCTGGCGCGGCTGGTCAACGGGTTGGTGCTGCCGACCTCGGGCAGTGTGCGGGTCGGTGGCCTGGATACCCGGCATGAATTGAAGGCGGTGCGCCGCCAGGTCGGCTTCGTGTTCCAGAACCCCGAGAACCAGATCGTCTTCCCGATCGTGCGCGAGGATCTGGCATTCGGCCTGAAGCACCTGGAGCCCGACCGCGCGCAACGCGAGGCCCGCATCGAGGCTGAGTTGGCCGCGCTGGGCGTGGCCCACCTGGCCGATCGCACCAGCCACACGCTTTCCGGCGGCGAGCGCCAGTTGGTGGCGCTGGCGGCGGTGCTGGTGATGCGCCCCGGGCTGGTGGTGTTCGACGAGCCCACCACCCAGCTGGACCTGCGCAACCGCAACCGGGTGCGCGACGCCATCGCCGCCCTGCCGCAGGACGCCATCGTGGTCAGCCACGACCTGGCATTGCTGGAGGATTTCGAGCGGGTGCTGGTGGTCCAGGACGGGGCCATCGCCGCCGACGACACGCCGGCCGCCGCGCTGCGCTGGTACCGGGACCACTGCGCGTGATCGAGCCCCTATATATTCCCGGCGACTCGGCGCTGCACCGGCTGCCCGCCGGCCTGAAGCTGCTGGCGCTGGCCGGGGCCGGCGCCGGGCTGTTCCTGCTGCGCGATCCGCTTGTGCTGGCGGGCGCCTGCCTGGTCGCCGGCCTGTTGCTGTGGTGCGCCGGCGCGTCGCCCGGCGGTGTCTGGCGCCAGGTGCGCGGCCTGGTCTGGGTGCTGCTGGCGGTCGCTGCGTTCACCGCCTGGTTTCAGGGCTGGCGCGAGGCGCTGGCGGTAGTCTTGCGCATCGCCGCGATGGTCGGGCTGGCGCTGGCGGTGACGCTGTCGAGCCGCAGTTCCGACCTGATCGCCGTGTGCGAGCGGGTGCTGATGCCGTTGCAGCGCATCGGCCTGCTGGACGCGGGCAAGGTGGCGCTGGCGCTGGCGCTGGCCTTGCGCTTCGTGCCCGAGATCTGGCGCAATTTCCATGAGATCCGCGAGGCCCAGGCGGCGCGCGGCCTGGGCGCCAACCCGGTGGCGCTGATCGTGCCGTTGGTGGTGCTGACCCTGAAGCGGGCGCAGGAAGTGGCCGAGGCCATCGACGCCCGCAGCCCGTAGTTTCCCGGCCGGCTCCGATCCCCGGTCTCTCTACATATAGAAAGGGCATTGCAATGAAATCCAACAATACTGTGCTGGTGGCGCTGTTCGCTGCGCTGATCGTGGTGCTGAGCCTGATTCCGCCGATTCCGCTGCCGGGTATCCCGGTGCCGGTCACGTTGCAGACGCTGGGGGCCATGCTGGCCGGCGCCATGCTGGGGCCGGGACGCGGCGCGCTGGCCTGCCTGCTGTACCTGGCGCTGGCGGCGATCGGCCTGCCGGTGCTGCCGGGGGGGCGTGGCGGCCTGGGGGCGTTCTTCGGCCCGACCGGTGGATTCCTGGCCGGGCTGGTGGTCGGCGCGTTCGTCACCGGTTGGCTGGCACGGCGTCTGGCGGGCGCGGCGGCCGGCTTTGGCCGCCAACTGGCCGGCAGTGCCGCCGCCTGCATCGTGGGCGGCATCCTGGTGGTCTACGCCTGCGGGGTGCCGTGGCTGGCCGTAGTCACCAAGATGGGGCTGTCCAAGGCCGCGCTCGCGGTGCTGGTGTTCGTGCCAGGCGACCTGATCAAGGCGCTGCTGGCGGCTTGGGTGGCAACGCGTGTCGAGCGGGTCTGGCCCATGCGTGGCCGTTGAGCCGGGCAAGGGAATCCCCCAACTGACGCCCGCCGGGCTTTCAAGTACAAGTTCGCCATTAACGAATGCGTTTGCTGAAATAGGGTTTCCGTAGCACATCAGGGATTTACCGTAGTTGTGCCAGGTCATCTGATACTGTTTTAACCCTATAATATTTTTTTCTGTATAACTTTAACTAGGCTCGCTTCCGCCTCGTCCGGGGCATCCAAGAGCCACCACAGGAGACAAAACATGCGCAAGCACTTCGGCTTGACCGCGGCCGCCGCCGCCGTTGCCCTGACCCTGCCGCTGCTGGCCAGTGCCCAGGTCAAGGTGGGTGTGACGGTGTCCAGCACCGGCCCCGCCGCATCGCTCGGCATCCCCGAGCGCAACACCGTCGCGCTGTTGCCCAAGGAAGTGGCCGGCCAGAAGATCGAATGGATCGTCCTGGACGACGCCACCGACACGACGCAAGCCGTCAAGAATTCGCGCAAGCTGGCGACGGACGACAAGGTCGATGTGCTGATCGGCACCTCGGTCACGCCGGGCTCGCTGGCCATGGTGGACGTGGCGGCCGAAGCCAAGGTGCCGATGATCAGCGTGGCCGCGAGCGCCAAGATCGTCGAACCCGTGGACGAGAAGCGCCGCTGGGTCTTCAAGACGCCGCAGAACGACGCCCTGATGGCCGGCGCGCTGGCCGACGCCATGGCCAAGTCCAAGATCAAGACGCTGGGCTTCATCGGTTTTGCCGACGCCTACGGCGACGGCTGGCTGGACGTGATGCAGAAGGCCGCCAAGGCCAAGGGCATCGAGATCGTCTCCATCGAGAAATACAGCCGCACCGACACCAGCGTGACGGGCCAGGTGCTCAAGCTGATCGGCGCCAAGCCGGACGCCATCCTGATCGCCGGCGCCGGCACCCCGTCGGCCCTGCCGCAGAAGGAACTGAAGGCCCGCAACTACGGCGGCACCATCTACCAGACCCACGGCGCCGCCAACAACGACGTGCTGCGCGTGTGCGGCAAGGACTGCGACGGCATGTACCTGCCGGCCGGTCCGCTGCTGGTCGCGGCCCAGTTGCCCGACAGCAATCCGGTCAAGAAGTCGGCCCTGGCCTACGTTGCGACCTACGAAAAGGCCAATGGCGCCGGATCGACCAACACCTTCGGCGGCCACATGTGGGATGCCGGCCAGCTGGTGGTGGCCGCCTTGCCGGTAGCCTTGAAGACCGGCGCCAAGCCCGGCACGCCGGAGTTCCGCGCCGCCATGCGCGACGCCCTGGAAAACATCAAGGACCTGGCCGCCTCGCAGGGCGTGTTCAACATGTCGCCGACCGACCACGCCGGCTTTGACGAACGCTCGCGCGTCATCGTCAAGGTCGAGGGCGGCAAGTGGGTCTACCAGCCCAACCTGTAATTCCCCTGGATTGCCCGATCCACGGGCGCCCATGAGGGCGCCCCATGCTTCGCACCGGCCTTTCCGGCCGGTGTGTCGTATCAGTGTTCCGGGCGGGGTCGGAACACCAAGAATCAATAAGGTTGTTAGATGGATTCCTCAATTGCGCTGATTCTGCTGCAAGACGGTATCGTCAACGGCGCCATCTATGCCCTGTTGGGCATGGCGCTGGTGCTGGTATTCGCCGTTACGCGCGTCATTTTCATTCCCCAGGGCGAGTTCGTGGCGTTCGGCGCCCTGACGCTCGCGATGCTGGTGGACGGCAAGGTGCCCGGCACCGCCTATCTCCTGCCGCTGCTGGGCGTGGTCTGCCTGGCGCTCGAATTGCTGCGCGCGCTGCGGACCCGCAGCGCGGCAGGCCTGCTCAAAGCCGTGTTGACCTGTCTCGTGGTGCCGCTGGCGCTGCTGTGGCTGACGGTCACCTACACCGCCGCCGGCAATTCGCTGTGGCTCAACATGCTGCTGACGCTGCTGCTGGTGATTCCGATGGGCCCGATGGTCTACCGCATCGTCTACCAGCCGCTGGCCGAGGCCACGGTGCTGGTGCTGCTGATCGTGTCGGTGGCGGTGCACTTCGCGCTGACCGGCCTGGCCCTGGTGTTCTTCGGCGCCGAAGGCTGGCGCACGCCCGCGTTCGTGAGCGGTCAGGTCAACCTGGGTTTCACCACCTGGTCGGCGCAGAGCCTGTTCGTGGTGGCGACCTGCGCGCTGCTGATCATCGCGTTGTGGCTGTTCTTCGGCAAGACGCTTTATGGCCGCGCGCTGCGCGCCACGGCGGTCAACCGCCGCGGGGCCCGCCTGGTCGGCATCAGCACCACCATGTCGGGCAGCCTGACCTTCACGTTGGCTACCGCCATCGGCGCCATGTCCGGCATGCTGATCGCGCCCATCACCACGGTCTACTACGACACCGGCTTCCTGATCGGCCTGAAGGGCTTCGTCGGCGCCATCATCGGCGGCCTGGCCAGCTACCCCGTGGCGGCGGCCGGCTCGCTGCTGGTGGGCGTGCTGGAATCGTTCTCGTCCTTCTGGGCCAGCGCCTACAAGGAAGTGATCGTCTTCACCCTGATTATCCCGGTTCTGGTCTGGCGTTCGTTCAGCACCCATCACGTGGACGAAGAGGAGTAACCGCCATGAACCGTATTCTGCTTGCCGTCTTCATCGTCGTCCTGGCGGGGCTGCCGCTGCTGTCGGTCACGCCCGAGTTCTGGGTGACGCAATTGAATTACATCGGGCTGGCCAGCCTGGTGGTGCTGGGGCTGGTGCTGCTGACCGGTGTCGGCGGCCTGACCTCGTTCGGCCAGGCCGCGTTTGTCGGCCTGGGCGCGTACACCACGGCCTACCTGACCACGCAGCACGATGTCTCGCCCTGGCTGGCGCTGCCTGCCGGCCTGGTCCTGACCGCGGTGGTGGCCTATCTGTTGGGCGCGATCACGCTGCGGCTGTCGGGCCATTACCTGCCGCTGGGCACCATTGCCTGGGGCCTGTCGCTATATTTCCTGTTCGGCAATCTCGACTGGCTGGGCAAGCATGACGGCATTGCCGGCATCGAGCCCATCAGCATCTTCGGCGTGTCATTGGCCAGCGGCCGCCACATCTATTACCTGATATGGGTGTTCGTGCTGCTGGCGCTGTGGGCGACGCGCAACCTGCTGAATTCGCGTCCCGGCCGCGCCATCCGCGCCCTCAAGAGCGGCGCCGGCATGGCCGAGTCGATGGGCGTGAACACGGCCGCCTACAAGGTCGTGATCTTCGTCTGGGCGGCCTTGCTCGCCTGCGTGTCGGGCTGGCTCTATGCCCACATGCAGCGCGCGGTCAGCCCCAGCCCTTTCGGCCTGAACTATGGCATCGAATACCTGTTCATGGCCGTGGTCGGCGGCGCGGGCTACGTCTGGGGCGCGTTGCTCGGTTCCAGCGTCATCCTGGTGCTGAAGGACCAATTGCAGAACCTGCTGCCCAAGCTGCTGGACACCAACGCCAACTTCGAGATGATTGTCTTCGGCGTGCTGTTGATCCTGATGCTGCAGTATGCCCGCAACGGCCTCTGGCCGATCCTGGCGGGCTGGTGGGGCAACCTTACCGGCGCTGAGGGCTCGCGCCGCAACCTGGCGCCGCCCAAGCCGGCGCCGGCCCTGCCGCTGCGCGCGCGTCCGCAGGCCGGGCAGGTGGTGCTGGAAGTGGACGCCATCCGCAAGGAATTCGGCGGCCTGGTGGCGGTCAACGACATCAGCTTCAAGGTCCGCTCGGGCGAGATCATGGGCTTGATCGGTCCCAACGGCGCCGGCAAGAGCACCACGTTCAACCTGATCAGCGGCGTGCTGCCGGTGACGCGCGGCCAGGTCACGTTCATGGGCCAGCGGATCGACAGCCGGTCGGCGCGCGAGATCGCGCGGCTGGGCGTGGGGCGCACCTTCCAGCACGTGCAGTTGCTGCCCGGCATGACCGTGCTGGAGAACGTGGCGCTGGGCGCGCACCTGCGCTCCGATGTCGGGGTCTGGGCCGGCGCCCTGCACACGGACCGCGGCCGTGAAGCGCAACTGCTGCATGAGGCCGCCGAGCAGATCAAGCGGGTCGGCCTGGGGGAATACCTCTACGAGCAGGCGGGCAACCTGGCGCTGGGCCAGCAACGCATTCTGGAAATCGCGCGGGCCCTGGCCAGCGACCCGGTGCTGCTGCTGCTGGACGAGCCGGCCGCCGGCCTGCGCTACAAGGAAAAGCAAGACCTGGCCCGCGTGCTGGAACAACTGCGCGCCGAGGGCATGAGCATTCTGCTGGTTGAACACGACATGGATTTTGTGATGCGCCTGACCAACCACCTGGTGGTGATGGATTTCGGCACCAAGCTGGCCGAAGGCGTGCCGGCCGAGGTGCAACAGAACCCGGCGGTGCTGGAAGCCTACCTGGGCGGCATTGACGACGACCTGCCGGAAGCAGACCAGGCCAAGCCCGTCGCCACGGGAGGCGTGCAATGAACGCGTCCAAACCTGTTCTCGAAGTCAGCAACCTGTCGGCCCGCTACGGCAAGGTCGGCGCGCTGGCCGGCGCCACGCTGACCGTGCCCGCTGGCAGCATTGTGACTGTGATCGGCGCCAACGGCGCCGGCAAGTCCACCATGCTGAACGCCATAATGGGCTCCCTGCCGCAGACCGGTCACGCGACCGGCAGTGTGCAGTACGCCGGCACCGATGTGTCGGGCTGGCCGGTCGAGCGCCGGGTCGCCGCCGGTATGTCGCTGGTGCCCGAACGGCGCGAGCTGTTCGGCAGCATGTCGGTGGAAGACAACCTGCTGCTGGGCGGTTTCCGCCGTTACCGCGCCCGTGAAAGCGGCTGGCGCGACACGCTTGATGAGGTCTTCGACCTGTTCCCGCGTCTGCGCGAACGCCGCGCCCAGCAGGCCGGCACGCTGTCGGGCGGCGAGCGCCAGATGCTGGCGGTCGGCCGCGCGCTGATGGCCAAGCCGGCGCTGCTGATGCTGGATGAGCCCAGCCTGGGACTGGCGCCGCGCATCGTGCGGGAGATTTTCCACATCATCGCGCGCCTGCGTGAAACCGGTGTGGCGATCCTGCTGGTGGAACAGAACGCCCGCGCGGCGTTGCAGGTGGCCGACTATGGCTACGTGCTGGAAACCGGCGAGGTCATCCTGCATGGCCCGGCGCGCGAGCTGGCCGGCGATCCCAAGGTGATCGAGAGCTATCTCGGCCTGGGCAAGGCTGCCGAGCAGGCCGAGGCCTGATGCCGATGGCGAGGCGGACGCGTCAGTCCGCCTCGCGTTCGAACACCTCGACCACGCGGAAGCGTTCGCACACCAGCAACATGCCAGGCGCGTAGCCGCCGTTGCGGTCGAAATAGGCGATGTGCTCCGATCGCCACACCTCGTAGGGCCCTTCGCCCTCGGCCGTGGCAAAGGCCTCGTCCACGTCGTCGAAACGCTGGATCACGACGCTGAGCGTCTCGATGGCGCAGGCCGGACGGCCACGGCCGTCCAACACCACGTCGCGTCGACCCGGTTCGGGCACGGGTTCCTTCTCGTCGAAGTCGCGCAGCGCGCCGCAAGTGGCGGTCTTGGCGCCCGACAATACCAACGCCAGCAGTTCATCGGCCAGTTCGGGCGAATCGCCGAACCGGAAGGTCACGGCGTTTTCGTAGGGGGCGGGTGGTTTCAGGCGGGCGGCGTCCATCGCAGGATCAATTCCTGGCCCATCGCGGGGTCGGAGGAGGACGGCGCGCCGGTCTCGATGCGCCCGGCGAAGCGGCGGATGAAGCCGGGCGCGTCGTCGGCGCGCACGCTGAAATCGTACCAGCCGCCGCTGGCGGCCAGGTTCCAGGCCAGGGTGGCGCCGACGCCAGGCGCCAGCGCCGGTTCGTGGTGGCCGGCGTAGTGGTAGGCGTTGGCCTCGATCTGGAAGCCGCGTGACAACGCGCCAGGGTTGTGCAGCTTCAGGCGCAATGTCGGTCCGGCAGGATCGCAGATGGCTTCGACCGACAGCGGCTCGGCATCCGCATGCAGCCGTCCCGCCACATGGCGATGAAAACCGTTGGGGCCGAGCAGCCACAGATCGTAGCGGCCATCGTTGCCCATCACCGGCCAGCTGGCTTGCAGTTGTTTGCCGGCCTCGATGGTGTAGCGGCGCGGGCCTTGCTCCAGGCGCAGGCGGTCGTATACGTGCAGCACGGCGCCGGCGGCGCCGGTGTTGGACATGTGCAATACGATGCCTTCGTTGCCGACGTCGGCCCGCGCCGACAGCGCGTAGGGTAGCGCGCGCGAAGGCCGGGTGCCGGCCGCCTGCCGCGCCAGCGCAGGCCGTTCGGGCGCGGGCGGGGTGATGGCGCCGGGCAACGCGGCGGCCTGTGCCGCGCGCGCGGCGGTGGCCGGCAGGGCGCGTGTCAAATTGGCGTCATCGGGCGTGGCGAAATCGAAGATCGAGGTCAGGTCGCCGCAGACCGCGCGGCGCCACGGCGAGATGTTGGGTTCGGCAACGCCGAAGCGGCGTTCGACGAAGCGCAGCACCGAGGTGTGGTCGAACACTTCCGAATTGACCCAGCCGCCCTTGGTCCAGGGCGACAGCACGTACATGGGCACACGTGGTCCCAACCCGTAGACGCCGTGCAGGTGCGCGGCCGTATCGTCCTTCTCGGCGCCGGTGACAATCTCGTGGTATTCGCCGGCGGTATCCACGGTGGACGCGCCTGCCAACTGGCCATCGTGGCCGCGCGAGGGCGGGGCGGGCGGCGGCATGTGATCGAAGAAGCCGTCGTTTTCGTCGAACATCAGCAGCAGGACGGTCCTGCTCCAGACCTCGGGATTGGCAGTCAGCGCATCCAGCACCTGCGCAGTGTAGTCCGCGCCCTGCGCCGGGCTGGAGGGGCTGGGATGTTCGGAGCCGGCCTTGGTGGCGCAGATCCAGGACACCTGCGGCAGCGTGCCGTCAAGCACGTCCTGGCGCAGCCCGTCCAGGCCGCGGGTGGTCAGCGCCTTGTCCTTGAGCGCGGCCAGCGCGCCCGGCACGCCGTGAAAGGCGTCACGATAGGCTTTGAAGCCGGCGGTCGGATTGAGCGAATAGTTATCCGCCATGTCCTGGTAGATGCGCCAGCGGATGCCGGCGCGTTCCAGGCGTTCGGGATAGGTGGTCCAGGTGTAGGCGCCGGCCGGATCGCCGCCGCCCAGTTTGTTGTAGGTGTTGCCGAGCGCGGGGCCGTGGCCGCGCGCCAGGCCATCGTTGGTGCCGCTCCAGAGGAACAGGCGGTTGGTGTTGGTGCCGCCGGTGAACGAGCAATGGTAGGCGTCGCACACCGTGAAGGCACGCGCCATGGCGTACTGGAACGGCATGTCCGCTTCGGTGTAGTAGGCCATCGAGTGGTTTTTCTTGGCGGCCGGCCATTGGCCCATGCGGCCCGCGTCCCAGGCGTCCTGGGCGTTGGACCAGGTGTGCGGGGTGCTGGCCACGCGCATCGCCTGGTAGGCCGCGCGGGTGTCCAGCCGGAACGGCAGCACGCTGCGCGGTGCGCCTTCGTCGGGGCGGCCGTTGTATTGCGCCCAGACCGTGCGGCGTTCGAAATCGGGGCTGGCCGGCGCCGGGATGGGGAAACGGTCGCCGAAGCCGCGTACCCCGGCCAGGCCGCCGAAGTAGTGGTCGAAGGAACGGTTTTCCTGCATGAAGATGACGATGTGCTCGACATCCTCGATGGTGCCGGTGCGGCGGCTGGCGGGAATCGCCAAGGCGCGGCGGATTGACGCGGGCAGCAGCGCCAGGGCGCTGCCGGCGCCGGCGACCGCGGCGCCACCGCGCAGGAACTCGCGTCGGGAATGCATGCTGGGCGTGTCCTTGTCGTGCGGCGCGGCCCCCGGGGCCGCGCGTTCCATGCGCCGCGCGGGGCGCCTACTTGCGGGTGCTTTCGGCGTAGTCCATGTACAGCTTGTGGGCGCGGCGCGCCAGCGGGCCGTATTCCAGGTTGCGGTCTTCGACGCGGTTCACGTGCACCACCTTGCCGTAGTTGCCGGACGAGAACACTTCGTCGGCGGCCTCGATGTCGGCGCGCGTCAGGCTGCGTTCCTGAACCTGCACGCCGTCGGCCTTGAGCAGCGCCAGCACGCGGCGGCGGGTGATGCCGTTCAGGAAGGTGCCATTGTCCACCGGGGTCGAGACCACGCCGTCCTTGGCGATCCAAAGGTTGCTGGAGGCGAACTCGGCAACGTTGCCAGCGCCGTCCAGCATGATGGCGTTGTCAAAGCCCTTGTCCATCGCCTCGCGGATGGCGCGCTGGCCGTTGGGGTACAGGCACGAAGCCTTGGCGTCGGTCGGCGCCATGTTGGGCCAGGAGCGCGCGAAGCTGGAGAAGCAGGCGGCAAAGCCCTGGTCGCCCGGCATCGGCACCTTGAAGACGTGCAGCACGAACTGGGTCTTGTCGGCATCCGGCAGCAGGAAGCCGTCGGCGCAGAAGAACATCGGCTTGATGTAGAGTTCGCTGCCCTCAGGGAACTTGGCCACCGCCTCCAGGCACAGCGCCTGGATTTCCTGCCAGCCCAGCTGCGGCTTCATCAGCATCTTCTCGGCCGAGCGCACCACGCGCTGGCAGTGCAGGTCCAGGTCGGGCGTCAGGCCGCGGAACGCGCGCGCGCCGTCGAAGACCATGCTGGCCATCCAGAAGGCGTGGTCGGCGGGGCCGAGCAGTTTGGGGTTTTCGGTGGTCCAGTGACCGTTGTGCCAGAACAAGGCATCCATGATGGCTTTCCTTCGGGAGTATCGGGTGGGCGCGAGAGCGGCGCCGAAACGTCAGGATACATGAGGCGCGGGCCGGGTCACTCCCGATCCAGCGCCGCCTGCACCCGTGTGGCGACGTCGTCCGGCATCCATTGACGCCAGACCGGGCCATATTGCTTGAGGAAGTAGCGGGCTGCATCCTCGGGTTCCTTGCCTTCGTTCTCGAGCCAGCCGAGCGTGGCGTCGATGGCATCGCCAGGGATGGTGAGCCGGGCCAGGAAGGCGGTCAGTTGCGGCGCGTCCTTGGCGAAGGCGGTGTTCACGCCGGTGACCACTGGATTGGGCTTGAATGCGGTGGCGACCGGATGGGCGCATTTGGGGTCGGTCAGGCAGGTATAGGCAGCCTGGTCGAACGCCGGCAGTTCCAGCTTGACCAGGTCGAGCGCGCCAACCAGCGCGGTCGGGGTCCAGTAGTAGAAGACGATGTCGCGCTGGCGTCTGTAGGCGGACAGGATGGCGGCCTTCTGCGCCGCGCCGGAGCCGGGCGCGAACAGGCTGTAGTCGCGTTCCAGCCCCAGGGCGCGCAGCAGATTGTCGTTGAGCGTGCCGCAGGCCCAGCCCGCCGGGCAACCGTAGATGCGGCCACGGCCCGGGTCCTCGGGGTCGGCGAAAACGTGCTTGAAACGCGCCAGGTCCGCGGCGGTCTTCAGGTCCGGATGGCGTTGCACGGTGTAGCGCGGCACGTACCAGCCTTCGCCGGCATCGTAGACGTGGCCCAGACCCTGCACGCGGCCACTGGCCAGGGCCTTGTTCCAGGCAACTTCGATCTGGCCGGGCCAGACTTCGGGCGTGACGTCGACGTCGCCGCGCTGCAGCGCGGCCAGCATGGGCAGGGTCTCGCCGATCTCGACGCTGGTCTTGCAGCCGTAGCCGTGTTCCATCACGTAGCGTTCGATGCCGGCCAGCACCAGGTTCGATTCCCAGTTCAGGCCGCTGAAGCGCACCGGGCGGTCGATTTCACAGACCGGCTTGGCGGCCTGGGCGGCCGTGGGCGCGAACAGGAGGGCGGACAGCGCCAGGACGCCATGGATGGCGGCAGACAAGGGCTTGATGCGCATGGTGGAGCACCTTTCGGATTGCGTGCCGTTCATTGTAAAGGCGCGGCGCGGGCGCGCCATGAGAACAGGGCCGCATCGCGCGGCCCTGTGGGATCGGGAGGAGGGCGGCGCCGGGCCGCGCCTCAGACGCGCGCGGTGGCGCGCCGTTTCTCGACCAGCGCGCTGATCTCGCCGACGATGCCGCGACGGAACGCCAGCACGCAGATGACGAAGATCAGGCCGATCACGATCGTGACCGATTCGCCCAGGCGCAGGAACCAGTCCACGCCGGTCAGGTTGGCCAACATCTGGCCGAAGTCGCCGACCTTGTTTTCCAGCAGCACCACGATGAAGGCGCCCAGGATCGGCCCGGTCAGCGTGCCGAGGCCGCCGATCAGCGTCATCAGGATCACCAGGCCCGACATCTGCCAGGTGGCGTCCGACAGCGTGGCCGACACGAACACCAGCGTCTTGGTGGCGCCGGCCAGGCCGGCGATGGCGGCCGAGAGCACGAATGCCAGCAGCTTGAAGCGGTCCACGTCGTAACCGAGCGAGATCGCGCGCGGTTCGTTTTCGCGCAGCGCCTGCAGCACTTGGCCGAACGGCGAATTCACCGTGCGCCAGATGATGAAGTAGCCGATCACGAACACACCCATCACCAGGTAATACAGGTTCAGGTCGTCGGACAGGTCGACGATGCCCAGCAGGGTGCCGCGCGGCACGCTCTGCAGGCCGTCCTCGCCGCCGGTGAAATGGGCCTGCAGGAAGAAGAAGAACACCATCTGCGCCAGCGCCAGCGTGATCATGGCGAAGTAGATGCCGCTGCGGCGGATCGCCAGCGCGCCCATCGCCAGGCCCAGCAGCGCGGCCACCGCGACGCCGAACAACAGGCCGATCTCGGTCGGCACGCCCCAGACCTTGAGCGCGTGGCCCGCCGCATAGGCGGCGCTGCCCAGGAAGGCCGCGTGGCCGAACGACAGCAGGCCGGTGAAGCCCAGCAGCAGGTTGAAGGCGCAGGCGAACAGGGCATAGCACATGATCTTCATGACGAAGATCGGATACACCCCGAGGAAGGGAAGGATGGCCACCACGACGGCCAGGACCGCATAGCCCAGGAATTGACGATTCATTTCTCTTTTCCGAACAGCCCGGCCGGGCGGAGCAACAGGACAATGGCCATGATGATGAAGACGACCGTGCTGGACGCCTCGGGCCAGAACACTTTGGTCAGGCCCTCGATCACGCCCAGGCCCAGCCCGGTGACAATGGCGCCCATGATCGAGCCCATGCCGCCGATCACGACCACGGCGAACACCACGATGATGAGGTTGGATCCCATCAGCGGCGAGATCTGCAGCACCGGCGCCGCCAGCACGCCGGCAAAACCCGCCAGCGCCACGCCGAAGCCGTAGGTCAGCGTGATCATCCGCGGCACGTTGACACCGAAGGCCTCGACCAGCTTGGGGTTCTCGGTGCCGGCGCGCAGCAAGGCGCCGAGCCGGGTGCGCTCGATCACGAACCAGGTCGACATGCAGACGATCACCGATGCCACCACGACCCAGCCGCGGTAATTGGGCAGCACCATGAAGCCCAGGTTGGTGGCGCCGCGCAGGGCATCCGGCGTGGGGTACGGTTGGCCGGACACGCCATAGAAACTGCGGAACAATCCTTCGATCAGCAGTGTCAGGCCGAAAGTCAGCAGCAGTCCGTAAAGATGATCGAGCTTGTACAGATGCTTGAGCAGCAGCTTCTCGATGACGATGCCGAACAGGCCGACCACGATCGGCGCCAGGATCAGCATGATCCAGTAGTTCAACCCCAGGTACGACAGCCCCATCCAGGCGACGAACGCGCCCAGCATGTAGAGTGCGCCGTGCGCGAAGTTGATGACGTTCAGCAGTCCGAAGATAACGGCCAGGCCGAGCGACAGCATGGCATAGAAGGAACCATTGACCAGTCCCAGCAGCAACTGGCCGAACAAGGCCTGTATGGGGATGCCGAAAATATCAGTCATCTTGTAAAAATCCTGCGCGTACGAAGGGAAGCGGGCAAATTCGAGAGGCGACCCGGCCGCGCGGGCCAGGTCGCATCAAGGGTCGCATCGACGGGAATTACTTCTTGACCAGTTTGCAGGTCGACTCGGACAGCTTGGTGTAGACCTCGTCGCCCGGCAGCGTGGCGACGACCTTGTAGTAGTCCCACGGTGCCTTGGATTCGGCCGGCGTCTTCACCTGCATCAGGTACATGTCATGGATCATGCGGCCGTCTTCGCGCACATAGCCGCCCTGGGTGAAGAAGTCGTTGATCTTGTTCGACTTCATCCACTTCATGAGGGTGTCGGCATCGTCGGTGCCGGTGGCCTTCACGCCATTCAGGTAGAACGTGACCGAGGAATAATCGCCCGCCTGCAGCATGGACGGCTTGCGGCCGGCCTTGGCTTCGAACTTCTTGGACCAGGCACGCGAGGCGTCGGATTGATCCCAGTACCAGCCGTCGGTCAGGTACATGCCCTTGGTGGCTTCCAGGCCAAGCGAGTGGATGTCGTTGATGAACACCAGCAGACCCGCCATCTTCATCGTCTTGGTGACGCCGAACTCGTTGGCCGCCTTGATCGAATTGATGGTGTCGCCGCCGGCATTGGCCAGGCCCAGGATCTGCGCCTTGGAGGCTTGCGCCTGCAGCAGGAACGAGGAGAAGTCGGAGGCGCCCAGCGGCGCGCGCACCTGGCCCTTGATCTCGCCGCCGGCGGCCTTGACCACCTCCATCGTGTCGCGCTCGAGCGCGTGGCCGAAGGCGTAGTCCGCGGTCAGGAAGAACCAGCTCTTGCCGCCGTCCTTGACCACCGCCGAGCCGGTGCCGCGCGCCAGCGCCACGGTATCGTAGGCATAGTGCACGGTGTAGGGCGTGCATTGGGCGTTGGTCAGGTCGGAAGCGCCGGCGCCGATGGCGATGAAGGGCTTCTTCTTTTCCGCCGCCACGGCGGCCATGGCCAGGCTGGTGGCCGAGTTGGTGCCGCCGATGATCACGTCGACCTTCTGTTGGTCGAACCATTCGCGGGCGCGGGCCGACGCCACGTCGGCCTTGTTCTGGTGGTCCGCCGACAGCACTTCGATTTTCTTGCCGTTGACCGAGCCGCCGAAATCCTCGACCGCCATGCGAATGGCTTCCAGGCCGGCCTTGCCGTCGATGTCGGAATAGACGCCGGACATGTCGGTGATGAATCCGATGCGGATGACATCGTCGGAGATTCCTTGTGCCTGGGCGGTTGCCCCGGCGAATCCCAGGCCTGCCATGGCCAGTGCAGCAGTGATGGTGTGCAGCTTCATGGGATGACTCCTCTTCCCTTCGGTGTATGGGATGCCGGGAACCCGGCGGGTGACAGGTTGCTTTAGACGCCCAGCAGTTCGTTGAGCGTGTCCTGTTTCTCTGAAAGTTCTGCGGCTTCGAAGTGTTCGACGATCTGGCCGTGCTCCATGACGTAGAAGCGATCGGCCAGCGGCGCCGCGAAGCGGAAATTCTGCTCCACCATGACGATGGTGTAGCCGCGCTGCTTGAGCGCGGTGATCATGCGGGCCAGCGCCTGCACGATGACCGGTGCCAGGCCTTCGGAGATCTCGTCCAGCAGCAGCAGGTTGGCGCCGGTGCGCAGGATGCGCGCCACCGCCAGCATCTGTTGTTCGCCGCCCGACAGGCGCGTGCCGGGCGAGTGCCGGCGTTCCTGCAGATTGGGGAACATGTCGTAGATCTCGGCCAGCGACATGCCGCCGCCGAGCGAGCCGACCACCGGAGGCAGCAACAGGTTTTCCTCGCACGACAGGCTGGCGAAGATACCGCGTTCCTCGGGGCAATAGCCCACGCCCAGGTGGGCGATCTTGTAGGTGGGCAAGTCGATGGCTTCGGTGCCGTGGATGCGCACCGAGCCCTTGCGCGAGCCGGTCAGGCCAAGGATGGCCCGCAGCGTGGTGGTGCGGCCGGCGCCGTTGCGGCCCAGCAGCGTGACGACCTCGCCCTGGCCCACACGCATATCCACGCCATGCAGGATATGCGATTCCCCGTACCAGGCCTGCAGGCCCGAGATTTCCAGTGCCGGGGTGCTCATGCGTGCGCTCCTTGGAGTTCGCCGTCGGTGGTGCCCATGTAGGCTTGCATCACCGCGGGGTGGCGTGACACTTCGGCATAAGTGCCCTCCGCCAGCACGGCGCCGCGCGCCAGCACGGTGATGGTGTTGGCAATCGAGGACACGACGTTCATGTTGTGTTCCACCATCAGAATGGTGCGGCCGGCGCTCACGCGCTTGATCAGCTGCGTGACGCGGTCCACGTCTTCGTGGCCCATGCCCTGCGTGGGCTCGTCCAGCAGCATCAGCTCGGGTTCCATCGCCAGCGTGGTGGCGATTTCGAGCGCGCGCTTGCGGCCATAGGGCAGGTTGACCGTGGTTTCGTCGGCGAACGCGCCCAGGTCGACTTGCTCGAGCAGTTCGCGCGCCGGCTCGTTCAGCGCGGCCAGACGCTTGTCGCTCTGCCAGAAGTGGAACGACAGGCCGGTCTTGCGCTGCAGGCCAATGCGCACGTTCTCGAGCACGGTCAGGTGCGGGAACACCGCCGAAATCTGGAACGAGCGGATCACCCCGCGCCGCGCGATCTGCGCCGGACGCTCACCGGTGATGTCGATGCCATTGAACTTGATGGTTCCCGAGGTGGGAGAAAGAAACTTGGTCAGCAGGTTGAAGCATGTGGTCTTGCCCGCGCCGTTCGGCCCGATCAAGGCATGAATCTCGCCTCGCTTGATACGCAAATCGACCCCATTGACCGCGACAAAACCGCGGAATTCCTTGGTGAGGCCTTTTGTCTCCAGGATCGTGTCGTCCATGTCCGCTGCACCGGCGTTGTATTTATATGGACCCTGCCCGGCGTTATGCGCAGGGCCCCCGCGGGGTAAGGAAAACCGTCGAAACCGCACGGTTTTCTATAAGAGTTGCCGGCGAGTATGCGCACCTCTGAATCAAAATTCCATGAGGGTTTGTCATAGGTTTTGCGGTGCGCAATGGCGAATTGTCGGATAGCGGACAATTCGCATTCCTGCTGGGAGAAAACCCTATGTCGACATGCAATGCGTTGCAGCAAAGCCGGCTTGGCGGTCATCGCTCCGTCATCATCGCGCGCCTCGGGGAAAACCCGGTTTTGGCATCGCGTGGATGACTATTCAACACGGGCCTGGCGGGATGCCGCGACCCGCTCACGCGGGGGTTTTATGTTTGTATTCGCAGAGATCGGAAATGCCGCATTGCGGGCATTTTGGTTTGCGCGCCACGCACACATACCGGCCTTGCAGAATCAGCCAATGGTGCGCGTCCTGCATATATTCGCGCGGCACGAACTTTTCCAGTTTCAATTCGACTTCCAGCACGTTCTTGCCCGGGGCGATACCGGTGCGGTTGGCGACGCGGAAAATATGCGTGTCGACCGCCATGGTGGGCTGGCCGAAGGCAGTGTTCAAGACCACGTTGGCCGTCTTGCGGCCGACACCGGGCAGGGCTTCCAGCGCTTCGCGGGTTTGCGGCACGTCGCCGCCATGGCGTTCGAGCAGCAGCCGGCAGGTGGCGATCGCGTTCTTGGCCTTGGTACGGTACAGGCCGATGGTCTTGATGTAGTCCGCCAGTCCGGCCTCGCCCAGCGCCAGCAAGCCCTGCGGCGTGCCGTGCTCGGGGAAGAACTTGCGCGTGGCGATGTTCACCGATTTGTCGGTCGCCTGCGCCGACAGCAGCACCGCGATCAACAGCTGGAACGGCGTCTCGTATTCGAGTTCGGTAGTGGGATGAGGATTGGCCGCCTGCAGGCGGGCGAAGATCTCTCGGCGTTTGGCGGCGTTCATGGGCGTTGGGGGGTGCGGCGGGCGCGGGCGCGGGCCAGCGCGGACTCGATGGCGGCGCGCTTGCGGTCTTCGTCCTGCGCGTCGGCGATGGCGGCTGGGGCCGCCGCGGCCACGGGCTCGGGGGCCATCAGGCGGGCGTTGTCGGCGGCCAGGCGTTCCATGCGCGCCTGGTGGCGGTGGTGGCGCTGGCGGCCGGCGGACGCATCCGCGGCGCTCCAGGCGCGGCCGGCGGGCACCATCTGGATGCAATCGACCGGACAGGGCGCCACGCACAGGTCGCAGCCGGTGCACCAGTCAGCCAGCACGGTGTGCATGCGCTTGTTGGCGCCAACGATGGCGTCGACCGGACAGGCCTGGATGCACAGCGTGCAGCCGATGCAGTGCGCCTCGTCGATGCGGGCCACCAGCAGCGGCCCGGGTGCGCCGCGGCTCAGGTCCAGCGGCAGGACGGGCGTCTGCAGCAGCGCGGCGAGCGCGGCGATGCCTTCCTCGCCGCCCGGCGGGCAGCGGTTGATGGGGGCGTCGCCGGCGGCGATGGCGTCGGCATAGGGCCGGCAGCCGTCATAGCCACACTTGGTGCACTGCGTCTGGGGCAGCAGGGCGTCGACGCGGTCGGCGAGTGAACGACAGGACATGGCGAACAGTGAAAAACGTAAGGCGCCGCGCGGGCGCGAATCCGGGCGTGGCCGCGCGGGCGCAAAAACGAACGGGGCCGCTCGGGCCCCGTGGACTACGGTGGGCAAGGACGGATCGTCCTAGGCCGACTGGCGGATGAATTCCGCGATTTTAGGACAGATCATTTCACGCCACCGGCGGCCCGAGAAAATCCCGTAGTGGCCGCAGTTGGGGGCGGTGTAGTGCATCTTGCGCTCGGCCGGAATGTTCTTGCACAGCTTGATGGCCGCGCGCGTCTGGCCCTGGCCGGAGATATCGTCCAGTTCGCCCTCGATGGTGAACAGCGCCACCTGCTTGATGTCGGCCGGACGCACGAGCTGGCCGTCCACTTCCCAGGTGCCGTTGGGCAGGGCGAATTCCTGGAACACCATGCGGATGGTGTCCAGGTAGAACTCGGCCGGCATGTCCAGCACGGCGTTGTATTCGTCGTAGAAGCGGCGGTGGGCCTCGGCGTCGCTGTCATCGCCGCGCAGCAGATCCAGGTAGAAGTCGTAGTGCGACTTCATGTGGCGGTCGGGGTTCATGGCCATGAAGCCGGCATGCTGCAGGAACCCCGGGTAGACCTTGCGGCCCGACCCCGGATAGCGCGGCGGCACCGGGTGGATGACCTGGTTCTCGAACCACGAATAGGGCTTGGTGGTGGCCAGGCGGTTCACTTGCGTGGGCGACTGGCGCGGGTCGATCGGTCCGCCCATCATGACCATGCTGCGCGGCTGGCGCGGATCGTTGGCCGAGGCCATCAGCGACACGGCGGCCAGCACCGGCACGGTGGGCTGGCAGACCGAGATCACGTGCACGTCCGGCCCCAGATGGCGGATGAAGTCCTGCACGTAGCGCACGTAGTCGTTCAGATGGAACGGACCGGCCGACAGCGGCACCATGCGCGCGTCGATCCAGTCGGTCACATAGACGTCGTGGCCGGGCAGCAGGGCGCGCACGGTATCGCGCAGCAGGGTGGCGTGGTGGCCGGACAGCGGCGCGACCAGCAGCACCTTGGGATCGTCCTGCGGGGCCTGGCGCACGTCGCGGTGAAAGTGCACCAGGCGGCAGAAGGGCTTGTCCAGCGCGACCGATTCGGTGACCCGGACCGACTTGCCGTTGATTTGCGTGGCGGGCAGGTTCCAGGCGGGTTTCTGGTATTCCTTGCCGATGCGCGTCATCAACTCGTATCCCGCGGCCATCTGGCGCGAGATCGGGGTGTAGGCGAGGGGGCTGTAGGGGCTGGAGAACAGCTGGGAACCGGCGTCCGTGAATGCAGCGAACGGAGTCAGGAAGGCGCGCTGCATTTCGTGCAATTGGTACAGCATTGGGGAAGTCCTTCTGGGTCGTGCGTGTGCCCCGATTATTGCGCCGGGGAGTAACGGTATTTCCAATTTGTCTGACGAAAGCGTCCGAAAACCGGAAATTTTGTTGCAAAAATACGACCCGTCATCCCTTGTGCACCAGTTTAGGGCCGAATCGGGCGACAGCGGCAGCGTAAAAAAGAGGGATTTTTGCCGTAGGCCGGATGGGCCAGGAGGCGGGTCCGCGCTGGCGCGCAATCACCAGTAGTTTTCCACCGCCAGGTTGCCGGGGATGCCGCGACGGCCCGGCTTGAAGCCGCGTTCGCCCAACAGTTTGCGGGCATCGGCCAGCATGTCCGGATTGCCGCAAAGCATGATCTTTGCTTGCTCCGGGTCCAGCGGCAGGCCCGCCAGCCGTTCCAGTCCGCCGTCGGCGATCAGGGTGGTCAGGCGCGCCTGCGGCATGCCGGGCAGGGCCTCGCGGGTGGCGATCGGCAGGTACGTCAGCTTGTCCGGCTCGGCCGCGAACCCCTCGGCCAGGGACGGATCATTGCGCCAGCCCTCGATTTCGTCGCGGTAAGCCAGCTCCGCCGCGGTGCGCACGCCGTGCACCAGGACGATGCGGCGATAGGCGCGCCACACGGCCGGGTCGCGCAGGATCGACAGATAGGCCGACAGCCCGGTTCCGGAGGCCAGCAGCCACAGGTCGCCACCGGGGGCGAAGCGCTCCAGCGTCAGGAAGCCGTAGGGCGCTTTTTCGACATACAGGGTGTCGCCCGGCTGCAGCCGCGCCATGCGCGGGCTGAACAGGCCTTCGGGCACGACGATGGAATAGAACTCCAGCCAGGGTTGGTGCGGGGCCGAGACCATCGAGTAGGCGCGCCACAGCGTGGGCGGGCCGGCGGGATCCTCCGCGCCTGGCAGGCCGACGCGGGCGAACTGGCCCGGCAGGAAGGCATAGGCCTCATCGCGCGTGGTGCGCACCGAGAACAGCTTGTCGGGCACCCAGGTATGGACGTGGGTGACGGTCTGGCGTGTGTATTTGGAATCGTCGGTCATCGGCGCATCGCGCGGCGCGGGCCGGGGACGGCCGCGCGCTCGCGGATTATTTTTCCAGGTATTGCAGCTTGTCCTGCTTGCCATTCCATTCGTCGGCGTCGGGCAGCGGCTTCTTGGCGCGGCTGATGCTGGCGAACTCGGGCGAGAGCTCGGCGTTCAGGGCGATGAAGTTGAGCTGGTCCTGCGGCACGTCTTCCTCGGCATAGATGGCGTTGGCCGGGCATTCGGGGATGCACACGGCGCAGTCGATGCATTCGTCGGGGTCGATCACCAGGAAGTTCGGACCCTCACGAAAACAGTCCACCGGGCATACGTCGACGCAATCGGTGTACTTGCACTTGATACAGTTTTCGGTGACAACGTGGGTCATTCTCAGGAACTCCGGGCAGGCGGCATTGTGTCTTGTTGGGCGAATTTTACCCAATGCGGCGCCAAACCGCCGCCAATACCCTGTTGACATCGTGGCGCATTCGGAGTTTGGCCGGCCCCGCTATGCTATGGTGTCGCGAAACGATACGCGTAATCATGATAATCACCTCGCTGCTCGACACCGACCTGTACAAATTCAGCATGATGCAGGTGGTGCTGCATCAGTTTCCCGCCGCCCAGGTCGAGTACCGTTACAAGTGCCGCACGCCGGGGGTGAACCTGCGCCCCTACCTGGACGAAATCCGCGAGGAAGTGCACCAGTTGTGCCAGTTGCGCTTCACCGAGGACGAACTTAAATATCTGGGCGGCTTGCGTTTCATCAAAAGCGACTTCGTCGATTTTCTCGAACTGTTCCATTTGCCGGAACGTTGCATCCGCATCGAGGAAGGCGAGGGGCCGGGCGAAATCAGCATCGAGGTCAAAGGCCCCTGGCTGCACACCATCCTGTTCGAGATCCCGGTGCTGGCCATCGTCAACGAGGTCTACTTCCGCAACACGCGCCAGAACCCGGACTGGGCCGAAGGCCGCAAGCGCCTGCAATCGAAGATGCACCTGGTGCTGGATGATCCGGCGCTGGCCGATTTCCGCGTGGCCGAATACGGCACCCGCCGTCGTTTCTCCAAGGTCTGGCACGAAGAAATCGTCTCGACCATGAAGGCCCAGATGGGGCCGCACTTCGCCGGCACCAGCAACGTGTTGCTGGCCAAGCAGCATGAGGTGCTGCCGCTGGGCACCATGGGCCACGAATACCTCCAGGCCTGCCAGGCGCTCGGTCCGCGGCTGCGCGATTCGCAGGTGTTCGCGCTGGAAGTGTGGGCCAAGGAATACCGGGGCGATCTGGGCATCGCACTGTCCGACGTGTACGGCATGGACGCCTTCCTGCGCGACTTCGACATGTATTTCTGCAAGCTGTTCGACGGCGCGCGGCACGACTCGGGCGATCCCTTCGTCTGGGGCGAGCGGCTGCTCGAGCACTACCGCAAGAACCGCGTCGACCCGCGCGCCAAGACGCTGGTGTTCTCGGACTCGCTGACCTTTCCGCGCGCCATCGAGCTGGCGCGCCAGTTCGCCGGACGCTGCAAGGTCTCGTTCGGCATCGGCACCAACCTCACCAACGACCTGGGCCACGAGCCGCTGCAGATCGTCATGAAGATGGTTCGCTGCAACGGCCAGCCGGTGGCCAAGGTGTCGGACGCGCCCGAGAAAACCATGTGCGACGATCCGGCCTACCTGGCCTATCTGCGCCAGGTTTTCCAGTTGCCGCCCGCCTGACGCGGCGGCAGGGTAAAGTTCGCCATTCTTCGTATTGTTCCAACCCGCAACTCGTCATTAGGGGAATATTCATGAGCAGCATCAAGCGCTTCCACGTCGCCAAGCGCCTGTCGGACATGGCCGTCTACAACGGCGTCGCGTACCTGGCGGGCCAGGTGCCGGACGATGCCACGCTGGACATCACCGGTCAGACCGAGCAAGTGCTCGCCACCATCGACCGCCTGCTGGCCGAGGCCGGCAGCGACAAGACCAAGATCCTGATGGCCCAGATCTACGTGGCCAACATGAAGGAATTCGACGGCATGAACAAGGCGTGGGACGCCTGGGTCGCCGACGGCAACTCGCCTCCGCGCGCTACCGTCGAGGCTCGCCTGGCCAACCCCGACTTCAAGGTCGAGATCGTCGTCACCGCCGCCGTCGCCTGATCGGCGCGGCCGCAGAATGAAGAGCCCTCCGCATGCCGGAGGGCTTTTTGTTTCCAGGGGCGTGGTGACCGATGCCAGGCCCGCGCGCTGATCGCCTGCGAGGATCGCGGGCCCTGGGCGGCCTTTCGCGCCGGCTGGCTCGCGCTAACCCGCCGTCAGCAACAGGCCCGCGAGCAGGCCGCCGGCTTCCTCGCAGCGCGCCAGCTCGGCCGGCGCCACGCGCTTGGGGGTGGCAATCTGCGCGGGTGTCTGCGCGCCCAGGTTGACGATCAGGGCCGGCGCCACGGCCCGCAGGCGCCAGCCGGTGCAGATGCGCTCCACTTGGCGGGCCGCGCCGGCGCCGTCGCTGCCGGCGCTGACCAGGCAGGCGTAGGGCCGTCCTGCGATGCGGTCGAGCGCGCCGTAGTAGCAGCGGTCGAAGAATTCCTTCATTTCGCCACTCAGACTGGCCAGATTTTCCGGCGCGCAGAACAACAAGCCGTCGCTGGCCAGCACCTCGTCCACCCCGGTGTCCGCGGCGCGGCGCAGCGTCACCGCCAGATCGTCCGGCTGTTCCAGCAGCGCCGCCGCGGCGGCCGCGCCCCGGGCGGCTGCCTCGGCCATCTGGCGCGCTGCGCCGGTGCGGGAATGCCACACGATCAGCAGCCGTTTCATGGGTAGCGCGCCAGGGTGTCCTGGCGGTAGTAGGCCCGCAGCAGGCCGAACCATTCGGGCAGAGCCTCGGCCATGGGGTGGGGATCGACGAAGAAGTGCTCGGAGCTGACGGCGAAGAACTCCGCCTCATCGGTGGCGGCATAGGGGTCGAGCGGCAAGCGGCCATACCAGGCATCGGCCTCGGCGCTTTCCGGATCCACGTCATGGGGAATGGCGGCCTCCACCGCGTCCACCGCGGCAATGAAGCGCTCCAGGCTGTCGTCCAGGACGCGGCGCCAGTCGCGCGGCTTGAGATCGCCATGCGCCGCCAGCGACGGCATGCCGTCGGCAAGACCGGCTTGCAGGTCGAGCTTGTGCGCAAACTCGTGGATCACCACGTTGAAACCGCCCTCGGACAGTTGCGTATCCGCCCACGACAGCACCAGCGGACCGCCTTCCCAGGCCTCGCCGGCGGCGTCTTCCAGGTATTCGTGCATCACGCCGTTCTCGTCCATCTGCTGGCGCGGGATGCGGAACCCGGCGGGATACACGATGATCTCGTCCCAGCCCTCGTACAGCGTGGGCGTCAGGTTCAGGATCGGCAGGCTGGCCTGGGCCGCGATCGACAGGCGCATGAAGTCGGTGACTTCCAGGCCCTGCGCGCCATTGATGGTTTTGCTGGCCAGCAGCCAGGCCGAGCGCGCCAGCAACTGCGCGGTTTCCTCGGCGTCCAGCGCCGCCAGGAAGGGATGGGCATCGAGCACCTGCCGCCAGAGGTCGGGTGCGATCCGGGCCTGCATCTGCGCCACCTCGGCAGCGCGAGCGCCCCGGCCCTTGAGCCAGCGCAACATAAGCTTGGGTTCCTTGTATATAGGCCTGGCACGGGCCAGGGTTTTCAGCGTCGATTCCTAGTGTAGAGTGTCGGAATCTTCGATTACCGTTCCGCACGACGTTCGCGATGTCCGCCCCGCCTGTACCTGATGCGCCTTCGCCTTTCGACGCTTCCTGGCGGCAGGAGGCGGGCGCGGGCCTCGACGCCGACGGCCTGGCGCTTATCGACCAGGCGGTGGCCTGGTCGGTTCCCCGTTTCGAGGGCCAGCACGCCCTGACCGGCGAACCGCTCGCCTCGCACGGCGCCGGCGTGGTGCGGATCCTGGCGGGCCTGCACACCGACGCCGCCACGCGCGCCGCGGCGCTGCTGGCAGCCTTGCCCACCGACCTGACCGCGCCGGCGCCTGCGCTGCGTAACGACCCGATCGCCGCCGCCTTCGGCGCCGAGGTCGCCCGCCTGGTGCAGGGTACGCGCGCCCTGCTGCGCCTTGGCGTGGTGGCGCGCCAGGCCAGCGATGTCGAAGCGGAAACCGGCACCCAGAAGGAAATGCAGCGCAAGATGCTGCTGGCCATGGCGGCCGACCTGCGCATTGTGCTGATGCGCCTGGCCTCGCGCCTGCGCACGCTGCGCTGGCATGCCGAAAGCAAGACCCCCTGTTCGACCGCTTTCGCCCGCGAAACCCTGGATCTGTACGCGCCGCTGGCCAACCGCCTGGGCATCTGGCAGATCAAGTGGGAAATGGAAGACCTGGCGTTCCGCTTCCTGGAGCCCGACCGCTACAAGCAGATTGCCCGTTTGCTCGAGGAAAAGCGGGCCGAGCGCGAGGCCTTCATCGCCGACGCCATCGAGCGTCTGCAGACGGCGCTGGCCAGACACGGCATCGAGGCCGAGGTCAGCGGCCGGCCCAAGCACATCTACAGCATCTGGAACAAGATGCGGATCAAGCGGCTCGACTTCTCGCAGATGTACGACCTGCGCGCCCTGCGCATCATCGTCGAGGACGTGCGCGCGTGCTACATGGCCCTGGGCATGGTGCACGAGATGTGGACGCCGCTGTCCGATGAGTTCGACGATTACATCTCGCGGCCCAAGCCCAACGGCTACCGCTCGCTGCACACGGTGGTGACCGACGACGACGGCCGGCCGTTCGAGGTGCAGATCCGTACCCGCGAAATGCACCAGTTCGCCGAGTACGGCATGGCCGCGCACTGGCGCTACAAGGAGGCCGGCGCCAAGGGCGGGCAGGTGGCCGCCTCCAGCGAATACGACCGGCAACTGGCCTGGATGCGCCAGCTGCTCGCCTGGAACAGCGATGTCGAGGCCGGCGAGACGCCCGCCGCCGACAAGCCGGACGCGGCCAGGCCGGCCGCCGCCAAGTCCGGGCCCGGCAAGAACCGCCATGCCTCGGTCGCGCCCGCGCCGACCGACGAGCGCATCTACGTGCTGACGCCGCAGGCCCGTGTGATCGAGTTGCCGGCCGGCGCCACGCCGGTCGATTTCGCCTACCACCTGCACACCGACCTGGGCCACCGCTGCCGCGGCGCGCGCGTCGACGGCCAGATGGTGCCCCTGCAGACGCGCCTGGCTACCGGCCAGACGGTCGAGATCATTTCCGCCAAGTCCGGCGGGCCGTCGCGCGACTGGCTCAATCCTCAGTTGGGGTTCCTGGCCAGTCCGCGGGCCCGCGCCAAGGTGCGCATGTGGTTCAACGCCATCGAACTGCAACAGCGCATCACGCAGGGCCAGGCGCTGGTCGAGAAGGAATTGCAGCGGCTGGGCAAAACCGCGGTCAACCTCGAACAGCTGGCACAGAACCTCGGTTTCGCCCGCGCCGACGACCTGTACGTGGCCGCCGCCAAGGAAGAGTTCAGCCTGCGCCAGATCGACGCCGTGTTCCAGCAGCCGGCGCCCGCCGTCGAGCCGCAGCCGGCCGCCCTGCGCCACGCCAGCGCCGGCAGCGCCGAGAAAAGCGGCAAGAGCGGGGTGCTGGTGGTGGGCGTGGACTCGCTGCTGACGCAACTGGCGCGCTGCTGCCGTCCGGCGCCGCCCGACGCGATCGCCGGCTTCGTGACGCGGGGGCGCGGCGTGTCGATCCACCGCGGCGACTGCCACAGCTACCTGGCGCTGGCGGCGCGCGAACCCGAGCGCGTGATCGAAGTGGCTTGGGGCGAGACGCCGGCGGACACTTTCTATCCGGTCGACATCAGCGTGCGCGCGCACGACCGCCCCGGCCTGCTGCGCGACCTGTCCGAAGTGTTCGCGCGGCTGCGCCTGAACGTGGTGGGCGTGAACACCCAGAGCCGGCAGTCGCTGGCCCATATGGTGTTCACGGTGGAAGTGCGCGGCGGCGAATCGCTGGCGCGCGCGCTGGCCGCGCTGGCCGAAGTGCCGGGCGTGTCGTCGGCGGCGCGGCGCTAGCCGGGCGCGCCGGCTCGGGTGTGCAGGTCGCGCCCCGGGCCGGGGCGGCCCGGGATCCTGCCGGCGGGCTTCAGTGGTCCAGGTTCTCGTGGGCGCGTTCGCGCATGAAGAACGAGGCCACCAGCCCCAGCGCGACGCCGAACATCACGTAGTAGGCGGGCGCCATCGGCGAACCCGTGGTCTTGATCAGCCAGGTCACGATGAACTGGGCGAAGCCGCCGAAGATCATCACCGCCACGTTATAGGCCAGCGACAGGCCCACTGAACGCACCCGGGCCGGGAACAGTTCCGCCATGACGGTGCTGAATACGCCGAAGAAGGCCGACACGAAGAAGCACACCACGATCTGCACCGTCAGCAGGCGGCCAATCGACGGCGCATCCGACAGCCAGTGGTACAGCGGATACAGCACCACCAGGTAGCCGATCAGCGAGCCGATCACGAGAGGGCGGCGGCCGACACGGTCGGACCAGGCGCCCATGAACGGCGTCAGCAGCACCATCAATGCCGCGCCCGCCATCTGCACCAGAAAGGTCTGGTTCAGCGGCAGCTTGAGGATCTGGGTCGAATAGGTCACCAGATAGGTGAAGGTGATGTAGATCGACACCGTCGCCGTGACCACCAGGCCCACGCCGATCAGCGTCTCGCGGGTGTGGCTGCGGACCATCTCGGCCAGGCTCAGGCGCTGCACCTCGCCGCGCGCGGCGGCTTGGCGCTCCTCTTCCTTGAGCTGCTTGAAGGCATCGGTTTCGTCGATGTTGCGGCGGATATAGATGGCGATCGGCACAATCACCAGGCCGAAAGCGAACGGCAGGCGCCAGGCCCAGGCCGCGATCTGCTCCTGCGTGAAGAACTCGGTGATCAGCGTGCCGCAGGCCGCGCCGATCAGCAGCGCCAGCATCTGTCCGGCCATCTGCCACGAGCCGTAGAAACCGCGCCTGCCATTGGGCGCCATCTCGATCAGCAGGGCGGTCGAGGTGCCGAACTCACCGCCGGCCGAGAAGCCCTGCAGCAGCCGCGCGATCAGGATGAAGAGGGGGGCCAGGATGCCGGCAGCGTGATAGGTGGGCGCCACGGTGATCAGGGCGATCGACACCGCCATCAGCGACGTTACCAGCACCATGGCCGCCTTGCGGCCTTTTTTGTCGCCATAAAGGCCGAGGATGATGCCGCCCACCGGCCGCATGAAGAAACCGACGCCGAAGATCGCCGTGGTCATCAGGATGGCATTCAGTTCGCTGCCGGGAACGCTGGGATCGGTCGGGAAGAACAGTTTCGAGATGATCGGCGTCATGAACGCGAATACCAGGAAGTCATACCATTCGAGGGCATTGCCGATGACTGCCGCCACGATGTTGCGCGTGGGAACTGCTTTGTGCTGCACGATTGCTCCTAGGGGCTTGCTGCTTGAAGGCCGACATTCTAGGCCCAGGCGCGCCGTCACAACGGCCTGGGGCGCGGGACGCGGACGCTTCCTGGCTTTACACTGCTGCTTTTCCCCAAGAGAGTTGCTACATGAACGCGCGCACCTGGCTGGAGACGCTGGTCGGTTTCGACACCACCAGCCGAAATTCCAATCTCGCCCTCATCGAGACCGTCCGCGACTGGCTCAAGGGCCAGGGCGTCGAGGCGTGGCTGGCGCACAATCCCGAGCGCACCAAGGCCAACCTTTTCGCGACCCTGCCCGCGCAGGACGGCAACCAGCAGGGCGGCATCGTCCTGTCGGGCCACACCGACGTGGTGCCGGTCGACGGCCAGGACTGGAGCACGGACCCGTTCAAGCTGGTCGAGAAAGACGGCCTGTTGTATGGCCGTGGCAGCTGCGACATGAAAGGGTTCATCGCCGGTTCGCTGGCGCTGGTGCCGGATTTCCTGGCCATGCCGCGCAAGAAGCCGATCCATCTGGCATTTTCCTACGACGAGGAAGTCGGCTGCGCCGGCGCGCCGTACATGCTGGCTGATCTGCACGACCGCGGCATCCGCCCCGAAGGCTGCGTGGTGGGCGAGCCCACCGGCATGCAGGTGGTGGTGGCGCACAAGGGCATCAACCTGTTCCGCTGCAAGGTGCATGGCAAGGCGGCGCACTCGTCGCTGACCCCGCGCGGCTGCAACGCCATCGAATACGCCGCCCGCCTGATCTGCCGCATCCGCGACCTGGCCGACAGCTTCAAGGCCAATGGCCCGTACGACCAGTTCTACGACGTGCCGTTCTCGACCATGACCACCAACCAGATCCGCGGCGGCATCGCGGTCAACACCATTCCCGAGCTGTGCGAATTCACCTACGAATTCCGCAACCTGCCGGGCATGCAACCCGACCAGATCCAGGCCGAAGTCGAAAAATACGTGCGCGAAGAGCTCCTGCCGCGCATGAAGGCCGAATTCGACGGCGCCAGCATCGAGATCGAGACCGGCGCCGCCGCGCCCGCGCTGGAAGCGTCCGAAGAGGCGGCCATCACTCAGCTGGTGCGCGCCCTGACCGAGGACCGCGCCACCCGCAAGGTGGCCTATGGCACCGAAGCCGGCCTGTTCCAGGGCATCGGCATCCCGACCGTGGTCTGCGGCCCGGCCCACATCGAACAGGCGCACAAGCCCGACGAATTCGTCGCGCTCGATCAACTGGCGGCCTGCGAGACCTTCCTGCGCCGCCTGGGGCAGTCGCTCTGACACGCCCGGCCGGGGTGCCCGGTCGACGATACCCGGTCCAGCTGCGTCCGGCCCAGGGCCGGGGTGCGTCCCCGCCCTGGCCGGCGTCAGGTAAAATGACGGGTTGCAAACCGGATTCGCGGGCCGCAGTGGCCGGTCGTGATGCCGGGGGAGATGCTTGGTGAAACCTTACGATTTTCCGGATGCCCAGGGCCATTTCGGCCCTTATGGCGGTGTTTTCGTGGCGGAAACGCTGATGCACGCGCTCGACGAGCTGCGCGCGGCCTATGACCGCTATCGTGTCGATCCCGCCTTCCTGGAAGAGTTCAACTACGAACTCAAGCATTTCGTCGGCCGTCCCAGCCCGGTCTATCATGCCCGCCGCTGGTCCGAACAGCTGGGCGGCGCCCAGATCTGGTTCAAGCGCGAAGACCTCAACCACACCGGCGCGCACAAGGTCAACAACTGCATCGGCCAGGCGCTGCTGGCCAAGCGCATGGGCAAGCCGCGCGTCATCGCCGAAACCGGCGCTGGCCAGCATGGCGTGGCCACGGCCACGGTGGCTGCCCGCTACGGCATGGAATGCGTGGTCTACATGGGCAGCGAAGACGTGCGCCGCCAGGCTTCCAACGTCTACCGCATGAAGCTGCTGGGCGCCACGGTGGTGCCGGTCACGTCCGGTTCGCGCACCCTCAAGGACGCGCTCAACGAAGCCATGCGCGACTGGGTCACCAACATCGAGAACACCTTCTACATCATCGGCACGGTGGCGGGGCCCGACCCCTATCCGCGCATGGTGCGGGATTTCCAGACCGTCATCGGCAACGAATGCCTGACGCAGATGCCCGAGGCCATCGGTCGCCAGCCCGACTACGTCGTGGCCGCGGTCGGCGGCGGCTCCAACGCCATGGGCATCTTCCATCCCTACATCCCCTACGAGAACGTGCGCCTGATCGGCGTCGAAGCCGCGGGCGAGGGCATGGACAGCGGCAAGCACGCCGCATCGCTGGCCGCCGGCCGGATCGGCGTGCTGCACGGCAACCGCACCTACGTCATGCAGGATGCCGACGGCCAGGTCCAGGAAACGCACTCGGTCTCGGCCGGCCTGGATTACCCCGGCGTCGGTCCCGAACATGCCTGGCTCAAGGACAGCGGCCGGGCCGAATACGTCGGCATCACCGACGACGAAGCCCTCAAGGCCTTCCATGATTGCTGCCGCATCGAAGGCATCATGCCGGCGCTTGAATCTTCCCACGCCATCGCCCAGGCCGTGAAGATGGCCCCCACGCTGCCGCACGACGCCGTCATCCTGGTCAATCTGTCGGGCCGAGGCGACAAGGATATGCATACTGTCGCCGAACGTGCCGGCATCGAGCTCTAACATGACGACAACCCGTTCCGATCGCATCGCCGCCGCCTTCGGGCGCACCGCCGAGTCCGGCCGTGCCGCGGCGCTGATTCCCTACATCGCGGCAGGCGATCCGTCGCCCGCCGCCACCGTTCCCCTGATGCACGCGCTGGTCGAGGCCGGCGCCGACGTCATCGAGTTGGGCGTGCCGTTTTCCGATCCCATGGCCGACGGCCCGGTGATCCAGCGCGCCGCCGAGCGCGCCATCGCCCAGGGCGTGGGGCTGGGCCGGGTGCTCGACCTGGTGGCCGAGTTCCGCCAGCGCGATACGGCCACCCCCGTGGTGCTGATGGGCTACGCCAACCCGATCGAACGCATGGGCCAGGCCGAATTCGCCCGCCGGGCCGAAGCCGCGGGCGTCGACGGCGTGCTGGTGGTCGACTATCCGCCCGAAGAAGTGGTCGAGTTTGCCGGCACCCTCGGCCGCCACGGCATCGCGCCGATCTTCCTGCTGGCCCCCACCTCGACCGAAGCGCGTATCCAGGCGGTGGCCCACGTGGCTCGCGGCTATGTCTATTACGTCTCGCTCAAGGGCGTGACGGGCGCCGGCTCGCTCAATACCGACGACGTCGCCGAACGCGTGGCGGTGATCCGCCGCCACGTGCGCGACATCCCGGTCGGCGTGGGCTTCGGCATCCGCGACGCGGAAAGCGCGCAGCGCGTGGCCCGCGTGGCTGACGCGGTCGTCATCGGCAGCAAACTGATTGAAACCATGGAGCAGGCGGTGGCGAATGCGCCCGCCGGCCAGCAAACCGACGCCGCAGTCGCCGCCGCCAGCGGCTGGCTGCGCACCATCCGGCAGGCGCTGGATCAAGTAAAACGACCGAGCGCGTCGGCCTGAGCGGCCTGGCGCGACTTCCTTACGGGATGAACAAACAATGAGCTGGATCGAAAAACTCCTGCCGCCTCGCATCAATAAAACCAGCGACAGCGGCGCCCGTCGCGTGCCCGAAGGCCTGTGGGTGAAATGTCCGTCGTGCGAAACGGTGCTGTACAGCGAAGACCTGGCAGCCAACCTGCACGTCTGCCCCAAGTGCGATCACCACATGCGCATCGGCGCCCGTGCCCGCATCGACTCGTTGCTCGATATGGAAGGGCGGGTCGAGATCGGCCAGAGCACGCGCTCGGTCGACTCGCTGAAATTCAAGGACACGCGCAAGTATCCCGAGCGCCTGGCCGAAGCCGTCAAGCAGACCGGGGAAACCGACGCGCTGGTGGTGGTCAGCGGCTCGATCCGTGGCGTGCCGGCGACGCTGGCCTGCTTCGAGTTCGAGTTCATGGGCGGCTCCATGGGATCGGTGGTGGGCGAGCGCTTCGCGCGCGGCGCCCAGGCCGCGCTCGACAACAAGACGCCCTTCATCTGTGTCGCCGCCTCGGGTGGCGCGCGCATGCAGGAAAGCCTGCTGTCGCTGATGCAGATGGCCAAAACCAACGCCATGCTGACGCGCCTGTCGGCCGCCGGCCTGCCGTTCATCAGTGTGCTGACCGACCCCACCATGGGAGGCGTGTCCGCGAGCTTTGCCTTCATGGGCGACGTGGTCATCGCCGAGCCCAAGGCCCTGATCGGCTTTGCCGGCCCGCGCGTGATCGAACAGACCGTGCGCGAGAAGCTGCCGGAAGGCTTCCAGCGCGCCGAGTTCCTGTTGCAGAAGGGCGCCATCGACATGGTCGTCGATCGCCGCCAGTTGCGCGAGGAAATCGCCCGCCTGCTGGCGCTGCTGACCAACCAGCCGGCCGACGTCGTCGCCCCCGCCTGAGCCATCCCGTCCGGGTCTTGCCGACCCGGTAGGCGCAATGCATGAATAGCCGCCGCGCGTCAGTGCCGGCGGCTTTTTTGCGCGCTCAGGTTTTGCGTCATGACAGGGGCATTGCCTCTGCTGGACGGAACAGTGTTTTCCATCTTTTTTGTTGCCTTATTACGACATATTGCAAGCCTTCCGGCCCGGTTTTTGCTATGTTCTGTAGTACTGGATAACACTCGTGAATTGCGCCGAGATGTGCATCCCAAACAAATACGGAGTTGCTTCCAATGCAGTCGACCAAGAAGAAGATGCTTGCCCGCCTAGTTGGTTTGGCCCTTGCCAGCGCCGCGACGATCGCCAGCGCCCAGTCGTCCGAAGGCACCCAAGGTGGCGTGAGCCTGCACTACGGTGTTGGTGATCATTACCAGCGCTTTACGCTGAATTACGAAACGCCCTCGGTCTGGACCTACCAGTTCGGTGGCAACTGGGGCCGCCTGGACCTGACGCCCGAACTCGGCGTGTCGTACTGGTGGGCGAACGGTGACCGCTCGCCCAGCAATGTATGGCAATTGAACGCCATCCCGATGTTCCGCTGGTGGGCCGGCGAGCGCTTCTACCTCGAAGCCGGCATTGGCGCGACCGTGTTTTCGCGCACCCGCTTCGCCAACGAGAACATCAGCACCGCCTTCCAGTTCGGCGACCACGTCGGCCTGGGCTTCCTGCTGACGCCGAACAACCGCATCGGCCTGCGCTATTCGCACTTCTCCAACGCCAGCATCAAGCGCCCGAACCCGGGCCTGGATACGGTGCAGTTGACCTACACGTACCAGTTCTGATCGTTCTGCGTCCGGTCTGATGAAAGAACCCTCGGCGACGAGGGTTTTTTTTCGCCTCAACTTGCGCGGCCATGCGCGCGCCGATTGGCCAGCCCCAAAAAAAAAGCCCCCATCGCATGATGGGGGCTTTTCGCCAGGCGCCGTGCTTAGTGGCGGGTTTCGACCTGAACCAGCGGTTCGTTCGAAACCGGCGCCACCGGCTTGCGCTCGCGGCCCAGGCGGACCGGTGTGTGCGCTGCGGCGATACGCAGCTGCGTCTGGGCGTGGCGCTCGGGGTCGGTTTCCACCCATTGCAGGCCGGCGGCGTTGACCACCTCATGCAGGGCCTGGGCCTTGGCCGAGGGCGCGGTTGCCGGCACCACGATGGGCTGGGTGCTGGCCGGCGCGGCCTGTTCGGTCGAGGCGGCGGGCGCAGCAACCTGAGCGGGCGTCGCCACCGGGGCCGACGGTTCTTCCACCGGGGTAGAGGCGGCAACCGGCTCGACCGGCGCGGCGACCGGCTCGGCGGGGGCGGCCGTGACTACGGGTTCCACCACCGGTTCGACCGTGGCGGCTTCCACCGGCGCGGCGGCGGGGGCGGCTTCGGAAACCTGGCTGGCGGGCTCCACGGCCACCGGCGCGGTTGCCTCGGCAACCGGGCTCTGCGTGGGTTGCGGCGTCACCGGCTCGGCAACGGCAGGAACCTGCTCGACCGGCGCGGAGGCCGGTTCGGCTTGAGCGGCTTCAGCCGGTTGCTCCGGAGCCAAGGCCTGCGGCGCGGCCTGCTCGACCGGGAGGGCGGCCGGCGCGGGGGCCGCGGTTACGGCCTCGGCCTCGGCCTGTTCGCCGGCATCTTCCTCGCCACCCTCTTCCATCTGCTCTTCGCTGCCAGCCACGCCGGACTCGTCCTGGCTGCGGCGGCCACGGCGGCTGCGGCGGCGGCGACGCTTGCGTTCCGGATCGGCGGCGCCTTCGGCGCCTTCCATGGCGGGCGCCCCATCGGCGCTCTGTTCGACAACGTCGGCCTCGCCCTGGGCGTCAGGCTGCCGGGTTTCCGGCAGCGCGGTGGCGACCGTCTGGGCCAGCGCCGCGACCATGCTTTCCTGATCGTTCATCGGCGTGTCGGCCTGGCCTTCCTCGCGGCGGTTGCGGCCACGGCCACGGCGGCGGTTGCGGCCGGCGCCGGTGTCTTCACCAGTGGCTTCCGGCGCGCTATCGGGACGATTCGAGGCCAGCGCGGCCTGATCGCGTTCGCCACGCTCGTTGCGATTGTGGCGTTCGCCTCGTTCCTGGCGCTCGCCGTCGGCGCGACGATTGCCACGGATATGGCGGCCGCCTTCGCTGCCCTCGGCGCCTTCCGCGCGCGATTCACCGCGGCGGTTGCGGTTGCGGTCGGAACCGTGGCGCTCGCCGCGGCGTTCCTGGCCGTCGTGACGGCCCTTGCCGCCGCGCGAAGGCGACGTGGCGCGCTTGGCGCCGGCCTCTTCCTGGGTGGCGGCCGGAGCTGCCTTGGCGGGTTCGTTGTTGCCGGTGAGCCAGCCGAACAGGCGCTTGAGCAGGCCGGGGCCGCCCGCTTGCGCCGGAGCGGCCGCGACGGGGGCGGGCGCCGGGGCAGGGGTCGACACCGGAGCCGGTTGCGCGGGCGTGATGCCCTTGACCAGCGCTTCCGGACGGGCCTTGACCTCGTTCTCGCGCGGTTGCCAGGGCGCGTCCGTGGCGGGCGCCTCGACCAGCTCGAAGCTGGTCTTCACTTCTTCCAGGCGCGGATCGTCGTGGCGCAGGCGCTCGATGTGGTGGTGCGGCGTTTCCAGGTGCTTGTTGGGGATCAGCACCAGGTTGACCTTCAGGCGGGCTTCCATCTTGGTGATGTCGGCGCGCTTTTCGTTCAGCAGGTAGGTCGCCACGTCGACCGGCACCTGGGCGTGGACCGCCGCGGTGTTTTCCTTCATGGCTTCTTCCTGCAGCAGGCGCAGGACGTGCAGGGCGCTGGATTCGGCGTCGCGGATCACGCCGGTGCCGTTGCAGCGCGGGCAGGTGATGTGCGAGCCTTCGTTCAGGGCCGGACGCAGGCGCTGGCGCGACAGCTCCATCAGGCCGAAACGCGAGATCTTGCCCATCTGGACGCGCGCGCGGTCGAAATGGAGGGCATCACGCAGGCGCTGTTCGACGGCGCGCTGGTTCTTGCTGTCTTCCATGTCGATGAAGTCGATCACGATCAGGCCGCCCAGGTCGCGCAAGCGCAACTGGCGGGCCACTTCGTCGGCGGCTTCCGAGTTGGTCCGCAGCGCGGTTTCCTCGATGTCGGCGCCGCGGGTCGAGCGGGCCGAGTTGACGTCGACGGAAACCAGCGCTTCGGTGTGGTCGATGACGATGGCGCCGCCCGAGGGCAGGGTCACGGTGCGCGAGTAGGCCGTCTCGATCTGGTGTTCGATCTGGAAGCGCGAGAACAGCGGGATGTCATCGCGGTAGCGTTTGACGCGCTGGACGTTGTCCGGCATCACCACGCTCATGAACGCGGTGGCCTGGTCGGCGATCTCGTCCGTGTCGATCAGGATCTCACCGATTTCGGGCGAGAAATAATCGCGGATGGCGCGGATGACCAGGCTGGATTCGAGATAGATCAGGATCGGCGCGGAGTTGTCGCGCGCGGCGCCGTCGATGGCGGTCCAGAGCTGCAACAGGTACGACAAGTCCCATTGCAGTTCCTCGACGTTGCGGCCAATGCCGGCGGTGCGGGCGATGATGCTCATGCCCTGGGGCAGCTCGAGCTGCTCCATCGTGTCGCGCAGTTCCTGGCGGTCCTCGCCCTCGACGCGGCGCGAAACGCCACCGCCACGGGGGTTGTTGGGCATCAGGACCAGGTAGCGGCCGGCCAGCGAGATGAAGGTGGTCAGGGCGGCGCCCTTGTTGCCACGTTCTTCCTTTTCGACCTGGACGATCAGTTCCTGGCCTTCGCGCAGGGCATCCTGGATGCGGGCGGTGCGGACGTCGACGCCTTCCTTGAAGAAGCTGCGGGCCACTTCCTTGAAGGGAAGAAAACCATGGCGGTCTTCGCCGTAGTTGACGAAGCAGGCTTCAAGGCCGGGTTCGATCCGGGTGATGACACCTTTGTAGATGTTGCCTTTGCGTTGTTCGCGGCCGGCAGTCTCGATGTCTAGGTCGATGAGTTTTTGCCCATCGACGATCGCGACGCGTAATTCTTCCTGGTGCGTCGCATTGAACAGCATGCGCTTCATGAGAGGGTTTCTCCGTTGTCATGACGCGCCGATATCGGCGCGTGACCTCGGGCCACTCGGGCTGCGGCTGAAGCGGGCAAGAAGATGCGGACCGTACCTGGGCGGCGCCCAGGCGTATCCGCCGCGGGTCAGGCGGGCACGTCGTGCCGTGGGGCACGGGGTTCTTTCAGCAGGAGGGTCAGCTTCACTGAATGTGGTTTGACGGAAATGTGCTGTGAACGGCAGTTGCGGTCGGATTGGTTGCCTACACGCAGCTGGTGCTTTAAATATGCGACGATTCTTGCAGTGCTTCAAGCCGCTTGCGGCAGGCAACGGACCTGCTGGGACAGCGGGCAAGATGAATGCCACACCACTATCCGACAGGGCGCGGTTGCGCCGGCGACCAAATGACCCAGGGGTTGAATGAGCAGGCAGTACAATGGCGGCCCACGCGCTCGACGGAGTTGCGTTCTTGAGTTGCATCTCTACGCCAGCGGCTGATTCAGCCCCTTAAGGCTGTCCCGATTATATGTCGCTTTCCGCAATGCGCAAAGAAACTTCCTCCCCTATGGCCACCCCCTCCGTCCGCATGGTGGAAGTGGGGGCCGAGCACGCCGGCCAGCGCCTGGATAATTACCTGATGCGCCTGTGCAAGGGCGTCCCCAAAACCCACATCTACAAGGCCATCCGTGGCGGCGAGGTCCGGGTAAACAAGGGACGCATCTCGGCGGACTATCGGGTGGTGGAAGGCGATATGGTCCGCATTCCGCCGCTGCGTCTGCCCGATCCGGGCAAGCCACGGCCGGTGCCGGCCGCCGAGTTCCCGGTAGTGTTCGAGGACGACGCGATGCTGGTGGTGAACAAGCCCGCCGGCGTGGCGGTCCATGGCGGCAGCGGCGTGTCCTTCGGTGTCATCGAGCAATTGCGCGCCGCGCGGCCCGAGGCCAAGTTCCTCGAACTGGTGCACCGGCTCGATCGCGAGACTTCCGGCCTGCTGATGGTGGCCAAGAAGCGCAGCGCGCTGCTGGCCCTGCACGCCATGCTGCGCGAGGGCCGTAGCGACAAGCACTATTACGCGCTGGTCGAGGGCGATTGGGTCAACGACCGCCAGCACATCAAGCTGTCGCTGTCCAAGTGGACCACCCAGTCCGGCGAGCGCCGCGTCAAGGTCGATCCCGATGGGCAAAGCGCCCACACCATCATTACGCTCAAGCAGCGCTTCGGCCGCTACAGCCTGGTGGACGCCGAGCTGCGCACCGGCCGCACCCACCAGATCCGCGTGCACCTGGCGGCCAGCGGCTTTCCCATCGTGGGCGACGACAAATACGGCCACGATGAGGTGCGGGCCGAATTCGCCCGTATGGGGTTCGGCCGCATGTTCCTGCATGCCCATCAATTGACCCTGAATCATCCGCTGACGGGCGAACCGATGACGCTGACCGCCGAACTGCCGCCCGCGTGCCTGAAAATACTGAAACAACTGGAGTCGGTCTGATATGTCGTATTCGCTGGTCGTTTTTGACTGGGATGGAACCCTGATGGATTCCACGCACAGCATCGTGGCCGCCATCCAGGGGGCCTGCCGCGACCTCGCGCTGCCGGTGCCGTCGGCTTCCGACGCCAGTTGGGTGATCGGGCTGTCGCTGGAAAGCGCGCTGCGCCGCGCCGTGCCGCAGCTGACGCCGGCGATGCTGCCGCGCTTCCTGGAGCGCTATCGCACCCATTACTTGCTGCGCGATCCCGAACTGCGCCTGTTCGACGGCATCCCCGAATTGCTGACCGAACTGGCTGAACGCAATGTGCGCCTGGCCGTGGCCACCGGCAAGAGCCGGGTCGGCCTGACCCGCGCCCTGGCCGCGACGGGCCTGGGGCCGGTGTTCGATGCCACCCGCACGGCCGACGAAACCTTCAGCAAGCCGCATCCCGCCATGCTGCACGAACTGATGACCGAACTGGACGTCGATCCGGCCCGCGTCGTGATGGTGGGCGACACGTCCCACGACCTGCAGATGGCCACCAATGCCGGCGTGCATGGCCTGGGCGTGACTTACGGCGCGCATACCCTGAAGGAGCTTGAGGGTTGTGACCCGCAGGCCATCCTGGACAGCGTGCCGCTGGTGCGCGAATGGTTGCTGGGCCGGACGCTGGCGGCGGCCGCCTGAGTTACCGCAATGCCTGGGACCGGGCGCCTGCGCGGGAACACCCGCGGGCGGACGTGGTCTATCGCTGATCGCCGCCGACGCGGTCGGCGGAATATCATGGGGTCGCGCATCGTCCATACCCTGCGCGGGGTGGTCGAAAGGCGCCGCCACGCGCCGGCCCCCAGGAGAATCCCATGCTGATACGCAAGCCCGATGACATCATTCCGTCTGAAATCACCAGCGAGGCTGTCTGGCGCTCGCGCCGCGACCTGATTCTGCGCGCGGGCGTCGCGGCGGCGGGGCTGGGGCTGCCCGGCTGGGCGGCGCGCAGCGCCTTCGCCCAGGGGACCGCTGGCGGCGCCCTGGCGGGTCAGGCCAATGCCGCCTTCAGCGTCATGGACAAGCAGACGTCCTTCAGTGATATCACGTCGTACAACAACTACTACGAATTCGGCGTTGACAAGGGCGAGCCCGCGGCCAATGCCGGCAAGCTGCGGACGCGGCCATGGACGGTCAGCGTGGAGGGCGAGGTCGGCAAGCCGCGGACCTTCGACATCGACGAACTGCTCAAGCTGGCGCCAATGGAAGAGCGCGTCTACCGGCTGCGCTGCGTCGAGGGGTGGTCCATGGTGATCCCCTGGGTCGGTTATTCGCTGTCGGCGCTGCTCAGGCAGGTCGAGCCCACCGCCAACGCCAAGTACGTGGAATTCGTGACCGCGGTGCAGCGCGAGAACATGCCGGGCGTGCGCGCCGCCATCCTCGACTGGCCCTATGTCGAGGGCTTGCGTATCGACGAGGCCATGCATCCGTTGGCAATGCTGGTGTTCGGCGTCTACGGCAAGGTGCTGCCCAACCAGAACGGCGCGCCGTTGAGGCTGGCCGTGCCCTGGAAGTACGGTTTCAAATCGGGCAAGTCGCTGGTCAAGATCCGGCTGGTGGAAAAGCAGCCGGTGTCCTCGTGGATCAAGGCGGCGCCGCAGGAATATGGCTTCTATGCCAACGTCAATCCCACCGTGCCGCATCCGCGCTGGAGCCAGGCCACCGAGCGCCGCATCGGCGAGGACGGCCTGTTCTCGCCCAAGCGCAAGACCTTGATGTTCAATGGTTATGCCGAGCAGGTCGCCTCGCTCTACCAGGGCATGGATCTGAAGGCCAACTATTGAAGCCGCCCGGGATCGATCCCGTCGGCGTGGTCGCGGCGCGCAAGCCACAGTGGTCGGCGCGGGCCGTCGCGCGCGCCAAGCCGGGGCTGTTTCTGCTCGGCCTGGCGCCATTCGCGCGCTGGATCTGGCTGGGATTCAACAATGGCCTGACCGCCAATCCGGTGGAATTCCTGACGCGTTCGTCGGGCACCTGGACGCTGGTGTGCCTGCTTGTGACCCTGGCGATCACGCCCTTGCGGCGCCTGACCGGGCAGCCGGCGCTGGTGCGCCTGCGCCGCATGTGCGGCCTGTTCGCGTTCTTCTATGGCGCCATGCATTTCATGGCCTGGGTCTGGTGGGACCGCGGTTTCGATCCCGCCGCCATGCTGCAGGACATCGGCGAGCGGCCCTTCATCACCGTGGGTTTCGCTGCCTTCGTGCTGATGACGGCGCTGGCGGCTACCTCCACGCAGTGGGCCATGCGCAAGCTGGGCAGGCGCTGGCAGCAACTGCACCGCGCCATCTATCTGATCGGCCTGCTGGCGATACTGCACTACTGGTGGCACAAGGCCGGCAAGAACGACCTGTCGCAGCCGATCCTGTATGCCGCGGTGCTGGCGCTGCTGTTGGGCTGGCGGCTGGCCGTTTGGTGGCGCCGCCGCCCGGGGTGAGCGGCACACCGGCCGGCTACAGCATGGCCAGCATGATCGCCGCGGTTTCGGCGTCCGGCTGGCCGTCATGCCGGGCGGGGCGGTAGTGCATCTGGAAGGCCGCCAGCACATTGATGGTGGCCCGGTCCAATGTGCCGTTCTGCGGCGCGGTGTAGCCCAATCGCTGCAACTGTTGCTGGAACCAGGCGACGTCGGGCGTGCCCTGGGCCTGCAGGCGCGCCAGGTGCGAGGCGGCGCCGGCCTCGTCGTACCAGCGGCCGATTCCGGCCGCGGCCAGTTGCTTCCATGGGAACAGCGGGCCGGGATCGACCTTGCGCTGGGGGGCGATGTCGCTGTGGCCCACCACGTTCTCGGGGGCGATGCCGTAGCGCTGGATGATGTCGCGCAACAGGATCGTCAGCGCGCGGATCTGTCGGTCGCCATAAGCGTGCCACTGTGGCTTGCCGTCGTCGCCGTCGGTCCAGCCCGGGTTGACGATCTCGATGCCGATCGACGTACTGTTCATGGCGTTCAGGCCGTACCAGGCGCTTTCGCCGGCGTGCCAGGCGGCGCGGGTTTCGTCGACCAGGCGGTAGGCGCGTCCGGGCGTGTCGATCAGGTAGTGGGCGCTGACCTTGCCCTGTGACAGCAGTTTCATCGACTGGGCGTCGTCGGTCGAGGTGTAGTGCAGGACCACGAAGCGCACCCGGCTGCTCTGGCTGACGGCAGTGATCGACGTGTCCAGGTTCAGGCCGGCGGGGCCGCGCTGGGCGCAACCAGCCAGGGCCGCGAGGGCCAGGAATACTGTGGCAAGTCGGATCATGGTCAGCGCGCCAGGTACAGGAACAGGGTGGGCATTTTGTCCAACTGCGGGGCAGGCTGTTTTTTCCAGTCGGCGATGGTGCGGGTGGCGATCCATTCGTCGGCGGTGGTCAGCGCGCGTGCGATGCACAGCTTGGTGTCGCCCTTCAGGCTGGCCAGCAGCGTGGCGAACATGGCGGCGTTGCGATAGGGGGTCTCGATCAGCAGCTGCGTCTGGTTGTGCCGGGCGGACTGCTGCTCCCAGGCCTTGAGCTGCTTGGCGCGCTCGCCGGCGTCCACCGGCGCGTAGCCGTGGAAGGCGAAGCGTTGGCCGTCCAGGCCGCTGGCCATCAGGCCCAGCAGGATGGAGGAGGGGCCGACCCAGGGTTTGACGGTCAGGCCCAGTCGATGGGCGGTGTCCACGACCTTGGCGCCGGGGTCGGCGACCGCGGGGCAGCCCGCTTCGGACACCAGGCCGATTTCACCGCCATGGCGTAGCGGTTCGAGCCAGGCGTTGATCTGGGCCGCGTCGGTCTTGTCGGTGAGCGTGTGGATGGTGATTTCCTGCAGCGGGCGGGTCGTGCCGATCAGCTTGAGGAAGGCGCGCGCGGTCTTGGCGTTTTCGGCGATGTAGGTATCCAGGGTGCCAGCCAGCGCGCGCGCGTCGGCAGGCAGCCAGCTGTCGGGGTTGGCCTCGCCCAGGCCGACCGGGATCAGGTGCAGCGCGCCGCTCATGCGGGAGCTCCCGGGGCGTCCAGGGGATCCAGGCCGAATCCGGCCAGCATGCCGGTCAGGGCGATCAGCGGCAGGCCGATGATCGCGGTCGGGTCGTCGCTCTGGATGCTTTCCATCAAGGCGATGCCCAGGCTTTCCGCCTTGGCGCTGCCTGCGGTATCGTAGGGCTCCTCGGCGCGCAGGTAGGCGTCGATGGCGCGGTCAGACAGGCGCCGGAAGTGGCAGCGGGTGACAATATCGGCCTTTTCCACCCGTTGGCCATCAGTAACCGCCAACGCGCTGTGAAATTCCACGATCTGCCCGGAAAGTGCGCGCAACTGCGCCTGGGCTCGCGTAAAATCCCCGGGCTTGCCGATAGGTTGGCCGTCGATGGTGGCGACCTGGTCCGAACCGATGACGATGCTGCCCGGGTGCTTGCCGGCCACCGCCATGGCCTTGGCGACCGACAGGCGCAGCGCCAGCGCTTCGGGCGACTCTCCTGGCTGTGGCGTTTCGTCCACATCGGGCGAGATGGCGGTGAAGGGCAGGCGCAGGCGGCCTAGCAGTTCTTTGCGGTAGCGTGAGCTGGAGGCGAGGATCAGGCTGGGTTGTGAGGGCATTCGGTATTTGACGTTGGGACGTAAGTCACAGTATTATCTAACGTGTTGCGGCATTTTTGCAGGGCAGCATGCCGCCGGTGACGTGAATGTTGCCGCTGACTGCTGCTGGGTGTGTGCCGCCGCTGGTGTGCCGCCACCCCGGATGGGGTGATGCCACGCCGGGCGGGCCGCGAAATTGCAAGGACAGATCATCAAGCCCATCGACGCATTCGCATTCGCCCATTCGGGCAAGGAAGCGCAAGGCACCATACCTCTTGTGCGGCTGACGCGCGCGGTTGACGGGCTTCCCGAGCAGCCGGCGGGTGATGCCGGGCTCGTGACGTGGTCCGTGCGCGGAGAAATGGGCAAGACCGGGCTGCTGCATGGTCAGCCGCTGCTGCGCATTCATGTGCGGGCGAATCCGGTGGTGGTGTGTCAGCGGTGCAATGAGCCGTTCGCCTATCCGGTGGACAGCGAGGTTCTGCTGCAGTTGGTCAAGTCCGAAGCCGATCTCGACGACGACAGTTCCCATGGCGATCATGCCGCGGGTTTTGACGACGAGGACGAGGATGGCGAAGGTGGCCGCGAGGCAGGAAGCGCAGGAAATGGTTTTGTGTCCAACCAGCCTGAAAAGGTGGTGGGTTCGCATCACTTCGATCTGTTGGCCCAGGTCGAAGATGAGCTCATTCTGAGCGTTCCGTATGTGCCCAAGCATGATGTATGCCCGGGCGCGCAGGCCAAGGACGGCGAGGCTTCCCAAGAGCCCGTTGTCAAGCGTCCGTCGCCGTTTGCGGTGCTGGAACAACTGAAGCACAAAGATTGAGATCAACATCGGGCCGCATCGCGTACAATGCGCCCCGTTTCTAGGAGTCATCATGGCTGTTCAACAAAACAAGAAGTCCCCGTCCAAGCGCGGTATGCACCGCTCGCACGATTTTCTGGTGAATCCGTCGACGGCGATCGAGCCCACCACGGGCGAAACGCACCTGCGTCACCACATCAGCCCCAACGGCTTCTATCGTGGCCGCAAGGTCCTGAAGACCAAGGCCGACGAATAAGGCCCCCGGGCCGAACTCGTACTCGGACCATTTCGGCTGAGCGCTGATACCTGGCACCCGTGATACGCATCGCCATAGACTGTATGGGCGGAGACGTCGGTCTGCCCGTCACGATTCCGGCTGCGATCGAGTTCGCCCGGCAATTTCCGGACACCCGGCTATTGCTGGTCGGGCTTCCCGACGCCATCGAAGCGGCGCTCTCCGAGCACCGCGGCGTCGAGCGTGATCGCTTCGAGATCGTGGCGGCTTCCGAGGTCGTCACCATGGACGACCCGGTCGAGGTCGCCCTGCGCCGCAAGAAAGACTCCTCCATGCGCCTGGCCGCCCAGTCCGTCAAGGATGGGCGCGCCGACGCCTGCGTTTCCGCAGGCAACACCGGCGCCTGGATGGCCATTTCACGCTACGTGCTCAAGACGCTGGACGGTATCGACCGCCCCGCGATCGCCACGTCCATTCCGAACCAGACGGGCCGCGCCACCACGGTGCTGGACCTGGGGGCGAACGTGGACTGCACGGCCGAACACCTTCTGCAATTCGCCATCATGGGCGCGGCGCTGTCGCAGGCGGTGGACCATCGCGAGAACCCCACGGTGGGGTTGCTCAACATCGGCGAAGAAGTCATCAAGGGCAACGAGGTCGTCAAGGAAGCCGCCGAGCTTCTGCGCGCCAGCCCCCTGAACTTCTACGGCAACGTCGAAGGCAATGACATTTTCAAGGGCACGGTCGATGTGGTCGTCTGCGACGGTTTCGTCGGCAATGTCGTGCTCAAATCCGTGGAAGGCCTGGCCAAGATGTTGTCCAGCGTCATCCGCGAAGAATTCAAACGCAATCTGATCACGTTGCTGGTCGGCGCGCTGGCCAAGCCCGTGCTCAATCGCCTGCGCAACCGCGTCGATAACCGCCGCTACAACGGTGCGGCGTTGCTCGGCTTGCGCGGCGTGGTCATCAAGAGCCATGGTTCGGCCGATGCCTACGCCTTCGGTTTCGCGCTGCAACGGGCGCGCGAAGCCGTCGTGAGTAAACTGCTGGAGCGCACCGCCCAGACGGTGGCGCAGATAAACCAGCGCGTGCAGTCGGCGTCGGGCGCTTCCGCGCTCGAGTCGGGCGTGGCTGGGGACACCGCTTGATGGATACCGCAATGAAATATTCCGTGATCGCGGGCACCGGCAGCTTCCTGCCGGAACGCGTGGTTTCGAATGACGCCCTGGCGGCGGAGTTGGCGACGCGCGATATCGCCACGTCCGACGAATGGATCGTCGAGCGCACGGGCATTCGCCAGCGCCACCTGGCCGAACGCGGCGTGACCACCAGCCAACTGGCCACCGAGGCCGCGCGCCGCGCGCTGGCCGATGCCGGGGTCGATGCCTCCGAGATCGACCTGATCGTGCTGGCCACATCCACGCCCGATTTCGTCTTTCCCAGCACTGCCTGCCTGGTGCAGGCCAACCTGGGCGCCAAGGGTTCCGCGGCGTTTGACGTGCAGGCCGTGTGCAGCGGGTTCGTCTACGCCCTGAGCACCGCCGACAGCTTCATCCGTGCCGGCCGTGCGCGCTGCGCGCTGGTGATCGGCGCGGAAGTGTTCTCGCGCATCCTCGACTGGAATGACCGCAGCACCTGCGTGCTGTTCGGCGACGGCGCTGGCGCGGTGGTGCTGAAGGCTTCCGACAAACCCGGCATCCTGGCCGCGCAACTGCATGCCGATGGCAGCCAGATGAAGATCCTGAGTGCCGCCGGCAACGTGGCCTATGGCGATGTCACGGGCGACCCGTTCCTGCGCATGGATGGCCAGGCGGTGTTCAAGCAGGCTGTCACGGTGCTGGACCGCTCCGCTCGCGACACCTGCGCGGAAGCCGGGATCGAGATCGCCGACGTCGATTGGCTGATTCCGCACCAGGCCAACGTCCGCATCCTCAATTTCCTGGCGCGCAAGCTTGCCGTGCCGGTCGAGAAGGTCGTCATTACCGTCGACAGCCATGCCAATACCTCGGCCGCCAGCGTGCCGCTGGCGCTGGATGCCGCGCGTCGCGATGGCCGCGTCAAACCCGGCCAACTGGTGCTGATGCAGGGCGTGGGCGGCGGGTTCACCTGGGGCTCGGTGCTGGCCCGCATGTAAGGGCCGGATCGGCCGGGGCGCGGCATGCCGCGCCCGCCTGGCTGGCAAGTCCGACATTACACAGACTCAGAATCTATCCACACGGTCAAACATGAAAATCGCTTTTGTCTTTCCTGGCCAGGGTTCCCAGGCGGTCGGCATGCTGGATGCCTGGACCGATGTCGCCGCCGTTACCGATACCGTGGCGCGCGCATCGCAGGCGCTGGGCCAGGACCTGGGCGCCCTGATTGCGCAGGGGCCCACTGAACAGCTCAACCTCACCACCAACACCCAGCCCGCCATGCTGACGGCTGGCGCCGCGTTCTTCGCGGCCTGGCGCGCGGCGGGTGGCCGTAATCCCGATGTCGTCGCCGGTCACAGCCTGGGCGAATACGCCGCGTTGACGGCCGCCGGTTCGCTGACGCTCGAAGACGCCGTGCGCCTGGTGCGCGTGCGCGCCGACGCCATGCAGGCCGCCGTGCCCGTCGGTACCGGCGCCATGGCCGCCATCCTTGGCCTGGACGATGATGCCGTGCGCGCCGCCTGCGCCGCGGCGGCCCAGGGCGAAGTGGTCGAGGCCGTCAATTTCAACGCGCCGGCCCAGGTGGTGATCGCCGGTCACAAGGGCGCCGTCGAGCGCGCCTGCGAACTGGCCAAGGCCGCGGGCGCCAAGCGCGCGCTGCTGCTGCCCGTGTCCGCGCCGTTCCATTCCAGCCTGCTCAAGCCCGCCGCCGATGTGCTGGCCGGCGCTTTGGCGGCGGTGACGGTGTCGGTTCCGCAGGTGCCGGTCATCAACAACGTCGATGTCGCCGCGCCGACCGAGCCCGGGGCAATCCGGGATGCGCTGGTGCGCCAGGCATGGCATCCTGTGCGTTGGGTCGAAACGCTGCGCGCCATGAAGGCGCAGGGCGTGACCCACGTCATCGAGTGCGGCCCCGGCAAGGTGCTGACCGGCCTGACCAAGCGCATCGACCCCGAACTCACCGGCCTGGCCATTACGGATCCGGCTTCCCTCGAAGCCGCGCTGGCCGCGGTCAACGGAAACTAAGACCATGGAAAACACCTCGATCGAACTGCAGGGCAAGACCGCCCTGGTGACGGGCGCGACGCGTGGCATCGGCCGTGCGATCGCCCTGGAGCTGGCCGCGCGCGGCGCGGTGGTGGTCGGCACCGCCACGTCCGAATCGGGCGCGGCCGCCATCACCGAAGCGCTGGCGCCGTTCGGCGGCCGTGGCGTGGTGCTGGATGTGACCAACGCCGAAGCCTGTGATGCCCTCATCGACGCGCTCGGCAAGGAAGGCGGCGGTCCGCACATCCTCGTCAATAATGCAGGCATCACCCGCGATACGCTGGCAATGCGCATGAAAGACGACGACTGGTCCGCGGTCATCGACACCAACCTGGCGTCGGTCTTCCGCCTGTCGCGGGCGGTGCTGCGCAACATGATGAAGGCCCGTTGGGGACGCATCATCAATGTCACCTCCGTGGTGGGTTCGAGCGGCAATCCCGGCCAAGCCAACTACGCCGCCGCCAAGGCTGGCGTTGCCGGCATGTCGCGGGCGCTGGCGCGCGAGCTGGGCAGCCGCAACATCACCGTCAATTGCGTGGCCCCGGGTTTCATCGATACCGACATGACGCGCGCCCTGGGTGAGACCCAGACGGCCGCGCTGCTGCAGCAGATTCCGCTGGGCCGCCTGGGGGCGCCGGCCGACATCGCCCATGCGGTGGCCTTTTTGTCCGGGCCGCAGGCGGGTTACATTACCGGCACCACCCTGCACGTCAACGGCGGGATGTACATGCAATAAGTCACGAAGCGCGCGGGCGGCCGAGGCCGCCGCGCCGTCACCGGGGCTCCGGGGCGGCGACGCGCGGTTCATCCGGAAACGCCGCATATCGGCACACCTGCGCCCCGATGGCGACAGATCAAAGAGTGCGGCGTTATTTTTGTCACGGCCTGGCGTTTGCAGTACTCTGCGCTTGGCTATAATTCGCGGGATTTTTCCCAATTGGAGATCTGCATGGAAAGCATCGAACAGCGCGTCAAGAAGATCGTCGCTGAACAACTTGGCGTGAACGAAGCCGAGATCAAGAACGAATCCTCCTTCCTTGACGACCTCGGTGCCGATTCGCTCGACATGGTCGAACTGGTCATGGCGCTCGAAGACGAATTCGAGACCGAGATCCCCGACGAAGAGGCCGAAAAGATCACGACCGTGCAACAAGCGATTGATTACATCAATTCGAACGGTAAGCAGTAAGCTCAGCCTATATCCTTCCGGTTGCTCCGAACACGATTTCGGCGCCAACCGGGAACCGGGGCGGTTTCAGGAATTTGCCGTGTGGTCCGCGCGCGGGAAGGGCATCGACGCCCGACCCGCAGTAGCGCGTGCCGCACGCGCAGCGCATCCCGAAAACCGCCTTTCTTTTGTCTGTTTGAGGAGTCATCCGTGAAGCGACGAGTCGTCATCACTGGCCTTGGTATCGTGTCGCCTGTCGGCAACGACCTGACCACCGCTTGGGACAATATCGTCAACGGACGTTCTGGCATCAGCCGCATCACCCGTTTCGATCCCTCGGCCATCACCACGCACATCGCCGGCGAAGTCAAGGACTTCGATATCAGCACCTATATCTCGGCCAAGGAAGCCCGCCAGATGGATACCTTCATCCATTACGGCCTGGCTGCCGGGATGCAGGCCTGGCGCGACAGCGGGCTGGAAGTCACCGAAGCCAACGCCGAGCGCATCGGCGTGATTGTCGGCTCGGGTATCGGCGGCCTGCCGCGCATCGAGGAAACCCAGGTCGAATACATGGCCAAGGGGCCGCGCCGCATCTCGCCGTTCTTTGTGCCGGGTTCGCTGATCAACCTGATCTCCGGGCACCTGTCCATCGCCTATGGCATGAAGGGCCCCAGCTACGCCGTCGTGTCGGCCTGCACCACGGGCCTGCATTGCATCGGTGGCGCGGCCCGCCTGATCGAGTACGGCGATGCCGATGTCATGGTGGCTGGTGGCGCCGAGTCGACCGTGTCGCCGCTGGGCATCGGCGGCTTCGCCGCGATGCGCGCGCTGTCGACCCGCAACGATGATCCTCAAACGGCCTCGCGTCCCTGGGACCGCGACCGCGACGGCTTCGTGCTGGGCGAGGGCGCCGGCGTGCTGGTGCTGGAAGAATACGAACACGCCAAGAAGCGCGGCGCGCGTATCTACGGCGAATTCGCAGGCTACGGCATGAGTTCTGATGCGCACCACATCACCGCGCCTGACAAGGACGGTCCGCGTCGCGGCGTCCTCAACGCGCTGCGCAACGGCGGCCTGAACCTGGAAGACGTCCAGTACGTCAACGCGCACGGCACCTCGACGCCCCTGGGCGACAAGAACGAGACCGAGGCGTTGAAGCTGGCTTTCGGCGATCACGCCAAGAAACTGGTGGTGAACTCGACCAAGTCCATGACCGGCCACCTGCTGGGCGCGGCCGGCGGCATCGAGGCCGTGTTCACGACCCTGGCGGTCTACAACCAGGTCTCGCCTCCGACCATCAATATCTTCAACCAGGATCCGGAATGCGACCTGGACTACTGCGCCAACGAGGCGCGGCAGATGAAGATCGACGTCGGCCTGTCCAACTCGTTCGGCTTCGGCGGCACCAACGGCTCGATGGCCGTTCGCCGGCTCTGATTTGGAAGGCCCGGGCAAGGGGCGCTGGACGTTTCGCGTGCCTGTCCTGCGGCCGTCCGGCGCCGCGGCGCTGCCGGCCCTGGGGCTGGTGGGCGCCGTAGCCAGCGTCGTGGCCAGCGCCGCCCAATTCGACACGGCCTGGGCCGTGGCGGCCATGCTGGTCACGCTGCCGTTGGCGGCGGGGCTGTTACACTTGACCCGCCACAGCCTGTCCCCGGTATCGGCTCTGCGCACGGCGGCCGGCTCCGGCTCCTGGCAGGTGCGCCTGCCGGGTGGCTGGCGGGACGCGGCGCTGGTCGATCAGCGACGCGGTCCGGCGTGGCTCACGCTCACCTTGCAGCTCTTGCCTTCCCGGAGTATGGCCTTCAACGACCACCACGTAACTTTCACCGTCTGGCAGCGGACGCTGCGACCCGACTGCTGGCGGCGCCTATGCCTGCTGGCCGGCGCGGCGCGGCGTGTCTCCCCGGCGGTCCGTCTGCGGGAGGCCGCATGAGCGAGCGCGAAGTCGATGCCGAGCTCGTGGCGCGCGTCCAGCGCGGCGACAAGAAGGCGTTCGATCTGTTGGTGCTCAAGTACCAGCGCAAGATCCTGCGCCTGCTGGCCCGCATGATCCGTGATCCGGCCGAAATCGAGGACGTAGCCCAGGAAGCGTTCATCAAGGCCTACCGGGCCCTGCCCCAGTTCCGGGGAGAGAGCGCGTTCTACACCTGGTTGTATCGTATCGCCATCAATACGGCCCGCAATTGGCTCGCCTCCCAGGGGCGGCGGCCAAGCGCGCCCAATGCGATAGAAACGGAAGACGGTGAAACTTTTAACGAAACCGACAACCTAACCGATATAAGCACGCCGGAGTCCATGGTCGCCAGTCGCGAGATCGCCGAAACGGTGAACGCGGCCATCGAGGAATTGCCCGAGGAATTGCGCACCGCAATCGTCCTGCGTGAAATCGAAGGTATGAGTTACGAAGACATCGCCCAGAGCATGGACTGCCCGATTGGTACGGTGCGCTCGCGCATTTTCCGTGCGCGAGAAGCCATCGCCAACAAATTGCGTCCGTTGCTAGGCACCGATGCCGAGCGTCGCTGGTAAGGAGTGGCAGTCATGCAGACTACAGCAGCCAAGTCCGTCGTTTCTTCGGAAGCCTCCTGGGAGGAATCCGTTTCCGCCTGGATGGATGGAGAAGAAACCGACGATATTCTTCCCGGCCTGTTGACCCGCGAAGGGCGGCAGACCTGGGATACCTATCATCTGATTGGTGATGCCCTGCGCAACAGCGATCTGGCGCTGACGCCCAGCGCGGCGTTCCAGGCGCGCCTGTCGCGCGCGCTCGATGCCGAACTGCCGATCGTGGCGGCCCCGCGCCGCCGTTCGCCGCTGCGTATGGGGCTGTCCGGCCTGGCGGTGGCGGCGGCCGTCGCCACGGTGGCGTGGGTGGCCCAGCCGTACCTGACCGGCGGGTCCACGGGGACCGAGACGCGAGTGCTGGCCGACGCCAGCCTCGGCGGTGGCGCCGATACGTCGGGCCTGAGCGATTACCTGGAGGCGCATCGCCAGATGGCCGGCCCCAGCGCGGTGCGTCAGGTGTCCTTCGATGTCGGGGCGGGTCGCTGATGGCCCTGGTGCTTCCGACCCGTTGGCCGGCGCTGGGACGGGCTGCTTCGTGGCAGGCCCACCGTGCCGGCTGGTTCGCCGCCACCCTCCTGACCGCACTGCTGGCCGCGCACGATCCGGCCCGTGCCGCCGATACCGCGCCCGCCGCGCAGGGCGATGACGTGGTCCAGCTGCTCTCGCGCATCCAGCAGGCCGCGCGCAAGCAGGATTACGCCGGCGTCTTCATGTATCAGCAAGGCGAGATGATCCAGTCGTCGCGGCTGGTCCATGTCCTGGACGGCACCGGCGAGCGTGAGCGGCTCGAAATCCTCGACGGGCAGCCGCGGGAATACCTGCGCCACAACGAAAACGTGCAATGCCTGATCCCCGACCGCAAGACCGTGCTGCTCGAACGCCGCCGCGGCGATCGTTTCCCCGGCCTGCTGCTGGGTGATCCGGCCCGGCTCACCGATCACTACAAGATCCGCGCCGAATCAGCCCTGCACCGCGTTGCCGGGCGCCAGTGCCGGTTGATCACTATCGAACCGCTCGACAAGTTGCGCTATGGCTATCGCCTCTGTGCTGACGTCGAGACCAATCTGCTGCTCAAGGCCCAGACCCTCAATGCCGCCCGCGGCGTGGTCGAGCAGGTGTCGTTCACCTCGCTGCGCCTGGGGGCCGAGGTCGATCCGCAATCGCTGGCCTCGCGTTGGAACACGCGCGACTGGAAGGTGCTCGAACCCGCCTTGAAGCCGGTCGACCTGGGCGCGCTCGGCTGGCGCATCCCGGCGCCCAAGGGTTTCGCGGTGGTGATGCAGGTGGCGCGCTCGATGGGGCACGGCGCCACGGTCAACCAGATGGTGCTGTCCGACGGCCTGGCGGCGATCTCGGTCTTCATCGAACCCTATGACAGCCAGCACGGGCATCACCCGCCCCCTGGCGCGGCGCAGCGCGGATCGATTACTGTCTATGGCACCCGTATCGCCGACTTCTGGCTGACGGCCGTGGGCGAAGTGCCCGTGGCGACCCTGGAACAACTGGCGCAAGCGACTGAATACGTACCTGTGGCGAATGCTCCGGCGGCCGGTTCCAATTGATGGGCGGCCTCGGCGGCAAGAAGAGATTTCGGAGCAATCTATGAAAACAATGATGGTGTCGACCCCCGGCCTGCGCCGCCTGCTGGCGGCCGCGATGGCGGGGCTGCTGATGTCGGCCGCCCTCGCGCCCGTGGCGCAGGCGCAGGCCCCGACGGCGTCCACCCCGACGCCGACGGTGGCGTTGCCTGACTTCACCAGCATCATCGAGAAGGCCGATCCCGCGGTGGTCAACATCCGCACCACGGCAACGGTGCCGATTCGCGGCGTGGGGCCCGGCGGCAATGATCCGGCGGAACTGTTCCGCTGGTTCTTCGGCCCGGATTTCCAGCCGCCGGGCCAGGCGCCTGGCCCGCGCCAGCGTCCGCAGCCGCAGCAGCCCGAGGAACGCACCGTGCCGCGCGGCGTGGGGTCGGGCTTCTTCATCTCCGATGACGGCTACATCATGACCAACAACCACGTGGTCAGCGATGCCACCGACATCTACGTGACGCTCACCGACGGCCGCGAGTTCAAGGCCAAGGTCATCGGCACCGACGAGCGCACTGACGTGGCGCTGATCAAGATCGATGCCAAGGGCATGACGCCGCTGGTGATCGGGGATCCCAAGAAACTCAAGAAGGGCCAGTGGGTGCTGGCGATTGGCTCGCCGTTCGGCCTGGATTCCACGGTCACATCGGGCATCGTCAGCGCCATCGGCCGGGATACCGGCGAATACCTGCCGTTCATCCAGACCGACGTGGCGGTCAACCCCGGCAATTCGGGCGGGCCGCTGATCAATCTGGCTGGCGAGGTGGTGGGCATCAATTCCCAGATCATTTCGCGCAGCGGCGGGTTCATGGGTATCTCGCTGGCCATTCCGATCGACGAGGCGATGCGGGTGGTGGATCAGTTGCGCACCACCGGCAAGGTCACGCGCGGCCGCGTCGGCGTGCAGATTAGCGAGGTCGGCAAGGATGTGGCCGAGGCCATCGGCCTGCCCAAGGCCGAAGGCGCGCTGGTCAGCAGCGTCGAGGTGGACGGTCCGGCGGAACAGGCTGGCGTGCAACCGGGCGACGTGATCCTGACGTTCAACAAGGAAGCCATCAAGCGCTGGTCCGACCTGCCGCGCATTGTGGGTGAAACCAAGCCGGGCACACGCGCCGAAATGGAAGTGTGGCGCAAGGGCAAGAAGATGACCCTGTCGGTCAAGGTCGGCGAGATCCCCGTCGACAAGGCGGCTCCGGGCAAGAAGGGGGCGCCGGCCGCACCGGAAGTGACCAACGCGCTGGGCCTGGGCGTGGTCGACGTGCCCGCTGACATGCAGAAGAAGCTGCGCATCAAGGGCGGCGTGCAGGTCAAGGTCGCCGAGGGCGTGGCGGCCAAGGCCGGCCTGCAGGAAGGCGACATTGTGTTGGCTCTGAACGACACCGACGTCACCGGCGCCAAGCAGTTCGCCGAGCTGGTCGGCAAGCTGGACAGGGACCGCGCGGTTGGCCTGCTGGTGCGCCGCGGCGAGCAGACCCAGTGGGTGGCGGTGCCCGCAAGCAAATAAGGTCCAAGACCGGCTAAAATGGCTGGTTGCCGCAAGAGGGGGCGCCTGGCGCCCCCTCGTTTTTGCCCGGACTGCCGTCAGAAGACGTATGGAGGCCGCCCTGGCGTGGCCCAGAAGCAACAACCAGAGGGGCCAGGCGGCCGGAGTTCCGGCCTAGCGGTTCCAAACCCCGTCGGCCGTGCCTACCCTGGCGGCGGCGTTTTGCGGCAGTTTGCCGAATGTTACGTCCCTTTTAAATTCAAGCATGCAGCATATCCGCAACTTTTCCATCATTGCCCACATCGATCATGGCAAATCGACCCTGGCCGATCGCCTGATCCAGCGCTGCGGCGGGTTGGCGGATCGCGAAATGTCGGCGCAGGTGCTCGACTCCATGGAGATCGAGCGTGAGCGCGGCATTACCATCAAGGCCCAGACGGCTGCCCTGCACTACAAGGCGCAGGACGGCAAGATCTACAACCTGAACCTGATCGACACACCGGGGCACGTCGACTTCTCGTATGAGGTCAGCCGCTCGCTGTCGGCCTGCGAAGGCGCGCTGCTGGTGGTGGATGCCTCGCAGGGCGTGGAAGCGCAGACGGTCGCCAACTGCTACACCGCCATCGAGCTGGGCGTGGAAGTGCTGCCGGTGTTGAACAAGATGGATCTGCCGCAGGCCGATCCGGACGGCGCCCGTCAGGAAGTCGAAGACGTGATCGGCATCGATGCTTCGCAGGCGGTGCTGGCCAGCGCCAAGACCGGCATGGGTATCGACGAGATTCTCGAGTCCATCGTCGCGCGCGTGCCCGCGCCGCAGGGGGATCCGGATGCGCCGCTGCAGGCGTTGATCATCGACTCGTGGTTCGACAACTACGTGGGCGTGGTGATGCTGGTGCGCATCGTCAATGGCGTCCTCAAGCCCAAGGACAAGATCCTGCTGATGGCCTCCGGCGCCACGCACCTGTGCGAACAGACCGGTGTCTTCACGCCGAAATCGCAGCAGCGGCCGCACTTGTCGGCGGGCGAGGTGGGCTTCATCATCGCCGGCATCAAGCAGCTCGAAGATGCCAAGGTTGGCGACACGGTGACGCTGGCGAGCAAGCCGGCGGCCACGCCGCTGCCTGGCTTCAAGGAAGTCAAGCCGCAGGTGTTCGCGGGCCTGTACCCGGTCGAAAGTTCCGAGTACGACCAACTGCGCGACTCGCTCGAGAAGCTCAAGCTGAACGACGCCGCGCTGATGTTCGAGCCCGAAGTGTCGCAGGCCCTGGGCTTTGGCTTTCGTTGCGGCTTTCTCGGGCTGCTGCACATGGAAATCGTGCAGGAACGCCTGGAGCGCGAATTCGACATGGACATCATCACCACCGCGCCGTCGGTGGTGTACGAGGTCGAGCAGCGCGACGGCTCGGTGATCACGGTCGAGAGCCCGTCTCGCATGCCGGAAATCGGCAAGATCGCCGATATCCGCGAGCCTATCGTCAAGGTCACGCTGTTCATGCCGCAGGACTACGTTGGTCCGGTGATGACGCTGTGCAATAACAAGCGCGGCGTGCAGATCAACATGAGCTATCACGGCCGCCAAGTGCACCTGGTGTACGAGATCCCGCTGGCCGAGATCGTGCTGGACTTCTTCGACAAGCTCAAGTCGGTGTCGCGCGGCTACGCGTCGATGGACTACGAGTTCCTCGAATACCGATCGGCCGACGTGGTGCGCGTGGACCTGCTGATCAACAACGACCGCGTCGATGCGCTGGCCGTGATCGTCCACCGCAGCAACGCCCGCCATCGCGCCCGTGACGTGGTGACGCGCATGCGCAGCCTGATCCCGCGCCAGATGTTCGACGTGGTGATCCAGGCCGCCATCGGCGCCGAGATCATTGCCCGCGAGAACGTCAAGGCGCTGCGCAAGAACGTGCTGGCCAAGTGCTATGGCGGCGATATCTCGCGCAAGAAGAAGCTGCTGGAAAAGCAGAAGGCCGGCAAGAAGCGCATGAAGCAGGTGGGTACCGTGGAAATCCCGCAGGAGGCTTTCCTGGCCATCCTGCAGGTGGAAGACAAATAGAACCCAAGAAAGGCGGTTAGCTGATGAGTTGGAACTTTGCCCTGATCCTGTTTGTGCTGCTGGTGCTGACCGGCGTCGTCTGGGTGCTCGACCTGGCTGTGTTGCGGCGGGGGCGCGAGCGCCGGGCGCAGGAGGCGATGGCGCAGTACGACGCGGCATTGATCGGCGATGCGCAGGAGGCCGAGCGCCTGCGGCGCGAAGCCGGCGACAAGGCCCGCCGCGTGCCGTGGTGGATCGAGTACGCGGTCAGCTTCTTTCCGGTGATCCTGTTCGTGTTCGTGCTGCGTTCATTCGTGGTGGAGCCGTTCCGCATTCCCTCGGGGTCGATGTTGCCCACGTTGCAATCGGGCGACCTGATCCTGGTGAACAAATTCAGCTATGGCCTGCGCCTGCCGGTGATCGACAAGAAAGTGATCGACATTGGCGAGCCCCGGCGTGGCGACGTGTTCGTGTTCCGCTATCCGGTCGATCCCGACGTCGATTACATCAAGCGTGTGGTCGGCTTGCCGGGCGACGAAGTGGCGTACATCGACAAAAAGCTGTATGTGAATGGGGAATTGGTGCCGCATGTGCGCGACGGCGACTACTTCGAGCCGGACCGTGTCTCTTATATCGCACAATATAAAGAGAAATTGGGCGAAGTTAACCACAATATCCTGCTGGATGAGAGCCGTCCGCAAGAATATCGGCCGCAATACCAATTTCCCAACCTCGGGAACTGCCAATATTCCCGCGATGGGGTACGCTGCAAAGTACCCGAGGGGCATTATTTCGCCATGGGCGATAATCGGGATAACAGCGCCGACAGCCGATACTGGGGTTTCGTGCCGGAATCCAATATCGTCGGGAAGGCGTTCTTCATCTGGATGAATTTCAGCGATCTCAGCCGCATCGGCCGGTTCAACTGATTATGTCGCTAGCCACGCTAGAAAACCGGTTGGATCACCACTTCGGTGATCCAGCATTGCTTGAACAGGCGCTGACGCACCGCAGCCATGGCGCGCGCCACAACGAGCGTCTGGAATTCCTTGGGGATTCCGTGCTGAACTTCGTCGTCGCGGCGATGCTGTTCGAGCGTTATTCGAAAATCGACGAAGGCGACCTGTCACGCCTGCGGGCCAACCTGGTCAAGCAGGCCTCGCTGGCGGACATCGCCCAGCGCCTGGAATTGTCCCAATACCTGCGCCTGGGCGAGGGTGAATTGAAAAGCGGAGGGTTCCGCCGTCCATCGATCCTGGCGGACACGGTCGAGGCCCTGTTCGGCGCGGTATTCCTGGACGCCGGATTCGATGCCGCCCGCCGCGTGATCGTGCGCCAGTACCAGCCGGTGCTGGCCTCGGTCGATCCCAAGACCCTGGGCAAGGACGCCAAGACCTTGCTGCAGGAATTCCTGCAGGGCCGCAAGCTGGCCCTGCCTTTGTACACCGTGGTGGCCACGCACGGCGCGGCCCACAGCCAGCAATTCGAGGTCGAATGCGCCATTCCGGCGCTGGAGATCAAGGTGAACGCGCCCGGCGCCAGCCGCCGCGCGGCCGAGCAGTCGGCCGCCAAGCTGGCGCTGGAGGCTGCGCAGGCCATCAGCCCGGCGTCCAAGGCTGCCCGCAAGTCGGGCAAGGCGCGCAAAACCGCGCAGTTGTCGCTGCCCGTGGCAGTGTCTCAAGAGACTAAATGAGCGATACCCCTTTCCGTACCGGTTTCGTGGCCATCGTCGGCCGTCCCAATGTGGGCAAATCCACGCTGACCAACGCGCTGATCGGTTCCAAGATTTCCATCGTGTCGCGCAAGGCGCAGACCACGCGCCACCGCATCCATGGGGTGCTGACGCGCGACCACGAGCAGTTCGTGTTCGTCGATACGCCGGGGTTCCAGACCCGCCATGGCGGCGCCATGAACCGCATGATGAACCGCGTGGTGACGCAGGCGCTGGCCGATGTCGACGTAGTGGTGCACGTGGTCGAGGCTGGCAAGTGGTCGGAGGGCGACGCCAAGCTGCTGCCGCTGCTGCCCGCGCCGGAGCGCACCATCCTGGTCGTCAGCAAGATCGACGCGCTCAAGAACCGCGACGAGCTGTTCGCGTTCGTCTCGAAGATCATGGCGCTGCATCCCTTCGGCGCCGTGGTGCCGGTCAGCGCCACCAAGAACCAGCAGCTCGACCAGCTGCTGCAGGAAATCGCGGTGCGGCTGCCGGAAGGCGAGCCGATGTTCGAGGAAGACACCCTGACCGACCGGCCGATGCGCTTCATCGCGGCCGAGTTGGTGCGCGAGAAGATCTTCCGCCTGGTGGGCGACGAATTGCCCTATGGCTGTACGGTCGTGATCGAGCAATGGGAAGAAACCGACAAGGGGGCGAGCATCGCCGCCTGCGTCGTGGTGGAGCGCGACAGCCACAAGCCGATCCTGCTGGGCACGGGCGGCATGCACATGAAGCGCATCGCCACGGAAGCGCGACAGGACATCGCCAAGCTGTTGGACAAGCCGGTGCATCTTGAGATCTACATCAAGGTGCGCAAGGGCTGGTCCGACCGCGAGAGTGCGCTGCGCGACCTGGGTTATGAGTAGACGGGCGCCTCGCGTCCAGGATCGCCCGGGATACATGCTCCACGCCACGGCGTGGCGCGAGACCTCCCTCATCGTGCAGACTTTCTCCCGCGACCATGGCTGTGTCGCCATGGTCGCCAAGGGCGCCAAGCGCCCGTACTCCGTGCTGCGTCCCGTGCTGTCGGCCTTCCAGCCGCTGCTGCTGTCCTGGACCGGCAATGGCGAGGTCAAGACCCTGACGCGCGCCGAGATCATGGGCGTGCGCGCCTTGAGCGGCACCGCGCTGATGTCGGCGTGGTACATGAACGAACTGCTTCTGCGGTTGCTGCCGCGTGAAGACGCTCATCCGCTGTTGTTCGATGCCTACGACATGGCGTTGCAGCAGTTGGCGGGGGGGACCCGTGCGGCAGGGGCATTGCGCCGCTTCGAGTGGACGCTGTTGCGCGAAACCGGGTACGGCGTGGACGAGGCCGAGCCGGACTTCGACGACCCTGTGATCGAGCCGGCCCTGCGCCGCGATCTGCGCGAGCGGCTGGCCGAGAATCTGGCCGGGCGGCCCCTGGCCACGCGCCGGGTGCTGATGGACCTGCAGCGCATCTGAACCGGCGGCACGCCTGGCCATGACCTTCACGCTCAAGCAGGTCGAGACCTTCCGCACCGTCTATGAAACGGAAAGCGTGACCGCCGCGGCCCGGCGGCTCGACGTGTCGCCCGCCACCGTCAGCGCCACGCTGGCCGCGCTCGAGGCCGCCATCGAACTGCGCCTGTTCGAACGCGTGCGCCAGCGCATGCAGCGCACTCCCGAGGCCACGTTGCTGTACGAGGAAATCCGCCGCCTGAACGTGGGCCTGGAAACGCTGGGCCGCAAGATCCGCGCCATCCGTGGCGCGGCGCAGCCGCGCCTGCGCATTGGTTGCATCCATGCCTACAGCGGTGCGATCGTCAGCGACACGATCGCACGCTTTCGCCAGCGCTATCCCGACACCCCCTTGTATTTGCAGATCCGCGACTCGAACACACTGCGCGATATGGTGGTGTCGGGCGAACTCGATCTGGCGGCGGTGGCCGACGAATCCGAACTGGAGGGCTTGCGCGGCCACCGGCTGGCAAGTCTGCGGGCGGTGGCGGTGTTTCCCGACGGACATCCGCTGGCCCGGGCGCAGCAGGTTGGCCTGGCGCAACTGGCCGAGGTCGATGTGATTGCCCTGAACGCCGAGGATGCTTCGCGCCAGCGCCTGGACGCCCTGTTGTTGCAGGCCGGCCTGGGGTTGAAGGTCGCCATCGAGACGCCTTATTCCAGCACCGTATGCCATTTGGCGTTGGCGGGTCATGGCGTCGGTATTGCCAATCCGGCGACCGCTGTCGGTCTGGAGGCGGCGGGGTTATGTCACCGGCCGCTGGCGGCGCCGGTGCATTTCGAATGCCACATGATCGTGCATGGCAGCCGGCCGCTGTCCGAGGCAGGCAAGTACTGGGCGACCTGCCTGCGCGCGGCGCTGGCGCCGCTGGTGGAGCGCTACGGCGTCAAGCGCGCCTGAAGCCGGGCGAAGCGCTTTGTCCGGCGGCCGGGCCGGGGCTAACCACGGCGGCCGTCCGATGTGTGGATCAACACCACCGATGATTCCGCATCCAACTGGCCGGCGCGGCGCAGGCGTGTGACCGCCGCCAGCGCTGCCGCCGACGACAATTCCGTGGCCATTCCCATGCGTTCCAGGCGCTGCTGTGCCTGGGCGGCGGCAGCGTCGGAAACGTCGACCGGCGAACCGCCTGAACGCCGCAGGGCCTCCAGCGCCTGCAGCGTGACGGTGCCGCCGGCAATCGAGTACTGGTCGGTCGAGCCTTCCCAGAGGCCGCGGGCATCGCCGGCGCTGCGCGCGCGCGCCAGGCGGGCATAGGGTTCGACCGCGTGCAGTCGCGGCAGGCGCGGGATACGGCCGGCGCGCAGCAGGTGCTGCCAACCGAGCAAAATGCCCCAGAGCAGGTCGCCACGCGCGGTCGGCACCACGATATCGGTGGGCAGGCCGCAGGCATCGAGGATTTCCTGCGCGATGGGCTTGTAGCCTTCGACGCCGTACGGATGTGTCCCCACCGGCGGGTTCAGGTAGTTGGTCCCGGCGAAGGCGCCCTGATTGCGGCACAGGTCCGCCACGTGCGGCCAGCGTGCCAGGCTGTCGTCGAAGGCAGTGAGATGGGCGCCGAAGCGTTGCATGGCCTCGCGTTGCAGCGGCGGGCAGTTGCGGGTGATGGCGATGTCGGCCCGCAGGCCGGCCGCGGCGCAGTAGGCCGCCAGCGAGACGCCGGCATTGCCGCTGGAGGCGGCAGCCACGCGTTGCGCGCCGGCCAAGCGCGCACGCGACACCAACTGGGCGGCCATGCGGTCCTTGTGGCTGCCGGTGGGGTTGGCGCTTTCGCACTTGAGCCACAGCTGTCCGACGCCTTCGGTCTTTGCCAGGGCGTCGGCCTCCAGGCAGGGCGTGGCGCCCTCGCCGAGGGTCACGGGCTGCCATACCGGCAGTTCCATGGCATCGCCGGGCGCTGCATCGTAGTGGCATTCTAGCGAAGCCGGATGGCCAGCCGCGAGGCAGTGCGGGCAACCTTCGGGGTAGTCGGCGGGGGGCAGCAGGGCTTCGCAGCGCAGGCAGCGCAGGCCGGACAAGCGGGGGTTCATCTGCATGAGTCAGTACAACGAGGCTAGGGAGTCCAGGGAGAGGGCGGGGGCCACTTGCAGCAGGCAGTCGCCGTCATCGCTGCGGGCGATGGCGCGCAGGCAGACGACGGTGCCTGTCTGCGGGCTGGCGAGGGTGCGCGCGGGCTGGTCGGGGCGCGCCGGTTCGATGAGCTGGCCGATGGCCTGGCCCGCCGTCACGGCCTGGCCCAGGTCGACGGCGGGGATGAAGACGCCGCTTTCGCGTGCGCGCAGGGTGGCGGCCGGGGCGTCCAGATCGTGCAGCGTGGGGCTGGCGGGGCGGGGCGGGGCGCCCGCCAGCAGCCCGAGTTCGGCCAGGCAGCCGAGCAGGCCGTCGCGGCAGCGCGCCACCAGCGTGTGGGTGGTTTCGCCGCCGCCGCCGATTTCCGCGCTCAGGCGCAGCACGCCCAGGCGACTGGCGGCGGCCGGCAGGGAGCCGCTTTCGCCGCCCCGGAAGAACACGCATTGCGGCAGGCCGAAGGCGCGCGCCAGCGCCGGCAGGCGCTCATCGAATGCGTCATCGCCATAGCGCGTGATGACCGACGACGGCAGGTAGCGCAGCGAGGCGCCGCCACTATGTACGTCGACCAGGGCCTGGACGCGCGGCAGCAACCGGGCTTGCAGCGCGGCGGCCACGCTTTCGGTGTAGCCGCGTGCCGGCGCGCCGAGGAAGGCGCGATTGAGATTGCCGTGGTCCGACGGCGACAACCGGGTACCGGCCAGCGATGCCTCGGCGTTGGCGGCGGGCAGCAGGTAAACGGTGCCGCGTTGCAGTACGCCAGGCAACAGTTGCCAGAGTTGCAGGATGGCGGCCTGGCCCTCCCACTCGTCGCCATGCACGCCAGCCAGCAGCGCGACGGCAGGGCCGGGACCCGCGTCGATCTTCAGAACCGGCACGGTGATGCGCCGGTAGGCCGAGGCGTTGGTGGCCGCGGCGCAGGTGAAGTCTTCGCGGCTTACCTGGGCCATGGTGCGTCTCCGGGGCGTGCGGGGCGGTCGGTCATCAGTCCAGCGTGGTGCCGGCCGCCTTGATGATGTTTTCCCATTTGGGCAATTCCTTCTGGATCTGGGTCTTGACCTGGTCGGGCGTGCCGCCCAGCGGTTCTTGCGATCGACTGCGCAATTCCCTGGCGATCGCGTCCGAATGCAGGGCTTTATTCATGGCGGTATTCAGCCGCGCGATCACCGCGGGCGGGGTGCCGGCCGGCGCCACCAGGGCGCTCCAGGCCGATTGCTCGTAATCGGGATAGCCCTGCTCGGCTACTGTCGGCACATCGGGATTCGAGGCGGCGCGGCGCCGGGTCGTCACGGCCAGGGCGCGCAGCCGGCCGTCCTTCAGATTGCCGATGAGCGGCGGCAGGTTTTCCATCATGGCATCCACATGGCCGCCCAGCAGGTCGGCCAGTTGGGCGGCGGTGGCCTTGTACGGAATCTGGCGTACAGCCGCGCCGGTCTGGGCGATGAACAATTTGACGCCGACTTCGCTGGTGGTGCCCGGGTCGGCCGAGGTCATGGTCAATCGGTCGGGCTGGGCGCGGCTGGCGTCGATGAAGTGCTTGAGATCGCGATAGGGCGAGGTTGCCTTGACGACGATGACGTTCGGTGTCTCGGCCACCAGCCCGATGGGGACGATGTCTCGGTCGAGGTCGTAGAGTTGTTGCTTGAAGAGATAGCGATGCAGCACCAGCGTGCCGACGTGGGCGTAGCCGATGGTGTAGCCATCGGCCGCGGCGCGCACCAGCGCCTGCGTGCCGATGCGGCCTCCGGCGCCGACACGGTTTTCCACCACCACCGCCTGGCCCAGCTGGCGCGCCATTTCCTGACCGATCAGGCGGGCGGTGATGTCGGCGTTGCCGCCGGCGGCGGCGGGCACGATCAGCGTGATCGGGCGTTCGGGATAATCGGCCAGCGCGGGCGCGGCGGTCAGGCTGAGCAACAGGGCGGCAAGGCTGGCGATGCGTGTCATGGCGGTTCCCGGAACGTTGAGGGCTGCGCTATTGTGCGGCGGCAACGGCCGAAATCCGTTTGGTTGAATCAGATGGTCATTCTGGAAAACCTAAGAATTGGAGGGCGCTTGCCGATCGGCCCGGCGCCCCAATCCGTAGCCGAGCGTCGCCGCGGCCAGCGCGCACAGCACACCGAGCAAGGCGATCAGCGCCACGCCGTGGCCGAGCGCGTCGATGCCCGCCTTGACCCAGCCGCTGGCCGCATCGCCGGCACGGTAGACCACGGTGTCGATGACGTTCTTGGCCTTGTATTTGTCCTCGGGCGATACCGCGGTGAACAGCATCTCGCGCCCGGGCTTGACCAAGGCGTATTCGCCCACGCGGCGCAGGATCATGGCGCCGGCCAGGACGGTGAATACCGGATGGACCGCCAGCAGCAGGAAGGCCAGCGCCATCGCCAGTGGCACCGCCGCCACCAGGAAGCGCACCCCGAGCCGGGCGGCGAGCCGGCTTGTGAGGAACAATTGCGACAACAGCGACAGCGCCTGGACAGTGAAGTCCAGCACGGCGAAGACACGGATGCGTTGCGCCGTGTCGGGGAATGCGGCGGCCACCAGCCGCGCCTGCTCCATGTAGAGAAAGGTGCTGAGCGTCGCCAGCAGCAGGACCAGCGCGGCGATGCCCAGGAGATAGGACGACTGGAACACCCGCGCCAGACCGGCCAGGGTGGCGCCGCGGATCGGCGCCGCCAGCTCGGTGGTGTCGGCGTCCGAGCGCGTTGCGGCGCGCCAGCGTAGCAGCCAGCGCTTGAGCGGCAGCGTCGCTGCCAGCAACAGAGCCGACAGCAGCAGCAGGCCCGCCGGCCCCAGCGTGCCGGCCAGCAGGCCGCCCAGCAGCGGACCGCACAGGCCGCCGGCGCTGGCGCCGGCGGCGATGAAGGCGAACAGGCGTTTGGCCGAGTCCATGCGGAACACGTCGGCCATCAGGCTCCAGCCGAGCGAGACCACGAACAGATTGAAGACCGAGAGCCAGACGTAGAAGCTGCGCGCGGCCCAGATGCCGTCCGGCCGCCAATGGAACAGCGCGGCGTAGCAGGCCATGGTGATGGCGAAGGCGGCGTAGGCCCAGGTCACCAGCGCGGCGCGCGCGACCCGGGCCGACAGCCAGCCGAACAGCGGCACCACCGCCAGCATGGCAAGAAAAGTGGCGGTGAACAGCCATTGCAACTGGTCGACACCCGCCTGGATGCCCAGGGTTTCGCGTAGCGGGCGCAGCATGAAATAGCCGCAGAACAGGAAAAAGAAAAAGGCGAAACCGCAGGCGCCGGCCGCCAGCTCGCCGGTCTCGATGCCCAGCGCTTGCGCCGCCCGGCGGCGCCAGGAATCGCCGGCTCGCATGGTTTCAGTCCAGCAGGGCGGCGATGCGTTCGCGCAAGGCGGCGTCTGGTTGGCGGCCGAAACCGGCCTGTGCATTGGCCGCCATGTTGGCGGGCTTGGAGGTGGCGGGGATGGTGGCGGTCACGGCCGGATGGCCAATGATGAACTTCAGGAACAGTTGCGCCCACGACGTGCAGCCGATTTCGGCGGCCAGGTCCGGCAGCGGCCGGCCCCTGACCTGGCGGAACAGCGCGCCATCCTGGAACGGCCGGTTGATGAGCACCGCGACGCCATTGGCCTGGCAGGCCGGCAGCAGGCGCTTTTCGGCATTGCGCGCGCCCACCGACAGGTTGATCTGCACGAAGTCGGGCCGCTCCTTTTCGACCAGCCCGGTCAGTTCGTCATGGGCGGCGTCGGTGTAGTGCGTGATGCCGATGTAGCGCGTCACGCCCTGCTGCTTGAGTTCGCGCAGCAGCGCCAACTGGTTGCGAGTATCGATCAGGTTGTGGACCTGGATCAGGTCGAGCTTTTGCGTGCGCAGCGCGCGCAGCGAGTTCTCGATCTGGCGCCGGGCCGCCTCGTGGCCCTGGGTGCTGATCTTGGTGGCCAGGAACACCAATGGACGCCGGTCCGGCTCGCGCGCCAGCAGCGCGCCGGTAACCGCCTCGGCCTGGCCGTAGCTGGGGGCGGTGTCGATCAGCGCGCCGCGCGCCGCCAGCAATGCATCCACGACCTGCGCCAGTGGCGCCATCGCTGCCGCGTCCGAGGGCGGCACGTTGAAGGTGTCGGCAGTGCCCAGGCCGATCACCGGCAGCATGTCGCCCGTGGACCAGATCGGGCGGGCCAGCATCGGCTGCCGCGTGGTCAGGGCGCTTGCTGTCCAGGGCTGGGCCAGCAAGGGGGCGCAGGCAGCGGCCTGCAGGAATCGACGGCGGTCGGGCATGGCTCGCTCCAATGAAAAAGGGCCCGCATATTGCATGCAGGCCCTTGCGACTGTAGCGCGGCGCGCGCTTATTCGCGGTTGCCGCCGAAGATGCCCAGCAGCATCAGCAGGTTCGAGAAGACGTTGTAGACATCCAGGTAGATGGCCAGCGTGGCGGACACGTAGTTGGTTTCGCCGCCGTTCACGACGCGCTGCAGGTCGACCAGCATGAACGCCGAGAAGATCACGATGGCCAGCACCGAGATGGTCAGCATCAAGGCAGGCAACTGCAGGAAGATGTTGGCCAGCGCGGCGACCAGGATCACGACCGCGCCGATGAACAGGAATTTCTGCAGGCCGGACAGGTCGCGCTTGATGGTGGTGGCCAGCGTGGCCATGGTGCCGAACACGACCGCGGTGCCGCCGAAGGCCGTCATCACCAGCTGCGAACCGTTGCTGAAGCCCATCACGAAGCCGAGCAGGCGCGACAGCATCACGCCCATGAAGAACGTGAAGGCGAGCAGCAGGACCACGCCCAGCGAGTTGTTCTTGTTCTTCTCGATGGCGAACATCAGGCCGAAGGCGCCCACCAGGAACACGATGGCGGACAGGCCCGGGCTGGCGCCCATGACACGGTTGATGCCGGTGTACAGGCCGACGGCCGCGCCCAGCACGGTCGGGATCAGCGAGAGCGCCAGGAGCCAATAGGTGTTGCGCAGGACTTTGTTGCGCGCGACCTCGCCCGGCGCGCCGGCCAGGGCGCCGGAACGGTTAAAAGGGGACGGACGATATTCGTTCATGGAGGACTCCTGTTTACGGCAGAAAGTGATTTGCCTAGAAGGCTTAGATGCCAAGGATACCTTACAGTTCCCTGAAGAATCCAGTTCTTGGAGGAATTGACGCTCGGGGGACGCGCGTCGATACCGCATGATCGCATGGTGGGGGCGTTCGTCGCGGATTCAACCGGGCCTGACCTCGCGCATCACCCGCGCCACGATGGCGGGCAGTTCCGCATCCAAGCGTGCCTGGACCTGGCTGATGGCGTCGGCCAGGGCCAGGCGCATGGCCTGCTCGATCTCGGCCTGCAGGCGCGCCGCCAGGATCGGGGAGGGGGGCGTTTCGGTCAGCGGCTCGCGCGGCAGGGGCGCGGCGCTGCCAGCCGGATGCGCCGGTTCCTCGTCATTGGCCACGTCGGTCAACAGCGGCACGTCGTCGTCGGCCACATCGGTCAGCACCGGCCAGGTGTCGCCGGCATCCGGGCGCCCAACGTCGTGTGCCGGGGAGGCCGGCGTGGAGCCGGCCGACGGCGGCGGCTGGTACGGTGCCAGCGTGGGCTCGGCCCGCTGGGTCAGGGTGGGGATGCCGGCGTCGGAGGGATAGTGGGGCATGGAAGGCTCCCGGGAATCGAGATGGCGTCGCCCGGGGGCGGCGCGGGGCGTAAAGGTGAAAGGCGCTCGCGGCGCGGGACTTCAGGCGCCCGATTGGCGCTGGCTCAGGTCGTGGCTGTGCGGCGTGTGGCCGGCGCCCTGGTATGCCCGCCAGCGCTGGCGCGCGGCCTGCTTGTCATCGGGGTCGTCGGAGACGATCTCGAGCAGGCGCTCGAAGGCTTCGAAGCCCGGAGGGCACGTGTCGTCGAGATTGAGCAGCCAGGGCTGCGGCTGGCCGTCAGCCACCGCGGCCTGGGCCGCCTGCCATGGGTCGCTGGCCGTCAGGATGACGGGCGTTTCGGCCGCCAGCGGATCGTTGGCCAGGACATGCGGCACGAACGAGGTGTCGTCGAAGGCCCATAGCATCCGGTCGAAAGCCGCCAGGCGCGAACCTTCCCTACAGTACACCACCAGGCGCTGGCCTGCCAGATAGCGCTTGCGCACCACCTGGCAGGCCATGCGCAAGCGGTCGGGCGCGCCGAAAGCGAAGTCGATGCGCGTCATGCCGGTTTCCGTGCGCGGCGGTTCAAGCCTGGTCCAGCAGGAACTGCATCAGCAGCGGCACGGGGCGGCCGGTGGCGCCCTTGTCCTTGCCGCTCTTCCAGGCGGTGCCGGCGATGTCCAGGTGGGCCCAGCGGTACGACTTGGCGAAGCGCGACAGGAAGCAGGCGGCCGTGACGGCGCCGGCCGGGGGGCCGCCGATATTGGCCAGGTCGGCGAAGTTGGACTTGAGCTGGTCCTGGTAGGCATCGTCCATCGGCATGCGCCAGGCGGTGTCCAGGGCCTGGCGGCCGGCGGTCGACAGGGCCTCGGCCAGCGCGTCGTCCTTGGTGAACAGGCCGGTGTTGACGTGGCCCAAGGCCACCACGCAGGCGCCGGTCAGGGTGGCGATGTCGATGACGGTGGACGGCTTGAAGCGCTCGGCGTAGGTCAGCGCGTCGCACAGCACCAGGCGGCCCTCGGCATCGGTGTTGAGGATCTCGATGGTCAGGCCGGCCATGCTGGTGACCACGTCGCCCGGCTTGTTGGCCTTGCCGCTGGGCAGGTTTTCGCAGGCCGGGATCAGCCCGATCACGTCCAGCGGCAGTTCCAGTTCGGCCAGGGCGCGGAACGAGCCCAGCACGCTGGCGGCGCCGCACATGTCGTACTTCATTTCGTCCATGGTGGCGGCGGGCTTGAGCGAGATGCCGCCGGCATCGAAGGTGATGCCCTTGCCGACCAGCACGATGGGGCCTTGCGCCGCCTTGGCGCCTTTCTTGGCGGGCTTGCCGGCGTGGCGCAGGACGATGAAGCGCAGCGCTTCCTCGGAGCCGCGCGCCACCGACAGGAACGACCCCATGCCCAGGGCCTCGACCTGTTTACGGTCCATGACCTCGACCTTGAGCGACTTGAACTCGCGCGCCAGGCGCTTGGCGGTGTCGCCCAGGTAGGTGGGGGTGCAGATGTTGCCGGGCAGGTTGCCCAGGGTGCGGGTCAGGTCCATGCCGTTGGCGATGGCGGCGCCTTCGCGCAGGCCTTTCTGAGCCTGGGCGGCGTCGGCGCGTTCGACGATCTGCACGATCTTCTTGAGCTTGGGGCGGGCGTCGCGGTCCGGTTTGCCGAAGCTGGCGTCATAGTGATAGGTGGCGCTGCCGGCCGCGATGGCGGCGCTGCGGGCGCGGGCGATGACGGCCACGTCGGCGATCGGGTTGGCGAGCAGCGTGGACACGCCTTCGGTCAGTTGGGCCGCGACGCAGGCGGCGGCGAAGGCCTGTTCGGCCGAGGCGTGGGCGCGGGCCGAGTACTCGTCCTGCTTGCCCAGGCCGACCAGCACCACGCGCTGGGCCGACACGCCCGGCAGGGAACGCAGCACCAGGGTGGACCCGGCGCGGCCGCGGAACTCGTTCTTCGCGACGGCGCGCACGGCGCCGTTGGAGGCGCGGTCGATCAGGTCGGCGGCGGGGCTCAGCACGCCGTCGGCGTAGACCCCGATCGCCAGCGCGGCGGTTTTGATCTGGTGCAGGGAAGCGGTGGTCTGTGTGCTAAATTCCATGAGGGTTTCCCGTGTGCGTCTGTATGATGCGGTCGATTATCCCGCATATTCTCCCATGTCTCTATTCAAACGCTCTGTCGTCAGCGAGATCACCAGTCACGCTGGCGTCGTCTTTTCCACCTTGCTCATCGTCTGGCTCAGCGTGCTGCTGGTGCGCCTGCTCGGTGAAGCCGCGGGTGGCAACATCGGGGCGGACGTCGTGCTCGTGCTGGCCGCGCTGTCCACCATCACGGCCTTGCCGACCATCCTGGCGGTGTCGGTCTTCATTGCGGTGCTGACCACGGTCACGCGCAACTACCGGGAATCCGAGATGGTGGTGTGGTTCGCCAGCGGCCTGTCGCTGGCCGATTGGCTCAAGCCGGTGCTGCGCGTTGCCGTTCCCGTGGCCATCGCGGTGGCCGGACTGACGCTGGTGGCCGCGCCCTGGGCCTATCGCCAGATCGGCGAATACCACGAACGCTTCGAGCAGCGCTCCGACCTGTCCAAGGTCACCGCGGGCCAGTTCGCGGAATCGGCGGGCGGCAACCGCGTGTTCTTCGCCGAGGATCCGGCCAAGCCCTCCGACGAGCTGGGCAATGTGTTCGCGCGCGAAACCGGGCCGGAATGGCTCAGCGTGCTGACCGCCAGCAGCGCCCACAGCGAAACCCTGCCCAATGGCGACCGCTTCCTGGTGCTGGGCGAGGGCCATCGCTACGACCTGAAGCCGGGCACGCCCGAGATCCGCCTGGTGCACTTCGACAAATACGGGCTGCGCCTGGAGAGCAAGGGGGGCGACGATCCCGTTGCGGCCGCGCGCGCCGCCGCCGAACGCTCGGCCAAGGCCCGCACCACGCCGCAACTGATGGCCGATAACACCACCAGCAGCTGGTCGCAGGTGATGTGGCGCATCTCGCTGCCACTGGCCGCGCTCAACCTGGCGTTGCTGGCGATCCCGCTGGGTGCCGTGAATCCGCGCCTGGGCCGTTCCGGCGACCTGTTGATCGCCGGCCTGGTGGGCCTGCTGTACATGAACCTGATCAACCTGTCGCGTGCCTGGATTTCCAACGGCAAGCTCAGTTTTGGCGTGGGCACGGTGGCGATCCACCTGATCGTCGCGGCCTTCACGGCGTTCCTGCTGGCGCGGCGGCTGCGCGTCAAGGCGCCCAAGAACAGTTGAGGACGCTTCGCGCCACCGGCGCCGCCTGACCTGCCCCGGGGCTCGCCCTCAGGGCAGGTATTTCATCGTGCCGCGCTTGCCAGCCAGCAGATCGGCATTCTTCAGCACCGACTTGCGGATGAATTCCCACAGCACCGTCACGCGCTTGAGCTTGCGCAGGTCCTCGTGGCAATACATCCAGAACGAGCGCGTGATCTCCACTTCGGTTTCCAGCACCGGCCTGAGCCGCGGGTCCTGCGCCGCGATGAAGCAGGGCAGGATGGCCAGTGACTGCCCTTGCAGCGCCGCGTGGTACTGCGCCACCACGCTGGTGCTGCGCAACACCACCCGGCTGGCCGGCAGCAGGTCTTCCAGGTAGCGCAGCCGTTCGCTGAACAGCAGCTCGTCGACATAGCCGATGAAACTGTGGCTGGCGAGGTCGGCGCGGTCACGGATCGGCGGGTGCCGCGCCAGATACTCGGGGGTGCCGTACAGGCGCAGCGTGTAGTCGCACAGTTTGCTGCAGACATACGGGCCCCGCTGGGGGCGCTCGATGGTGATGGCCAGGTCGGCCTCGCGCTTGGACAGGCTGACGAAACGCGGCACCGGCAGAATGTCCAGGGTGATGTGCGGATAGCGCCGTTGGAAATCGGCCGCCAGCGGCGTCAGTACGTAGCTGCCGAAGCCCTCGGTGGCGCCGATGCGCAGGTGACCGGACAGCGCCTGGCCGATGCCCGACAGGGCCTCGCGGGCGCTGTGCACGGTGCTTTCCATCTGCTCGGCATGTACGAACAGGCGCTGGCCGTCCTCGGTCAGGACAAAGCCGGCGCTGCGCGATTTCTCGAACAGCAGGGTGTCCAGTTCGGTTTCCAGGGCGCGGATGCGCCGTGACACGGTAGTGTGCTCGACCCCGAGCCGCCGCGCCGCGGCGCTGACGCGCTGGGTCCGCGCGACTTCCAGGAAATACCGCAGGCTGTCCCAATCCAGCACGTTTTTCGCCTCTGACATGATTGTGCATTGATGCACAAGGAATGTGCATTTCTGGTGTTGCTTGTTGATTTTCACACATCTACACTGGGTCGGCAGCCCTGGGGCAACCCCCGGGAGCGGCAGGCCGCAAAGACGGCGCCATAACGCATAACACTCAGGAGACAAATCCATGGAATTGCACGCACGCGGGCTGGCCGCAGGCTTGTGTCTGGGCGCAGCGCTGTTGGGTCAGGCGTATGCGGCGGATAAACCGCCAGTGAAGATCGGCGTCCTGACCGACATGTCGGGCACTTACGCCGGCATGGGCGGGCCCGGTTCGGTGGCGGCGGCGCAGCTGGCCATCGACGATTGCCTGGCCGCGGAATGCAAGGGCATGAAGATCGAACTGGTGTCGGCCGACAACCAGAACAAGGCCGACGTGGGCGCGGCCAAGGCGCGCGAGTGGTTCGACCGCGACGGCGTCACCGCCATCGCCGACCTGACCAATTCGGCCGTGGCGCTGGCGGTGCAGGGCATCGCGCGCGAGAAGAACAAGGTGGTGATGTTCTCCGGTCCGGCCACCACGGCCCTGACCAACAAAGAGTGCTCGCCGGTCGGTTTCCATTGGATGTTCGACACCTACTCGCAGTCCGCCGGCGGCGCCAAGGCCACGGTCAAGGCGGGCGGCAAGTCCTGGTACTTCATCACCGTCGATTACGCCTTCGGCCATTCGCTCGAGGCCGACACCGCCAAGGCCGTCAAGGCGCTGGGCGGCACGGTCGTCGGCAGCGTGCGCCATCCGCTCAACGCGCCGGATTTTGCGTCCTACCTGCTGCAGGCGCAAAGCTCCAAGGCGCAGGTGGTGGCGCTGGCCAACGGCGGCCAGGACACGGTCAACGCGGTCAAGCAGGCGCGCGAGTTCGGCATCGTGGCCGGCGGCCAGCGCCTGGTGTCGCTGCTGATCTTCCTGTCCGACCTGCGCGCGCTGGGGCTCGAAAGCGCCCAGGGCCTGTCGTACGTGGACGGCTTCTACTGGGATTACGACGACGCCACGCGTCAGTGGTCGGCGCGCTTCGAGAAGGCCTTCCGTGGCCTGAAACCGACCATGACGCAGGCCGGCGTGTATTCCAGCGTGCTGCATTACCTGCGCGCGGTGGCGGCTTCGGGCAGCACCGACGGCAAGGTGGTCGCGGACAAGATGCGCGCGCTGCCGATCAAGGATCCGATCATGCGCAACGCCTCGATCCGTCCCGATGGCCGCGTGATCCACGACATGTATCTGTATGAAGTGAAGAAGCCGTCCGAATCCAAGGGCGGTTGGGACTATTCCAAGCTGGTGGCGACCATTCCGGCGTCCGAGGCTTTCCAGCCGCTGGCCGATTCGACCTGCCCGCTGGTGCAGAAGTAAGGCGTGGCGCCGCCGGGGCAGTCCGGCGGCGCCCGCGCGAGATCCAAGAACGCGGATTCCATCCGCATCGACTATGCAGTGTGAGGAGCATCAAATGAGTGAAGTCCCCCGCGTTCCGCTATTGATCGGCGGCAAGCTCGTACAGTCCAAGACCACCGAATGGCGTGACGTGATCAACCCCGCCACCCAGGAGGTCGTGGCCAAGGTGCCCTTCGCCACGCGCGAGGAACTGGACGAGGCCATCGCCAATGCCAAGGAAGCCTTCAAGACCTGGCGCAACAGCGGCCAGGGCCTGCGCATGCGCGTTATGCTGAAGTTCCAGGAATTGCTGCGCGCCAACACCGGCAAGCTGGCCGAGATGATCACCCGCGAGCACGGCAAGACCCTGCCGGATGCCGAAGGCGAGGTCGGCCGCGGCCTGGAAGTGGTCGAGCACGCTTGCTCGATCGCCAACCTGCAACTGGGCGAATACGCCGAGAACGCCGCCTCCGGCATTGACGTCTACACCCTGATCCAGCCGCTGGGCGTGTGCGCCGGCATCACCGCGTTCAATTTTCCGGTGATGCTGCCGTGCTTCATGTTCCCGATCGCAGTGGCCTGCGGCAATACCTTTGTGCTCAAGCCGTCCGAGCAGGACCCGACCGCGTCGCTGTTCCTGGCCCAGCTGGCGCTGGAAGCCGGCCTGCCGCCGGGCGTGCTGAACGTGGTGCATGGCGGCCCGGATACCGCCAACGGCCTGTGCGAGCATCCTGACATCAAGGCGGTGTCGTTCATCGGTTCAACCCGCGTCGGCACCGAGATCTACAACCGCGCCTCGGCCGCCGGCAAGCGCTGCCAGTCGATGATGGGCGCCAAGAACCACTGCGTGATCCTGCCGGACGCCGATCCGGACGTGGCGCTGAACCAACTGGTGGGGGCGGCCTTCGGCGCCGCCGGCCAGCGCTGCATGGCTTCTTCCGTCGCCGTGCTGGTGGGCGACGCCCGCAACTGGCTGCCTGATTTCGTCGAGCGCGCCAAGAAGCTCAAGGTCAATTCGGGTATGGATCGCGCCGCCGACCTGGGCCCGCTGGTGTCGCCGAATGCCAAGAAGCGTGTCGAAAGCCTGATCCAGAAGGGCGTGGACGAAGGCGCCAAGCTGCTGCTGGACGGCCGCAATCTGAAGGTCGCCGGTTTCGAGCAGGGCAACTTCGTTGGCCCGACCGTGTTCGACGGCGTGACCGAAAACATGACCATCTACACCGAGGAGATCTTCGGCCCGGTGCTGTGCGTGGTGGGCGTGGAGACGCTGGAAGAGGCGGTCGAATTCGTCAACCGCAATCCCAATGGCAACGGTGTCGCGCTGTTCACGCAGGACGGCGGCGCGGCGCGTTACTTCCAGAACAACATCGACGTCGGCCAGGTCGGCATCAACGTGCCGATTCCGGTGCCGGTGGCCTGGTTCAGCTTTACCGGTTCGCGCGGCTCGAAGCTGGGCGACCTGGGCCCCAACGGCAAGCAGGCGGTGCAGTTCTGGACCCAGACCAAGACGGTCACGGCGCGCTGGTCGGCGCATGCCAAAACCGTGAACACCACGATCTCGATGCGCTGAAAGAGGGACGCCTTGTGCCTAAGCTTATATTTATAAGTAATATATAAAGGCGTCCTTATTACTTATAATTGGCCCGTCTACCAGGGGCCAATTCATGAACCTGCAGCAATTCCGTTTCGTGCGCGAAACCATCCGGCGCGACTTCAACCTGACCGAAGCCGCCCGGATGCTCTATACCTCCCAGCCGGGCGTGTCCAAGGCGATCATCGAGTTCGAGGACGAGCTCGGCATCAAGATCTTCGAACGCCACGGCAAGCGCATCAAGGGGCTGACCAAGCCCGGCCTGGCGGTGTCCCAGGTGATCGACCGCATCATGCGCGAGGTCGACAACCTGAAGAAGGTCAGCGACGAGTTCGCGCGCCGCGACGAAGGCGGGCTGGTGATCGCCTGCACCCACACCCAGGCGCGCTATCTGCTGCCGCGCGTGATCCCGGCGTTCCGCAAGCAATTCCCCAAGGTGCACCTGTCGCTGGCCGAAGGCAGCCCCGCGCAACTGGCGGAAATGGTGCTGCACGAGCAGGCCGACCTGGCGCTGGCGACCGAGTCGCTGGCCTTGACGCCGGGGCTGGCGACCCTGCCGGTCTACGCCTGGGAGCATACCGTGGTGGTGCGGCCCGATCACCCGCTGGCCGAGCTGACCTCCAGTGCGGCCAAGCGCCTGTCGCTGGCGCAACTGGCCGAATATCCCATCGTCACCTACGACCGCGCCTTCACCGGCCGCAGCACGATCGACGAGATCTTCGCCAACCAGGGGGTTCATCCCGATATCGTCCTGGAAGCCATTGATGCCGACGTGATCAAGACTTACGTGGATGTGGGCCTGGGCATCGGCATCATTGCCGGGGTGGCTTATGACCCGCGGCGCGATTCGAACCTGGTGGGGCTGCCCGTGGGCCACTTGTTCGGCACGCACACCACGCGCGTGGGCGTCAAGGCCGGCGTGTTCCTGCGGGACTATGTGTACACCTTCCTGGAAATGCTGGCGCCGTCCCTGACCCGCGCGGTCGTGACCGACGCGGTGCAGGGCACGCCGAAATAGCAGGGCCCCAGACGCCGGCACGCAGGCGGTTTTCCCCAGGCGGTTCCCCATTCGGGAGCCGCCTTTTTCTTGCCTGGTCCGGGGGCGGCGGGCCCCAGCCGGCAGCGCGGCTGGGGCGGACTCGCTATCCCTTCGCGCAAGCTCATTAAAATTATTAAATAAGAACTGATCTCATTTGAGTTGACTAAAAAATAGGAATCATTATCATTACATCCAGTCTCTCAACGACCCAGTGAGGTTCAACATGACGGCAGGATTGAGTGCAGTGGTAGTCGGCGCCGACAGGCTCGGCAACATCCCGGATCTGCTCAAAGGACACAATATTTCGATCACGCACCACATCAGCGGCCGTGATCCCTCGCACCAGAAGAAAACGTTGCAGTTGCCCTCCGGCACCCAGCTGGTCATCCTGCTGACGGATTTCCTGGGTCACAACGTCATGAAGACCTTCCGCAATGCGGCCCAGCGCGGCGGTATCCGGGTGGTGGCTTGTCGCCGCTCGGTGTGCAGCATGCAGCAGGCCCTGCAGCAGTGCGGCCTGTGCGCGGGCGTCGCGGCCGTCCATTGATTCCTGTGCGCCGCCCGCAAGATTGACAAACTGGGGAGGCCGCAAAGGCCCGCGGCCCCGGGCCGCGAAGAGGAAAAACGCCGCCGGACTGGAAAGTCCGGCGGCGTTTTGCTGTTCAGGGCGGTCGTGCGTGTTCGCCGCAGGGGCCGCGGTATGGTGGATGGCGCCGGGCCGGCCGGCTGGTCAGAATGCCGGGGCGTTCAGTTGGAGGCGCGCGCCGTGGCGACGAGGCTGGTGTCGATGCGGCGGGCGCCGTTGTAGCGCTTGGACCAGTAGGCCAGGGTCATGTTCTCGACGCGCACCACGCCGCCGGAACTGGGGGAGTGCACGAAGCGGTCGTCGCCCAGGTAGATGCCGACGTGGGAGTAGCGGCGGCCCATGGTGTTGAAGAAGACCAGATCGCCGGCCTTGAGTTCGCTCTTGGAGACGGAAACGCCTTGCTGGGCGATTTCGGCGGCATTGCGGGGCAGCTTCAGGCCCAGCGAGCGTTCGGCGGTATAGGTCACCAGGCCGCTGCAATCGAACCCGGTATCGGGTGAGTTGCCGCCAAAGCGGTAGCGGATGCCCAGGTAGTTGAGTGCTTCGCTGACCAGCGCGTTGTCGCTGCTGACGCCGCTGGCCTGGCTGCGCTGGCGCTCGCGTTTGAATTTCTGCACCACCAGCATACCGATGGGATCGTCCGCGGTGGCGACCCATTCGGTTTCGTAGGGATCGATCTCGGACGTGTAGGCGCTGGATTTCTGATGTGTGCCCGCACAACCCGCCAGACCCGCGACGCACGCCGCCAGCGCCAGCAAACGCAGACCGCGGTTTGCCTGGCCAGAGGGGGAGTTCAGTCGCGCGTTGGTGGAGTGTCGATGCATTCGCCTGGGGAAGGTCGCGGCGCAACTCAGGCGTTCAGCTGTCATAAAGCGTCAAAAACGCTGAAAAACATCTGAACGGCTGGAATCAAGCAGCCAACCAACGGATACGTTATGTACAACTTCGCGGGGATTCTACCAAACTTTTAAGACTGGTTCGTTACTGTAACCAGTCCGGCGCCCGTGCGGCGTGGACGCGTGGCAGAATTTTTTGACTTGTGGCAAGCCTGGTGCAAGGTTTGCCAACCAAAATGACCGAAGGATTCAAAAAGAAAGCAATCAGCCATAAGGCGTATGCACGATACCAGGAGACAAAAATGCAAAAAACCAGGGATTTCCATTACCGCTCGGTTCATGACCGCGATGCCTTCTGGCGCGAGCAGGCGGGCCGGGTGCACTGGGAAACGCCGTTCGAGTCCGTCCTGGACTTCTCCCGGCCGCCATTCGCCAAGTGGTTTGTGGGGGGCAGGACCAACCTCTGCTACAACGCCGTTGACCGTTGGCTGCCGACCCAGGCGGACAAGCCTGCCCTGATCTGGGTGTCGACCGAGGTCGAGCGTGAACGCGTGTATACCCGCCAGGAGGTTTACGAGGAGGTGAACGCCGCCGCGGCCATGCTGCGGGACCTCGGCGTGGAGCGCGGCGACCGCGTACTGGTCTATATGCCGATGGTGCCCGAGGCGGTTTTCACCATGTTGGCCTGCGCCCGCATCGGCGCGGTGCATTCGGTGGTGTTCGGCGGGTTCGCGTCGGTCAATCTGGCGCAGCGTATCGATGATGCGGCGCCCAAGGTCATCGTGTGTACCGATGCGGGCTCGCGCGCGGGCAAGGTGGTGCCCTACAAGCCCCTGCTGGACCGGGCGCTTGCGCTGTGCAAGACGCCGCCGGCCGCGGTGGTGGTATTCGACCGCGGCCTGGCGCCGTTCGAACCGGTGGCCGGGCGCGATCTGGACTATGCCACGTTGCGCGCCGCCCGGCGCGCAGCGCACGTGCCGGTCACCTGGCTGGAGTCGTCCGAGCCCAGCTATATCCTCTATACGTCGGGCACCACCGGCAAGCCCAAGGGCGTGCAGCGCGACACGGGCGGCTACGCCGTGGCGCTGGCCTCGTCGATGGAATATCTGTTCAACGGCCAGGCCGGCGATACCTTCTTCTGCACCAGCGACATCGGCTGGGTGGTGGGGCATTCCTATATCGTGTACGGCCCGCTGATCGGTGGGCAGGCGACGGTGCTGTACGAGGGCACGCCGGTACGTCCGGACGGCGCCATCCTGTGGAAGCTGGTGGAGCAATTCGGCGTCAACACGCTGTTCTCGGCGCCGACGGCGGTGCGGGTGCTCAAGCGCCAGGATCCGGCGCTGCTGAAAAAACATGACCTGTCGACCTTGCGGGCGGTGTACCTGGCCGGCGAGCCGCTGGACGAGCCCACCGCGCAGTGGATCTCCGAAGGGCTGGGCAAGCCCATCATCGACAACTATTGGCAGACCGAGTCCGGCTGGCCGATCCTGTCGGCGCAGCCGGGCGTCGAAACGGTGCCGACCCGTTTCGGCAGTCCGTCGTTTCCGGTCTACGGGTTCGACGCGCGCATCGTCAGCGAATCCAGCGGCGAGGATCTGGGGCCCGACCAGAAGGGCGTGGTGGCCATTGTGCCGCCGTTGCCGCCGGGCGCCATGTCGACCATCTGGGGCGATGACGAGCGTTTCGTGCAGACCTATTTCACATCGATCCCGGGCCGCCAGGTGTATTCCACCTTCGACTGGGGGCTGGTCGACAAGGACGGCTACTGGTTCATCCTGGGCCGCACCGACGACGTGATCAACGTGGCCGGCCACCGCCTGGGCACGCGCGAGATCGAGGAATCCGTCAACAGCCACAGCGGCATCGCCGAGTGTGCCGTGGTGGGGATGGCCGATGCGCTCAAGGGGCAGGTGGCAATGGCGTTCGCCGTACTGAAGAATCCCGCGGCGGCGGAGACGGCGGAGGGCGCAAAGCAGCTGGAAGCGGATATCATGCGGCTGGTGGAAGATCAGCTGGGCGCGGTGGCGCGACCGGCCCGGATCCGGTTCGTGGGCGCCTTGCCCAAGACCCGTTCGGGCAAGGTGCTGCGCCGCGCCATTGTCGCGGTATGCGAAGGCCGCGATCCCGGCGACCTGACCACCATCGAAGATCCCACCGCCCTCGAACAGATCAAGGAGTCGCTGCAATGAATACCAAGCCGGTGCTGAACGCCGAAGACGTCAAGAAAATCCTGGCCGCGGCCGAAGCACACGCCCTGCAGAACAAGTGGGCCGTCACCATCGCCGTGTCGGACGATGGCGGCCACCTGCTGGGCATGCTGCGGCTGGACGACGCCGCGCCGATTTCCGCGCACATCGCGCCGGCCAAGGCCAAGACCGCGGCCCTGGGCCGGCGCGAATCGCGCGTCTACGAAGAGATCATCAACAACGGCCGCTATTCCTTCCTGTCGGCGCCGCTGATCGAAGGCATGCTGGAAGGCGGGGTGCCGATCGTGGCCAACGGCCACGTGGTGGGCGCCGTCGGCGTGTCGGGCGTGAAGTCGACCGAAGACGCCCTGATCGCCCAGGCGGGCATCGCCGCGCTGGGCCTGTGAGCCAGGAAACGCCACGGCAGGCGCCCGCCGGCGCGGCCGTGTCTGCCGCGGGGGAGGCGGGCGGCAGTCCGCTGAACCCCGGCGTGGCCAGGCGCGAAGTCTGGGCCTGGGCCATGTATGACTTCGCCAATTCCGGCTACACCACCGTGATTCTCACGGCGGTGTTCAGCACCTACTTCGTCGGCGTGGTCGGCGGCCGCGCGCCGTGGGCCACGCTGGCCTGGACGGCCGCGCTGTCGCTGTCCTATCTGCTCATCATGCTGACCATGCCGACGCTGGGCGCGCGCGCCGATGCCCGCGCCGGCAAGCGGCGGCTGCTCTACAGCAGCACCATCGGCTGCGTGGCCGCCACCCTGGTATTGACCCAGGCGGGGCCGGGCGACGTGTGGCTGGCGCTGGCCGCGATCGTCATCTCCAATTACTGCTATTGCGTCGGCGAGTCCGTGGTGGCGGCCTTCCTGCCCGAGCTGGCCAAGCCATCGGCGCTGGGGCGGGTATCGGGTTGGGGCTGGAGCTTCGGCTACTGCGGCGGCATGCTCACGCTGGGCCTGTCGCTGGTGGTGGTGAAGCTGGCCGAGGCCGACGGGCTCGACGCCGAGCACTTCGTGCCGCGCGTCATCCTGGTGACCTGTGCGGTATTCGCGCTGGCGGCCTTGCCTTCCTTCTTTCTGTTGCGCGAACGGGCGCGGCCCAGCGGCGAGCCGCAGGCGGCCTTGGCCATGCTCAAGCGGCTGGCCTACGCCTGGCGCGACACCGGGCAGCATTTTCCGGAGTTCCGCCGGCTGCTGATGTGCATCGCCTGTTACCAGGCCGGCATCTCGGTCGTGATCACGCTGGCGGCGGTGTATGCCTCCGAGGTCATGGGTTTCACCACGCCGCAGATCATGCTGCTGGTGTTCACCGTGAACATCGGCGCGGCGGCGGGCGCCTTCTCGTTCGGTTATGTGCAGGATCGCATCGGCCACAAGCCGGCGCTGGCGATCACGCTATGCGGCTGGATCCTGATGGTGCTGGTGGCCTACGCGGCCGTGACGGCGCCGGTGTTCTGGGTGGCGGCGACGCTGGCCGGGTTGTGCATGGGCACGACCCAGAGCGCGGGCCGCGCCATGACCGGCGCGCTGGCGCCGGCCGGCCGCCTGGCGGAGTTCTTTTCGCTGTGGACCTTCGCGGTGCAACTGGCCGCGGTCATCGGTCCGCTCACTTATGGCCTGGTGACCTGGGCCACGCATGGCAACCATCGCCTGGCGATCCTGGTGACCGGGCTGTTCTTCGTCGGCGGCCTGGCGCTGCTGTCGCGCGTGGACATGGCGCGCGGCCTGGCGCGCCGCGCCGCTTGAGGGCGCGTGCGGCCGCCGCAACTGATATTCTTATGAAGTTCCGGTCATAGCGTGCCGCAAGGCGGACGCGCTGGCCGGCCGGTTGCGTATTGCGCTGTCGGTTGTCGATGCCGTTGCTGCCACGTTTGCCGCACGTTCCCGCGGGATGCGGGCTTATGGCCCGTATTTTGCGTAAGGTGCCCGTAAGAGCGCGGCGATACGGTTGCGAGTGGGCAGTCACATAAAAAGCGGCATCAACAACAGAATCACAGATTGGAGACAAGATCATGTCGAATGCAATTGAGTCCGTACTGGTGGAAACCCGGGTCTTCCCGCCGCCCGAGCGCGCGGCGCAGGGCGCCGCGATTCCCAGCATGGACGCCTACAGGGCGCTGTGCGCGCAGGTCGAGAACGATTTCGACGGTTTCTGGGCCGGCCAGGCCCGCGACAACCTGCACTGGACCAAGCCGTTCACCCAGGTGCTGGATGAATCCGACGCGCCGTTCTACCGCTGGTTCGGCGACGGCGAACTGAACGTCTCGGCCAATTGCCTGGACGTGCACCTGACCAACGGCAACGCCGACAAGACCGCCATCATCTTCGAAACCGATGACGGCAAAGTCACCAAGGTCAGCTACCGCGAACTGCTGGCGCGTGTGTGCCGCTTCGCCAACGGCATCGCCGCGCTGGGCTACAAGAAGGGCGATCGCGCCATCATCTACATGCCCATGTCGATCGAGGCGGTGGTGGCGATGCAGGCCTGCGCCCGCCTGGGCGTGACGCACTCGGTGGTGTTCGGCGGCTTCTCGGCCAAGAGCCTGCAGGAGCGCATCGTCGACGTGGGCGCCTCGCTGGTCATCACCGCCGACGAGCAGGTGCGCGGCGGCAAGACCATCCCGCTCAAGCCGGCGGTGGAAGACGCCATCGCCATGGGCGGCTGCGAAGCCGTCAAGCGCGTCATCGTCTATCGCCGCACCGGCGGCAAGGTTGCCTGGAACGAAGGCCGCGATCTCTGGATGCATGACGTCGAGGCCGGCCAGGCCGACACCTGCGAGCCGGTGCCGGTCAACGCCGAGCATCCGCTGTTCATCCTGTACACGTCCGGCTCCACCGGCAAGCCCAAGGGCGTGCAGCATTCGTCCGCCGGCTACCTGCTGTGGGCGTTGCTGACGGTCAAGTGGACCTTCGATGCGCGCAAGGACGACGTCTACTGGTGCACGGCCGACGTGGGCTGGGTCACGGGCCACACCTACATCACCTATGGCCCGCTGGCCGCCGGCCTGACCCAGGTGGTGTTCGAGGGCGTGCCGACGTTCCCCAACGCCGGCCGCTTCTGGGACATGATCGCGCGCCACAAGGTCACCACCTTCTATACCGCGCCGACCGCGATCCGCTCGCTGATCAAGGCCGCCGAAGCCGCGCCCGAGACCCATCCGTCCAAGTACGACCTGGACAGCCTGCGCATCATCGGCACGGTGGGCGAGCCCATCAATCCCGAAGCCTGGATGTGGTATCACAAGAATGTCGGCCGCGAGCGCTGCCCGATCGTCGACACCTGGTGGCAGACCGAGACTGGCGGCCACATGATCACGCCGCTGCCGGGCGCCACGCCGACCAAGCCGGGCTCGTGCACGCTGCCGCTGCCGGGCATCGCCGCCGCCATCGTCGATGAAACCGGCGGCGACGTCGACCAGGGCAACGGCGGTTTCCTGGTGATCAAGCGCCCGTGGCCGGCCATGATCCGCAACATCTGGGGCGATCCGGAACGCTTCAAGAAGAGCTATTTCCCGCCGGAACTGCGCGGCTATTACCTGGCCGGCGACGGCGCGCAGCGTGACGCGGACGGCTATTTCTGGATCATGGGCCGCATCGACGACGTGCTCAACGTGTCGGGCCATCGCCTGGGCACCATGGAAGTGGAATCGGCGCTGGTCGCGCATGAACTGGTGGCCGAGGCCGCCGTGGTCGGCCGTCCCGACGACACCACCGGCGAAGCCGTGGTGGCTTTCGTGGTGCTCAAGAGCGCCCGTCCCGAGGGCGCCGAGGCGCAGGCCATCGCCAAGACGCTGCGCGACTGGGTCGCCAAGGAGATCGGCCCGATCGCCAAGCCCAAGGACATCCGCTTCGGCGACAACCTGCCCAAGACCCGTTCCGGCAAGATCATGCGCCGCCTGCTGCGCGTGGTGGCCAAGGGCGAGGAAGTGACGCAGGACGTGTCGACGCTGGAAAATCCCGCCATCCTGGAACAACTGTCCAAGCCCTTGTGAGCGGCGTGCGCCGTCCGTCATGCGGACGGCATGGACAGTCCCCGTCCTGACGGGCGCATAATGCGAGATGCCCATGCCGGTTTGCCGGCATGGGCATCTTCGTTTTTCCATCCCTCTTCCCCGGAGACGCCGCCGTGAGCCGCAGCAGTTTCGATCGCGCAGGGCTTGCCCTGATGTTCAGCACCATCCTCGTGTGGGCGGGCAGCTGGATCGCGATGAAACTGATCGTCCCGTACATCGGCCCCTTCGATTTCGTGGCGCTGCGCTACGTCACTGGCAGCCTGGTGCTGTTCGCGCTGGCCATCGTCACCCGTCGGCCGCTGGCCTTGCCGCCCTGGAAGCTGACTCTGCTGATCGGCCTGACCCAGACCGCCGGCTTCCAGGGCTTCGTGCAGACCGCGCTGGTGTCCGGCGGCGTCGGCAAGGTGTCGCTGATGGCCTACACCATGCCGTTCTGGGTGGTGTTGTTCGCGTGGGGATTGCTGGGCGAGCGGCCAACCGTCCGCCATGGCATCGGTATTGGCCTGGCCGCGATCGGCCTGGTGCTGTTCATCGAACCCTGGCACGGCGTGGGCGCGTTGCGGCCGGTGCTGCTGGGGCTGGGCAGCGGCCTGTGCTGGGGCGTGGGAACGGTGCTGTCCAAGCGCATGTTCGAGCGCCACGCGCCCGACGTGATGACGTTCACCGCCTGGCAGATGCTGTTCGGCGGGCTGGTGATGACGCCCGTGGCATGGCTGGTGCCGCAGATTCCGGCGCAATGGGGCTGGCAGTTGTGGACCGGCATGGTCTATATCGTGCTGATCGCCACCGCGGCGGGCTGGCTGCTGTGGCTGCAGGTGGTGCGGCGGGTGCCAGCATCGATTGCCGGCCTGTCCAGCCTGGGAGTGCCGGTGGTGGCGATGCTGATGGCCTGGGCCGTGTTGTCCGAGCGCCCGACGCCGGTCGAACTGGCCGGCATGGCCCTGATTCTCGCCGGCATTTTTGTCGTAAGCCGCGCGGCGCCCGCCGCGCGCGCGGGCTGACCGGCCCGTTTACCGGATTTCCGTTTTCCTTCAAGGACGCTTCATGATCGATTTGCGCAGCGATACCGTCACCCGGCCGTCCCCGGCCATGTTGCAGGCCATGATCAGCGCGCCGCTGGGCGATGATGTGATGGGCGATGACCCCACCGTCATCCAGTTGCAGCAAGCCGTCGCCGAACGCGCGGGCAAGGCGGCTGGGCTGTTCTTCCCGTCGGGCACGCAGAGCAACCTGGCCGCCCTGATGGCGCATTGCGAGCGCGGCGACGAATACCTGGTGGGCCAGCAGGCGCACACCTACAAGTACGAAGGCGGGGGCGCGGCCGTGCTGGGCAGCATCCAGCCGCAACCCATCGAGCATGCCGAGGATGGTTCGCTGCCGTTGGAAAAACTGGCGGCGGCGCTCAAGCCCGAAGGGGACCCGCACTTCGCCCGCACGCGCCTGCTGGCGCTGGAAAACACGTTCCACGGCAAGCTGATCCCGGCCGACTATGTGCGCGCGGCGACCGACTGGGCGCGCGGCCACGGCCTGGCCACCCACCTGGACGGCGCGCGCGTCTTCAATGCCGCCGTGGCCAGCGGCAAGCCGTTGGCCGAGATGTGCGTGCCGTTCGATTCGGTGTCGATCTGCTTTTCCAAGGGGCTGGGCGCGCCGGTCGGTTCCGTGCTGGTGGGCAGCGCCGAACTGATCGCCCGCGCGCGCCGCTGGCGCAAGGTGCTGGGCGGCGGCCTGCGCCAGGCCGGCGTGCTGGCGGCCGCCTGCCTGTATGCGCTGGAGCACAATGTCGAGCGCCTGGCCGAAGATCATGCCAACGCGCGCCTGCTGGCCGAAGGCCTGCGCGGCATTGCCGGGGTACGGGTGCTCAGCCAGGACACCAACATGGTGTTCGCGGAGTTCGAGCCGGCGCGTTGCGATGCCCTGACCGCCGCGCTGGCGGCCGACGGCATCCTGATGCGCGCCGTCTATGGCGGCCCGACGCGCATGGTGACGCACCTGGACCTGTCGGCCGACGATATGCGCCGGGTGGTCGAGGCGGTGGCCCGCCACCTGGCCTGAGGCCGCGCGCCGTCAGCCGTGATGCCTGCGGCTGTCACCCGGCGCCTGGCCGCGCTCTTGCATGCCGTAGTCGCGCAGCACCTGCGCGACGCGCAGGCGGTAGTTGGCGAACACGCCGCCCCGTCCCGCCTCCTGGGCGCGGCGATGCGATTGCAGCGTGCGCCAGCGCCTGACCGCGTCTTCATCGCGCCAGAATGACAGCGACAGCAGCTTGCCCGGGGTCGCCAGGCTCTGGAAGCGTTCGACCGAGATGAAGCCGTCGATGGTCTTCAGTTCGTCGATGAGGCCCGCGGCGATGTGCAGATAGGTCGCGGGGTCGCCATCGGCGGGTTCGACTTCGAATATTACGGCGATCATGGGGCGGGTTCCTTGGCCAGATCAAATTGGGGAATGCGGGCGTTGGGCAGGGGGCGGTAGCGAAAGCGCGCCGCCAGGGCGGCGCTATTGACGCCCGCTTGCAGCAGATGCGCGAGCGCGCCGGCGGCATCGCGGCGCGCGGCGTCGCGCCCGGGGCAGGCGTGGCCCAGTGCGCCGAAGGTCCAGTGCGCGTCGGGCTGCGCCATGGCCGCCGCGGCGAGCACCAGCAGCACGGTCTCGCCGGCTTCGATGCGCTGGCCGTCCAGTTCGATAGGGCCGGCCAGGAAGCGGCGGGTATTGTGGATGGGCGGATCGTGCCCCAGCGTCGCGTCGACCAGTTCGCCGGTCTGCGCCGGCGTCAGGCCGCCCCCCGCGCCCTGGCGGCCGGCCCGCAGCAGGGCGTTGCCCAGCAGGCCGGCGCCGGCTTCGCATGACTGGAACAGCAGGCCCGCCAGGTTGGCGGCAAGCAGCGCCGGATCGAGGCCGGCCTGTTCCCCCTGGAGGCGCAGCCCGCGCCAGGCGGGGCCGGCGGCCGGGTCATCCAGGTGCGCGCCGAGCCGCGCCAACAATCGTTCGGCGGCTGCGTGTCCGGCCGCGATGCGCGCATCGGCGGTGGCAGGCGGCAGGGCCGCGAGGAAGGCGCCGATGTCGCGCGCGCAGTCGGCGGCCACGGCGCCGGGCAGGCCGAGCGAGCAGGCTTGCGCAAAAACGGGCGCGGCGTGCAGATAACGGTCGATGGCGCCGGCCGATGCCGTGTCCGCCCCCAGTCGCGACCAGTCGGGCGAAGGGGCCAGCGGCGCCTGCCGCGCCAGGAACTGACTGAACAGCGCCTTGAGGCGGACGTGCCGCGGACCGTCGTTCATCCGCAGGAAGCGGCCGAACAGCAAGCCGGCCGGCCCGCGGGCGATGCCCCGGGGCACCGCTTCGGCCAAGGGGCGCACGCGGGCGGCGGGATGATGCATGATTGCGCGGATGGTCCGCGGATCGCTGGCCACCCACAGTCCCAGCCGGGTGTCCCGGTACAGCGGCCGCTCGCGCGCCAGCGCGGCGTAATAGGGGTAGGGGTCGGGGTGCGTGACCGCCTGCAGCGGATCGGGCGGGAAGGGCGTGGACATGGGCGGCGCGCGGATGATCGAAGGGACGGCCAGTATGGCCGTGGCGCGCCCTCGACGATTCGACCTTGGTCGAACTATGCCTGCGCGGCGTCCGCCAGCAGCGCGGCATAGCCTGCGCGCGAATCCGGCCAGCGCAGCGTCAGGCCGCTGGCGCGCAGGCGGGCGTTGCTGAGCTTCTTGCTGCCGATACCCGCCGGCGCGGGGCCGTCAGCCGGTGCTGGGGCGCCGGCCATTCGCGCCAGATCGGCATAGAGCTCGTGCAGCGGCAGCGGTGTGTCGTCGCAGCCGATGTAGACGGGCAACGCGTCGGGCAGCAGCGCCAGGTGCGTGATGGCGGCTGCGGCGTCGTCGATGTGGATGCGGTTGGCCCAGTGCGGCGGTTCGAGCGGCGCGCGGGCCTTGCCCGCCCGCAGCCGTTCGATCAGTTGCAGGCGGCCAGGACCGTAGAGGCCGGCGAAGCGCAGCGTGGTGTGCGGGATCGCGCGCGCGGCGAGCGCCGCTTCGGCATCGAGCAGGATGCGGCCATTGAAACCCTGCGGCGCGGGCGGGGTGTCTTCGTCGACCCAGTCGCCGTGATGTTCGCCATATACGGCGCTGGAGGACACGAACACGATGCGCGCGACCTGGCGCGTGTCGAGCGCGTCCAGCACGTGGTTCAGGCCGTCGACGAACACGGCGCGATAGGCGGCGGGATCGCGCGCGCCGGCGGTGGCGACATGGATCACGCGGGTGATGCCGGCCGGCAGGGCCGGCAAGCCGTCGGGCCGGCTGATATCGCCCGGCAGCCAGTGGATGCCGCTGGTGTCGTCCGCCGGCGGGTGGCGGCGCAGCGCGTAGACCGTATCGCCGCGCGCCAGCAGGCGGCGCGCGGCGCGCTGGCCGAGATCGCCGCAGCCGATGAAGAGCACGCGTTCAGCCATGGCCGGCGGCGCCCGTCACATGCCGCTGTAGACCGGCCCTTCGCCGCCTTGCGGCGCCACCCAGACGATGTTCTGGGTCGGGTCCTTGATGTCGCAGGTCTTGCAGTGCACGCAGTTCTGCGCGTTGATCTGCAGGCGATCCTCGCCGTGATCGTCCTTGACGAACTCATAGACGCCGGCGGGACAGTAGCGCGATTCCGGGCCGCCGTACTTGGCCAGGTTGACCTGCACCGGCACCGAAGGATCCTTCAGCGTCAGGTGGACGGGCTCGTTTTCATCGTGGTTGGTGTTGGAGATGAACACCGAGCTGAGCTTGTCGAAGGTCAGCTTGCCGTCGGGCTTGGGATAGTCAATGCGGGCGCACTGCGAGGCCGGCTGCAGGCAGGCATGGTCCGGCTTGCTGTGGCGCAGGGTCCAGGGCATCTTGCCCTTCAGCACCAGTTGCTCGATGCCGGTCATCAGCGTGGCCACGGTACGGCCCTTCTTGAACCACTGCTTGAAGTTGCGCGCCTTGTTCAGTTCGGCGTGCAGCCAGGAATTCTTGAAGGCTTCCGGATAGGCGGCCAGCTCGTCCTGGCGGCGGTCGGCCACCAGTGCGTCGAACGCGGCCTCGGCGGCCAGCTTGCCGGATTTGATGGCGGCGTGGCTGCCCTTGATGCGCGACGCATTGAGGAAACCGGCCTCACAGCCCACCAGCACGCCGCCGGGGAAGGCCAGCTTCGGCAGCGACAGCAGGCCGCCGGCGGCGATGGCGCGCGCGCCATAGGCGATGCGCTTGCCGCCTTCGAACGTGCCGCGGATGGCGGGATGGGTCTTGTAGCGCTGGAATTCATCGAACGGCGACAGCCACGGGTTGGCGTAATCCAGGCCGACGATCAGGCCGACCGCCACCAGGTTGTTGTCCAGGTGGTAGAGGAACGAACCGCCGTAGGTGTCGGCATCGAGCGGCCAGCCGGCGGTGTGGATCACCAGGCCGGGCTTGGACTGCGCGGGATCGACTTCCCACATTTCCTTGATGCCGATGCCATAGGCTTGCGGGTCGCGGCCGTCATCGAGCTTGTAGCGTTCGATCAGCTGGCGGCCGAGCTGGCCGCGCGCGCCTTCGGCGAACACCGTGTAGCGCGCGTGCAGTTCCATGCCGGGCTGGTAGTGGGCGGTGTGGCTGCCGTCGCGGGCCACGCCCATGTCGCCGGTGGCCACGCCGCGCACCGCGCCCTGGTCGTCGTACAGCACTTCGACCGCGGCAAAGCCGGGGAAAATCTCGACGCCCAGCGCCTCGGCCTGTTCACCCAGCCACTTGACCACATCGCCCAGGCGGACGATGTAATTGCCCTCGTTGTGGAAACAGGGCGGCAGCAGCCAGTTGGGCGTGGCGCGCGCGCCGTTCTCGGACAGGAACAGGAACTTGTCCTGCGTCACGGGCACGTTCAGCGGCGCGCCCTTTTCTTTCCAATCGGGGATCAGTTCGGTCAGCGCCAGCGGGTCCATCACGGCGCCGGACAGGATGTGGGCGCCCAGCTCGGCGCCTTTCTCCAGGACGCAGACGCCGATTTCCTGGTTCTTTTCAGCGGCCAGCTGCTTCAGACGGATAGCGGTGGCCAGGCCGGCGGGACCACCGCCAACCACGACCACGTCATATTCCATCGACTCGCGTTCAGACATTGCAAAGCTCCCCGTATGTATTCCATATTTGGCTGGAAGTATTATCGGCGATTGTATTGCAGGCGGAGACCTTGCACGTCTTCGTATTTCTTTTAGCCATCAGGAGCAATTGGTGAACCCGGAGATTCAGTCTGCGCGGATGCTGGCGGTGGGCGATACCCACCAGGCGGATCTGCCCTTGCGTTGGGGTGATTCCGACGCTTTGAACCACCTCAATAACACGCTGTATTTCCGCCTCATGGAAGAGGCGCGGATGCAGATCCTGTACCACGCGGGCTTCGAGCTGCCGGCCGATGACGGCGCCATCCTGGCCCACGCTTCCTGTGATTTCCTGCGTCCCCTGACCTATCCGGCGACCGTGCGCGTGACGCACAAGGTGACGCGCATCGGCCGTTCCAGCGCCGAATTCGAGCTGCTGCTCGAGAAGGTCGGCGATGATGGCGGCCCCTATGCTCGTGGCCGCAATGTGCTGGTCTGGATGGACTACGTGGCCAATACGTCCGCGCCATGGCCGCCTGAAGTGCTGGCGAAAATGGCCACGCAGTTCCGGCCGGCCGCGTAGCCGGCGGGGCCGGGCGCGTGGTCCGACTTCGCCGCGCCGTTTGAAACAGCGCGCGCATTTGCCGGTCATGCCGTTAAAATCCCCGGCAGAACCATAATAGAAACACAGGGGCGCGCCACCCTCGGCGCCGCGAATCCGCCTTCATCGGGGCCCGCCGCGATGATGCGGGGCCGCGCAGCCGGCAGCCGCGCCCTCTTCAGTTCGACCTTAACTAGGAGTTGGAGCGATGGACAAGGTTTATGCAAGCGCCCAGGAGGCGCTGGCAGGCATCGTCAAGGACGGCCAGATGATCGCCGTGGGCGGTTTCGGTCTCTGCGGCATCCCCGAGGCCCTGATCGCCGCGCTGCGCGATTCGGGCGTGAAGGATCTCACGTGCATCAGCAATAACGCCGGCGTCGACGGCTTCGGCCTGGGCCAGCTGCTCAATACGCGCCAGGTGCGCAAGATGATCGCCTCGTACGTGGGCGAGAACAAGGAATTCGAACGCCAGTACCTGTCGGGCGAACTTGAGCTCGAATTCACCCCGCAGGGCACGCTGGCCGAGAAGCTGCGCGCCGGCGGCGCCGGCATCCCGGCCTTCTTCACCCGCACCGGCGTGGGCACCATCGTCGCCGACGGCAAGGAAATCCGCGAATTCGATGGCCACCAGTACGTGATGGAACGCTCGCTGGTGCCGGACGTGTCGCTGGTCAAGGCGGACATCGCCGATCGCAGCGGCAACCTGGTATTTCGCAAGACGGCCCGCAACTTCAATCCGAACGTGGCCATGGCCGGCAAGCTCACGGTGGTCGAGGTCGAGAAGATCGTCGATACCGGCAGCCTGGACCCCGACCAGATCCATCTGCCCGGTATCTATGTGCACCGGATCGTGCTGAACGCCAATCCGGAAAAGCGCATCGAACAACGCACCACTCGCCCGGCCTAAGGAGAAGACGACATGGCATGGTCCCGCGATGAAATGGCGGCGCGCGCCGCGCGCGAGCTGCAAGACGGTTTTTATGTGAACCTGGGTATCGGCCTGCCGACCCTGGTGGCCAACCACGTGCCCAAGGGCGTCGAAGTCTGGCTGCAGTCCGAAAACGGCCTGCTGGGCATCGGCCCGTTCCCGACCGACGCCGAGGTCGACGCCGATCTGATCAACGCCGGCAAGCAGACGGTCACGACGCTGCCCGGCTCGTCGATCTTCTCGTCGGCCGACTCGTTCGCGATGATCCGCGGCGGCAAGATCAACCTGGCCATCCTGGGCGCGATGCAGGTGTCCGAGAAGGGCGACCTGGCCAACTGGATGATCCCGGGCAAGATGGTCAAGGGCATGGGCGGCGCGATGGACCTGGTGGCCGGTGTCGGCCGCGTGGTCGTGCTGATGGAACACGTGGCCAAGAAGAAGGACGGCACCGAGGACGTCAAGCTGCTGCCCGAATGCAACCTGCCGTTGACCGGCGTGGGCGTGGTCGACCTGATCATCACCGATCTGGGCGTGATGGAAGTCACCGACAACGGCCTGAAGCTGCTGGAAACGGCGCCGGGCGTGACGGTGGACGAGATCCAGTCCAAGACGCTCGCCAAGCTGGATGTGTCGGCGGTCAAGTAAGCCCGCTCGACGCCAGCATGGCAAACGCCCCGCAAGGGGCGTTTTTCATTTCCGCTCCAGAAGGCGGGATCAGGCCGATTCCCGCAGCAGCATGCCCACGTGCGGGATGCCGTCCTCGATATATTCGTCGGTGACCGGCGCGAAGCCGTGGCCGCCGTAGTAGCCCTTAAGCCGCGCCTGCGCGCTCAGGTAGACCGGCTCGCCCGGCCATAGCCGCGCCACCTCGGCTTTGGCGCGGCGCATCAGTTCATGGCCCAGGCCGGTGCCGCGCGCGGCCGGCGCGGTGATGACGCGGCCGATGATGGCCTGGCCGTCATTCAGCGCGGGTTCAAGCAGGCGGCAATAGGCCAGCAGCCCGCCATTTTCCCAGGCCATCAGGTGTTCCGTCTGTCCCAGCAGGTCCTTGCCATCCATGTCGAGAAAGGCGCACTGCTGCTCGACCACGAAGACTTCCGAGCGCAGGCGCAGGATGGCGTAGAGCTCGGCCAGGGTCAGTTCGGCATGGGGTTTACAGGTCCAGGCGGGCATTCGAGAAAGTCCGAAAAACGGGGAGGCGGGGAGGGCCATTAGCGTACCGCAAACCGGCCCCGTTTCTTTTGAGGCACTGTTACATTAAATCACGGGTATACCCTTAGTATGAAAATGAATTTTCTTATCTAAAATTTGTGTGTAAACAGATTTACATAAACCTTCGCTACGCTCCCCGCCCTTTCCCCGATGACCAAGGCCACACTCACGATCGCTGATCGGATCGCCCGGGCACAGCCCGCGCTGAGCCGCAAGCAGCACGAAATGGCCGAATATGTCCTGGCCCACCAGTTCCGCGTGGCCACGATGACCATCGACGAATTCGCGGCGGCCACGGGGGTCTCGATCGCCACCGCCAACCGTTTCGCGCGGGCCCTGGACCTGCCGGGCTACCCGCAGTTCCGCGCGGAGCTGGCCCGCGGTTTCGAGGCGGCGCTGGAACCGGTCGAAAAACTGCGCACCGAGCTGGCGCATTCGGCCAGCGCGGTGCAGATCTTCGCCGCGATCCTCGAAGAAGACATCCGCAACGCCCAGCGCAATCTGCAGAATCTGGATGCCGGCGCCTGTGAGCAGGCGGTCGAGGCGATCCTGGCCGCCGACCGCGTCTTCATCATCGGGTTCGGCGCCAGCGGGTTCCTGGCCGGCATGCTGCAGCGCGGACTGTGCATGCACCTGCATTCGGTCGAGTCGCTGGCCGGCCCGGGCGGCGTGTCGCATGCGGCGCGGCAGATGTCGCGCATGACCAGCAAGGACCTGGTGATCGCCATCGGTTTTCCGCGTTATCTGGCCGATACCGTGACGCTGGCGGCCGCGGCCAAGCAGGCCGGCGTACCGGTGCTGGTGTTGACCGACAAGCCCACTTCGCCGCTGGCGCCGACGGCATCCGTGGTGTTGTACGCGGTGTCCGGCCGCCAACTGATCCCCAATTCCGAAACCGCCGCGCTGGGCCTGATCGAGGCCCTGTCGGCGGCGGTGGCCTATCGGGCCAAGAATTCCGTCGCGGCCGCCGCTGGGGTGACCCAGTCCGTGATGCCGTGGCTCATCCATGGAGTAGGTAAACGATGATTCAACCCGTGATCGCGATTCACGGTGGCGCCGGCGCGATGTCCCGCGCGGCCATGTCGCCCGAGAAAGAACAGGAATACCTGAGCGCGCTCGAATCGATCCTGACCGCCGGCCAGGCCGTGCTGGCCCGTGGCGGCAGCGCGCTGGACGCGGTGACCGAAGCCGTGCGCCTGCTGGAAGACTGCCCGCTGTTCAACGCCGGGCACGGCGCCGTGTTCACCAGCGCCGCCACGCACGAGCTGGACGCGTCCATCATGGACGGCGCCACGCTGCGTTCGGGCGCCATCGCCAACGTCAATTGCGTGCGCAACCCGGTGTTCGCCGCGCGCAAGGTCATGGAATCCAGCAAGCACGTGTTTTTCGTCGGCGAGGGCGCCGAGGCCTTCGCGCGCGATGCCGGCCTGGAAATCGTCGATCCCGCCTATTTCTCGACCGAGGCGCGCCGCGAGCAATTGCTGCGGGTGCAGCGCGAAACGCCGGAAGCAGCGGTGCTGGACCACGACGGCCAGGCCATGGTCGCGCGCGGCCAGCCGGCGCCGGCCGATCCGCTGGATGCGGACAAGAAGTTCGGCACCGTCGGCGCCGTGGCGGTGGATGCGCAGGGCAACCTGGCCGCGGCCACGTCCACCGGCGGCATCACCAACAAGCAGGTCGGCCGCGTCGGCGATGCGCCGCTGATCGGCGCCGGCACCTATGCCAGTAACCGGACCTGCGCCGTGTCCACCACGGGCACCGGCGAGATGTTCATCCGCATGGTCGCCGCCTATGACGTGGCGGCCCAGATGGAATACTGCGGCGCGTCGCTGGAAACGGCGGCCAACCGCGTCGTGATGGAAAAACTGCCCACCATCGGCGGCAAGGGCGGCCTGGTGGCCGTCGACGCCAAGGGCAATGTGGCCTTGCCGTTCAACACGGAAGGCATGTACCGCGGTTACGCCCGCGTCGGCGAGAAGCCGGTCACTGCCATCTACCGCTGAGCGGCGGCGGGCTTCGTTTTTGTCAGTTTTGGGGATTACTAGAGATATGGTTGATCGCGCAAACAGCCTGGCGCTGCCGGATAACCGCGTGGTCCAGGTCGACGACCTGACGGTGCGCTTCGTGGGTTCGGAGCGCACGGTCGAAGCCGTGCGCAACCTGTCGTTCCATGTGGACCGGGGTGAAACCCTGGCCATCGTGGGCGAATCGGGTTCGGGCAAGTCGGTGACGTCGCTGGCGCTGATGCGCCTGGTGGAACATGGCGGCGGCCGTATCGCCCAGGGCCGCATGGCCCTGCGCCGCCGCAACGGTTCCGTGATCGACCTGGTCGGCGCCAACCAGCGCGTGATGCGCAATGTGCGCGGCGCCGACATGGCCATGATCTTCCAGGAGCCGATGACGTCCTTGAACCCGGTGTTCACCGCCGGCGACCAGATCGCCGAGTCGATCCGCGAGCACCAGGGCATGGATGCCGCCGCCGCGCGCGCCGAGGCCCTGCGCATGCTGGAGCAGGTGCGCATCCCGGAAGCCAAGTCGGTGCTGAACCGTTACCCGCACCAGTTGTCGGGCGGCATGCGCCAGCGCGTCATGATCGCCATGGCGCTGGCTTGCAAGCCGGCGCTGCTGATCGCTGACGAGCCCACCACCGCGCTGGATGTCACCATCCAGGCGCAGATCCTCCAGCTGATCCGTCAGTTGCAGGAAGAAATGCACATGGGCGTGGTGTTCATCACCCACGACATGGGCGTGGTGGCCGAAGTGGCCGATCGCGTGCTGGTCATGTACCGCGGCGACAAGGTCGAGGAAGGGCCGTCGGCGTCGGTCTTCGCCACGCCCCGGCACGCCTACACCCAGGCGCTGCTGTCGGCCGTGCCGAAGCTGGGCGCGATGCAGGGTACCGACCTGCCGGCGCGCTTTCCGCTGCTGCAGGTGGATGGCAAGGCCCAGCCGGTGGCCGAGCCGGGCGCCGCCAGCACGCAGGAAGTGCCGGCCGCGCACCGCGAGCCCATCTTGAGCGTGCGCAACCTGGTCACGCGTTTCGACCTGCGCGGCGGCATCCTGAGCCGGGTGCAGCGCCGCGTGCACGCGGTGGAGAAAGTCAGCTTCGACCTGTACCCCGGCGAGACGCTGTCGCTGGTGGGCGAGTCCGGTTGCGGCAAGTCCACCACCGGCCGCTCGCTGCTGCGCCTGGTGGAAAGCCAGGGCGGCGAGATCCGCTTTGGCGGTCGCGACATCGTGAGCCTGAAGACCAGCGAGCTGCAATCGCTGCGCCGCGACATCCAGTTCGTGTTCCAGGACCCGTTCGCGTCGCTCGATCCGCGCGTCACGGTGGGCTTCTCGATCATGGAGCCGTTGCTGGTGCATGGCGTGGCCAAGGGCAAGCAGGCCGAGCAGCGTGTGGCCGAGCTGCTCGAACGCGTCGGCCTGCCGCCGGAAATGGCGCAGCGCTATCCGCATGAATTCTCCGGCGGCCAGCGCCAGCGCATCTGTATCGCGCGCGCCCTGGCCCTCAATCCCAAGGTCGTGATCGCCGATGAATCGGTCTCGGCGCTCGATGTGTCGATCCAGGCGCAGATCGTCAACCTGCTGATCGATCTGCAGCGCGACATGGGCATTGCGTTCCTGTTCATTTCGCACGACATGGCCGTGGTCGAACGTGTCAGCCACCGCGTGGCCGTCATGTACCTGGGGCAGATCGTCGAGATCGGCCCGCGCCGGGCGATTTTCGAGAACCCGCAGCACCCGTACACCAAGAAGCTGATGGCGGCCGTGCCGATCGCCGATCCGGCGCGCCGCCACATGAAGCGCACCTTGTTGTCCGATGAAATCCCCAGCCCCATCCGCCGGCTCGGCGACGAGCCGGTGGTGCAGCCGCTGGTGCAGGTAGGAACCGATCACTTCGTCGCCCGTCATCCGGTCGGCGGAGCGTATTGAGTCTGTTGTCGTACTTGTTTTTCTTCCACCAAACCCCCTAATTCCGCACAGGAACCAGGAGTTGCAATGATGAAAGTTCTGCGCCCCACCAAGCTGATGGCCGCCGCCGCGGTGGCCTTCGGCGTGCTCACTTCGCCGCTGGCGCATGCTGCCAAGGACGTGACGTTTGCCGTCTCCATCGCGCTGGAAACGCTCGACCCGTACAACACCAACAGCACGCTGAACCAGGCGGCCGGCAAGGCCTACTACGAAGGCCTGTTCGAGTTCGACAAGGACCTGAAGATCCAGAAGGTGCTGGCCACCGACTACACCGTCAGCGAAGACGGCCTGGTGTACACCTTCAAGCTGCGCCCCGGCGTCAAGTTCCATGACGGCACCGATTTCAACGCCGAAGCCGTCAAGGTCAACTTCGACCGTCCGTCCAACCCGGACAACCGCCTGTCGCGCTACATCCAGTTCAGCGTCATCGAGAAGACCGAAGTGGTCGATCCGCTGACCGTCAAGATCACCTTGAAGAAGCCGTTCTCGGCCTTCATCAACGCGCTGGCTCACCCGGCCGCCATGATGATCTCGCCGGCCGCCCTGGCCAAGTACGGCAAGGAAATCGGTTTCCACCCGGTGGGCACCGGCCCGTTCGAATTCGTCGAATGGAAGCCGGCCGAGTACCTGAAGGTCAAGAAGTTCGACGGCTACTGGAAGAAGGGCTATCCGAAGATCGACACCCTGACGTTCCGCACCGTTACCGACAACAACACCCGTGCCGCCGTGGTGCAGACGGGCGAAGCGCAATTCGCCTTCCCGGTGCCGTTCGAGCAGGCCGCCGTGCTGTCCAAGAACGACAAGCTGGATGTGGTCGATCACAAGAACTCGATCATGGCCCGCTACCTGTCGATGAACACGCAGCAAAAGCCGTTCGACAACATCAAGGTGCGTCAGGCCATCAACTACGCCATCAACAAGGAAGCCCTGTCCAAGGTCGCTTTCTCGGGCTACGCCACCGTCGTCGACGGCGTCGTGCCGCAAGGCGTGGACTTCGCCTACAAGACCGGCCCGTGGCCGTACGACATCAAGAAGGCCAAGGCCCTGCTGGCCGAAGCCGGCTACCCCAATGGCTTCGAAAGCCAGCTCTGGTCCGCCTACAACGACGGCACCTCGGTGAAGGTGGTGCAGTTCCTGCAGCAGCAACTGGCGCAAGTCGGCATCAAGGTGTCGGTCGAGGTGCTGGAATCGGGCCAGCGCGTGCAGCGCGTGCAACAGGTGCAAAAGCCTGAGGACGCCAAGGTCCGCATGTACTACGCCGGCTGGTCGTCCTCGACCGGCGAAGCCGACTGGGGCCTGCGTCCGCTGCTGACCACCGCCGCGTTCCCGCCGGTGCTCAACAACGTGTCGTACTACTCGAACAAGTCGGTTGACGACGGCGTCCAGCAAGCCCTGGCGACCACCGATCGCGCCAAGAAGACCGAGATCTACAAGAACGTTCAGGAAACCATCTGGAAGGATGCCCCGTGGGCCTTCCTGGTGACCCAGAACAACCTGTACGTCAAGTCGAAGAACCTGTCGGGCGTGTACGTGGAACCGGACACCTCGTTCTGGTTCGGCGACATCGATCTGAAGCAGTAATCCGGCGGTAACTCTCGGGGCCGCGAGGCCCTTGCAAGGCCACATACGGCGGGGACGCGGTGTCCCCGCCGATGTTGCAGGAATTTCAATGCTGACCTACATCGTCAAACGTCTTTTGGGCATGATCCCCACGCTGCTGCTGGTGGCCGTGGTCGTGTTCCTGTTTGTGCACATGCTTCCGGGCGACCCGGCGCGACTGGCCGCGGGCCAGGAGGCCGACCAGCAGACCGTCGAACTGGTGCGCAAGGAACTCGGGCTGGATCTGCCCCTGCCGCAGCAATTCGTGCGCTATTTCAGCCACATGCTGCAAGGCGACCTGGGTACCTCGCTGCGTACCAAGCGTCCCGTCTCGACCGAAATCGCCGATCGTTTCATGCCCACGCTGTGGCTGACGATCGCCAGCATGGCCTGGTCCGTCACCTTCGGCATGATCATCGGGATCGTGTCGGCGGTCTGGCGCAACCGTTGGCCCGATCGCCTGGGCATGACGCTGGCGGTGTCCGGCATCTCGTTCCCCGCGTTCGCGCTGGGCATGATGCTGATGCAGATATTTTCCGTGAACCTGGGCTGGCTGCCGACCGTGGGCGCTTCCAGCTGGAAACACTACATTCTTCCGTCCATCACGCTGGGCGCGGCGGTGGCCGCGGTGATGGCGCGCTTCACCCGCGCTTCCTTCGTCGAAGTGGTGCAGGAAGACTTCGTGCGCACCGCTCGCGCCAAGGGCCTGAGCGAGCGCCGCGTGGTCATCAAGCACGCGCTGCGCAACGCGCTGATTCCGGTCGTCACCATGATGGGCCTGCAATTCGGCTTCCTGCTGGGAGGCTCGATCGTGGTCGAGACGGTGTTCAACTGGCCCGGCCTCGGCCGCCTGCTGGTCGATGCCGTGACCCAGCGCGACTACCCGGTGATTCAGGGCCTGGTGCTGCTGTTCTCGTTCGAATTCATCCTGATCAACCTGATTGTCGACGTGCTCTATGGCGTCATCAATCCCAGCATCCGTTACAAGTGAGGCGGCCATGAGCAATACGACACCCGCCGCAACCGTTGCCGCCGCCGCGCCCAAGAACGACGTGCGCACGCCCGCCACCGAGTTCTGGCGCAAATTCAAGAAGCAGAAGCTGGCCGTGGGCGCCGGCGTCTTCGTCCTGCTGCTGGTCGTGGTGGCGATCCTCGCTCCCTGGATCGTGCCGTTCGACCCGGAGAACTTCTTCGACTACGACGCCCTCAACGCCGGCCCGTCCTGGGCCCACTGGCTGGGCGTGGACTCGCTCGGTCGCGACATTTTCAGCCGCATCATCATGGGCGCGCGCATTTCGCTGGCTGCCGGCTTCCTGTCCGTCGCCATGGGCGCCATCGTCGGCACCTTCATGGGCCTGATGGCCGGCTACTACGAGGGCTGGTGGGAACGCATCACCATGCGCGTCTCGGACGTGCTGCTGGCCTTTCCCGGCATGCTGCTGGCGATCGGCGTGGTCGCCATCCTGGGCTCGAGCATGGTCAACGTGATTGTCGCCGTGGCCGTGTTCAGCGTGCCGGCGTTTGCCCGTCTGGTGCGCGGCAACACGCTCTCGATCAAGCAGATGACCTACGTCGAGGCGGTCAAGAGCGTGGGCGCGTCCGACTGGACCATCATCATGCGCCACATTCTGCCCGGCACGATCTCGCCGATCGTGGTGTATGGCACGATGCGCATCGGCACCTCGATCATTACCGCGGCCAGCCTGTCGTTCCTGGGCATGGGCGCCTCGCCTCCCACGCCGGAGTGGGGCGCGATGCTGAACGAGGCGCGCGCCGACATGGTGATCGCCCCGCACGTGGCGATCTTCCCGGCCCTGGCGATCTTCCTGACCGTGTTGGCGTTCAACCTGCTGGGCGACGGCCTGCGCGACGCGCTCGATCCCAAGATCGACCGCAAGTAAGCGCCGAGCGGATAATGGTTATCGCGCCGTGCCCCGCGGGGCACGGCGCGGCATCGGTTCCCTTGCCGCCGCCCGCGTCCGGGCGCCCGCCTCGCGGCGGGCGCCACGGCTACGCAGGACGGCGGCATTTTGCATTCTGGAGCGTGGCGACACGCAGCGACAAGCATGGAAAAACAAGCGCTGGACCAACCCCGCGTCGGCAAGCTGGAAGCCGGCCCGCTGGACTCGATCTGCGACGTGGGCGACATCACCGTCGGCCACTGCACGCTGGCCGATGGCGCGCTGCAGACCGGCGTGACCGTGCTGCGGCCGCATGGCGGCGACCTCTATCTGGACAAGGTGCCGGCGGCCGCCACGGTGCTGAACGGTTTCGGCAAGAGCACCGGCCTAGTCCAGGTACAAGAGTTGGGCGTGCTGGAAACGCCGGTCGCGCTGACCAACACCTTTGGCGTGGGCACCGTGGCCAACGCCCAGATCCGCGCGGCGATTGCCGCTAATCCCGAGATCGGCCGCGGCATGGCCACGGTCAATCCACTCGTGTTCGAGTGCAATGATGGCTATCTCAACGATATCCAGGCCATGGCGGTGCAGGAATCGCACTACACCGACGCGCTGGCCGCCGCGGACAAGCGGATGGCGCAGGGCGCGGTCGGCGCCGGGCGCGGCATGTCGTGTTTTTCGTTCAAGGGCGGCATCGGCTCGGCCTCGCGCGTGGCGCCGATCCAGCCGGGGCTGCGTTATACCGTGGGCGCGCTGGTGCTGGCCAACTTCGGCCGCCTGCCCAACCTGACCGTGGCCGGCCGGCCATTCGGCCGGCGGCTGGCGGACCAATTGGATCGCGGCTTGGCGCAGGCCGGCGAGAATGCCGCCATCGTGCCGGAGAAGGGCTCCATCATTCTGCTGGTGGCGACCGACGCGCCGCTCGACGCGCGCCAGTTGCGCCGCCTGTCGCTGCGCGCCGGCGCCGGCCTGGCCCGCACCGGCTCGGTGTTCGGGCACGGCAGCGGCGACATCGCCTTGGCGTTCTCCACCGCGTACACCGTGCCGCAACAGGCCGAGCGTGCGATGCCGGCGCTCGCCATGCTGCACGAAACCCGCATCGATCCGCTGTTCGAGGCGGCGGCCGAGGCCTGCGAGCAGGCCATCATCGCCGCGCTCTGGCGTGCCGAGGGCGTGCATGGCCGCGACGGCCATCACCGCGCCGCCATCCGCGATGCCGCGCCCGCCTGGCGCCAATGGCTGGCGGACACCGAATTCTGAATCCCATCGAGGCATTCCCATGAAGATCCTTATTTCCACCGATATCGAGGGCGTCGCCGGCGTCTTCCATGCTGAACAAGTGCGCGCCGGCAATGGCGAATACGAGCGTGCCCGCGCCTGGATGACCGGCGAGGCCAATGCCGCGGTGCAAGGCGCGCTCGCGGGCGGCGCCACGCAGGTCCTGGTCAATGATTCGCATGGCGGCTTTCGCAACCTGCTGCCGGACGGCCTGGACGAGCGCGCTCGCCTGGTGTTGGGCAAGCCGCGTTACCTGGGCATGATGGGCGGCCTGGAAGAGGGCTGCGACGCCGTCTTCATGATCGGCTACCACTCACGCTCGCAGGGCCGCGGCGTGCTGGCGCACACCATCAACAGCTTCGCCTTCGCGCGCGTCTTCATCAACGGCATGGAACTGGGCGAGGCGGGCCTGTACGGCGCGCTGGCGGGCGAGATGGGCGTGCCGGTCATCCTGGCCACCGGCGACGACGTGTTCATCGCCGAGACCGCCGACCTGTTCCCGGGGGCGCAGTGGGTGCAGACCAAGGTGGCGCACGGCCAGGGCAGCGGCGTGACGCTGTCGCCGGCGGCAGCGCGCCGCGCCATCGCCGCCGCCGCCGAGACGGCGGTGCGCGATCTGAGAAAGGCGGTTCCGTTCCGTATCGCGCCCCCTATAGAATGCCGGTTGCAGACCCAGAGCGCGGCCCTTGCCGACCTGTTCTGCATGTGGCCCGCGCTCGAACGCGTGGACGGCGTGACCCTGCGGTTCACCACCGACAGCATGCAGTCCGCCATCCGCACGCTCAACAGCCTGGCCGCCATGTCCTTCATGTTGCGCTAAGGAAACCCATGTCCAGCACCGACGCCCGTATCGCCCAACTGCGGCAGGCCATGCGCCGCCACGGCCTTTCCGCCTATATCGTGCCGTCCTCGGACCCGCACCTGTCCGAATACCTGCCGGCGCGCTGGCAGGGCCGGCGCTGGCTGTCGGGCTTCACGGGCTCGGTGGGCACCCTGGTCGTGACGGCCGATTTCGCCGGCCTGTGGGTCGACAGCCGCTATTGGGTGCAGGCCGAGGCGCAGCTGGCCGGCACCGGCGTGCAACTGATGAAGATCGCCGTCGCCACCACGCCGGGCCATGTGGACTGGCTGGCCGCCAACACCCGCGCCGGCGACGTCATCGGTGTCGATGGGCAGGTGCTGGGGTTGGCCGCGTACCGCGCGCTGGCGGCGGCTGCCGCCGCATCGGGCGCGACGTTGGAAATCCGCGCCGACCTGCTGGACGAGATCTGGACCGATCGCGCCGGCCTGCCGCAGGCCGCGATCTACGAGCACGTGGCGCCGCAGGCCTGCGTCACGCGCGCCGACAAGCTGGCCCAGGTGCGCGCGGCCATGCGCGCCCATGGCGCCGACGTGCATTTCGTCAGCACGCTCGATGACATCGCCTGGCTGTTCAACCTGCGCGGCGCCGACGTCGACTACAACCCGGTGTTCGTCGGCCATGCCTTGATCGGCCTGGATCACGCCACGCTGTTCGTGGCCGACGGCAAGATCGACGCCGCCCTGCGCGCCACGCTGGCCGTCGACGGCGTCGAGGTGGCCGATTACGCCCAGGCCGCCGACGCGCTGGCCTCGCTCGAACTCGACCAGAAGCTGCTGATCGACCCGGCCCGCGTCACCTGCGGCGTGTTCCACGCGATGGACCCGGCCGTGCCGCGCGTCGAAGCCATCAACCCGTCCACCCTGATCAAGTCGCGCAAGACCGACGCCGAGCTGGCCAATGTCCGCCAGGCCATGGCGCAGGACGGGGCCGCCCTGTGCGAATTCTTCGCCTGGTTCGAAGGCGCGCTGGGCAACGAGCGCATCACCGAACTGACCATCGACGAGCAGATCACCGCCGCGCGCGCCCGCCGCCCGGACTACGTTTGCCCCAGCTTCGCCACCATCGCCGGCTTCAACGCCAATGGCGCCATGCCGCATTACCGCGCCACGGCCGAGTCGCACGCCACCATCGAGGGCGACGGCCTGCTGCTGATCGATTCCGGCGGCCAGTACCTGGGCGGCACCACCGACATCACCCGCGTGGTCGCGGTGGGCACGCCCAGCGCCGACCAGAAGGTGGATTTCACGCTGGTGCTCAAGGGCATGATCGCCTTGTCGCGCGCCTCGTTCCCGCGCGGCACGCCGTCGCCCATGCTGGACGCCATCGCGCGCGCGCCGATCTGGGCTGGCGGCGCCGAATACGGCCACGGCACCGGCCACGGGGTGGGCTACTTCCTGAACGTGCACGAAGGTCCGCAGGTCATTTCCTACCGCGCGGCCCCCGGACCGCACACGGCGATGGAGCCGGGCATGATCACCTCCAACGAACCCGGCATCTATCGTCCGGGCCGCTGGGGCGTGCGCATCGAGAATCTGGTGGCCAACCGCGCCTGGCTGACATCCGAGCTGGGCGAGTTTCTGTGCTTCGAGACGCTGACGCTATGCCCGATCGATACGCGTTGCATCGAGGTGTCGCTGCTGCGCGCCGACGAGATCGCCTGGCTGAACGACTATCACGAAACGGTATTCGAGCGCCTGTCGCCGCTGGTGCAGGGAGAGGCGCTGGCCTGGCTGGCGCGTCGTACCGCCGCCATCTGAGCGCGACGTCAAGCCGGGTTGGCTCGCGGCGGTTCCGCGCGCCGGTAAAACAGCCGCGCGCCAGCCCGGCAGGCCAGCGCCAGCAGCACGCCATAGATCAGCAGCGACAGTACGGTCGTCGTCTGCATCTGGGCGGCCCGCATGATCTGGCGCCAGCTCATGGCGTTGAGAACGAGCAGGGCCAGGCCGACCCCGAGAGCCTGTGTCAGCCAGAATGCGAAGGTGCCGTGGGCGAACGCGCGACCGAATCCGGCCGGGCCCAGGTGTCCGGGCAGGCTCTTCAGGCACGTCCACGCTGCCAGCGCCAAGACCAGGGCCGGCAGCACCCAGTAGCCCAGGGCGTAGTCCAGCCACTGCTGCGAGCTGGCATAGGCCATGAAGTACGCGCCCACTATCAGCCCGACCTGCAATTGCCAGAGCAGCAGCGTCAGCGCGGCGATCCATGCCGCGTGGCGCGGGCGATAGGGCGGGGGGAGCGCCCCGGCGTCGGGGGTAACGCTCCAGGCGGCGATGCGCACCGCCAGCCAGCCGCCCAGGATCGCCAGCAGGAGGGCGCACACTTTGACCGGCAGGACCATCAGCAGCATGCGCGCCGGACCGGAACGGCCGAAGGCGTTGTCCAGCCATTCCTTGTGATCGGTGACGAGCGAATAAAAGCCATGATGCAGCAGCGCCTGCCCGGCCGAAACCAGGACGAACAGCACCAGGGACATCGCCAACAGCACCGCCACCAGTCGGCGCGGCCGGTCAACACCGCCAGCGCCGTGGCGCCGCAGCCAACCTTGCATGGTGCACCAGGTCACCAGGCCGATCAGCAGGCTGCCGGCGACGATCTGCACCACGGTCGTGGCGGCCATGTCGGGGCGCGCATAGGTCTGGCGCAAAAGCCCGGCCATCGGCGAGGCCGTCAGAAGATAGGCTTGGACCAGGGTGTTGCCCAGCAGCTGCAGGCCGGCCGCGATGAGGGCCAGGTGCCAGGCCAGGGCATTCGGACGGGTGGACGGAATGATCATCGACGGTGCCGCTCCTCGGTGTGTCAAAAACGGGGACGAACATAGCATGAAGCCTGCGCGGCGGGCGCGACAGGCCGGCGACCGGATGCAGCCAAATGTTACTCCTGGGCGCTAAGGGAAAACCCAGACAAGTTCCGCCTCCCGGCTATAATCCAAATTTCCCGCACGCGCCCGCTCGTCCCGGGCGCTTATTACGATGACCAAATACGTATTTGTCACCGGCGGAGTGGTGTCTTCCCTGGGCAAGGGCATCGCCGCTGCGTCGCTTGCCGCCATCCTCGAGTCGCGTGGTCTGCAGGTCACCATGCTCAAGCTCGACCCCTACATCAACGTCGATCCGGGCACCATGAGCCCGTTCCAGCATGGGGAAGTGTTCGTCACGGAAGACGGCGCCGAAACCGACCTGGACCTCGGCCACTACGAGCGTTTCGTGTCCGCCCGCATGCACAAGGTGAACAACTTCACCACCGGGCAGATCTACGAATCGGTGCTGCGCAAGGAGCGCCGTGGCGACTACCTGGGCAAGACCGTCCAGGTGATCCCGCACATCACCAATGAAATCCAGGACTTCATCGCCCGTGGCGCCGATGCCGCCTGGAATGGCAACACCGATGTCGCCATCGTCGAGATCGGCGGCACTGTCGGCGACATCGAGTCGCTGCCATTCCTGGAGGCCGCGCGCCAGATGAGCCTGCGCATGGGCCGCAACAATGCCGCCTTCGTGCACCTGACGCTGGTGCCGTTCATCCCGTCGGCCGGCGAACTCAAGACCAAGCCGACTCAGCACTCGGTGCAGAAGCTGCGCGAAATCGGCATCTACCCGAACGCGCTGCTGTGCCGCGCCGACCGTCCCATCCCGGACGACGAGCGCGCCAAGATCTCGATGTTCTCCAACGTCCCCCTGGACGCCGTCATCTCGGTGTGGGATGCTGACTCCATCTACAAGATCCCGGCCATGCTGCACAAGCAGGGCGTGGACAACATCGTCTGCGAAGCGCTGGGCCTGACCCCGCCGCCGGCCGACCTGTCCATGTGGGACAACCTGGTCTACGCGCTCGAACACCCCGAGCACCAGCTCACCATCGGCATGGTCGGCAAGTACGTCGACCTGACCGAATCGTACAAGTCGCTGACCGAAGCCCTGGTGCACGCCGGCATCCACACGCGCTCGAAGATCAACATCGAGTACATCGATTCCGAAGACATCGAGACCCGCGGCACCGACCAGCTCAAGCACCTGGACGCCATCCTGGTGCCGGGCGGTTTCGGCAAGCGCGGCACCGAAGGCAAGATCGCCGCCATCCGCTACGCCCGCGAAAACGGCGTGCCCTACCTGGGCATCTGCCTGGGCATGCAATTGGCCGTGATCGAGTTCGCGCGCCATGTGGCCGGCCTGGGCGGCGCCAACAGCACCGAATTCGATCCCTCCGCGCCGCACCCCGTGGTGGCCCTGATCACCGAATGGATGGACCGCGAAGGCAAGGTCGAAAAGCGTGACAACTCGTCCGACCTGGGCGGCACCATGCGCAAGGGCGCGCAGCGCGTGCCGGTCAAGCCGGGCACCCGCGCCCAGTCGATCTACGGCGACGAGGTCAACGAGCGCCATCGCCATCGCTACGAAGTCAACAACGTCTACGTGCCGCGTCTGGAAGAGGCCGGCATGGTGATCAGCGCGCGCACCCCGACCGAGAACCTGCCGGAAATCATGGAACTGCCCGACCACCCCTGGTTCGTCGGTGTCCAGTTCCACCCGGAGTTCACGTCCACGCCGCGTGACGGTCATCCGCTGTTCTCCAGCTACATCCGCGCCGCCATCGAGCAGAAGGCCCGCCGCGGCCAGGGAGCGTAATGGAAACCGGCGGCACCGAGCCGCGCATCCGCGCCGCCCGGGCCGCCGGCCTTGTCCCCGTCTCCGCTCCTGGTGGACAATCCGCTGTGGCCCAGGGCCGTGGCGCTGCTTTCGGATACAACCACTTAGCATCGGACAGGCACGGCCCGGCCGTGTTGCGCGACACTGCCCGTGTCATGCGGTCCGGCGCCGCGACCCCATCAACGCAACTGCCCTGAAGGAACCCCATGAGTGCCTATCTCATCGCCGACGTCACCGTGACCAAGCCCGCGCAGTACGAGGATTACAAGCGTCTGTCCACGCTCGCCATGCGCGCGTACGATGCCAAGATCCTGGTGCGCGGCGGCGAATCCCGGCACCTCGAGGGGCGTGAGCCCGGCCGTACCGTCGTCATGGAGTTTCCGTCCATGGCCGCGGCCCAGGCTTTCTACGACTCCTGGCAGTACCGGCGCGCCCGCAATGCCCGCGAAGGCGCGGCCGTCATGAATATGTTTATCGTTCAGGGAATGTAAAGTCATGAGTGCAATTGTCGATATCATCGGCCGCGAGATCCTGGATTCTCGCGGCAACCCGACCGTCGAATGCGACGTGTTGCTGGAATCCGGCGCCATGGGTCGCGCGGCCGTGCCGTCGGGCGCGTCCACCGGCGCCCGCGAAGCCATCGAGCTGCGCGACGGCGACAAGAGCCGTTACCTCGGCAAGGGCGTGCTGCGCGCCGTCGAGAACCTCAATACCGAAATCTCGGAAGCGCTGATGGGCCTGGACGCCCAGGAGCAGACCTTCGTCGATCGCACCCTGATCGAGCTGGACGGCACCGAGTCCAAGGAACGCCTGGGCGCCAATGCCATCCTGGCCGCCTCGATGGCCGTGGCCCGCGCCGCCGCCGACGAGTCGGGCCTGTCGCTGTACCGCTACTTCGGCGGCAGCGGCCCCATGAGCATGCCGGTGCCGATGATGAACGTCATCAACGGCGGCGCGCACGCCAACAACACCCTCGACCTGCAGGAACTGATGATCCTGCCGGTGGGCGCGGGCAGCTTCCGCGAGGCCCTGCGTTGGGGCGCCGAAGTCTTCCACATGCTCAAGAAGCTGATCCACGGCCAGGGCATGTCCACCGCGGTCGGCGACGAGGGCGGTTTCGCCCCCAACGTGGCCAGCCATGAAGCCGCCATCCAGCTGATCCTGAAGGCCATCACCGAAGCCGGCTACGAGCCGGGCACGCAAATCGCCCTGGGCCTGGATTGCGCCAGCTCCGAGTTCTACCGCGACGGCAAGTACACCCTGGCCGGCGAAGGCGGCATTTCGCTGTCCTCGCAGGAATTCACCAACCTGCTGGCCACCTGGTGCGACAAGTATCCGATCATCTCGATCGAGGACGGCATGGCCGAAAACGACTGGGAAGGCTGGAAGCTGCTGACCGACCAGCTCGGCAAGAAGGTGCAACTGGTGGGCGACGACCTGTTCGTCACCAATACCAAGATCCTGCGCGAGGGCATCCAGAAGGGCGTGGCCAACTCGATCCTCATCAAGATCAACCAGATCGGCACCCTGACCGAGACCTTCGCCGCCATCGAAATGGCCAAGCGCGCCGGCTACACCGCCGTCGTCTCGCACCGTTCGGGCGAAACCGAGGATTCGACCATCGCCGACATCGCCGTGGCCACCAACGCCATGCAGATCAAGACCGGCTCGCTGTCGCGTTCGGATCGCATGGCCAAGTACAACCAGTTGCTGCGCATCGAGGAAGAACTGGCCGAGGTCGCGTCGTATCCTGGCCTGGAAGCCTTCTACAACTTGCGTTAATGTAAGCGGGCCGCGGCAGGCGCCGCGGCCTTGTTAGCGCCACGACTGCTGAGGGTTCCTGCGTATGCGCCTGTTGTTCCTGGTGCTGTTCGTGCTGGTAGGCCTGATCCAATACCCCCTTTGGCTGGGTAAGGGCGGCTGGTTCAAGGTCTGGGACCTGCAACGCCAGGTGGCTGAGCAGCGCGAGACCAACGACGGCCTGCGCGCGCGCAACGCCGCGCTGGAAGCCGAGGTGCGCGATCTGGACAATGGCACCGGCGCCATCGAGGAACGCGCCCGCGGCGAGCTGGGCATGATGCGCGAAGGCGAGGTCTTCGTGCATATCCTGCCGCAGAACACCCAACCGCCCGCGGGCGGCGCCGCGCTGGCCACCGATGCGGCCACGCCCGCGCGCGCCAATGCCTCCCATCCCGCTCAACCCGCCAACGTCGGCCCGTCCGGCGGCACGCGTCACTGATTCCTCGCCACGCGTCCGCTCAAGGGCAGCGCAGGCGACGGCAAGCCCCTAGCACCATCCCGGCCGGATACGGCTGGCTGGCCCGCCGTTCTGGCGGACCGGCGTGCATTTCCATTTCGATTTCCAGGCCAATCGGTGCCAGGCCGCGCGCCCGGGCCCGGCCGGCATAGCTGCCGTCGTCGCTGCCGGCCAACATCGCCAGCAGCGCCCGCACCGGTGCCAGCAGGGGACGGTACAGGTAGGTCAGCCGCAGCCTGAGCGTGCCGGCACGGCTCTGGGCGGGATCGCGCGGGGAGACTGGCGGCGCGGGCAGCAGGATTTCGATGCGCCAGGGCGGGGCGCCCATCAGGGCGGCGTCGCGTTCGAGCGCTCGGGTCAGCCGCAGGCGGGCGCCCGCCTCGCCACCGGGGCCGGCATGGAGCGGCAACAGCGCCTGCAGGAAGGCCGCGCGCATGTGGAAGGGGTCGGCCCGCGCCGTGCTCGCTGCGCGGGCCGCCTGCAACAGCGCCAGATGGGCGACCTGGCGGGCGAGCTGCCAGCGGGCAGCCTCGAATGCCAGCAGGGCCAGCAGCAGCACCGTGGCCGCGGCCACGGTGAATTCGACGGCGGCGGTGCCCGCTTGACGGGGGCAGGGGCGCGAAGGGGCGTGAAAAAAGGCGGTCATGTCCGGCCAGTGTGGCGCGGGCATGACCGCCTGTCGATGGGTACAAACCGAGGGCTGGCCCCCGCCCGGGGTCAGTGCACGGTGGGCGGCGTCTGGTCGCTGGCGGGCGGGTTGCCGGTGAACAGCGCGGCGCAATCGACCGCGTCGAAGGCATAGGGTTTGCCGCAGAAATCGCACGAGACATCGACCTGCCCGCGTTCAGCCAGGATGTCCTTGACCTCGGCTTCTCCCAGCGAGCGCAGCATGTTGGCGACGCGTTCACGGGTGCAGGGGCAGTGCCAGCGCACCGGTGCGGGCTCGAAGGCCACCAGGGTCTCTTCCCAGAACAGGCGGTGGATCAGCGTGTCGATATCGGTCGCCAGCAATTCGTCGCGCTTGAGCGTGGCGGCCAGCGCCGAGGTGCGATCCCAGGTCTCGCTGGCGGCCTGCTCGCTCAGCGCCGCCGAGTCGGAACCGCCGTGGTACGGCAGGCGCTGGATCAGCATGCCGGCGGCATGCTCGGCGTCAGCCGCCAGCCAGAGGCGGGTGTCGAGTTGTTCGGAGGCTTTCATGTAGTGCTGCAGCGCCTCGGCGACGGTATCGCCTTCCAGCGGGACGATGCCCTGGTAGGCCTGCTGGCCCGGCACCTTGGCCTGCGGGTCCAGCACCACGATGAAGCGGCCGTTGCCGCCCGGGTTCAGCAGGCTTTGCATGTCGCCTTCGGCCGGCACCACATGGCCTTCGCGTATCTTGACGGTGGCGCGCAGGCTGAGGTCGGAACGGCATTCCACCACCAGCAGGGCGATCGGGCCGTCGCCCTGGATCTGCAGCACCAGCGAACCATCGAACTTGATGTTGGCGGCCAGCAGGGTGGAGGCGGCCACCAGCTCGCCCAGCAGATGGGTGATGGCGGGCGGGTAGTCGTGGTTGGCCTGGGCGGCCTTCCAGGTATCCGTGAGGCGCACCGCTTGGACGCGGACGCTGCGGTCTTCGAGGAGGTATTTTTTAAGCTGATCGGTCATGGGGGAATGTTAGCCGATCGGACGGCCGATTCCCCCTGCCGGCGACAGGGGCGCAGGGCGATCCCGGCGGCGGTCTCAGGCCAGCCGTTTCAGGGCCGTCTTGTAGTGTTGGCCGCGCGCCACGTAATGGGCGGTGTTCTTGTGCAGATTGGCGATTTCCTCGGCCGACAGCTCGCGCACGATCTTGCCGATGCCGATGACCAGGGAATTGTCTGGAATGACCCGGTCTTCCGGGACGATGGCGCCGGCGCCGATCAGGCAGTTGCGGCCGATCACGGCGTTGTTGAGCACAATCGCCTGCATGCCCACCAGCGCGCCTTCATGGATGGTGCAGCCGTGCAGCATGGCCTGGTGGCCCACGGTGACGTTGGGGCCGATGGTCATGGGACAGCCACTATCCACATGCAGCACGCTGCCTTCCTGGATATTGGTGCCCTGGCGGACCAGAATGGCGTCGTTGTCGCCGCGGATCGAGACGTGCGACCAGATACTGACCCCGGCTTCCAGCGTGACGTTGCCGATGATGTCGGCGCTGTCGGCCACGTAGGCCGCGGGGTCGATGCGGGGGATGAGGTCGTCGAGCTGGTAAATGGGCATGCCCTGTCTCCGGAATACTGCGGCGGGTCGCTGCCGGACCCGTCCGCGTCATTGTGGCCTGGGCGTACGCGCGCGTTCTTCTTCGCGCAGGCGCAGGATGCGACGCTGGATTTTACCGGTGGTGGTCATGGGCAGTTCTTCGACGAATTCGATTTCCTTGGGGTACTCGTAGGGCGCCAGGCGCTCGCGCACGTGCTCCTGCAGGTTCTCGACGATGTCATCGCGGTCGCGCTGGGCGAATTCGGGCGTCAACACCACATAGGCCTTGACCACCGCGCCGCGCTCGGCGTCCGGTTTAGGCACCACCGCGGCATTGGCCACGGCCGGATGGCCGATCAGGCAACTCTCGATCTCGCCAGGCCCGATGCGGTAGCCGGACGACTTGAACACGTCGTCGGCGCGACCGGCATACCAGAGGTAGCCATCGGCATCGATCCGCGCCAGGTCGCCCGTCAGGCACCAGTCGCCCTTGAACTTGGCCTGGGTGGCGGCCTCGTTGCGCCAGTAGCCCAGGAACATCACCGGATCGGGGTACCCGTGGATGTCGTAGCGATTGACGGCGATTTCGCCGGTTTCCCCCGCCTTTACCGGTTGGCCGGCGTCGTCCAGCACCGCGACTTGGTGGCCGGGGTAGGGGCGTCCCATGCTGCCGGCCCGGGCCGGCCAGCGCTTCTGGCTGTTGCCGACCACGTAATTCATCTCGGTCTGGCCGAACATCTCGTTGGGCGTCACGCCCAGAGCCGATTGGCACCAGCCGAACACGGTGTCGCCGACGCTTTCGCCCGCGCTCATGATCGAGCGCAGGGCCAGCTGATAGCGGCTGCGCGGCTCGGGAACCGCCTTCATCATCATCTTCAGCGCGGTCGGGAACAGGAAGGTGTTGGTGACCTGGTAGCGCTCCATCAGCTCGAATGCGCGCTCGACCGAGAAACGGCCGCGGGTGCCGACGATGGGGTGGCCGAAATACAGGGTGGGCAGCAGCGCGTCCATCATGCCGCCGGTCCAGGCCCAGTCGGCGGGCGACCAGAACACGTCCGCCGGACGGGGGAACCAGTCCTGCGAGGCGACGAAGCCCGGCAGGTTGCCGATCAGCGCGCTGTGCGGCAGCAGGGCGCCCTTGGGCGCGCCGGTGGTGCCAGAGGTATAGAGCAGGATGGCCGGGTCCGACGAGCGCGTCGGCACCGCCTTGAATTCACTGGGCTGGCGTGCCAGCAGGCTGCGCCAGGGCAGCACGCGTTCGTCGGCGAAGCCGATGCCGATGATCTGTTGCAGGTTGGGGCAGTTGTCGCTGACCGCCAGCAGATTGGCGCTGGAGGCATGGTCGACGATGGCCACGCGGGTCTCGGAATCGCACAGCCGGCTCTGCAGCGCCTCAGGGCCGAACAAAGCCGACAATGGCAGCACCACGGCGCCCACGCTGTAGATCGCCATGTGCGCGACCACGGTTTCAGGGCGTTGTCCCAAAACCACACCGACGCGGTCGCCGCGGCCCACGCCCATCTTCACCAGGCCATTGGCGAGCTGATTGGCGGCCTCGGCCAGTCGCGCATAGGTCCAGACCTCGCGGTTGCCGGCTTCATCTTCGTAGTAGATGGCGATGCGCCGCGCATCCGGACTACTGGATGCCCAGCGGTGGCAGCACGCTTCCGCGATGTTGAACTGGGTGGGAACCAGCCAGCGGAATGTTTGGTAGAGCACCTGATATTGGTCGTTCATGGCCCTATGTTGTGAGCATGTTGCAGCGTGAACGGGTCAGTTTTTGCCCGTTGCCCCAATCGCAAGCATGACCTAGAGGGCCGTGAACTGCAATATCCCCGTTGCGTAACGGGGACGTATAAGGGTTATCACGGGTGTTTGCCCTGGCGGCGCAACGCCGACGGCAGCGCCGGCAGGGACAGCGAGCGCGGCTTGCGCTGCGCCGGATCGGCCTGGCGCTCGGCCTGGATCGCGGCCCAGTCCAACAACTGCAGCTGGCCGTCGTGGGTCTCGGCCAGGGCCGACAGGCTTTCCACCCAGTCGCCGTCGTTGCAGTACAGAATGCCCCCCACGTCGCGCAGCTCAGCCTTGTGGATGTGGCCGCAGACCACCCCGTCCAGGCCGCGGCGGCGGGCCTCGCCGGCCAGCGCTTCCTCGAAATCGGTGATGAACGACACTGCGTTCTTGACCTTGTGCTTGAGATACTGCGACAGCGACCAGTAGTGCAGTCCCATGCGGTGGCGCAGGCGATTGAAATGATGGTTGAGCCACAGTGCCAATTGGTACAGGCCGTCGCCCAGGTGCGCCAGCCAGCGGCTGTGCTGGATCACGCCGTCGAATTGATCGCCGTGCAGCACCAGCAGGCGCATGCCCTTGGCGGTCACGTGCACGTCTTCATCCAGGATTTCGATGTCGCCGAAGGCGTAGCCGGCGAACTCGCGCGCGAACTCGTCATGGTTGCCCGGGATGAACACGACCCGGGTGCCGTTGCGGGCCTTGCGCAGGATGCGCTGGATCACGTCATTGTGGGCCCGCGGCCAGTGCCAATGCTTGCGCAGTTGCCAGCCATCGACGATGTCGCCCACCAGGTAGAGGGTGTCGGAATCGTTGTGCTCGAGGAAATCCAGCAGGAACTCCGCCTTGCACCCGGCGGTGCCCAGGTGAATGTCGGAAATCCAGAGAGCGCGCCAGTGCGTAGGACGGATTTCGTTCACGGTGCTATCCATGGGGGCTGTCGTCATGCCTCGGAATGAAACCATGCGGCGATGACCGTGACATGAAAAATCCGTGACGCTGTTGTGACGGCAGCGTCCGCCGGATGCGGCCCGCCATCAGGAAAACGCGCGTCAGGCGCGCAGATGCCCCAGCATGTCGTGCACGTCGTGGGCCATGATGGCCAGCACGCAGACCAGCCCCAGGTAAGCGCAGGTATAGGTCAGCTTGCTTTCCAGCGTGGTGCCGTAATAGGCCTGGTTTTCAGGCAAGGACGGATCGTATTTGAAAGCCCGGATAACGTTGGGAAAGGCCAGCACGGCCACCAGGATCAGGATCGGGCTGGGCCGCCAGAAGAACAGCGCCACCAGCACCGGCACGCCCACCAGCCAGATGCGCGGCGACAGCACGGCGGTGATGCGGCCGCCGTCGAACGGCGACAGCGGGATCAGGTTGAACAGGTTGATGAAAAAGCCCGCGTAGGACAACGCCAGCAGCAGGTCGCTGCCGCTGCTGCGCGCCGCGAAGTAGCAGGCCAGCGACGCCACCGTGCCCGCCAGCGGGCCGCCCAGGCCGACATAGGCCTCGGTGTCGGCGTCATGCGGCATGTCCTTGAGCTGGATCCAGGCGCCCACGAACGGGATGAACACCGGCGCGCCCACATCCAGCCCGCGCTGGCGCGCGGCGACGTAGTGGCCCAGTTCGTGCACCAGCAGCAACAGCACGAAGCCGGCCGCGTAGCGCCAACCGAAAATGAAGGCGTAGACCGCCACCGACAGCAGCATGGTGCCGCCGGTGGCAAGCAGCTTGCCGAACTTCAGGCCCGAGAACAGCAGTAGCAGCAGCTTCATCGCTCAGGGCTGTTGCTGTTCGGCCTTCTTGCCGCGAAAGCGCTTCCACAGCCCGCCGCCCAGCGCCGCGGCGGCCAGGATGCCGACCTTGGCAAACTTGGCCAGGAACGCGGCGATCACGGCGAACAGGCCCAGCTTCTTGGCGGCGACGCCGGCAACCAGCGCGGCCAGGCCGTACTCGGCGACCTTGTCGGTGGACGAATTGAAGTCGGCGTAGCGCTTGCCTTCGACGTATTTCAGATTGTCCAGCAGGGTCAGCACCGCGGTCTTGTCCTTCGGCACCAGGTTCTTCTGGGTGATCAGGTCCAGCGTGATGTAGCCATCGCGGCCCAGCGCATAAGTGTTGTAGTTGACTGTGGGGTTGTCGTCGGCAGCCTCGCCTTTGTGCTTGACGGCCACCGACCAGACCAGGCGCTGGGTGCTGCTGTCGTACTTGGGCGCCTCGACCCAGCCGTCCATCACCAGCTCGGGGAAGCCGCGCTTTTTGCGCTCGACGTTGGATTCCTCGGTGCCCTCGCGCAGGCTGTCGAGCAGCTCGCTGACGTTCCAGTTCTTGGCGTCGTCGTCCTTGATGTAGCCGGCCTTGTCGAAATTGACCGTGATGACCCAGCCGTCATCGTCGCTCTTGGGCATGACCACGCCCAGCAGCGACGGGTCCTTGCCGTTGCCATAGGCCGCCATCAGGCGGTCGGCCTGGGCGCGCGGCACGAAGAACATCGATTCGGGCAGGCGCACCACGGCCTGATTGTCCAGCTTGATGTCGGCCGGGCCTTCCTGGGCGGCCGCGTAGGCGGCTTTCATGGCAGCCTCGATTTCCTGCTGCGCGGCGGCATTCTGCGCCAAGGCGCCCAGAGGCAGGAACAGCAGGGCGCTGGCGGCAGCCAGCGAGAGGCGGGAAAGGAAAGCGCGCATGATGATTCCAGGGCGTCTGTGAAAAGGGGCCCCATTGTCTTTGCGCGCGACTTTCAACTTTCTGAAAGCCATCACCAAATTCGCCGCACGATTTTGCCAGTTGTAAGCGGGTGTGTTCAGTACCCGTTCAGGCGTCCGATGTCAGCGCGGTCCACGTACTTTCTTGCGCTGCGGCGCATTGCGCAGGCGAGTACCGAGCAAGCGGTCGTGCAGGAACTGGCCGTCGGGATCGAACCACGACCAAACGAAGATCGTGAATGGCGCGGCCACGATGAACATGTCCATCGAAGGCCATCCGGTTGCGCTGGCGGCGGCCCAGACCACAGCGGCGCCCGCCAGCACCAGGGGCCAGGCGAGCACGTAGCGCAGGATCAGCCGCACGGTGGAGGGCGGATTGCCGTCGCGATCGACCAGGCGGATGTTCCAGGTCTTCATCGGCAGCGTCTGGCCGCGACGACGCCAGCACAACACGAAATACACGCCGATGGCCAGGAACAGCCAGGCCTGGCGCAGCGGCCTCAGCGCCAGCGCGTTGCGGCTCTGGGTCAGCGTGTCCATCAGGTAGCCCGCCAGGAACACCACGCCGAACAGCAGCACGGCTTCGTACATCATGCAGGCGAACCGGCGCAGCCGGTTGGGGGTCTGGTCGAGGAAGGCGTCGGTCATGGGCGGGTATCTTATCCGACAAAGCGGCGTATCCGCGGGCCGCGATGCAAGGGGAGCGCGCATAAAAAAAACCCGCCGGTAAGGGCGGGTCTATAAAAGGGGCTATGCAGCCCCCAAGGGGAAATCGTTCGGGCCGTCGGGCCCAGCGGCCTTGCTCAGGCGGCGGAGTGCGCGTTCTTGGCGCTCGTCTTGCCAGCCAGGGCGCGGACACCATGGGCCAGCTTACGCAGGCCCGCGGCCAACGCACGCATCGGATGCGGGCGGAACTGTTCTTCAATGGCCTGGAGCATCAGTTGGCGCTCGAGTTCGTCGGTCAGGCGGATGGTGTTGTTCGGGTTGATCACAATAGCCTCCACGGGCTTGCACAGTTTGTTTAGCTACTAGGGATAACCCGAATTATAGGGTTAACCCTGAAACTGTGCAAGTGCCTGGTGCGCATTGGCAACACCCTGGTGCTGATGATGCCCCAAATTGGCGCTGCGGGGCACCATCAGCAGGATACGGGCGCGGTATTGCTGCGCTTTTACAACGCGCGCGGGCAACGGCAAGGAGGGAGCTGAAGGAGCCCGGCCCGGGGGAAGTTCCCCGGGGCGCGGGGGGTCAGGCGTCGCGGTAACCGGCGGCGACCAGCTCGAAGCCGAACAGGCGGCAGTCCAGGCCGCCATTGTGCAGCGGCACGCGGCGCTTGGGCTTGAGGCGCATCTGGTTGGGCAGGGTCAGGTCGCTGGTGATGATGTGCAGCTGCCAGCCGGCGAAATTGCGTTTCAGGCAGGTGGCCCAGTCGCGCCACAGGTCCGCGTCCTGTTCGGTTGCCATGCGCTCGCCGTAGGGCGGATTGGTGACGATCCAGCCATGGTCGGCCGGTGCCTGCACTTCGCGGGCGTCGCCTACCTCGAAGCGGATGGTGTCCGCGGTGAGCCAGGCGCGTTCGGCGTTGTTGCGGGCAAATTCGATGGCCTGCGGATCGAGGTCGTAGCCGACCAGCGGTGTGTCCAGCTGCGGCAGGATGCGCGAGCGCGCATCGTCCTTCAGGTCGCGCCAGCGGTAGGCGTCGTGGCCGCGCAGGCGCTCGAAGCCGAACGGGCGCGAGATGCCGGGAGGCACGCCCAGCGCGATCCAGGCGGCCTCGATCAGGATGGTGCCGGAGCCGCAGAAGGGATCGAGCAGCGGCGCGGCCGGGTCCCAACCTGCCAGCGCCAGCATGCCGGCGGCCAGATTCTCGCGCAAGGGCGCATCGCCCTTGTCCAGGCGCCAGCCGCGCTTGAACAGCGATTCGCCCGAGGTATCCAGGTACAGCGTTGCGGTGTGGCCGGTCAGGAACAGGTGCACGCGCGCGTCGGGGCGCACCGTGTCGATGCTGGGCCGCTCGCCTTCCAGCTCGCGCAGGCGGTCGCAGATGCCGTCCTTGGCGCGCAGGTTGCAGTACTGCAGGCTCTGCACCGGGCTCTTGATCGCCGAGGTGTCGACGCGCAGGGTCTGTTCGGCGCCGAACCAGCGTTCCCAGGGGGTGTCGCGGGCGAGATCCAGTATGTCGTCTTCGTGCGAGATCTCGGCGTGGGCGACCTGCACCAGGATGCGGGTGGCCAGGCGCGAATACAGGTTGGCGCGCTGCACCCCGGCCCAGTCGGCGGTGAAGGAACAGCCGGCGCGGCCGGCCGTGGCATCGTCATAGCCCAGCGCCTGCATTTCGGCGGTCAGGGCTTCTTCCAGGCCTTGCGGGCACGGGGCGAAGACCTTGAAGCGCTCGGCCTGGCGCGGTTCGCGCGGGCGGCGCTCGCGGACCTCGACGGTGGGCGCGTGGTGGCGGGCGTCGCCCTGGCCGCGTGCAGGGGCGGTCGCGATCGGGGCGTCGTCGTCGTAATCGGGCTCGGGCGCGAAGTCGGGCGCCGGGCCGTCGTCTTCGAACGGATCGTAGAAGCGCCCGGCGGGCGTGGCCGGCGCGATGTACTGATCGTCCAGGCGCGGCGCGCGCTGCGGGGCGCGGCCCGCGCGCGGACCGTCGCTGCGTGGGCCATCACCACGGCGCGGGTTGTCGCCGCGCGCGCCTTCGCTGCGGCGCGGGGGGGCACTGCGCGG
>NZ_CADIJV010000011.1 GCF_902859765.1 Achromobacter pulmonis
CGCCGCGCTGGCGGCCGGCGCGGCGCCTGCAGCAGGGGTCGACGCGGCGCCGGCGCCAGCGGCCGGCTGGCCGCAACCGCCGTTGCCACGAAAATCAGTGACGTACCAGCCCGAGCCCTTGAGCTGGAAGCCAGCCGCTGTCACTTGCTTGGAAAACGTGTTCTGGCCGCATTCGGGGCAAACCGAAAGCGGCGCGTCGGAAATCTTCTGCAGGACGTCTTTGGCATGGCCGCAGGCGCTGCACTTGTATGCGTAGATGGGCATCGAGGGCTCCCAGGCGCGGGCCCGAGGTATCAATGACCGTCGGCCGGACGTAGCGCAAAGCCAGGGGCGCGAGGGACCCTCCAAGGGAAGGTCCCGGGGCCGGGACTGGCTCCGGTCCGGATGACGGGCGGGCAGGGCCGGAAAAATACGGGAAAGTCTTGAATTTTAGCGGTTTTTCGTGAAGAGCCGGCGACACCCCCAAGGCGGGCAGCCCAAGCGGCCCGCCGGGCGCATGCGCCCCCCTCCCGTCAGAGGGGTAGCAGGAACATCAGGGCGGCAACCAAGGTCGGTGCCAGAGCGGACAAAAACAGCCGTCCGGACGAAATGCTGCCGTCCGGAAAGTGGTTTTTCAGGATGGCGAAGCCCGCCGGATTGGGCGCGTTGGCGATCACCGTCAAGCCGCCCCCCGTTACCGCGCCGGCCACCAGCATGTAGCGCCAGGCCTCGCTGGTCCCCTCCACCAGCGAACCGAGGTAGGTCAGCGCGGCGTTGTCGGTAATCGCCGTCAGGGCGGTCGCGCCCCAGAACAGCACGAACGGCTCGAGCCCGCCCAACAGGTCCTGCAGCCACCATTTCTGCAGGCCGCCCAGCACCACCAGGCCCGCCAGGAAGAACCCGACCATCAGCCCCTCTTTGATCAGCAGGCGGTTCTGATGGCGCTTGTAGGCCTCGGCGAAGCCGATGAACATCATCAGCAGGCCCAGGAAGATCGCCGGATGATGCGCGGTCAGCACCACCGCCACCAGAAACACCAGGTGGACCAGCATCACCCATGCGGGCACCGGCGGGCGCTTGTCCTTGCCCTCGGGCGCGTCCACGCCGCCGCCGGTGCCGACGGAACGCTCCAGCAGCGCCTTGCGGCACACGAAGGTCAGCAGGGCCGCGTTCAGGCATACCGCGATCGCGGCGCGCCAACCGAAATGCTGCACCATGAAGGTCGAATCCCAGCCGAAGGTGGAGGCCACCATCAATACCGGCGGCGCGGCGTACGAGCTCAGCACGCCGCCAATCGAGACGTTGACGAACAGCACGCCGAGGGTCAGGTACTTGAAGCCGGCGCGGCCGCTGCTGCGGAAATAGGCATCGCGCAGCAGGATCGCCGCCAGTGTCATGGCCGCCGGCTCGGTGATGAACGAGCCGCCCAGCGGCACCAGCGACATCACCACGAAGAATGTCGCCAATTCGCGCGGCAGGGGCAAGGCGCGCGCCGTCGCGCGCACCAGCAACCCAACCAGTTCCAGGACCGGCCGGCTGGCCGCCACCACCATGATGGTGAACACGAACAGCGGCTCGGTGAAGTTGCGCGTGTCCATGTAGCCAATGGCCGAAGCAGGCCCGGACAACGCCGCCATCGCCACGATCAGGGCGAACGCCCACACGCCGAACACCGCCTCGACCTCGGCGAGCAGGTGCCAGAAGCCGGCATGGGGCCCGCCACGATGGGCCAGGCGGGCGAAGGCGGGAACGGAAAAGGTATGCAGCACCGCCACGCCGAACAGGACGGTGGCGATGATTTCTATGGGCTGGGGCATCGAAAGCGCTTCCGGAATGAGGATCCGGGCCGCGCGCGCGGCCCGGAATCGTCGGACAAGGGTCGCACTATAGCGTAGCGGGCCTGGCCCGCCCTACAGGGACAACACCAGGATCGGCCCGTTTTTCAGGCGATCGGCGCGGGCGGCTCGGCCCCTTCCTGCGCGGCCCGCATCTCCATCAGCAGGCTGTGCAGCATCTCGGTCGACAGGCCATGCAGCACCAGCCGGTAGCCGGCGCGCAACGTCGACATCGGCACCAGCGGATGGCTGTTGTTCACCAGGATCAGATGCTGCGGCGCGCCCAGCAGCTTGGCCGCGTAGATGCCGATAGTCTCGTCCAGCTGCAGCGAATTGGCCGCGCGCCAGAAGTCGTTATCGGTCAGCATCAGCTGGTAGAGCGGCGTGAACAGTTCGATGGCGCTTTGCAGGTCGAGGAAATTCAGCTTGCCCTGCGGCATGTCCTCGAGTTTGAGATCCGGGTCGCGGATCATCGAGAAATCGACACGCTCGGGCGCGTGCATCTCCACGCCCGCATCGCGCAGCGCCTGGTTCAGGCGGATGACGAAGTTGAACAGGTTCAGGTCGTGCTTGACGAACAGCTCGTCCTTGAGGTCGTCGATCTCCATCGGTTCGAGCGGCGTGGTGCTGATGCGCACCGGCGAATTGGCCGCGATGAACGCCAGGATCTGCGCGCCCAGGTGGAAATGCCGCAGGATCAGCCAGTTGGCCTCGGGCGAAACGAAGCGCTTCAAGCCCCATGCCAGGATGCGGTGCAGCAGCCGCGAATGCGACCAGCGCCGCGGCAGGAAGGTCTTGATGATCTGGATCAGGATGATGCAGGCGCGCGCCAGCGGCCGCAGGAACGGCAGCAGGTACTGGCGCGAGCCGCAGCTCGAATCGGTCAGCCAGGCCTTCTTGACCTTGTCAGGCAGCGGAGTGCTGCGGTCCAGGTATAACGCCAGCCAGGGGCTGGGGTCGGCGGGATCATGCCCCTGGGCAAGGAATTCCGGTTCCTTGTTCATGCGGCGTCGTCCTCCATCACATGATGAAACTGCATCAGGTACAGCGCGGCCGTGCGGCGCGCCGTGTCGACAATGCGCTGCTCGGCGCGGCCGTCCTCGTCACAGTCCAGCGCCAGCTCCACCGCGCTGAGCCAGCGCGCCAGGTGGTTCTCGTCGTTGTGGCCATGGTATTCCAGGAAGCGGAACGCATCCGGCGGCAGTTTCAGGCTGGCCTTGAGCAGCGGCAACAAGGCCGGCACGATGCGCTGGCCGGTGCCCTCGATGATGTAGATGGCGCCCAAGAGACCGATCGGGTCGCGCGTGGCGGCCAGGCTGTGCAGATACGCGTTGAGCGCCTCGCCGCCCGGATTGCGGCGCAGCGCGTCGATGTCGTCGATGGCGCCGCCGGCAGTGCGATAGTCCTGGAACAGGATCTGGAAGTCGTTCTGTTCCTCGCCCGCGTGCAGGTCGATCAGCGCGGCCAGCGGCTGGTATTGCTCGGTCAGCGAGGCCGCGCCTTCGCGCATCCACTTGCTGCCCTCGCGCACCTGCGGAATCCAGTTCTCCATCCAGTTCAGGTAGTCGGCGGTCTCGAAGCGGCGATTGCGCAGGCGCCGCACTACCGGCGTGCGCCAGACGCGCGAGCGGTAGTCGTGCCAGATCGCCGCCAGTTCGGTCAGCAGTTGGCCCAGGCCCTGCGGCGCCATATCCGGATCGTGCGGCGGCGCGATGGCGTCGGCATCGGCGCTGTGGGCATCCCCGCGTCCGGCCGCGGCCGGCGTGGCGCCGACGGCCACCGACGGCGCGGCGTCATGCGCGGCCTCGGCCTCCAGCAGCATATAGGCCGCCATGAACCGGCCCGACTCGGGGATGTAGCAGAAGATCTGTTCGCCCGGCTTGATCTCGCGCGTTTCCAGGAACTCGGCCAGCATGATCAGGATCGACGCCGCGCCGGTGTTGCCGCGCCAGGCCAGGTTGCTGAACCAGCGCTCGCGCGGGATCACCAGGCCCGCCTTGTCCATCAGATCCTCGACCACCGGAATGAATTTCTCGGACGAGTAATGGCACAGGAAATGGTCCACCTGATCGGGATCGAGCCAGCCATCGCGCACCAGCTTGGCATACTCGTGGATGCCAATGTCGAACAAGTGCGGCAGCAGGCGGATGTCCTGGCGCAGTGACAGCGCGCCGTCGGCCTCGGCCTCGTTCCACGACGGATAGTCCAGGTGCCCCTGCTGGCGGTCGGCCGACAGGCCCAGTTGCATGCAGACCGGGTAGTCACCCGAAAACGAACGCTGATGCACCCACTTCAACCGCAACCGCACGCCCTGGGATGCGCCCGGCAGCGGCCGGCCGCCGCGCCCCAGCAGCAGTGCGCCGGCGCCGTCCGACAGCATCCAGCGCAGGAAATGCGCGTCGAAGTCGGCGTCGTAGCCGCGCGCGGCAAAGCGCGAGCGCTTGAACAGGCGCGAAGGCAGCTCGGCCGCCACCGCCAGCGCGCTGGCATGGCCGCCCATCTCGACGCCCTGCGCCGCCACCTGGATGGCCGACACGCCCGCCGCGCAGATGCCATGCACCGACAGCGTCTCCATCGGATGCGCGGCCAGTTCGCCCTGGATCATGTTGGCGAAACCCGGCATCAGCGCATCGCCGCCGGACGAGCCGCTGGTCAGCAGCGACACGTCCGCCAGGTCGCCGTCATTGCGCCGCAGGCAGTCGCGGATGGCGTTGGCGGCCAACTGCGCATTGGTGAAAACGGTGCTGCCCTCGGCATCGATCGCGTAGTAGCGCTGCTTGATGCCGTTCTCGGCCAGGATGCGGCTCTTGATGCGGCTGGACATGCGGTTCAGCGGCGCGATGTAGCTGTCCATGGCCTCGTTGGACACGGGTTCGCCCGGCATGAAGTAGCCGGCGCTTTCCAGATAGACTCGATTGAACGCGATAGGCATAGCGGGTCTCTAGTGGCGAAAGGGTGGGCGGCGCTAGCGCACGTGCTCGGGCGCCATGCACGAGCGGCTGCGAAAGCGCGGCAGGAATATGCCCAGCACGAACACGCGGAACATGTACGGCGTCAGGCCGCCCTCGTTCAGCGCGGGCATCACGCGGGCCCGGTAGTGGTCGCGGTGCAACCGCGTCAGTTCGGACCAGTGCGCGCGCGGATGCTCGTGGTGCGCGGTATGCAGACCGATATTGAACAGCAACGGGTTGACCAGCCCCTCGAAATTGCGGGCGTAGTTCAGGCCCGCCACGGTGCGCGGCCCGCCATCGGCGTGCGCGTGCTGCAGGTAATTGGTGGCCAGCAGCCAGTGCAGGCCATGCAGTTGCGGAATGATGACGAACACCAGCGCCTTGACCGGATTGACCGCCAGCAGGCCGCCCCACAGCCCCAGCCAGGCGCCGTACTGGCACAGGCAATAGCGCCACGCGCCCGGCCAGTGCCGGCGCAATCGTCCGAGCCAGGCGTAGAACAGCGGGTACAGCACCCACACGGCTTGTGCCGGATGAATCAGGTAGCCCCACAGGTGGTTGGTATCGCCCCCGAACCGGTAGGTGCGCGCCACGTCGCGCGCGCCGTGCTTGAAGCGATGATGGTTGGCCACATGCGCCGGATAGAACACAAAGGTGGGATGCCCCTGCAGCAACGTGATCCAGAAATCGGTGGCGCGATTGCTCCAGCGGCCGTGCCACATGCGGATGTGCGTGTGGTTGTGGTGGATCACGCCGATGCCCAGCGTCAGAAACAGCATCAACGCGTACAGCGGCCACCAGAAGCCATGCCGCCACTGCCATGCCGCCAGCGCGGGCAAGGCGACCAGGTAGGCCAGGCTCTGCCAATCGCGCCGGTTGCGCAGCACGGGCAGCCGGCGCGTCCTGCTAAGCCCGTCCGCCAAGCGATTCTCGCTGCCGGAATGCCTCCAGCTGGGGCGTGGCCGCCTCGGCCTGCAAGCGCGTGCGGAACAGGCGGTCCATGAAGGTGAACTGGAAGCCGAAATTACCGTGGTAACAGGCATGGTGCAGGTGATGCCGGCGGCTGGCGGCGAACCAGTGCGAATAGGACACGTTGGGAAAGAAGTCGTAATTGGCGTGGCCGATGCAGTTGAAGAACAGGCTGAACAGCGGCACCGACGCCAGCGACCAGAAGCTGAAATCATGCAGCACCATCGGCAGCATGATCACGTTGCCCAGCATCAGCGCCTCGATCGGATGGAAGCTATAGGTCGAGAAAGGCGTGGTCACCACCGAGCGGTGGTGCGGCAGGTGGAAGCGGCGCAGCAGCTTGGTGTGCAGCAGCCGGTGGTTGATCCAGAAATGCACGTCGTTCCAGGCCAGCAGCGCCAGGATTTCGAGCGTGATCTGCTGCCAGCCGGCGTCCGGGTCCAGATGCGCCCAGCCCAGTTGCAGCAGGCCCCAGGGAAAGATCATGCCGGTGCCGAACAACAGGATCGACAGCCCCGACTGCGTGAACTCGCGCCGCAACTGGCCCGGCGCCAGCGGCCGCGGGTCGAGCGGCCGGCCGATGCCCAGCGCCGGCAGGATGCGCTGGGTCAGCAGCCAGGTGGCCGCGCCGAAGAGCAGGTAGATACCGCCGAAGAACAGCAGGCCCGCCAGCATGACCTGCCAGGCGGACAATGCGACAAAAGCTTGGGCCATGAACGTTTTGTTTCACCCCGGAGAATGGCCGCATCATAAGCAATCCGTCAGCTTAGCGGGGAGACATTTATTACCAAATGAATCCGGCCGCCACAAAGCGGCGGGCCCCGCGCGCAACTTCCCGCTATTGGCAGGGAAACTGCCGGTTCAGCCCTGCTACCGCCGCATCCATGCGCCGCGCCAGGGCGGCGCTGGCCGCCGGCATGGGCTCGCGCAGCTCATCGCTGAGCAGCCCCTGGCGCCCCAGCTGCGCCTTGACCGGCCCCGGATTGGGTTCGGCAAAGGCCAGTTGAATCACCGGCGCCAGCGCCTGGAACAGCTTGCGCGCCAGATCCAATTGCTGCGCCCGCACCGCCTGGTACATGGCCACGAACAGATCGGGCCGGATGTGCGCGGCCGCCGCGATCAGGCCGCTGCCGCCCAGGCACAGCAGCGACAGCGATTGCAGGTCCTCGCCCGCCAGCACGTCCATGTTGCCGTCGGCGATCAGCGCCAGGGTCTTTTCGAGCGAGCCGCCGCAATCCTTGATGGCCGCGATGTTGGGATGCGCGGCCAGCGATAACAGGGTCGCGGTTTCCAATGTCGTCCCTGTGCGGTACGGAATGTCATACAGCACCAGGGGAAAGCGCGAGGCATCGGCCAGGCTGCGGAAATAGGCGGCGGCGCCGTCCTGGCCGGGGCGCACATAGTACGGCGCGGGCGCCAGAATACCCGCCAGAGGCCGGGTGCCGAACGCGGCCAGGCGCTGCAGCACGTGGCCCTGGTGATTGCCCGCCAGGCCCATCACCACCGGCATCGCGCCGGCCTCGTTCAGCACGGCATCCAGCACCGCCAGTTGCTCGGCGTCATCGAGCGCCGCGGCTTCGCCGGTACTGCCGCAGACGATCAGCCCGTCGACGCCCGCCGCCGCGAAATGGCGCACCAGGCGGCGCAGGGCCCCGCCATCGACGGCGCCGCCGGAAAACGGCGTCACCAGGGGAATCCAGACGCCTTGGAACAGGGATTGTCGAGTTTGCATGAACACTCCTTCGGTGTAAGCGGACCGTGGTTGGACCGTACAGAAGTGCTCGGGATATCAGGGGGTGCGCGCGAGGGCGCCATGGCGCCGCCGTGAGGCCGCTGTTCCGTCGCCCATCTGACGGAACAGCATGCTCCGGTCAGATGAGCGGCTGTTTTTTGGATTTCAGGCCGGCGCGAACCGTCGCCGCGCCGAGGGCGCGGAACAGGAAAGCGGATTGGATGGCCTGGGAAATCATGAATGGAATAAAGGGTTGAAACCGGCCGCGGACGACCGATGCGCAAATCTACCGGGCCGCCGCCACGCTGTCAACGCAGGCTCGCCAGGAAGACCGCGCACAGCGCTTCCATGCCCTGGCGATCGTCTTCGTCGAACCGGTCCGGCACGGGACTGTCCACGTCCCACACGCCGATCAGCTCGCCCTGGTGCACCAGGGGCACCACGATCTCGGAGCGCGAAGCCGCATCGCAGGCGATGTGGCCGGGAAACGCATGCACATCGGGCACCAACTGCGTCTGGCGCTGGCGGGCGGCCGCGCCGCACACGCCGCGATCGAGCGGAATGCGCACGCAGGCCGGCTTGCCCTGGAACGGCCCCAGCACCAGTTCCGTGCCGTCGAACAGGTAGAAACCCACCCAGTTCAGATCGGGCAGCGCCTGGTAGGCCAGCGCGCTCAGGTTGGCGGCATTGGCGATGCGGTCATGTTCGCCGTCGAGCAGAGCGCGGGCCTGCTTGGCCAGTTCGGCATACAGCGCGGCCTTGGAATGGGCGGCAATCGGGGCGGCTTCAAACATATATCTAAATGTAACTGTACAGGCGATTATCGGCGCAAGTGATTTTAGGGGCAGCCCGCGATAAAGGGGCCGCCTTGCTACGCTGTGGGACAATAGTTTACGCAGTAACGTCTTTACCGCCCCGTTGTCATCCCCCCGTCACCCCTCTTCTTGATTAAGAAGCAAGCCATGGACAAGCCTCTCGAACCGACGTTCGCCTTTTCCGAACGCGCCCAGCAACTCACCAGCTCCGCCATCCGCGAGATCCTCAAGGTCACCGAACGGCCCGAGGTCATTTCGTTCGCAGGCGGCCTGCCGGCGCCCGGTGGCTTTCCGGTGGAAGTGGTTCGTGCGGCATTCGACAAGGTACTGTCCACCAATGGCCGAGCGGCCCTGCAGTACGGCCCCACCGAAGGTTACGCGCCGCTGCGCCAGTGGGTCGCCGACGACCTGAACCGCGCCGGCGCCAACATCACCGCCGACCAGACCCTGATCGTGTCGGGCTCGCAGCAGGCCCTGGACCTGCTGGGCAAGGTGCTGATCGACAAGGACAGCAAGGTGCTGGTCGAAGACCCCAGCTACCTCGGCGCGCTGCAATCGTTCAGCCTGTACCAGCCCAAGTTCGTGCCGGTGCCCACCGACGACGGTGGCCTCATCCCCGAAGCCATCACCCCGGAACTGGCCGCCGGCGCCCGCTTCCTGTACGCGCTGCCCAACTTCCAGAACCCCACTGGCCGCACCCTCAGCCTGGAACGCCGCATCGCGCTGGTCAAACGCGCCGCCGAGCTGGGCCTGACCATCATCGAGGACGATCCCTACGGTGAACTGCGCTACGCTGGCGAGCCGCAACCGGGCCTGATCGCACTGGCTGCTGAATACGGCGCCAACGTGGTGCGCCTGGGCACGTTCTCCAAGGTGCTGGCCCCCGGCCTGCGCCTGGGCTACATCGCCGCCGCGCGTCCGCTGATCGACAAGCTGGTACAGGCCAAGCAGGCCACCGACCTGCATACGCCCACGCTGACCCAGATGGCCGTGTACGAAATCGTCAAGGACGGCTTCCTTGAACAACACCTGCCCAACGTGCGCGAGATCTACCGCGCCCAGGGCAGTTGCATGCTGGAAGCCATCGCGCGCGAATTCCCGGCCACCGTCAGCTGGACCAAGCCCGAAGGCGGCATGTTCATCTGGTTGACGCTGCCCGAGCACATCGACAGCACCAAGCTGCTGGAAAAGGCCATCGCCCAGAACGTCGCCTTCGTGCCCGGCGCCCCCTTCTACTGCGGCGCCGGCCGCGCCAACACGCTGCGCCTGAGCTTTGCCACCGTGCCGGAAGACAAGATCCGCACCGGCATCGCCATCCTGGGCAAGCTGCTCAAGGAATACACGGCCTGAAAACCGGGTCCTGACCACCCTTGACGGTTCCACGGCCGGGCGCAGTGCCCGGCCGTTGTTTTATGCTGTCACCTTTCCTTCCATTTCTTTCGCCGTGACAGTGAGCGCTCCGCAATCCTCTCCCGTCGACCTCAGCGACATCGTTTTCACCGATTGGGTCGAACGTTGGCTGCCCAAATCCTGGCGGCCCTATGCCCGGCTGTGCCGGCTCGACCGCCCCATCGGCACGTGGCTGACGCTGCTGCCCTGTATCGCCGCGCTGGTCCAGGCCGCCGGCGGCCTGCCCGACCTGCAACGCCTGGTGGTGTTCTCGCTGGGCGCGCTGCTGATGCGCGGCATCGGCTGTACCGTCAACGACATGTGCGATCGCAACTTCGACAAGCATGTCGAACGCACCCGCTTCCGTCCGCTGACCAGCGGCCAGCTCAGCATGCGTAATGCGGTCTGGTTTTTGATCGGCCAATTATTGGTCTGCGGCTCGCTTTTGTTCTTCCTGAATGGCATGAGCCGCTGGCTCGCCGTGGCGGTTCTGCCATTCGTTTTCATCTATCCGCTGTGCAAGCGTGTCACCTACTGGCCGCAGGTCGTGCTGGGCATCTGCTTCAACTGGGGCATGCTGATGGCGTGGTCGGATACGCAGAATCATGTGCCCCTTGCCGCCATCGCGATGTGGTTCGGCGCGGTGCTCTGGCAGGTGGGTTACGACAGCATCTATGCCTACGTCGATGTGCGCGATGACCGCAGTCTGGGCCTGCATTCCACGGCTATGCGCTTCGGCGACCAGGGCAAGCTGTGGATCGGCGGCTTCTATCTGGCCACGGTGATCCTGTGGTCCTGGGGCGGCCATGCGATCGGCCTGTCGTGGGCTTATCAGGTCGGCATGGCGGCGGTCGCGGTACACCTGGCTTGGCAATTGAAAGTCTTCGACATTCAGCGTCCGGACCGCAACTTCATGCTGTTCCGCGCCAACCTATGGCTGGGCGCAATCCTGGTCGCGGCGGCGCTTGCGGGCACGCTGATCGGCTGATCCGGTGCATTGCGGGCATCTCACGCTTGGGAGATGATGGCCGCTCCGAGACGTGTTTTACGGAGACCCGCATGTCCGCTTTGACCAAAACCCTGCTGGCCGCCACCGTGGCCAGCGCACTGTCCGGCATCCTGCCGGCTCACGCCCAGACTGCCGCCGACTGCTCCGCGCAACGTGGTTGCGCCGCAAAGATCTGCCACCTCGAACGCGAGCTCGACTACGCTCGCGCCCACGGCAACTCGCATCGCGTGGCGGGTCTGCAAACAGCGCTGGCCGAGACCCGGGCCCATTGCACCGACGGCCGCCTGGAAGCCGAACGCGAGGCCCGTGTGCGCGACAAACAGAACAAAGTGGCCGAACGCGAAGATGAACTCAAGGCCGCTCGGGCCAAGGGCAGGCAGGACAAGATCGACAAGGCCCGGCGCAAGCTGGACGAAGCCCGCGCCGAATACGACGCCGCACTGGCCGACCTGAATCGCTGACCTTCCCGCCGTTCCCGCTCCAGGCCCGGACCTGGGGCGGCGCTTCTCCCGCCTGGCCCCTTCTTGCGGGCGCCTCCGCCCATTCCCCCCTTGCTGCACCGCCGCTCCCTGATCATCGGGCGGGCCGCGCTGCGCCCGCCGACCCCCAGCTATTGCGTCATCAAATGGAAATATCGCCATCTATGGTGCCATTTGGTAAAGATTGAGGTGATTAGTGGTTATTTTGGAAAAATGTTTTCAGGGAATAAGGGTTTATCCCAGGGTAATTTGCGCCCAGAATGCAACGCATCGGGACACAGCAAGCGACCCCCCGGCAATCAGGCCAGAGGTTCGGATCCCAAGCTCAAGACAAATGGAGGTCTGCTATGAAAACCCTTGCTACCGCTTTGATGCTGTCCATGTCCGTTTTCGCCGCCGCCGGTGCCCAGGCCGCTGAAGCCAACCAAGGCCCCACGCGTGCCCAGGTCCAGGCCGAACTGCAACAAGCCAAGATTTCCGGCCAATACACCTTCGGCGAAGAAGGCTACCCCGCGGCGATCGCCTCGAAGTCGAGCCTGACTTCGCAACAAGTGCAGGAACAACTGGCCCAAGCCAAGAACGCCGGCGAAGTCACCTTCGGCAACCTGGACTACCCGCCCGTTGCCCGCGCCGCCGACGCCACGTCGCTGAGCCGCAGCGAGGTCAAGGCCGAACTGGCCCAGGCCAAGGCGGATGGCCTGGTCACCTTCGGCAACATGGACTACCCCCCCATGGGCAGCTGATTGCCTGGCCTGGCAGCAGGCCCTGGCATTCGCCCCGCAAAGCCCTCCGGTTCATCCGGAGGGCTTTTGTTTTGACGTTTCGACACTCAATTTAGTCATATCGACGTTAGATATAACCGTTACGACGGTTTGCTATCTACAAATCGACAGTGCTCACGCATAGGATGAGGCCAACCCATCCCCCTCTATGCAGGAGCCGCAACATGTCCACCTCCACCAAGCCCGTCCTTCTCCTGGGTGCCGGAAAAATCGGTTTCGCCATCGCCCTGATGCTGGAACGCAGTGGCGACTATTCGGTCCTGGTTGCCGACCAGGATGCCGAGCGGCTGCGCGCCGTCGCCGAATTGGGTTGCGACACCCGTCAGGTCGCCGATGACGCGGCGTTGACGCGCTGCATCGAGGGCCGCTATGCGGTCGTCAACGCCCTGCCGTTCCATCGCGCCATCGCGGTCGCACAAGCGTGCGCCCGCGCCGGAGTGCACTATTTCGACCTGACCGAAGACGTCGCCAGCACGCATGCGATCCAGGCGCTGGCCGACGATGCGCGCACCGTGCTGATGCCGCAATGCGGCCTGGCGCCGGGCTTCATCGGCATCGTCGGCAATGCGCTGGCGCGGCGTTTCGATACGCTGCTGGACCTGCGCATGCGCGTGGGCGCGCTGCCGCGCTATCCGTCCAACAGCCTGCGCTACAACCTGACCTGGAGCACGGAGGGGTTGATCAACGAATACTGCAACCCGTGCGAGGCGATCGTCGACGGACAACTGACCAGCGTGCCCGCGCTCGAGGGCTACGAGACCTTCACGCTGGACGGCGTCGAGTACGAAGCCTTCAACACCTCGGGCGGCCTGGGTACGTTGCCCGCCACGCTGCTGGGCCGCGCGCGCAACGTCGACTACAAGTCGGTGCGCTATCCTGGCCACTGCAACCTGATGAAGCTGCTGCTCAATGATCTGCGCCTGCGCGATCGCCGCGACCTGCTCAAGGACATTTTCGAGACCGCCATCCCCACTACCGAACAGGACGTGATCGTCATCCAGGCGCAGGCCTCGGGCCACCGCCATGGCCGCCTGGAAGAAGAGTCATATCCTGTCCGCGTGTTCGGCGCGGATGTCGACGGCCACCGGCTCAGCGCCATCCAACTGTCGACCGCCGCCGGCATCTGCGCGGCGCTGGATCTGGTCGCGCAAGGGGTGCTGCCGCAACGGGGTTTCCTCGGCCAGGAACAAATCACGCTGGAGGCCCTGCTGAGCAACCGCTACGGGCGGGTCTATGCGGGCAAGCCGCTGGCCCTGGCCGGCGCGGTGACGGCGGATCGCTGAACCCCGCGAGCGCGTGACGCGTTAGGTCCAGCCCTCCAGCCGCAATGTCGCCCGCACCAGGCGCTGCTCTTCCTGCTCGATTTCGGCCAGGTTCTGCCGCACGCTGTCGACATGGTCGGCCGCCGCGCGGCGCGCCTGCTCCGGCTGGCGGCCGATCACGGCATTGAACAGCCGCGCGTGCTGCTTGTCGATCTGGCGCTTCTCGGGCGCGCGGTGGTACAGGTTGTTGACACAGGCGAACACCGACCCGAGCATCAGGTCGTTGAGCGACTGCAATGTGTGCACCAACACCGGGTTGTGCGAGGCCTCGCAGATGGCCAGGTGGAAGGCATGGTCCAGGTGCGCGTGCGTGGCGGTGTCGGCGGCCTGCGCATTCACCATGTCGTCGTAGCGGCGGCGGATCATGATGAAATCGGCCTCGGTGCCGCGCAGGGCCGCCAGCCGCGCCGAGTCCGCTTCCAGCAGCGACCGCACTTCCAGCAGGTCGTACAGCGTGCGTGGCTGCGAATTGAACAGGTGCATCAGCGGCCCGGCGTCCACCTGCGAGATGCGCGCCACGAACGAGCCCTTGCCCTGCGCGGTGTGGATGATTTCGCGCGCCCGCAGCAGTTTCAGGCCCTCGCGCAGCGCGGTGCGCGACACACCCAGCTTCTCGGTCAAGCGCCGTTCGGATGGCAACGCCTGACCGGCCTTCAGGACGCCGTCCAGGATCAGGCGCTCGATACGCTCTGCCACCTCGTCCGCCACCTGGCGGGGTTTCGCTTCAGTTTCCGCGTGCATGCATTCTCCGGACCAGTGGTATGACCAAGCGTGCGCCATATGCCCACCGCCGCGGACCACTCTCTTAAGTTGCTGATATAAAACCATAAAAAAGCCTCTCCTGCTGGCCCAGGCGCAAACAAACTGGTATGACCAGCAAGTTTTGATATGGACTTTGCGGCATACGCGAACGATGATGTGGGCATCGCTTCGACCGGCGTACGTGCCGCCCAGATCTACTACCGTCAGAGACCCGCATGACTCAACGCATCCAGCACCACGGCCTGCAAGTGGCGGCCAATCTCAGCCAGTTCATCGAACAAGAGGCGCTGCCCGGCTCCGGGCTGGCCGCCGACGCGTTCTGGAAAGGGTTCGCGGCCCTGGTACATGACCTGGCGCCCAAGAACCGTGCGCTGCTCGCCGAGCGCGATCGCCTGCAGGCTGAACTCGACGCCTGGCACCGCGCCCATCCCGGCCCCATCGCCGATCCCGCCGCCTACCGCCAGTTCCTGGAAGGCATCGGCTACCTGCTGCCCCAGCCGGCCAGCGTGCGCGCCACCACCGACAACGTCGACACCGAAATTTCGCAACAGGCCGGCCCGCAGTTGGTGGTGCCGGTGTCGAACTCCCGCTATGCCCTGAACGCCGCCAACGCGCGCTGGGGCAGCCTGTACGACGCGCTCTATGGCACCGACGCGATTCCCGCCACGCCTGGCGACAGCGGCAGCGGCTACAACCCCGAGCGCGGCCGCGCCGTCATCGCCCGTGCCCGCGCCTTCCTGGACGGCGCCGCGCCGCTGGCCCAGGGCTCGCACGCCGACGCCCGCGCTTACTCGGTCGAAGACGGCCAGCTCAAGGTGACGCTGGCCGACGGCAGCACCACGCTCAAGACGCCGGCCCAGTTCATGGGCTACCAGGGCGATGCCGGAGCGCCCAGCGCCATCCTGCTCAAGAACAACGGCTTGCATTTCGAGATCCAGATCGACCGCGCCCACACCATCGGCGCCACCGACGCCGCCGGCGTCAAGGACGTGCTGGTCGAGGCCGCGCTGACCACCATCATGGATTGCGAGGACTCGGTCGCCGCGGTCGACGCCGAGGACAAGGTCCATATCTACCGCAATTGGCTCGGCCTGATGAAGGGCGATCTCACCGAAGCGGTCACCAAGGGTGGCAAGACCTTCACCCGCAAGCTCAATCCCGACCGCCAGTACACCCGTCCGGACGGCTCGGCGCTGACCCTGCACGGCCGTTCGCTGATGTTCGTGCGCAATGTCGGCCACCTCATGACCAATCCGGCCGTGCTCGATCGCGACGGCCAGGAGATCCCGGAAGGCATCCTCGATGCCGTGGTCACCAGCCTGGCCGCGCTGCAGGACCGCGAACGCAAGCTCAACTCGCGCACCGGCTCGGTCTATATCGTCAAGCCCAAGATGCACGGCCCCGTCGAAGCCGCGTTCGCCAGCGAGCTGTTCGATCGCGTCGAAGACCTGCTGGGCCTGCCGCGCAACACCCTGAAAATGGGCATCATGGACGAAGAGCGCCGCACCAGCATCAACCTCAAGGCCTGCATCGCGGCCGCGGCGGCGCGCGTGGCGTTCATCAATACGGGCTTTCTCGACCGCACGGGCGACGAGATGCACTCCAGCATGGAGGCCGGCCCCATGCTGCGCAAGGGCGACATGAAGTCCACCGCCTGGATCACCGCCTACGAACGCAACAACGTGCTGGTCGGCCTGGACGCCGGGCTGCGCGGCCGCGCCCAGATCGGCAAGGGTATGTGGGCCATGCCCGACCTGATGGCCGCCATGCTGGAACAGAAAATCGCGCACCCCAAGGCCGGCGCCAATACCGCCTGGGTGCCGTCGCCCACCGCCGCCACTCTGCATGCGCTGCACTACCATCAGGTGGATGTGCAGGCAGTCCAGCAGGAACTCGAACGCACCCAACTCGACAGCGTGCGCGACGAGCTGCTGGCCGGCCTGCTGACGGTGCCGGTGGGTGATCGCTCGAAGTGGTCCGCCGCCGACATCCAGCAGGAGCTGGACAACAACGTGCAGGGTATCCTGGGCTACGTGGTGCGCTGGATCGACCAGGGCGTAGGCTGCTCCAAGGTGCCGGACATCCATAACGTCGGCCTCATGGAAGACCGTGCCACGCTGCGTATCTCCAGCCAGCACATCGCCAACTGGCTGCGGCATGGCGTCACCAACCGCGAACAGGTCATGGAGACTTTCCAGCGCATGGCCAAGGTGGTCGACGGCCAGAATGCCGGCGATCCCCACTACCTGCCGATGGCCGGCAACTTCGACCATTCTCTGGCGTTCAAGGCCGCTTGCGCGCTGGTATTCGAAGGGCTGACCCAGCCCAACGGCTACACCGAACCCCTGCTGCACAAGTTCCGCCTGGAATTCAAGGCCGCGCACGCCTGATTCCGCGGTAATAGCAGCCGGCGCGCAACGCCGCTGACCGGGCAGCCCCAGGCTGCCCGGTTTTCTTTTGGCGGCAAGGCCACCGCGCGATGCCGCCAATGCGCGCATACCGAGCCGACCAGGCAACCATTTTTTCGCACGATCGTGCTAAATTACTCGCATGACTGCCAAGACCGAAAAAAGCGAACTGACTTTCGCGGCCATCGTGGATGCGGCCCTGGACATGGCCGCCGCCCAGGGGCTCGAAAGCCTGTCGCTCGGCCAGGTGGCCAAACGCCTGGACATCAGCAAAAGCGGGGTGTTCTCGCGAGTGGGATCGCGTGAAGCCTTGCAACAGGCGGTGCTGGACGAGTACGAACGCCGCTTCGTCGCCGCGATTTTCACGCCCGCCATGGCGCAGCCCCGCGGCCTGCCGCGGCTGAACGCCCTGGTGAGCCTCTGGATCGAGCGCGCCTGCAACGTCGAACGGCTGACCGGCTGCATCTACATCGCCGGCGCCTTCGAATTCGACGATGTCGAGTCCCCCTTGCGTGAAGTCCTGGAGAACAATCTGCGGCGCTGGCGCGGCGTCATGGTGCGCACGGTGCGGCAAGCGCTGGAAGAAGGCCATCTGCGCCCGGACACCGACCCCGAACAACTGGTGTTCGAGATATACAGCCTCATGATCGGGCTGATGCACGATGCCCGCTTCCTACGCGATCCCAACGCCCACGAACGGGTGCGTGCCGCGTATGAGCGGTTGATTTCCACGTATCGCAGTTTCAAGTACATCGAGTAATCACCCCGCCGGCGCGAGCCGGTATTGTTTTCGCTTAATTTCGCACGGTCGTGCGAATTTTGAATCCGGAGTGGATCATGGCTTTCTACTATGTCGGCGCAGCAGTCATCGTGGCGGGATTGGCCCGCATCTGGTTCCTATGGCGCACCCTGCTGCGCCAACTACCCAACCTGTCCCGGCATCTGGTGCTGTTCTGAGCCATGCCGCCAGCCGGGCGGCAACCTGCACCGGATCCGGCCATGACCCTCGCGCGCGGCGTCTGTCCCGGTCTATATTCCGTATTCACTCCCCGCCTGTGCCGCCATGTCGCGTTCCGTTCATCTCCTGATCATCGATCCGCAGAATGATTTCTGCGACCTTCCCGCCAGCCATCTGCCTGTCGATCCCTTGACTGGCCAGGCGGTCGCGCCCGCGCTGCCGGTGCCTGGCGCGCACGCCGACATGCAGCGACTGGCGCGTTTCATCGACGCCACCGCGCCCGCGCTGTCTGCCATCACGGTCACGCTGGACTCGCATCACCGGCTGGACATTGCCCATCCCACCTTCTGGCGCACCGGGGACGGCCGGGCGGTCGCGCCCTTCACGCCCATCACCGCCAGCCAGGTGCGTTCGGGCGCTTTCCTGCCGCGCCATGCCGACGACCTGCCGCGCACACTGACCTACCTGGATGAACTGGAAGCCCGCGGCCGCTACACGCTGATGGTGTGGCCGGTGCATTGCGAGATCGGCACCTGGGGCCACAACGTGCACGCCGACGTGCGCGCGGCCTATGCGCGGTGGGAAGACGAACACCAGTTCATCGTGCGCAAGGTGCCCAAGGGCGCCAACCCCTGGACCGAACACTACAGCGCGCTCATGGCCGAAGTGCCCGATGCCGACGATCCGCGCAGCCAGCTCAATCGCAGACTGCTCGAATCGCTGGATCGCGCCGATCTCATCGTCGTGGCGGGCGAAGCCGGCAGCCATTGCATCAAGGCGACGGTCGAGCACATCGCCGAATACCTGCCCGGCGGCAATCTGTCGCGCGTCGTGCTGTTGAACGATTGCATCAGTCCGGTCACGGGGTTCGCGGACGCGCAGGCCGCCTTCGTGCAACGCATGCGCGATCTGGGCGTACAGGCGCGCGACAGTGCCGACATGGCACGCGCGCTGACGGCATGATCCGGCGTCACCAGCGCAAGCAGCCGCAAGCTTGCGCGTTGCGGCCGCGACGATAGACGGAAAATACGGCGTCAGGCGGCGGGCTGATCCCGGCACTCGACATACAGGGCGCTGATCGCTTCGCACAGGGCGGGCGGCGCCTGGAACAGCCGTGACACCAACAGGCACCCCTGCACCGTGGCGAAAACCGCTCGCCCCGCCGCTTCGGCGCTGCCCGAGAATTTCAAGGTGCCCTCCTGGACGCCCTGCGCCAGTACGCGGGCCAGCCAAGCCTCGTGCGCCCGGAAGAATCCCTGCAATGCGCCGCGGACGCGATCCGGCAGGCTCATCATTTCGGCGGCCAGCATTCCACCCAGACACAGTTCACCGTCGCCGCAGGCTTTCGACTCCATCATCGAAAGATAGGCATCAAGCTGGGCATGGGCCGGCTGCGCAGTGTCGATGGCACGCACGGACGCCAGCGCGCGAGCGCTGTACGCTTCGACGGCCTCGTACAGGAGGTCGTCTTTGCAGGGAAAGTAATAGTGGATGCTGGACGTCTTCACGCCCACATGCTCGGCCAGGTCCCGATAGCTGAAACCGTTGCAGCCGCGCGTGCGGATCAGTTTCTCGGCATGGGCCAGCAACTGGTCGCGGGTGGAGTTGGGGGTCGGAGTGTCCATGGGTGCATATTACCTACTAATAGATCGGTACGTCATCGGCGGAAATCCCTAGACACCCGTCGCGGCGCTCCGATGCAACCGCGCGAACCCCGGCCGGGAAAGATCCCGCCCCCAGGGTTCGCCGTGGCCGACATCAGACTCAGCCTTGCACGGGCGGATAGTCCAGTTCGCCGCTTTCGGTCAGGCCCTGGGCGCGGGCAGCGGCCAGCTCCTGCTTCACTTGCGCGCGGCTCTTGTCACCGGCGCTGGCGAAGGCGGTCGCGGCATAGCCTTCCTCATCGCTGACCAATTCACCATTGGCGCGGGCGGCGGCCAGCTCTTGTTGCACCTGGGCGCGGGTCACCGTGCTGTGCGTGTCGAGCGCGGGCGGGTAATCCAGTTCGCCGGCATGGGCGGCGCCGAGGAACGAGGCGGTCAGGATCAAGGCGGATACGAGGGTCTTCATGAGGCTTCTCCAGTATGGATCGGTAGGGTGCAGTGAAATTGAGCTATCTATTTGTAGATAGATTCAGACTGAAAAATTCAGCCTGCAGTGGGCGGGTATTCCAGTTCGCCGCTTTCGGTCAGGCCCTGGGCGCGCGCGGCGGCCAGCTCCTGCTTCACTTGCGCGCGGCTCTTGTCACCGGCGCTGACGAAGGACGCGGCGGCATAACCTTCTTCGGTGCTGACCAGTTCGCCATTGGCGCGGGCGGCGGCCAGTTCTTGCTGCACCTGGGCGCGGGTCACCGTGCTGTGCGTGTCGAGCGCGGGCGGGTAATCCAGCTCGCCGGCTTGGGCGACGCCAATGACGGAAGCGGACAGGATCAGAGCGGATACGAGGGTCTTCATGGTTGATCTCCGGATAAAAATGACTAAGTGAGGCTTCAATAAAACTATCTACTTATAGGTAGATAACTGGGTAAATAAAAAGGGACTACTGTATTTCTGGTCTGGGCGACGCCGCGTTGTTGCCTGGGTGCTGCGTCGATGGATGAATCTTACCTACTACTAGATAGATAGCGCAAGTCGTTATTGTGAAACTAAATATTTCATCTTAGCCAGCCGGACGCGCTTGGCCGCGATCCCGCACCTGTTGAAAAGCTGTGGAAAAGCCGCGAATTACGGTGCACAAGCTGTGTAGATGCTGTGCACAGCCTGTGGATGAATACCCGGCGCCCGGACATGGATCGAGTCTGCATGCGGGTTTGCGGCCGGTCGGGATAGGCGAGTACGAGCTGGGATAACGGTATGCGGGCGCCAGCCCGGAATATGGCGGAATCCGCGTCTGCGCGGGCCTTGTGCATAAGCTGTGGAAAAGACACGAAAACCGGTGGACAGGCTGTGGAAATGCGGTGCACAGGCTGTGGATAGCCGAAGGAGTCCCTGCCCCGGGGCCGGCCTGCACGCGATGGCGGCCTGCCGCGCGACCCTCTGTCCAAATGGCACAAAGCCCGGCAAGCACTAGGCTGGCCGGGCTTTGACCGGTACTGCCGTGGCGGCGATATCAGAACGGAATATCGTCGTCCATGTCGGCCAGATTGGCGCCCCCCCCCGCGGGCGCTGCCTGCGGTGCCGGGCGTTGCTGGGGAGCGGGCCGCTGGGCCGGAGCGCGCTGCTGCGGCTGACGCGCCGGCGCATCATCGTAGCCGCCGCCACCGCCGTAGCTGCCACCACCGCCGCCACCGTCTTCGCGGCCACCCAGCATCTGCATCTGGTCGGCGACGATTTCGGTGCTGTAGCGATCAGCACCAGTATCCTTGTCCTGCCACTTGCGGGTTTTCAGACGCCCCTCGATGTAGACCGAACGGCCCTTCTTCAGGTATTCGCCGGCGATCTCGGCCAGGCGGTTGTACATGACCACGCGATGCCATTCGGTTTCTTCGCGGCGCTCGCCCGATGCCTTGTCCTTCCAGGTGGAGGTAGTGGCAATGGACATGTTGCAGATTGCGGCCCCATCGGGGCTGTAGCGGACTTCCGGGTCGCGACCCAGGTTGCCCACGAGAATGACTTTGTTAACCGATGCCATGCCGTTGTCCCTCTGTTGTTGACCTGTGCCACGCGTTGCCGCGAGCGCGCCGGCAACAACATAAAAGCGATGTTGAAGACCGGCTTCATGAAACTCGCCGGTCACCGCAACGATGACCGGCGACGCCGGTGAAGCCCTAATTTGCCTTCTATTATCGACGAAAAGCGTCCGCCACGCCAAACCGGATTGGTGACAAAGCCATCCACCGCAGGTAACGATTTCACCGCTGTTGGCCACCGTTGGCGGCGCGATCCGCGACTTTCGCCAACGGGCCTATCAGGCCAACGGCTTGAGCGCCCAACTCACGGCCAACCAGACCGCGGCCAGCACGGCTGCCCCGATGAATACCGCGCTGGGGCCCGAGTGCGAAGCCACCCAACCGCCGAGCGCGCCGCCGGTGAACAAGCCAGCGGCCTGGGCCGTGTTGTAGAACCCCAGCGCCAGGCCCTTGTAGGCCTGCGGCGCCACGCGCGACACCAGCGACGGCTGCAGCGCCTCGAGTACGTTGAAGGCCACGAAGAAACCCGTCAGGGCGGCCGCCAGGGTCAGGAAGCCATGGCTGGCGGCCGGCAGCAACGCGCATACCAGCACCAGCCCGGCCACCGCCGCGCGCAGCGCGCCACGATGGGCGCGCCGCTTTTCCGCCACGAACACCACCGGCACCATCAGCACGAACGACACCAGAATCACCGGCAGATAGACTTTCCACAACTCGCGCGCGTCCAGGCCGCCGGCCTTGGCCAGCAGCGCCGGCACCACCACGAACAGCGACACCTGGATCAGGTGCAGCACGAACACGCCGAAATTCAGCCGCAGCAGATCACCATGGGCAAGCACCTCGCGCGGCCGGGCGGCCTGCATGCTGCGGGTCTGGGTGCGCGGGACCACCGGCACCACCCAGCCGGCCACCGCCAGGCAGATCACGCCCAGACAGGCGATGGTCCAGAACAGGCCCGACAGCCCCCACCAACCCACCAGCAGCGGCGACAGCACCAGCGCCGCGGCAAACGACAGGCCGATCGAACCGCCCACCATGGCCATGGCCCGGGTGCGCACCTCGTCGCGGGTGGCGTCAGCCAACCAGGCCGTCACGGCGGCAGATATGGCGCCCGCGCCCTGGATGGCGCGGCCGATGGTGATCCAGTACACGTCGGTGGCCTGCGCGCACACGATACTGCCCGCGACGAACAACAGCAGGCCGAACAACACCACGGGACGACGCCCCCAACGGTCGGAGGCCAGGCCGAAGGGAATCTGCATGAACGCCTGAGTCAGGCCATAAATGCCCAACGCCAGGCCGACCCGGGCCGGATCGTCGCCCCCCGGCAGGCCGCGGGCGGCAACCGCGAACACCGGCAATAACAGGAACAGCCCCAGCATCCGCGCCGCGAACAGGCCGGCCAGCGCCACACTGGCGCGGCGCTCGGATGAGGTCAATTTCAGTTTCGTATCTGCCGGCATGCGGAAATTTCGAGAATGACTGGGACCGGTCCGCGCAATTGTCATGCGCTTGCAGTCTGATCTATGGCCTGGGGACTCGGCGCGCTATAGTACCAAGTTGGCCTTTGCAACTGCTTAAAAGAGCCCGATAGACGTGACCATACGCATTCGGGGTGCCCGCACCCACAATCTCAAGAACGTCTCGCTGGACCTGCCGCGCCACAAGCTGGTGGTGGTGACCGGGCTGTCCGGCTCGGGCAAGTCCTCGCTGGCGTTCGATACGCTTTACGCGGAGGGGCAGCGGCGCTACGTCGAGAGCCTGTCCGCCTACGCCCGCCAGTTCCTGCAACTGATGGACAAGCCCGACGTCGACCTGATCGAGGGTCTGTCGCCGGCCATCTCGATCGAACAGAAGGCGGCGGGCCACAACCCGCGCTCCACCGTCGGCACCATCACCGAAATCCACGATTACCTGCGTCTCCTGTATGCGCGGGTCGGCACGCCCTACTGCCCGGACCACGGCCTGCCGCTGCAGGCGCAGAGCGTCAGCCAGATGGTGGACGCGGTGCTGTCATGGCCGGCCGAGACCCGCCTGGCGGTGCTGGCCCCCATCGCCCGCGGCAAGAAGGGCAGCTTCGAGGACGAATGCGCCAGCCTGCAGGCGCAGGGCTACGTGCGCCTGCGCGTGGACGGCCAGATGGTGGAAATCGACGGCATGGCGCCGCTGAAGAAAACCGAGAAGCACGACATCGACGTGGTCATCGACCGCTTGCGCATCAAGCCCGAAAGCAAGCAGCGCCTGGCCGAGAGCTTCGAGACCGCACTGCAGCTGGCCGACGGCCGCGCGCTGGCGCTGGACATGGACGACAGCCGCGAGCAGGTCTTTTCCAGCCGCTACGCCTGCCCGGTCTGCAGCCACAGCCTGCCGGAACTGGAACCGCGCCTGTTCAGCTTCAACAACCCGATGGGCGCCTGCCCCAGCTGCGACGGCATCGGCCAGGTCGGCTTCTTCGACCCCAAGCGCGTGGTCGCCTTCCCCGAGCTGAGCCTGGCGGCCGGCGCCATCCGTGGCTGGGACCGCCGCAATGCCTTCACCCATTCGCTGCTGACCAGCCTGGCGGCGCACTATGAATTCGATATCGAGGCGCCCTTCGAGGACCTGCCCGAGGCGCTACGCGAAAAGGTCCTGTACGGCTCGGGCGAAGAGGAGATCTCGTTCCTGTACCTGAATGAAAAGGGCCGCAGCACCGTCAAGCGCCACACTTTCGAGGGCGTCATCCCGAACCTGGAGCGCCGCTGGCGCGAAACCGATTCGGCCACCGTGCGCGAGGAACTGGGCAAGTACCGCAACATCAAGACCTGCCCCGACTGCGGCGGTTCGCGCCTGCGCCCGGAAGCGCGCAACGTGCTGATCGGCCAGGACCCGCGCGGCGGCGAGCGTCACGGCCAGGCCATCTACGAGGTCGAGGCGATGCCGTTGTCGACCTGCCTGGGATGGTTCCGCGACCTGACCCTGACCGGCGCCAAACAGGAGATCGCGCAGCGCATCGTGCGCGAGATCGAGGCACGCCTGAGCTTCCTGAACAACGTCGGCCTGAACTATCTGTCGCTGGATCGCAGCGCCGACACCATCTCCGGCGGCGAGGCCCAGCGCATCCGCCTGGCCAGCCAGATCGGCTCCGGCCTGACCGGCGTGATGTACGTACTGGACGAGCCCTCCATCGGCCTGCACCAGCGCGACAACGACCGCCTCATCGGCACGCTGCAGCACCTGCGCGACCTGGGCAACAGTGTCATCGTGGTCGAGCACGACGAAGACATGATCCGCATGGCCGACTGGGTCGTGGACATGGGGCCGGGCGCGGGCGAGCATGGCGGCCAAGTGGTGGCGCAGGGCGATCCCGAAACCGTGCAGCGTGACCCGAATTCACTCACCGGCCAATACCTGAGCGGCCAGCGGGCCATCGCCATCCCCAAGCGCCGCCCGGTCACCGACGACCTGCCCTGGCTGACGCTCACCGGCGCTAGCGGCAATAACCTCAAGAACGTCGACCTGCGCCTGCCCGCCGGCCGGCTGATCTGCGTCACCGGCGTGTCCGGCTCGGGCAAATCGACCCTGATCAACGACACACTGGCCGTGGCCGTATCGCGCCAACTGCACCATGCGCAAAGTGAACCCGCGCCCTACACCGCGATGCAGGGCCTGGAGAACTTCGACAAGATCATCAGCGTCGACCAGAGCCCCATCGGCCGCACGCCGCGCAGCAATCCGGCCACCTACACCGGCCTGTTCACGCCGATCCGCGAGTTGTTCGCCGGCGTGCCCGAGGCCCGCACCCGCGGCTATGACCCCGGCCGCTTCAGTTTCAACGTCAAGGGCGGGCGCTGCGAAGCCTGCCAGGGCGACGGCGTGGTCAAGGTCGAAATGCACTTCCTGCCGGATATGTACGTGCCCTGCGACGTCTGCCACGGCAAGCGCTACAACCGCGAGACGCTGGAAATCCGCTACCGTGGCCGCAACATCAGCGAAGTGCTGGACCTGACGGTCGAGCAGGCGCTGGAGTATTTCGAATCGGTGCCGGCGATCTCCCGCAAGCTGCACACGCTGATCGACGTCGGCCTGTCGTACATCCGCCTGGGCCAGAGCGCCACCACCCTGTCGGGCGGCGAGGCGCAGCGCGTGAAGCTGTCCCAGGAACTGTCGCGGCGCAGCACCGGCCGCACCCTGTACATCCTGGACGAGCCCACCACCGGCTTGCATTTCCGCGACATCGAACTGCTGCTGCAGGTGCTCAACCAGTTGGTGGACAGCGGCAATACCGTGCTCATCATCGAGCACAACCTGGACGTCATCAAGACCGCCGACTGGCTCATCGACATGGGTCCGGAAGGCGGCGACGGCGGCGGCCGGGTGGTGGCGCAAGGCACGCCGGAAGACGTGGCGGCCACACCCGAAAGCCATACCGGACACTATCTCGGCAAGCTGCTGCGCCGCACGCCAGGCGGCTGAGCCGCGCGGCGCGGCAGCGCCAGTCACTAAGGGAAATCGGCATGTACACCTTGATCATCGGCAACAAGAACTACTCCTCGTGGTCGCTGCGCCCGTGGCTGGCGCTGCGCGCCACCGGCGTCGCGTTCACCGAACAGAAACTGGGCCTGTTCACGGAAGCCTTCGCCCGCCACCTGGAAACACTCACACCCGCCGGGCTGGTGCCGGTGCTGCTGGACGGCGACCTGGCGGTCTGGGACTCGCTGGCGATCTGCGAATACGTGGCCGAACAGCGGCCCGAGGCCCGCCTCTGGCCGCAGGACACCCGCGCCCGTGCTCGCGCCCGCTCGCTGGCCGCGCAGATGCACAGCGGCTTTGGCGCGCTGCGCCAGGCGATGCCGATGAATATCGAGGCGCATCTGCCGGGCATCGACATCCCCGAGGCCGCGCGCCAGGACATTTCCCGCATGCACGCCATCTGGCAGGACACGCGCGCCGAATTCGGCCAGGGCGGGCCGTTCCTGTTCGGCGCCTTCTCGATCGCCGATGCGTTCTTCGCGCCGGTCGTGTCGCGCTTCGTCACCTACGGCATCGCCGCGGCGGGCCCGGTGCGCGACTACATGGACGCCGTGCTGGCGTTGCCGGCGATGCAGGAATGGATGCGCGACGCACGTGCCGAGGCCACCTTCGTCGAGGCCGACGAGCCTTACCGCAAGCATCGCTGAACGCGTCGGGCGCGGCGGCCGCCGCGTCCGTGAACGGGCGCCGCCAGGGTATGGCGCACGCCCCTCAAACCATGTCGAACAAACGCCGGTGCTCGCGGATGGCGTAGCGGTCAGTCATGCCGGCGATGTAGTCGGCGATGGCACGCGCCTGGTCATTGAACGCCGCGCGGCGGTAGTCCGGCGGCAGCAGGCGTGGATCATCCAGGAACGCCGCGAACAGCTCGCGCACGATGCGCCGCGCCTTGGTGGTCATGCGCAACACGCGATAGTGGCGATAGAGGTTGTCGAACAGGAACTTCTTCAGTTCGTCGGCTTCGCGCCGGATACCTTCCGAAAATCCCGCCAGCGGCGGCGCGCGGCGCACGTCGTCGGCGCTGGCCGGCGCGGCATCGCGAATGCGCGCCAACGTGGTGCGCGTCAGGTCGCCGATCAGCGTATTGATCATGCGGCGGATGGTCTCGGCCACCGCGCGGCGCGAAGCCAGGTCGGGATAGCGCGCCAGCACTTCGGCATGGTGGCGCTGGAAGATGGACACGTCCTGCAACTGCTCCAGCGTGATCAGCCCCGAGCGCAGGCCATCGTCGATGTCGTGGTTGTTGTAGGCCACTTCATCGGCCAGATTGGCGATCTGCGCCTCCAGCGACGGCTGGGTGCGCGCCAGGAAGCGCTCGCCCACCGCGCCCAACTGCCGCGCGTGGGCCGCCGAGCAGTGCTTGAGAATACCCTCGCGGGTCTCGAAACACAGATTCAGGCCGTTGAAGTCGGCATAGCGCTCTTCAAGCTCGTCGACCACACGCAGGCTCTGCAGATTGTGTTCGAAGCCGCCGGCCTCGGGCGCCAGTTCGCGCATGCAGGCGTTGAGTTCATCCTGGCCGGCATGGCCGAACGGCGTATGACCCAGGTCATGCGCCAGCGAAATGGCTTCGGTCAAGTCTTCGGACAGCCCCAGGCTGCGCGCCAGGGTGCGCGCGATCTGCGCCACTTCCAGGCTGTGCGTGAGCCGGGTGCGGAACAGATCCCCCTCGTGGTTCACGAACACCTGGGTCTTGTACTCCAGGCGCCGGAACGCGCCCGAATGCACGATGCGGTCACGGTCGCGCTGGAATTCGCTGCGGTTTTCCGGGGCCGGCTCGGCGTAGGTCCGGCCGCGCGATCGGGACGGGTCGGATGCGTAGGAAGCCAGTTCTTTCATCTGCGACACCGTCTCTCCTGCGGTCGTTATTGAGTGGTTCGGGCCAGCACGGCGCGCACGGCGTCTGCGGGCGCCGCCCGCATCATCGCCGCGCCGATACGGGACATGAGCACATAGCGGATTTCGCCGCCTTCGGTCTTCTTGTCGACCTGCATCAGGTCGAGCCAACGGTCGGCGCCCAGGTCGGGCGCAACCACGGGACAGCCGATGGCCTCGACCAGGGCGCGCACCCGGGCCACGTCGGCGCGCGGGAAACCGGCCACATCGGCGGACAATTCCGCCGCCTGCACCATGCCGCAACCGACAGCCTCGCCGTGCAGCCAGGCGCCGTAGCCCAGGCCCGCCTCGATGGCGTGGCCGAAGGTATGGCCCAGGTTCAGGATCGCGCGCAGGCCGGATTCGCGTTCGTCCTTGCCCACCACCTGCGCCTTCAGCTCGCAGGAGCGGCGAATGGCATAGGCGATGGCCTGCGGGTCCAGGTTGCGCAGTTTTTGCGCATTCTGCTCGCACCAGGTCCAGAATTCCGGGTCCAGGATCAGGCCGTACTTGATGACTTCGGCCAGGCCTGCCGACACTTCGCGCGCCGGCAGGGTGGCCAGCACGGCGGTATCGATCTCGACCGCCAGCGGCTGGTAGAACGCGCCGATCATGTTCTTGCCGAGCGGGTGGTTCACGGCCGTCTTGCCGCCGACCGACGAATCGACCTGGGCCAGCAGGGTCGTGGGCACCTGCACGAAGCGCACGCCACGCATGTACACCGCGGCGGCGAAACCGGTCATGTCGCCGATCACGCCGCCGCCCAGCGCCACCAGCACGCAGCGGCGGTCCAGGCGATGGGTCAGCAGGGCATCGAAGATCAGGTTCAGCGACTGCCAGTCCTTGTACGACTCGCCGTCAGGCAGCTCGATGCGCAGCACCCGCTTGCCGCTGCGCGCCAGGGCGGCTTCGGCGCGTTCGCCGTACAGCGCCGCCACGGTCGGGTTGGTCACCACCGCGATGGCGGTGGCGTCGGCGGGAATGCTCTCGTCCAGGGCATCCAGGCGCCCCGGCGCGATGCGGATCGGATACTGTCCGCCCGGGGTGTCAACCTCAACAACGTTCATATCTGCTTCTCGAAGGCTTGTAATTGCGGCAGCAGCGCCTTGACCAGGGTGTGGATGGGCATGGAGCCGGTTTCCACCACCAGGTCGGCAACTTCCTTGTAAAGGGGTTCGCGCAGCGTCATCAGATCCCGCAGGGTGCCGCGCGGATCGGCGGTGGCCAGCAGCGGCCGGTTGCGGTCGCGGCAGGTGCGGCGGAACAATTCGTCCACGCTGGCCCTCAAATAGACCACGATGCCCCGCTCGCGCAGCCGCGCCCGGTTGTCGGCGGCCAGGATCGCGCCGCCCCCCGTGGCGAGAATTATGTTGCGCCGTTGGGTACACTCTTCCAGAGCGGCGGATTCCCGGCGACGAAAACCGGCCTCGCCCTCGATTTCGAAGATTACCGGCACCCGTACGCCGCAACGCGCCTCGAGCTCATGGTCCAGATCGACAAACTCGCGCCCCAGGGCACGCGCCAGGCCACGGCCGATGGTCGTCTTGCCCGCCCCCATCATCCCCACCAGGAAGACGGGCAGATCGTGCGGCAGCGACACGGCCTTGCCTGCGCATTCCGAAGCGCAAGGCGGGGTTTCGGGCGCCTCGCCGGTGGGCGCCGGGTCCGGGTCAGCCTCCGGACATGAGTGAGCGGAAAAGTTCATGACGGCATTATCACATCTGCCGCCAAGTTGCCCGCGCGCCACATTGAACTATCTTGTTACAGAAACCGGTCTCGCCCGCTGAGGTAGGACCGGAGATACCCGTAAAATCGCCGCGATGAGCAAGCCGCAGAATTCCTCCAAAAAAGACAAGCCCGCCAATAACGGTTCCCCGATATTGCGTTTTTTCGTCAAGACCGGCATTTTGTTTGCCGGCCTGTTCCTGTGTGGCGTGCTGCTGGCCGGCATGGCGCTGGCGCTGGCGTGGCCCAACCTGCCCGACCTGCACGCCATGACGGACTACCGCCCGCGGGTGCCGTTGCGCGTCTATACGGCCGACAAGGTGCTGATCGGCGAATTCGGCGAAGAGCGCCGCAACGTGCTGCGCTTCAATGAAATCCCGGACGTCATGAAGTCCGCGGTATTGGCGGCCGAAGACGACCGCTTTTACCAGCACGGCGGCATCGACTGGACCGGCGTGGTGCGCGCCGGCCTGACCAACCTGATCAACATGTCCAAGACACAGGGCGCCAGCACCATCACCATGCAGGTGGCGCGCAATTTTTACCTGTCGTCTGAAAAGACCTACTCGCGCAAGTTCTACGAGCTGCTGCTGACGTTCAAGATCGAGTCCGAGCTCTCCAAGGATCAGATCCTCGAGCTCTACATGAACCAGATCTATCTGGGGCACCGCGCCTATGGCTTCGCCGCCGCCTCGCGCACCTACTTTGGCAAGCCGCTGGCGGAAGTCACCCCGGCCGAGGCCGCCATGCTGGCCGGCATCCCCAAGGCGCCCTCGCGCTTCAATCCGATCTCCAACCGCCCCCGCGCCGAACTGCGCCAGCGCTACGTGCTGGGCCGCATGCTGTCGCTGGGTTACCTGACCGAACCCGAATACAAGCAGGCGATGGCGCAGCAGATCGTCATGAAGTCGGCCGAAGGCACGCCGGCCGGCGGCTACAGCATCCATGGCGAGTATGTGGCCGAACTGGCGCGCCAGCTGCTGTTCAACGTGTACCAGGACAACGTCTACTCGCGCGGCATCAACATCTACACCACGGTGCATTCCAAAGACCAGGAGGCAGCCTACCGCGCCGTGCGCGAAGGCGTGCTGGAATACACCCGCCGCGCGCCCTACCCCGGCCCCGAGGAACAGCTCGACCTGCCGCCCGGCACCGAGAACAACCCGCAGGCCCTGGATGAATTCCTGGACGGCGTGTTCGACAAGTTCAGCGACAGCGGCGACCTGCTGACCGCGGTGGTGCTGTCGGCCAGTCCCACCGAAGTGAAGCTGGCGCGCAGCTCGCGCGAGATCATCACCGTCACCGACAAGAAGGTGCTGAGCGTGGTGGCGCGCGCGCTCACGGACAAGGCCAAGCCCGAGCAACGCATCAAGCGCGGCTCGGTGGTCTACATCCACAAGTTCGGCGACAACTGGGAAATCATCAACATGCCGTCGGTGCAGGCCGCGTTCGTGGCGCTGTCGCCGCAGGACGGGGCGATCCGCGCCATGGTCGGCGGCTTCGACTTCTACCGCGGCAACTTCAACCGCGTGACGCAGGCCTGGCGCCAGCCCGGCTCGAACATCAAGCCGTTCATCTACGCCGCCTCGCTCGAGCGCGGCCTGACCCCGGCCACGCAGATCTCCGATCAGCCCTTCGAGCTGACCGCCGCGCAGACCGGATCCAAGGCCTGGAATCCGAAAAACTACGGCAACCAGTACGAACCCATGCTGACGCTGCGCCAGGGTCTGTACAAGTCCAAGAACATGGTCTCGATCCGCATCCTGCAAGCCATCGGCCCGCAGTATGCGCAGGACTACCTGACCCGCTTCGGTTTCGACAAGGCGCGCCAGCCCGCGGTGCTGCCGCTGGCGCTGGGCGCCGGCTCGGTCACCCCGCTGCAACTGGCCGGCGCGTTCTCCGTATTCGCCAACGGCGGCTACCGCGTCACCCCCTACCTGATCGACCGCGTCACCGACAGCAGCGGCAAGATCGTGATGCAGGCCAAACCGGTCGTGGCCGGCGACGCCGCGGCCCGCGCCATCGACCCGCGCACGGCCTGGATCATGGATGACGTGCTGCGCGGCGTCGCCACCTATGGCACCGCGGCCCGCGCCCGGTCGCTGCTCAAGCGCAACGACATTGCCGGCAAGACCGGCACCACCAATGAATCGGTGGATGCCTGGTTCTCGGGCTACACCCCGTCGCTGGTGGCCACCGCCTGGCTGGGCTTCGACCAGCCCAAGTCGCTGGGTTCGCGCGAAACCGGCGGCGGCGTGGCCATGCCGATCTGGGTCGACTACATGCAGGACGTGCTCAAGGGCGTACCCGAAGAAAAGCAGCGCCCCCGCCCCGATGGCATCATCGTCGAAAACGGCGAATACTACTTCTCGGAATTCCCGCCCGGCCAGGCCGTGGCGCGCCTGGGCCTGCCGCAAGCCGACACGCTGGGCGAGTTCCTGAACGGCCTGAACAGCGACAGCGGCGAAGACAACCGCATCAAGGTGGCGCCAGGCGTGGGCACGCAAAGCGCCCAGCCCTGGTCGCAGAAGATCCCATTCTGAGCGGACTGAAGAAGGGCCGCGATCAATGAATTGACCCCCGAAAGCGGGATATCAATCCAACCTTCGGGGGTCAATGAAATCGCCGGCCTTGGGGTGCGGCGAACGCTACAGGCGAACCGCGACGGGCACGCCGGCAGCGGCGGAACAGATCTGCGAGAGCGCATCGGGCAGATTCGGGCCGCCTCGGGTATCGTTCCAGTGCTGGCCGTCGTAACGGTAGTGGAAACCACCGCTGCGCGCGGCCACCCACAGTTCCTGCATGGCGGCCTGGCTGTTCACCACCACATGGGTATTGTCTTCGAACACCATGGTCAGCACATTGCCGCTGCGGCTGGTTTCGACGTCGACGTCGAGCGAAGCCGCCCAGTCATCGGCCTGGCTTTCGATGCTGTCCAGCACCTGGTCGATCAACGCAAGAAATTCGGATTCGGTCATAATCGAGCCTGCAAGAATTACGGAGTTCCCAGTGTTCCAATTGGCATTCAGCCGCATGTCTCTACGCATTGTAGCCACGCTCGCGCTGACCGGCATGGTTGCGGCCTGCGGCTACAAGGGTCCTTTGTACATGCCCACCCCTGACGGCAAGCCGCCGCCTCCCGGGCAGCGCCAGAGCACGCCCCAGGTGCCGCAGATCCCGTCCGCGCCCACGCTGCCATGACCACCGCGTTCCCGGTTCCGCCCGAACTGGCCGGGCATCCGTTCTTCCAGTACCGCAACAACGTGCTGTACGCCGAAGACGTGCCGCTGGACCATCTGGCCGGAAAACTGGGAACACCGCTCTACGTCTACTCCCGCGCGGCGCTGCGCGCCGCCTGGAACACCTACCACAGCGCCATCGGCCAGCGTCCCGTGCAGATCTGCTACGGCATGAAGGCCAACTCCAACCTGGCGGTCCTGAAGGAATTCGTCCGCCTGGGCGCCGGGTTCGACATCGTCTCGGGTGGCGAACTCAAGCGCGCCCTGGCCGTGGGCGCCAATCCCGCCCGCATCGTCTTCTCCGGAGTCGGCAAGCAGGCCTGGGAGATGCGCGCGGCGCTGAACGCTGGCGTCATGTGCTTCAACGTCGAATCCGAAGCCGAGCTGCAGCGCCTGTCCGACGTCGCCCGGGAAGCCGGCCGCCGCGCCAGGGTGGCGCTGCGCGTCAACCCGGATGTCGATGCGCAGACCCACCCGTACATTTCCACCGGCCTCAAAGAGAACAAATTCGGCATTCCCATCGCCGCCGCGCTCGACGCCTATCGTAGCGCCCGCCTGCTGCCCGGCCTGGAAATCACCGGCCTGGACTGCCATATCGGATCGCAGCTGACCGACATCAGTCCCTATTTCGACGCGCTGGAAAAGCTCCTGGACCTGGTCGCCGACCTGGAGGGCATCGGCATCCGCCTGTCACACCTGGACCTGGGCGGAGGGCTGGGCATTCGCTACCACGATGAAGCCCCTCCCTCGCCCAAGGCGCTGCTGGATGGCGTGTTCCAGCGCCTGCAGGCACGAGGCCAAGGCCATTTGCGACTGGTGCTGGAACCCGGCCGTTCCCTGGTGGGCAACGCCGGCGTGCTGCTGACCACGGTCCAGTACCTGAAGCACGGCGAGGCGCGCAATTTCGCCATCGTCGATGCCGCCATGAACGACCTGTTGCGGCCGGCCCTGTACGACGCCTGGCACGGCTTGCTGCCGCTGCGGCCACGCGCCGGCGACGCGCTCGACTACGACGTCGTCGGCCCCGTCTGCGAAAGCGCCGACTGGCTGGCGCGGCAACGCGCGCTGGTGCTCGAGCAGGGCGACGTACTGGCGCTGGAGTCAGCCGGCGCCTACGGCATGACGATGGCCGGCAACTACAATACGCGGCCGCGCGCGGCTGAAGTCATGGTCGACGGCGGCCGCTACCATGTGGTGCGCCAGCGTGAAACGCTGGACGACCTGTTGCGCGGCGAATCCACCCTGCCCTGAACCGGTTCCCCGCGCCATGAAATAGGCCCCGTCGAGACGGGGCCTATTGCGATGCGCGCCTGGATCAGAGCTGGCCGTACGAATGCAGCCCCGACAGGAACATGTTCACGCCCAGGAAAGCAAAACCGGTGATCAACAGGCCGGTCAGCGCCCAATAGGCCGCCATGGTGCCGCGCAGGCCCTTGATCAGCCGCATGTGCAGCCAGGCCGCATAGTTCAGCCAGACGATCAGGGCCCAGGTTTCCTTGGGATCCCACTGCCAATACGCGCCCCAGGCGTCCGCCGCCCACAGCGCGCCCAGGATGGTCGCCACCGTGAAGAAGGCAAAGCCGATGGCGATGGCGCGGTACATGATGTCGTCCAGCACCTCCAGCGGCGGCAGTGCAGCGGCGATGCGGCGCCGTCCCAGCAGGATGGCGCCAACGATGACGGCGCCGATGCCGAAATACAGCATCCAGGTCGCCGACAGGCCATCGGAGCGGAATACCATGGGCTCGGCGCACAGCAGCACGCCCAGCACGAACAGCGGCGCCAGCTTGAGCCACGACGAGGTCTGGCCATGCTGCTTGACCAGGTAGGCGAAGCCGACCATCGCCGCCAGCGAGAAGGTGCCATAGCCGATGAAGTTGGCGGGCACGTGCAGTTTCATCCACCAGCTCTTGAGCGCCGGCACCAGCGGCTGGATCTGCCCGGCATCGCGCGTGAACGAATACCACAGCAGGAACACCACCGCCGAGGTCACCACCAGCAGCACGAAACCGCCCAGTGCGCGGGTGGCGTACTTGCGCTCGTAGTACAGGTAGAACAGGGCCGTGATCAATGCGAACAGCACGAAGACTTCGTACAGGTTGCTGACCGGGATATGGCCCAGGTCCGGGCCCATCAGATGGCCCTCGCGCCAGCGCACCAGCAGCCCGGTCAGGCCGGCGAACACCGCGCCCCAGGTCAGGGCGGTGCCCAGCCACGCCGCGGTCGGGCTGAAAAAGCCGATCCAGTAGCAGACCATGGCCAGCGCGAACAGTGCGCTCATCCACAGGATGGCCGACTGTGACGAGAGCAGGTATTTCAGGAAGAATACCTGCTCGGCCCGCGCCAGGTCATTACCGTAGAGCATCAACGCCAGGCCGGCCGCGATCGCACAGGCCACCATCAGGCGGCGCAACGGACGCCACAGCCACCCCATCCAGGCCAGCACCGGCACCGTGCCGCACAGGATGATCTTCTCGTAATAGTCCATCGCGCCGCTGAAACGCGTCAGCGCGAAACCGGCGCCCGCCGCCAGCAGCAGGAAGAACACGACGTCCGTCCAATCCGGCCGGCCGCGCTGCGCGCGGCTATCACCGGTTTCGGACAGGTTGTCCTGCCAGAGGTTTTCGGGCGTGGGGGAATGCGTGGTGGTCGTCGTGGACATAGGAAACCTTAAGACCCTTTCTGGCGCAACAGCGCCTGCTTGAAGCGATCGAACTCCTGGTTGAAGTCGAGTGTACGCTTCTGCGACGTCATCGCCGCCAGGATGCCGCTGCCGCCTTCCTGCGGCCTGATCCAGATCCAGACGCGGCGATCCCGAATATAGAACATCGAGAACACGCCCAGCACCAGCAGCAGGCTGCCCAGGTAGACGGTGTTCTTGCCCGGCGTGCGGCTGACCTGAAACACGCTGGCCTGCACATGGTTGAAATCCGCCAGGGAGAAAAACACCGGCGCCGGATAAACGGTAAGGTCCGACAGCGCCGCCACCGCCAGACGCGACCACTGCGCGGCACGCTCGGCCTCGGGGCCGTCGGTGGGCACAGGCGGCAGCCCCGCGCGTTCGCGCTCGATGGCGCGCAGTTCGTTCATGCTGGCGCCGATCAGCCGGATCACCACGTCAGCCGCGCGTTCCAGGTCGGCCGCCGGCGTGTTGGCCTGCAGGAACGCCGCCACGGCCTGCAGGCCGCCGCCTGCATAGGTTTCCAGGGCGCGCTCGGCGGCCGTCTGCAACGGCTGGCGGTCGGCGCCGCTGGGGCTGTTGCGCTCGGCGAAGCGGCGCGCCGCCTCCTGGCGCGCCGCCGGATCGGCCAGCGTGGCCCGCAGGCGCATGAATTCCGCCACCGAGCTATCGTCGTCGGCCGGAATCCGCAGGTAGCGGAACGGTTCGGACGGGTTGTTGCGCACCCCGGCCAGGAACACACTGGCGCCGTCCAGTTGCACCGGCAGCATGTAGTTCTGGAACTCATGCGCCTGGCCGGCATCGTCGATCAGCTTGTATTCGACGCTGGGCCCCACATTACGCAGGTTCTCGTTCTTCTTGCCCGCGGCACTGCCGGCCACCGACGCCACGTGCTCGGCAAAGCTCTGGTTGCCGCCCTTGGGCTCGCCGCCGGTCATGTCTTCGACATTGATCGGGCGCAGCGCCATGATTTCCACGCCCATGCTGCGCGGGCCACGCGCGGTGTGAGCGGTTACTTCGGAGGTCTTGCCCACGGTACCGTCAACCTTGAAGGTGGCGCTGTCCGCCCCCACCAGCGGATAGCCCTTGAGCACTACCGTGCTGCCGCCATCATCGAAACTGGACTGGTACACGGTCATGCCCTTGAAGCGCAGCGGCTCGTTGACCTCGATGGTCGAATCGAAGCTCTTGCCGGTATCCGGATCCGTCACCTCCACCTCGCTGGCAAAGCGGCTCGGCATACCCGTCGAGTAGTAATCGACGACAAACTTCTTGAGCTTCAGCGTGAAGGGCATCGGCTGCACCAGGGCGCCGTCCCCCACCATCACCACCGCGGTGCTGGCCTGCCCGTTCTCGGGCACCAATACGCTGGCACGGAAACTGGGGTTGTCCACCGACAGGCGGCCGCTTTCCGGCACCTCGGAGATCAGCATGTTCTCGACGATCGGCTTCTTGCCGCCGAACATCACCTGCAAGCGCACCGGCAGCTCGCTGTCGAGCAGCCCGCCAATGCAGATGATGACCATGGCGGCATGGGCGAACACATACCCCAACCGGTTGGCGCTGCCCTTCTTGGCCGCCAACAGCACGCCGGTGCTGTCCTGGCGCTCGCGCACCGCGTAGCCCATGCGCTTGAGCAGCGCCGTCAGGCCCGCCGCCGTCTGCGGCACGTCGGTGGGCGCCTCGGTCTCGACGCGGTGCGGAAAGGCGCGCAGGCTGCCGCCGCGCACGTGCTCGCGGAACGAACGCGCATCGCGCAGCATCTTGGGTGCGTTGCGGGTCAGGCAGACCGACGTCGAAATGACCAGGAACGCCATGATCAGCAGGAACCACCAACTGTTGTAGACGTGCCAGATCGAGAACTTGTCGAACACCTCGAACCAGAACGGGCCGAACTGGTCGATGTAGTTGTTGGATGAGCGGTTCTGCTGCAGCACCGTCCCCACCAGGCTCGCCACGCAAATGAACATCAGCAGGCTGACCGCGAAACGCATCGAGCCCAGCAATTCAAACAGATCGCGGGGCAGGCTGCGCAGGGAGGGACGGGAATGTGTCTGAGTCGAATTCATGAAAAAAGGGGGGCCGCACGATCGGCTACCCCCCTCGTAGACAGCGCATGACGGAACCAGGTTCCATCATGCTCAGGTTGCGTGAACGCGGACCAGCCGCGCGCCTGGCCGGCGTACGGCTACCGCAGGCCAGCCGCGTAGTCCGCCACGGCCTTGATGTCGGCGTCCGACATCCGGTCCGCCACGGCGTGCATCACGTCGTTGGCGCGATCGCCGCTGCGGAACAGCTTGAGCTGCTCTTCAATATACATGGGGAACTGGCCCGACAGGCGGGGATACTGGCCCGGAATACCCGCGCCATTGGCAGAATGGCATGCCGCACAGGCGGGCACATTGCGCTCGGGCAAACCGCCGCGCCAGATCTTTTGACCCAGCTCAACCAGCTTTTCATGGCCAGCGGTGGCCGGCTCTTTCAGCGGCTGCTGCGCCAGGTACAGCGCGATGTTCTGCATGTCGGCCGGCGTCAGGTTCTGCGCCATGGCGGTCATGGGGGTGGGATTGCCGCCGGGGCCGTTGCGCAGGGGCAGCTTGGCGCCCTGCTTGACCTGGAAGTTGGTCAGTTGCTTGACCAGGTATTCGTGGGGTTGCGCGGCCAGGTTGGGGTTCACCGGTATGGTGCTGTTGCCCGCCGCGCCATGACAGGACGCACAGGCGATGATGCCGCGCGAGGCGTCGCCCTGGTCAAACAACTGGCCGCCCTTGGCGGCATCTGGTTTGGCCGGGCCCGCGGCGCCATCAGCGGCGAAGCTCGTAGTAGAAAAGGCGGAGGCGCCGAGCAACAGCCCGCTCGCAACCAACATCCGGGACAGCACACGCTTCATGAAGACCTCGACGATCACATCGATCAAGGCGCAAAAAGGCGCCCACGCCTGCCCGCACATCTGGAAAACCGTATCGAACCTGGTTTGCTCGCTTGCCTGCTTGTAAGCAAACGAGACGGCTCCGCGCACGGGGACCACTGTTGCAAACGCCGGATTATACAATAGGGCTCGAAACCAACTGTAGCCAAAGCCAATCCGTGTCCCTCCTACATCGCGCCTCTTTCCTTACGTCGGCCGCTCGCCTCGACCAGTTGCCGCCTCCTGACGCGCCCGAGGTTTGCTTCGTCGGCCGCTCCAACGCCGGCAAGTCCACGGCCATCAACGTGCTGTGCAACCAGCGTCGCCTGGCCTTTTCCAGCAAGACGCCGGGCCGCACGCGCCTGATCAACATGTTCGGCCTGCCGGACCCCCTGAACCCCGAAGGCCACATTGGCTATCTGGTCGACCTGCCCGGCTACGGCTATGCCTCCGTGGCCCGCGATGAAAAGGAAAAGTGGGCGGACATCCTGGGCGGTTACCTGCGCGACCGCGAATCGCTCGCCGGCATCGTGCTGCTCATCGACATCCGCCGCGGCGTCACCGAACTGGACCGCCGCCTGGCCAACTTCATCGCCCCCACCGGCCGCCCGGTCCTGGCGCTGCTCACCAAAGCCGACAAGCTGCCCTACGGCCAACGCATGCGTACCGTGTTCTCGGTGCGCAAAGACCTGGCGGACATCGGCGCGCTGCACACCATCCCCTTCTCGGCGCCGGAGCGCATCGGTCTGGAAGAAGCTGGCGCGCACATAGAAAACTGGATTTCTCCCAAGGTCGTACCATGAACCCGCAGATCATCACCCCCGACTTCCCGGTTTCCCGCCCCCGCCGCCTGCGTCGCGACGACTACACCCGCCGCCTGGTGCGCGAAAACGCCCTCACCGTCAATGACTTGATCTATCCGGTTTTCGTGGCCGAGGGCCATGGCCTGAAGCAGGCCGTGCCGTCGCTGCCGGGTGTGGTGCGCTATTCGTTGGATACGCTGTTGCCGGTGGCCGAGGAATGCGTGGCGCTGGGAATCCCGGTGCTGTCGCTGTTTCCTGCCATCGACCCGGCGCTCAAAACGCCCGACGGCATCGAAGCCACCAACCCCGACGGCCTGATTCCGCGCGTGGTGCGTGAACTGAAAAAGCAATTCCCCGACCTCGGCGTGCTGTGCGACGTGGCGCTGGATCCCTACACCAGCCACGGCCAGGACGGCGTCATCGATGAAAACGGCTACGTCGTCAACGAGCCGACCGTCGAGATCCTGGTCAAGCAGGCGCTGACGCAGGCCGCGGCCGGCGTCGACATGGTCGCCCCCAGCGACATGATGGACGGCCGCATCGGCGCCGTGCGCCGCGCGCTCGAGGCCAACGGCTACATCCACACCCAGATCATGGCCTACTCGGCCAAGTACGCCAGCGCCTTCTACGGTCCGTTCCGCGATGCGGTGGGCTCGGCCACCAACCTGGGCAAGTCCAACAAAATGGCCTACCAAATGGATCCGGGCAACCTGGACGAGGCGCTGCGCGAAGTGGCCGCCGACCTGCAGGAGGGCGCCGACATGGTCATGGTCAAGCCCGGCATGCCCTATCTGGACGTGCTGCGCCGCGTCAAGGACACCTTCCGCGTGCCGACCTTCGCCTACCAGGTGAGCGGCGAATACGCGATGATCAAGGCGGCCTCGGCCAACGGCTGGCTGGACCACGACAAGGTCATGATGGAAGCGCTGCTGGCCTTCAGGCGCGCCGGCGCCGATGGCATCCTGACGTACTTCGCGATCGAAGCGGCGCGGCTGCTCAAGCAACAACGCTGATGCCGGATGGCGGGGCCTGCCGGTCCCGCCTGTCGGCGGCGCGCATGACACATTCGGCGTGCGCCGCCGGGGCGGCTCCCGGCCTGCCCTGGCAACGCCCGCCCGCTTTCAACGCGACGCCGGCGCCCCGCGCCGCAAGCCCAGCCAAGTGCCGCTGAGAATACAGGCCAGCCCCGCCACGTGCACCCACGTGACGTGCTCGTCCAGGAACAACGCGGCAAACAGCAGGCCGAAGATCGGCAGCCAGTTCACGAACAGCGCCGCGCGGCTGATACCCAGCCTGGCAATGCCCGCGTTCCACAGGATGTTGCTGACGCCCGAGGCGATCACCGCCGAAAACAGCAGCACCAGCCACGGCCACCACGTCATGCTCCAGTTGTCCGCATCGTAGGACGACGGCGTCATGGCCGCGTGCACTATCAGCATCAGACCGCCAGCCAGATACATGTACCAGAGCATCGCCAACGGATCGAGCGTGCGCGAGATACGCTGGATCACCAACCCACCGAACACGAACACCGCCACCGCCAGGAACACGATGGCGTCGCCCCAGCCGGTCAGCCCCAGCCGCGCGCCGCTGCCCACCACCACCATCGCCACCCCGGTCAGGCCGAGCAAGGCGCCGGCGATCCGCAGCCACGTCAGCCTTTCGCGATAGAACAGCGCAGCCAGCAGCGCAGACAGCAAGGGACTGGTGGCCATCAGCAGCGTGCCATTGGCGGCCGACGAGAACTGCAGCCCGTACACCAGCGCGGTCTGGTGCGCGTACACCACCAGGAAGCCCGCCAGCGCGACCCAGCCCAGCTCCTGCCGCCCCAGCCTGGGAATGCGGCCACGGCGCGCCTTGACGATGAGCGTGACCGCGACGAACGCCACGGCGATCCGCAAGGCCGCCAGGGCGCGGATATCCATGTGCTGTGTCAGGTACTTGATGGAGACGATGTTCAGGCCCCAGGTGGCCATGACGAACATCAATTGCAGATAGATCAGACCGGTACGGTCCTGGCTTGCATCGACTGTCGGAGACGTCACGGGCGCCGGCCTGAGGGGTTGGAGGTGCCGCCCACGCGGCGCAAGCGCTCATGGTAGCGGCCGGCTGCCGCTCAGCGCAATAGCACGCGGTCCAGCGACTGGGTGAAACGCTTGGCGTCCTGGAAACCGACCACGCGCGCGTCCGGCAATTCCTTGCCGCCCGGTTCGAAGAACATGATTCCCGGCGGCCCGAACAAGCGGAAGCGCTTGAGCAGCGCGCGGTCATCGGCGTTGTTGGCGGTCACGTCGGCCTGCACCAGCAGCATGCCGGCCATGCGTTGCGCCACGCCGGGATCGGTGAACGTGAAGCGCTCCATCTCGCGGCACGACACGCACCAGTCGGCGTAGAAATCCAGCATCACCGGTTGCTGGCTCTGCGCCAGCAGCGCGTCCAGCTCGGCGTTGTTGCGCACCCGCTTGAACTGGACCTCGCCAGCCGGCGCCGCGGCGCCGGCCACGGCCGGACCACCCGAGGCAAAGTGCGAGAGCGGCTGCAGCACATCGCGGCCACCGCTGGCCGCGCCGATCAGCCACGCGGCGGCGGCCAGGGCCAGCAACAGGCCGATGCCCTTGCCGAACATGCGCGCCGAACCGGCGCCAGCCGGCAGCGCGTCGAAGGCCCGCAGCATCACCGCGCCGACGATCGCCAGGAAGGCCCAGCCGGTCATCTGCACCCAGGTCGGCACCACCGGGATCAGCATCCACCACGCGGTCGCCAGCAGCAGCATGCCGAACAACCGCTTGACGCCATCCATCCACGGACCGGCCTTGGGCAGCAGCGCGCCCGACGAGGCGCCGACGATCAGCAGCGGCACGCCCATGCCCCACGCCATCGCGAACAGGGCCGAGCCGCCCAGCACGACGTCGCCGGTCTGCGAGATGTACAGCAGCGCGCCGGCCAGCGGCGCGGCCACGCACGGCCCGACGATCAGCGCCGACAGCGCGCCCATCAGCAAGGCGCCGGTATAGCGGCCGCCGGGAATGCGCGACGACCGCTCGGCCAACCGTGCCTGAATGCCGGACGGCATCTGGAAGGTGAAGGCATCGAACATCGCCAACGCCAGCACCGCCAGCAGGACCGCGAACAGCGTCAGGATCCACGGCGTCTGCAGCCACGCGGCCAGGCCCGCGCCGCTCAGGCCGGCGGCCACGCCCAGCGCGGTGTAGACCACGGACATGCCCAGCACGTAGGTCGCCGCCAGCGCCAGCCCGCGGCCGCGCGTCGGGCGCTGCTGGCTGGCGGCGCCGCCCAGCACGATCGAGGACAGGATGGGAATCATGGGCAGCACGCACGGCGTGAACGCCAGCAACAGGCCCAGCACCAGGAACACGCCAGCCGTCTTGATCCAGCCCAGGCCGCCCAGGGCGTCGGCCAGGCCGGTATCGCCTGCGTTCACCAGCGCGCTCAGGCCGCCGCTCGAAGCCGTCGGCGCGGCGGATGCGCCACCGCCGCCCGCCAGCGCGTAGCCGCCCGCCACCGGCGTCAGCTTCACGCTGCTGTCCATCGGCGGATAGCACAGGCCGGCATCGGCGCAGCCCTGGCCGGTCAGCGTCAGCGTGAACGGCTGGCCGCCGGGCGTCACCGGCACGCGGATCGCCACGTCCTGGTGATAGACCTCCATGTCCTTCTCGAAGGTTGGGTCATATTTGACGTCGCCCTTCGGATAGACCGGCTCGCCCAGTGTGGCCGCGCCCAGCGGACTGATGCTGATGCCGAAACGCTCGCGGTACATGTAGTAGCCGGGCGCCACGCGGAAACGCAGTTCGACCGTATCGGGCGCGACCATCACCGCACTGAAGACAAAGGCCTTCTCGGGTTCGAGGAACTCGGCCTCGGCGCGCGCCGGCGCGTTCCAGGCCAGCCACAGCATGGCCATGGCCAGCAATGCCAGCAGCTTGGGGAAAAAGGCACGCATCGGGGCGTGAAACCGGACTGCGGGTTGCAACATCAGTCTCTCTTGTTCTGCACGACGGCCGTCTGCTGGCGCACCCAGTCGAGATAGGGCGCGGCGCCGCCAATGACCGGCAGCACGATGATTTCGGGCACGTCGTAGGGATGCATCTGCGCCAGGGCCTGGACCACGGCTGGATGGCGCGCGTAGGTGGTCTTGATATGGATGGGGATTTCCTCGGCCCCTTCCACCTCGCCTTGCCACTGGTAGATGGACAGGCCCGGCGCGCCGAGGTTCACGCAGGCGGCCAGTCCGTCTTCGACCAGCACGTGAGCGATACGCTTGGCCAGCAACAGGTCCGGCGCATTGCTGATGACCAGCACGACGTCGTCATCGCGCAACATGGAGCCTCCTGGGAATACCCGTGTCGGATGTAACTCGGGGTATTTTATCGGTATCGCCGCTCGCGTCCGCCAACAATCAGACCGCGGCCGCCGCGCATCCTTCCCCACCCGAGGCAAGCATGTCCGACAACTGCCTGTTCTGCCGCATCGCCCGCCACGAGATCCCGGCCCACATCATCCACGAAGACGAGCGCCTGATGGCCTTCCTGGACATCCAACCGGTGCGGCCCGGGCACACGCTCATCATCCCCAAGCAGCACTATCCCTACTACGAGGACATGCCCGCCGACCTGGCCGGCCACATCCTCAACCTGGGGCAGAAGCTGGGCCGCCACATGAAGCGGCTGTATGGCGTGGACCGCGTCGGCTTCGCCTTCACTGGCATCCACGTGGCGCATACGCATGCGCATGTGATCCCCATGCACCACCCGCAGGACGTGACCTCGACCCAATACATCGAGCAGCAGGACCTCACCTTCCGCATGCCTGCCCAGGCGCCGCAGGAGGCGCTGGCGGCCATCGCCGCGCAGTTGCAGGGCGAGTTGCACGCCTCATAGCGATCGGCGCGCCAGCGCCGCCAGGACGGCCCGCAGACGCCGCGCAAAAAACAAGGGCGGGTCCGAAGACCCGCCCTTGTCGCTTATCTAGACACCGAGACTTATTCGGCGCTGTCCTCAGCGGCTTCATCGACTTCCGGACGGTCGACCAGCTCCATGAAGGCCATGGGAGCGTTGTCGCCTTGACGGAAACCCATCTTCAGCACGCGGGTGTAGCCACCGTTGCGGGCCGCGTAGCGCGGACCGATTTCGGCGAACAGCTTCACCACGGCGTCGCGATCGCGCAGACGGGCAAAAGCCAGACGCTTGTTCGCGAGGGTGGGTTCTTTACCCAGCGTGATCAGGGGCTCGATGACGCGGCGCAGTTCTTTCGCCTTGGGCAGCGTGGTCTTGATGGCTTCGTGGGTGATCAACGAAACGGCCATGTTGCGGAACATGGCAAGACGGTGACTGCTGGTGCGGTTGAGCTTACGCAAGCCATTACCGTGACGCATGATAAGTATCCTTTGAATCTAATGAAGGCGTTTCCGCCATCGGGTTATCCGGCTCTTCTATCGACCTGCAACCAGGCCGCGGTCCGGTGGAAAACGGTGCATTTTACGACGGTTTCGCAAACCGCCCGGCGGTCAGGCCGGGCGCCGCGGGAAACGCCCCTGCGACAGGGGCGCCACCCTTCAAGACTTACGGACGCTCCAGGCCCAGGGGGGGCCAGTTTTCGAGCTTCATGCCCAGCGTCAGGCCGCGCGCGGCCAGAACTTCCTTGATCTCGTTGAGCGACTTGCGACCCAGGTTCGGGGTCTTGAGCAGTTCGTTCTCGGTACGCTGGATCAGGTCGCCGATGTAGTAGATGTTTTCGGCCTTCAGGCAGTTGGCCGAACGCACGGTCAGTTCCAGGTCGTCGACCGGACGCAGCAGAACCGGGTCGATCTGCGGCGTGCCGCGGACCGGGGCTTCGTACGAATCGCCGGCGCCTTCCAGGGCGGCGAAGACCGAGATCTGGTCCATCAGGATGCGGGCCGACTGGCGCACCGCTTCCTCGGGCGAGATGACGCCGTTGGTTTCGATGTCCAGGACCAGCTTGTCCAGGTCGGTGCGCTGTTCCACGCGGGCACTTTCAACCGCGTAGCTGACGCGACGGACCGGGCTGAACGAAGCGTCCAGCACGATGCGGCCGATGGTGTGGGTGCGGTCTTCCGACAGCGCGCGCACGTTGCCCGGCACGTAACCGCGGCCCTTTTCGACCTTGATCTGCATTTCCAGCTTGCCCGCGTCCGTCAGGTTGCAGATGGCATGGCCGGGGTTGATGATCTCGACGTCGTGCGGCAGCTCGATGTCGCTGGCCAGCACGGTGCCGGCGCCGGTCTTGCGCAGGACCAGGGTGACTTCGTCACGGTTGTGCAGCTTGAAGACCACGCCCTTCAGGTTCAGCAGGATGTCGACGACATCTTCGCGAACGCCCGGGATGGTCGAGTATTCGTGCACCACGCCCGTCATCTGGACTTCGGTCGGCGCGTAGCCGGTCATCGAGGACAGCAGGATGCGGCGCAAGGCGTTGCCCAGCGTATGGCCGTAGCCGCGCTCGAACGGCTCCATCACGATCTTGGCATGGTGGGTGCCGACCGGTTCGACTTCAATGGAGCGCGGCTTCAGGAAACCTTGAGTGGACATGTACTGTGTTCCTTTTCAATACCCTCGGCTCGTTACACCGATAAGGCTGATGGACAGGGTGATACGTGAAACGCGGACGGCGCAAAACCGCCGGCCGATACTTACCGCAAAGCCCGCCCCGCCAAAAGGCGGAAAGCGGGCTGCTGCGAGACTTGCAAACCGGTCGCGAAACCAGCGAGCCAGCGACCTTGCGAAGGAGGCGCCGGCAGGCGTGATTAACGCGAGTACAGTTCGACGACCATCGATTCGTTGATGTCGCGAGCGACGTCAGCGCGATCGGGGACCGACTTGAACGTGCCGGCCAGCTTGGTCGTGTCGACTTCCACCCACTGGGGCATGCCGATGCTGGTAGCCAGGTCGAGCGATTCCTTGATACGGCCTTGCTTCTTGGCCTTTTCGCGGATCGAGATGACGTCGCCAGCCTTGACCAGCATCGAAGCGATGTCGGCGGTGTGGCCGTTCAGTTCGATGGCGCGGTGGCTCACCAGCTGGCGAGCTTCGGCGCGGGTCGAGCCGAAGCCCATGCGGTAGACGACGTTGTCCAGGCGCGATTCCAGCAGCTGGATCAGCGTTTCGCCGGTGTTGCCACGGCGACGCTCGGCTTCAGCGAAGTACTTGCGGAATTGCTTTTCCAGCACGCCGTACATGCGCTTGAGCTTTTGCTTTTCGCGCAGCTGCAGGCCGTAGTCGGAAGTGCGGGCACCCGAAGTGCGGCCGTGTTGGCCAGGCTTGGAATCCAGCTTGCACTTGGAATCCAGCGAGCGGCGGGCGCTCTTCAGGAACAGGTCAGTACCCTCGCGGCGCGAGAGCTTGCATTTGGGTCCAATATAACGTGCCATGTGGATTCCCTTTAGATACGACGACGCTTCGGCGGACGGCAGCCGTTGTGCGGAACGGGCGTGATGTCGGCGATGGACGAGATCTTGATGCCCAGCGCGTTCAGCGCGCGGACCGACGACTCACGGCCGGGGCCGGGGCCCTTGATACGCACTTCCAGCGTCTTGATGCCGTATTCCAGCGCAACGCGGCCAGCCGTTTCGGCGGCGACCTGCGCAGCGAACGGAGTCGACTTGCGCGAACCCTTGAAGCCCGCACCGCCCGACGTGGCCCACGACAAAGCGTTGCCCTGACGGTCGGTGATGGTGATGATGGTGTTGTTGAACGAAGCGTGAACGTGCGCGATGCCGTCCGAGACGTTCTTCTTGACCTTTTTGCGCACGCGCGAAGCGCCGCTGGTGGAAGCTTTCGCCATAATCCAGTTCCTCGATTATTTCTTCAGGGACGCAGCAGCACGACGCGGGCCCTTGCGGGTGCGAGCGTTGGTGCGAGTGCGCTGGCCGCGCACGGGCAGGCCGCGCTTGTGGCGCATGCCGCGGTAAGTTCCCAGGTCGATCAAACGCTTGATCGAGAGCTGCACTTCACGACGCAGGTCACCTTCGACCGTGAACACACCAACGTGTTCACGGACGCGTTCCAGTTCAGCGTCGCTCAGATCCTTGACCTTTTTGTCAAACGGGACGTTAGCCGCTTCGCAGATCTTGCGAGCGCGCGTACGACCGATGCCAAAAATGGCGGTCAGGCCGATCTCGGCGTGCTGATGCGGCGGAATGTTAATGCCAGCAATACGGGCCATGACTGTTCCTTGAATAAATCCGTTGCGTAGTCGCTAACCCGAGTTAGCCTTGACGCTGCTTGTGACGCGGGTCGGTGCAGATAACGCGCACCACGCCGTGACGTTTGATAACTTTGCAGTTGCGGCAGATCCGCTTAACCGATGCCATTACTTTCATGGTTGACTCCTAATTTTCCGTAATCCGGTTTCGCTCACTTGGAGCGGAAAACAATCCTGGCTCGCGTCAGATCATAGGGCGTGAGCTCCACTGTGACCTTGTCACCCGGCAGGATCCGGATGTAATGCATACGCATCTTGCCGGAAATATGGCCCAACACCACGTGGCCGTTTTCGAGCTTGACGCGAAATGTCGCGTTCGGGAGGTTCTCAAGAACCTCCCCTTGCATCTGAATGACGTCGTCCTTGGACATCTTTTGCTTACCGCATCGGCAAACCCGCGCCCTTGAAGTTGGCCTTCTTGAGCAACGAGTCGTACTGGTGAGACATCATGTAGGCCTGGACCTGCGCCATGAAATCCATCGTCACCACCACAATAATCAACAGAGACGTACCACCGAAGTAGAAGGGAACGTTCCACCGCATCACCAGGAATTCCGGCAACAGGCACACCAACGTGATGTAGATGGCACCTGCGAGCGTCAGACGCATCAGGATCTTGTCGATGTAGCGGGCCGTCTGTTCGCCCGGACGGATGCCCGGAACAAACGCACCACTCTTCTTCAGGTTGTCCGCCGTTTCGCGGCTGTTGAACACCAGAGCCGTGTAGAAAAAGCAGAAGAAAATAATCGCGACCGAATACAGCGTGATGTAGAGCGGTTGACGAGGCGACAGGGCCGCAGCCAGGTCGCTAAGCCAGCGCATGTTCTCGCTGCTGGAGAACCAGCTCGTGATCGTGGCCGGGAACAGGATGATCGACGACGCGAAGATCGGCGGAATCACCCCGGCCATGTTCAGCTTCAGCGGCAGGTGCGAGCTTTGACCACCGTAGACCTTGTTGCCGACCTGACGCTTGGCGTAGTTCACCGTGATCTTGCGCTGTCCGCGTTCCACGAACACCACAAAAGCGGTAACCAGCACCACCAGGGCCACGATGAACAGTGCCGACAGCACGGACATCGCGTTGGTGCGAACCAGGTCCAACAGTGCAGCCAGCGCGGCGGGCAGACCCGCAACGATACCTGCGAAGATCAGGATGGAAATCCCGTTGCCGAGACCGCGTTCCGTGATCTGCTCACCCAGCCACATGACGAACATGGTGCCGGTGACCAGGGTCACGACGGTCGTGAAGCGGAACAACATGCCCGGATCGATCACCAGTCCCTGCTGGGACTCAAGCGCAACCGAAATGCCCACAGCCTGCACCAGCGCCAGCACGACCGTGCCGTAGCGGGTGTATTGGGTAATCTTCCGACGGCCGGCCTCGCCCTCTTTCTTGAGCGCTTCCAGCGACGGCACCACCACCGACATCAACTGCATGATGATGGATGCCGAAATGTACGGCATGATCCCCAGGGCAAAAATCGAGAAGCGCGAGAGCGCCCCGCCCGAGAACATGTTGAACAGGCCCAGGATCCCGCCCTGGTTCTGGCGGAACAAGTCCGCCAGCGCGTCCGGGTTGATGCCCGGAACGGGGATGTGTGTACCCAAACGGTAAACCACCAGGGCGAGCACCAAGAACACGAGGCGGCGCTTGAGATCGCCGTACCGCGTTCCGGTTTTACCCAATGCCTGCGCGTTAGCCACTCGTCACCTCGTGATCAAGCAAGCGAGCCGCCCGCGGCTTCGATGGCGGCGCGAGCGCCGGCCGTCGCGGTAATGCCCTTGAGCACCACCTTGCGCGAGAGTTCACCCGACTTGATGACCTTGGCGTAACGAACCGCCTGGCCAATCACGCCAGCCGCCTTCAGCACTTGCACGTCGATTTCGTCGACGGGCACGGCTTGCAGGTCCGACAGACGGACTTCGGCGTACAGGTGCTGACCCAGCGGGGTGAAACCACGCTTGGGCAGGCGACGCTGCAGCGGCATTTGACCGCCTTCGAAGCCAACCTTATGGAAACCGCCCGAGCGCGACTTCTGACCCTTGTGACCACGGCCGGCGGTCTTACCCAGACCCGAACCGATGCCACGGCCGACGCGGCGCTTGGCGTGCTTGCTGCCCTCAGCGGGCTTCAGCGTATTAAGTTGCATATCCGACATGGTGATTCCTTAGGCTTCCGAGACGGAAACGAGATAATCCACCTTACGGATCATCCCACGCACCTCGGGCGTATCGACCAGCACGCGGCTGCTGTTGATACGGCCCAAGCCCAGACCGCGAATCGTGTCACGGTGCGATTGCTTGGTACCGATCACGGAGCGCACGAGGGTCACTTTGATCTGCTTCTGAGCCATGATTTACCCCAGGATCTCTTCGACGGACTTGCCGCGCTTGGCAGCGACGTCCGCCGGGGTCAGGGAGGCGCGCAGGCCGTTCAACGTGGCGCGAACCATGTTGTAGGGGTTGCTCGAGCCCAGGCTCTTGGCAACCACGTTACGCACACCCATCACTTCGAAAATAGCGCGCATCGGGCCGCCGGCGATGACACCGGTACCTTCTGCAGCGGGCGAAATCAGCACGGTAGCGGCGCCATGCTTGCCGACCACGGTGTGGTGCAGCGTGCCGTTCTTCAGGGCCACCTTGAACATGCCGCGACGGGCCTGTTCCATCGCCTTCTGAACCGACACCGGCACTTCACGCGCCTTGCCCTTGCCCATGCCGACGCGGCCATCGCCATCGCCAACCACGGTCAGCGCGGCAAAGCTCATGGTGCGACCACCCTTGACCACTTTGCTCACGCGGTTGACCGCGATCATCTTTTCGCGGAGGCCGTCATCGTTCTCTTTTTCCGCGGCGTTCTTGCCTTGTACTTTAGCCATTTGACAGATCCTCGCTTAGAACTTCAGGCCGGCTTCACGCGCGGCGTCGGCCAGCGCTTTCACGCGGCCATGGTAACGAAAGCCCGAGCGATCGAAAGCGACCAGTTCGATACCGGCAGCCTTGGCCTTTTCAGCCACGCGCTTGCCAACCAGCGAAGCGGCAGCCTTGTTGCCACCTTGGCCAGACTGGCCAGCCAGCTGGGCGCGCACTTCGGCTTCCACCGTCGAGGCGCTGACCAGAACGCGATCGCCTTCCGGCGAAATGATATTGGCGTAGATGTGCTGGTTCGAGCGGAAAACCGAGAGGCGATGAACGCGCAGCTCGTTGATCTTCCGGCGGGTCGGAACCGCACGACGCAAACGGGAAACTTTTTTGTCCATGATTCGTCCTTGCGTGCGCCGTTATTTCTTCTTGGTTTCTTTGATGACGACGCGTTCGTCCGAGTAACGCACACCCTTGCCCTTGTAGGGTTCGGGTTCGCGGTACGCGCGGATTTCAGCGGCCACCTGGCCGACGACTTGCTTGTTGGAGCCCTTGATGACGATTTCCGTCTGGGTGGGGCACTCGGCCTTGATGCCGGCCGGCAACTTGTGCAAAACGTCGTGCGAGAAACCGAGCTGCAGCTTAACGGCGTCGCCTTGAACCGAGGCGCGGTAACCCACGCCAACCAGGTTCAGCTTGCGCTCGAAACCCTTGCTCACACCGTTGACCATGTTGGCCACCAGCGCGCGCAGGGTACCCGACATGGCGTTGGCGTGACGGCTTTCGTTGGCGGCGGCAAACGTCAGCTTGCCGTTGTCCAACTGGATCGTGACGTCGCCGGTCAGGGCTTGGGTCAGGGAGCCCAACGGGCCCTTGACGATGATCTGATCCTGCTTGATGTCGGCTTCGACACCTTTGGGCAGGTCGACCGGATACTTAGCGATACGTGACATTCGAATTTCTCCTTAGGCCACGTAGCACAGCACTTCGCCGCCGACACCGTTGGCGCGAGCCTTACGGTCGGTCATGACGCCGCGCGAGGTCGACACGATAGCCACGCCCAGGCCGTTCATGACCTGAGGAATGCTGGTACGGCCCTTGTAGATACGCAGACCGGGGCGCGAGACGCGTTCGATGCGCTCGATGACCGGACGGCCGGCGTAGTACTTCAGGGTGATCTCGAGCTCAGGCTTGGCCTGGGTGCCCTTGATTTCGAAGCCGTCGATGTAGCCTTCGTCCTTCAGCACAGCGGCAATGGCCGCCTTCAGCTTCGAGGAAGGCATGCTCACCGTAGCTTTGTCCACTTGCTGCGCATTGCGAATGCGGGTCAGCATATCGGCGATGGGATCGCTCATGCTCATATTCTTTCTCCTACCAGCTGGCCTTGGTGATGCCGGGGATTTCACCCTTCATCGCCATTTCACGCAGTTTGTGGCGCGTCAGGCCGAACTTGCGGAACACACCGCGCGGACGACCGGTGACCACGCAACGGTTACGTTGACGCGTCGGGTTGGCATTGCGCGGCAGCTGTTGCAGCTTGAGCCGAGCTTGGTAACGTTCTTCGTCGGTCTTCGACTGGTCGTCGATGATCGACTTCAACTCAGCGCGCTTGGCGGCGAACTTGTCAGCCAGCTTGGCGCGCTTGATGTCGCGATTGATGAGGGAAAGTTTAGCCACGTCATCAGCCCCTTAGTTACGGAACGGGAAGCTGAAGGCCGTCAACAGCGCCTTGGCTTCTTCGTCGGTCTTCGCGGTGGTGGTGATGCTGATGTTCAGCCCACGCAGCGCGTCGATCTTGTCGTACTCGATTTCGGGGAAAATGATCTGCTCTTTCACCCCGATGTTGTAGTTGCCACGGCCGTCGAACGCACGACCCGAGATCCCGCGGAAGTCGCGCACGCGAGGCAGCGCAACCGCCACCAGGCGATCCAGGAATTCGTACATGCGTTGACCACGCAGCGTGACCATGCAACCGATCGGGTAGTTTTCGCGGATCTTGAAACCGGCGATAGCCTTCTTGGTCTTGGTCACGACAGGCTTTTGGCCAGCGATCTTGGTCAGGTCCGAGACGGCGTGCTCGATGACCTTCTTGTCGGCGACGGCTTCCGAGACACCCATGTTCAGGGTGATCTTGGTGATGCGCGGCACTTCCATGGCGCTCTTGTAGCCGAACTTGGCCTGCAGGTCGCCAGCGACCTTGCTCTTGTAGAAATCTTGCAAACGAGACATGTCTATCGCCCCTTACGCCTTGGCGCCGACAACGGCACCATTGGAACGGAACACGCGAACCTTGCGGCCTTCGACTTCTTGCACGCCCACGCGGTCGCCACGACCGGTGGCGGGATTGAAGAGCGCCACATTCGAGATGTGGATCGGCATGGTCTTTTCGACGATGCCACCCGGGTTGTTGGCCATCGGGTTGGCTTTCACGTGCTTCTTGACGACGTTGACGCCTTCGACCAGAACGTGGTCGGCATCGACGCGCGCCAGCACGGTGCCGCGACGCTTCTTGTCGCGGCCGGTCAGGACGATGACTTCGTCGCCTTTACGAATGTTGTTCATCGTAGGGCTCCTTACAGCACTTCCGGGGCCAGCGACACGATCTTCATGAACTTCTCGGTACGCAGTTCACGCGTAACGGGTCCGAAGATGCGGGTGCCGATGGGCTCCAGCTTGGCATTGAGCAACACGGCGGCATTGCCACCGAAACGAATCAGCGAACCGTCCTTACGGCGCACGCCCTTGGCGGTACGAACCACCACGGCATTGTAAATTTCGCCTTTCTTGACGCGTCCGCGCGGAGCCGCATCTTTGACGCTCACCTTGATGATGTCGCCGATACCGGCATAACGGCGCTTGGAGCCACCGAGCACCTTAATGCACATGACATGACGCGCACCAGTGTTATCGGCCACGTCCAGCGTGGTCTGCATTTGGATCATGATTTTTCCTGTTCCAACTTAACTGGAAATACGGTTTTCCCCAAAAAAGGGAACACTGCAATTCCTGCCAGTTTTGGTCCCGTCAGGTCAGCCGCCCTGCTTTGTTGTTGGCTGGTGCATCGAGCTTTCGCCTCGAAGACCATCAACCGGTGGCAACGCAACGACCCTGGGTTGAAATCCTGCGGGTATTCCCCCAACACGCTGGCCCGGCTAGTTCCAGGCCAATCGACAATCTGGGAAAGCTGACCATTCTAGCCTGGTTATATTTTGAGCGCAAGTCCTTTCGTGCAGAGTGAGCAAATACGCCACAGCGCCTGTGGACAACTGCCTGCCGTCCCGCTGGGTGCGACCTTCAGTCCGCCCCCGTTTTATTCTGGTAGTACTTGCGCTCCCAGGCATCGTGGTTGGCCTTGCCTCGGCGAATTTCGTCGGTGAACGGCGCGGCCATCAGCACCAGGCGATTGAGCCATCGGATCGGTGCGCGACAGGGGCGCTCGAAATCGACGAACAGGACCGCCCGCAGGCCGTCAGTGTCGTTATGCACCTGGTGGGGATAGAGATCATCGAACACCACCGCCTCGCCTTCCCTCCAGTGGTAGCGCTCGCCGCCCACCTCGATCCAGCAACGCTCGGCCGGCTCCGGCACCACAAGCCCCAGATGCAGGCGCAGCACCCCGTTGTAGGGTCCGGTATGCAGGGGAATGCGCTTGCCCGGCTCCAGGATGGAAAAGAACGCGGTACGCAGTCCGGGGATGCCGTGCAGCGCCTGGGCGGTTGCCGGGCAGCGGGCCAGGTTGCGGTCCGAACGCAAGCCGTAGCCCATGAAGACAAAGGTCTTCCATTGGTCATCGGAAGTGATCATGCCCACATCTGGGGACAGCTCATGGAAGGAAGGTAGCTGCTCGCGTTCGGCCAGCAAGGCGGTCAGTTCGGCGCGGATGGCGGGCGCCTGGGCCTCCAGTCGCCCCAGCCAGGGAAACTGGCGGTTCTGGAAGATGGGGTGGTCCCCCACCAGGGAGGCCTGCGCGATGCGGTGGCGCAACCAATCGATGAAACGGAAGAAGATGCGGGAATAAGCACTGGGCTGGCTGGGCGGACGCGTATCGACGGGTTGCACAATAGGTATCTACTATAGAGACAGCCAAAGATGCACCATTTTGTCCACCCGGACTCGCGCATGCAAGTGCCTGGCCATTGGCTCCTAGCCAGCGGCGGGGATTGGATCTCCCCGCGGCGTACAAGCTGGTTTAGACTGGCATGGGCGATTGCGATCGCTATCCACTCCTATTTCGCAAGGAAAAACAGGCATGTATGAACAGTTGGCGCTGTATATCGACGGCGAATTCATCGCCGGCGAGGGCAGGCGCACCCAGGACGTCATCAACCCGGCCACGCTGGAAGTGCTAGGCCAGTTGCCCCACGCCACCGAAGCGGATCTGGACCGTGCACTGGCAGCCGCCCAGCGCGCGTTCGAATCCTGGAAGAAATCTTCTCCCATGGATCGTTCCGCCATCCTGCGCAAAGTCGCCACCCTGTCGCGCGAGCGCGCCAAGGAAATCGGCCGCAACATGACGCTGGACCAGGGCAAGCCTCTGGCCGAAGCCGTCGGCGAAGTCACCTCCTGCGCCGAACACGCCGACTGGCACGCCGAGGAATGCCGCCGCATCTACGGCCGCGTGATCCCGCCGCGCAACCCGGACGTGCGCCAGATCGTGGTGCGCGAGCCGATCGGCGTCTGCGCCGCCTTCACGCCCTGGAACTTCCCGTACAACCAGGCTATTCGCAAGATCGCCGCCGCGCTCGGCGCCGGCTGCACGGTCGTGCTCAAGGGCCCCGAAGACTCCCCCAGCGCCGTCATGGCGATCGCCCGCATGTTCCACGACGCCGGCCTGCCCAAGGGCTGCCTGAACATCGTCTGGGGCGAACCGGCCAAGATTTCCGACTACCTGATCCGCTCGCCGATCGTGCGCAAGGTTTCGTTCACTGGTTCCGTGCCGGTGGGCAAGCAGCTGGCCGCGCTGGCCGGCGCCCACATGAAGCGCGTCACCATGGAATTGGGCGGCCACTCGCCGGTGCTGGTGTTCGACGACGCCGACATCGATCGCGCCGCCACCATGCTGGCCAAGTTCAAGGTCCGCAACGCCGGCCAAGTGTGTGTTTCGCCGACCCGCTTCTACGTCCAGAACGGCGCCTACGAGCAGTTCCTGGCGCGCTTTTCCGACGTGCTCAAGAACATCAAGGTCGGCGACGGCCTGGAAGCCGGCACCGACATGGGCCCGCTGGCGCACGAACGCCGCGTGCCCGCCATGAGCGCCTTCATCGACGACGCCAAGAAGCATGGCGGCAAGGTGGTGGTGGGCGGCGGCCCGCTGGATCGCAAGGGCTTCTTCTTCGCCCCCACGGTCGTGACCGACCTGCCCGACAACGCCATGCTGATGACCGAAGAGCCCTTCGGCCCGGTGGCGCCGGTGGTCCGCTTCACCGACACCGATGAGGTGCTGGCGCGCGCCAACAGCCTGCCGTTCGGCCTGTCCTCCTACGTCTTCACCAACTCGCTGCAGACCGCCACCAAAGTCTCCAACGGGCTGGAAGCCGGCATGGTCAACATCAACCATTTCGGCAGCGCGCTGGCCGAGACGCCGTTCGGCGGCATCAAGGACAGCGGCATCGGCAGCGAAGGCGGCCTGGAAACGTTCGACGGCTACCTAGTCACGAAGTACATCACGCACATCTGACCCGCTTGCTTTCGCCACGGGCCGACGGCCCGCTGCGACAAGGCCCGCGCAAGCGGGCCTTTTTCATTGCTGGCCGGCGCGCCACTCACGCGGCGACATGCCGAAGCGGCGCCTGAACAGCCGGCTGAAGTGCGAAGGATGGGCGAACCCGGCCTGGTACGCCAGCTCAGCGATGCCGCGGTGACGCTGCGCCGGGTTCAGCAGCAATTCGCGGCAGCGCTCCAGGCGCTGGTCGAAGACGAAGCTCTCCACCGACAGATCGCCCGCCTGGAACACGCGGTGCAGGTATGCCACCGACAGGCCGCAACCCTGCGCGACCCGTTGCGGAGACAGCGCCGGATCAGCCAGGTGCTGGCGGATGTAGGCCATGGCGCGCTGGCGATGCGCGATCGTCACACTGCTGTCCGCTTGCGAGGCGTGGCCCTGCCCGGGCTGCACCAGGAACAGCACGATCAAGTCGATCAATCGTTCGCCCAGCTCGGCCGCCTCGGCCGGCGACCAGCCTTCGAGCCCCTGGAACAGGTGATCCATGTAGCTGGCCAGCATCGCGCCGCGCGGCGAGCCGTCGTCGACACGCAGCTTGTAAAAGGGACCGATGCGCGAATCGCGCTGCGACAGCGCGCTGCGCGGAAAGGACACGCTCAGGCTGCGGTAGCCATCGGCGCCGAGCGCGGTGGCCTGGTAGGGCAGGCTCTGGTTCATCAGGTACACGCAGCCAGGTTCGACCTGGAATTCACGCCCCTGTTGCCGCACGGCCAGCGGGCCCGCCAACGGCAGGCCGAAGGTATAGAACTCCTGGTCCAACCGCGAAATGTTGCCGGCGGTGCGTTCCAGCCTCTGTCCCTGATAGTGCAGGTCGTTGAACTGAAGACTGGCGCGCCGCACGTAGCGCACATGGCCGGCGAACTGGCCGGCCTGACCGCAATGCACTTCGAACGGTCCGAACGCATCCGAAAGCGCCGCGCGCCATTGTTCGTACCGCTCGGCGCCGGCGATGGCCGAAGTGACGAATTCCGTGTCGGGCATGGCGCGGTCTCCTGGTTCGCGGGCGCGGTAGGTGTTGTTGACCCTGCGTCTACATATTCTTGACTCACCGTGTCGCGGGTGGTCCGGCGCATTGTGGCCGCGCCTCGCGCAAGTCTATAGTCAGCGCCACAAGCATACAACCTGGACAACCCGGGAGGAGACGCATGGCCAACGCGCCCACACAGGCCGCTCGCCACATACCGGCTTCGCGCTATCTGCGCTGCGAGGGCCGCGAGCTGCATTACACCGAATGGGGCGACGCCGACGCCCCCGCGCTCATCATGTGGCACGGCCTGGCCCGTACGGGTCGCGACTTCGACGAACTGGCGCAGGCGCTGGCGGACGACTACCGCATCATCTGCCCCGACACGATTGGCCGCGGCCTGTCGCAATGGAGCCCGGATCCGGTGGCGGAATACCGGCTCGAGTTCTACGCCCTGCTGGCGCGCGCCCTGCTCGACGGCCTCGGCCTGGAACAGGTGCGTTGGGTCGGCACCTCGATGGGTGGCGCTACCGGTATGTACGCGGCGGCCACCACGCTGCGGGACCGCGTCTCGCACCTGGTGGTCAACGACATCGGCCCGTCGCTGCCGCAGCCGGCCATCGACCGCATACTGGCCTATGCCGGCAACCCGCCGGCCTTCGACACGGTCACCGAACTGGAAACCTGGCTGCGCGCCGCCTATAAACCCTATGGCTGGCAGAGCGATGAACAATGGCGGCGCATGGCCGAGACCTCCATGCGCCGCCTGCCCGACGGCCGCGTCACGGCGCACTACGATCCGGCCATCGTCGGCCAGTTCCGGCATCATCCGGCGGACTACGAACGCTGGGCCGAATACGACACGCTGCGCATGCCGCTGCTATTGCTGCGCGGCGCCAACTCCGATCTGCTGCTGCCCGAGATCGCCGACGCCATGACGCGGCGCGGACCGTGCGCACACCGCATCGACTTCCCGGACTGCGGCCATGCGCCGGCCTTGAACGTCGCCCCGCAGATCGACGCCGTTCGCCACTTTCTCGCCACGCCGGCCGCCACCGCTGCCGCCGTCGCACGCTAAGAACAAGGAGACTCCCATGAAACGCATCCTGCTCGCCGCACTGGCCGGCCTGTGCCTGACTTCCACCGCCGTGGCCAAGGACTTCGTCGTGGCGCACGTCTACGACAAGACCGGACCGCTGGAGGCCTACGCCAAACAGACCCAGAACGGCCTGATGCTCGGCCTGGAATACGCCACGCAGGGCACCATGACGGTCGCCGGCCGCAAGATCCGCGTGATCGAGAAAGACAACCAGGGCAAGCCCGACGTTGCCCGCGCCCAACTCGCCTCGGCCTATGCCGACGACGACGCCGACATCGCGGTGGGTCCGACCTCGTCTGGCGTGGCGCTGGCCATGTTGCCGATCGCCGAGGAGTACGAGAAGATCCTGCTGGTCGAACCGGCAGTCGCCGATTCGATCACCGGCGCCAAGTGGAACAAGTACGTCTTCCGCACCGGCCGCAATTCCTCGCAGGACGCCATCGCCAATGCCGTGGCCTTCGACCAGCCCGGCACCTCCATCGCGATGCTGGCGCAGGACTATGCGTTCGGCCGCGACGGCGTCAAGGCCTTCAAGGGCGCGCTCAAGCAGGCCAAGATCGTGCACGAGGAATACCTGCCGGCCAATGCCACCGACTTCACCGCCGGCGCGCAGCGCCTGTTCGATGCGCTCAAGGACCAACCCGGCCGCAAGATCATCTTCATCCTGTGGGCTGGCGCCGGCAATCCGTTCAAGATCGCCGATCTGGATCCGCAGCGCTTCGGCATCGAGATCGCCACCGGCGGCAATACCCTGGCCGCGATGACGCCGCTCAAGTCACTGGCCGGCATGGAAGGCGCGACCTATTACTACTACGGCATCCCCAAGAACCCGATCAACGACTGGCTGGTGGCCGAACACCAGAAGCGCTACGGACAGCCCCCGGATTTCTTCACCGCGGGCGGCATGTCGGCCGGCATCGCCATCGTGACGGCGTTGAACAAGACCGCCGGCAAGAGCGACACCGACACGCTGATCAAGGCGATGGAAGGCATGAGCTTCGACACGCCCAAGGGCAAGATGACCTTCCGTCCGCAAGACCACCAGGCCATGCAGTCGATGTATCACTTCCGCATCAAGAACGACGCCTCGGTGCCGTGGGCGGTGCAGGACCTGGTCAAGGAAATCACGCCCGACCAGATGGCGGTGCCGATCCAGAACAAACGCTGAGCCCTGCCCTTCATGCTGGAAACCCAATCGCTCACGATCCGCTTCGGCGGCCATGTGGCTGTCAACGCGGTGAGCTGCCGCTTCGCCCCGGGCACCCTGACGGCCATCGTCGGGCCCAACGGCGCGGGCAAGACCACTTACTTCAACCTGATCTCGGGCCAGCTGCGTGCCAGCGCCGGATCGGTGCACCTGGACGGCCGCGACCTGACCGGCCTGTCGGCGCCGGCCCGCATGCATGCCGGTCTTGGCCGCGCCTTCCAGCTGACCCAGCTGTTCCCGCGGCTGTCGGTGCGCGAGAATGTCCGGCTGGCGCTGCAATCGCGCCAGCAAGGCCTGAGTTGGCGTCAGATCCGCTTCTGGCGTACCTGGGACGATGATCGCGCGCTGCTGGCGCGCGCCGACGCCCTGCTGGAACGCACCCGGCTCACCTCCCGCCGCGACCAGGCCGCCGCCGACCTGCCCCATGGCGACCAGCGCAAGCTCGAGATCGCCATGTTGATCGCGCTGGAGCCGCAGGTCTTCATGTTCGACGAGCCCACTGCCGGCATGAGCGTGGACGACGTGCCCGTGGTGCTGGACCTGATCCGCGAAATCAAGACCGATCGGTCCAAGACCATTCTGCTGGTGGAACACAAGATGGACGTGGTGCGTGAACTGGCGGACCGCATCGTGGTGCTGCACAACGGCGAGCTGATGGCGGACGGCGATCCGGCCGAGGTGATCGCCTCGCCGATCGTGCAGCAGGCCTATCTGGGCGCCGCCCTGCCGGAGAAAACGACATGAGCGCGGCAGCCTTGTTGGAACTGAAGGATGTGCACACGCACATCGGCGCGTATCACATACTGCACGGTGTGGACCTGTCCGTGCCGGCCGCGGGCGTCACCATGCTGCTGGGCCGCAACGGCGCCGGCAAGACCACTACGCTGCGCACCATCATGGGCCTGTGGAAAGCGACGCAGGGCCATATCGGCTTCGACAGCGCCGCGGTCGGCGGCCCCGGTGTGCGCACCTCGCCGCCGGATATGGCGCGCCTGGGCATCGCCTATGTGCCAGAGAACATGGGCATCTTCGCCGACCTGTCAGTCAAAGAGAACATCCTGCTGGCCGCGCGCCAGGCGCGCAGCGCCGCGCAGTTGGACACCACGCGGCTGGAATGGATCTTCGGCTTCTTCCCCGCGCTGCGGAAATTCTGGCTGTACCCCGCCGGCAAGCTTTCGGGCGGCCAGAAGCAGATGCTGGCCGTTGCTCGCGCCATCATCGAACCACGCCGCCTGCTGCTGGTCGACGAACCCAGCAAGGGCCTGGCGCCCGCCATCATCCAGAACATGATCGACGCCTTCATCGAACTCAAGCAGGCCGCCACCACCATTCTGCTGGTGGAGCAGAACTTCAACTTCGCGCGCCAGGTGGGCGACCACGTCGCCGTCATGGACAACGGCCGCGTGGTGCACGCTGGCGGCATGGCCGACCTGGCGCAGGACGACGCGCTGCAGACGCGCCTGCTGGGCCTGTCGCTGGGAGCGCACCAATGAGCGCCGCCGATCTCGATACGCCGCTGCCGCAGACCCGCGCCGACCTGCGTCCGGTGATGCTGGTACTGGGGCTGGCCGCCATCGCCTTGCCACTGATCGGCTCGTTCTCGACCTGGATGACGCTGACCTTCGCCGGCCTGGCGATGGGCATGATCATCTTCATCGTTGCCTCTGGCATGACGCTGGTGTTCGGCCTGATGGACGTGTTGAACTTCGGCCACGGTTTGTTCATCGCCATCGGCGCCTACATGGCGGCCACGGTGCTCGGCTCGATGTCCGACTGGACCCAGTCCGGCAGCCTGTGGCTCAACCTGGCGGCGGTGCTGCCGGCCATGATCGTCGGCATGCTGGTGGCCGGCGCGGTGGGTGTGGCGTTCGAACGCGTGATCGTGCGGCCGGTCTACGGGCAGCACCTCAAGCAGATTCTCATCACCATGGGCGGCATGATCATCGGTGAAGAGATCATCAAGATGCTGTGGGGTCCGCAGACGCTGTCGCTGCCCCTGCCCGAGGCGTTGCGCGGCGCGCTGCTGGTGGGCGACGCCGCCATCGAGAAGTTCCGCATCGTCGCGCTGGTGGTGGGCGTGGCGGTGCTGGGCGGCATGCTGTGGCTGCTCAACCGCACCAAGCTCGGCCTGTTGATCCGGGCCGGGGTCGAGGACCGCGAGATGGTCGAAAGCCTGGGCTATCGCATCCGCCACCTGTTCGTCGGCGTATTCGTGGCCGGCTCGATGCTGGCCGGGCTGGGCGGCGTGTTGTGGGGACTCTACCAACAGTCCATCGTGCCGCAGCTGGGGGCCCAGGTGAACGTGCTGATCTTCATCGTCATCATGATCGGCGGCCTGGGTTCGACGGTGGGCTGCCTGATCGGCGCGCTGCTGGTCGGATTGATGGCCAACTACACCGGCTTCCTGATGCCCAAAGCGGCGCTGTTCTCGAACATCGCGCTGATGGTCGCCATTCTGCTATGGCGTCCCCAGGGTGTGTACCCGGTCACGAATCGCTAGGAATCGCCTCCATGTCCTTCCGCCTGCTTTCCGGCGATCCCCCGCGCAGCGCGCTGCTGGCGGTCATGCTGATCGCCATTGCCGTCGCGCTCGCCGCCGCGCCTTTCCTGTTTCCCGGCCCCAAGTCGCTGGCGGTGGCGGCCAAGATACTGGTGTTCGTGATCCTGGTCGCCAGCTATGACCTGTTGCTGGGCTACACCGGCATCGTCAGCTTCGCCCACACCATGTTCTTCGGTATCGGCGCCTATGGCGTGGCCATCGCCAGCGTGCGCATGGAGGCGGGCTGGCTCGCGGTACTGACCGGCACGGCCGCCGGCCTCGCCATATCGCTGGTGTTCGCGCTGATCATCGGCCTGGCCAGCCTGCGGGTGCGCGCCATCTTCTACGCCATGATCACATTGGCCGTGGCGGCGGCCTTCCAAACCCTGGTGTCTCAACTGTCTGAGCTGACCGGCGGCGAGGACGGCCTGAGCTTCAAGGTGCCGCAAATGCTGCGTCCTGCCTTCCGGCCATTCTCCGAGCCTGTCTTCGGCATCACGGTCGATGGCCGCATCATCACTTATTACCTGATCGCGGCGGTCTGCGTCGTGCTGTTCCTGATGCTGCTGCGCATCGTCAATTCGCCATTCGGAAGGGTGTTGCAGGCCATTCGCGAAAATCCGTTTCGCGCCGAGGCCATCGGTTATCGCACCGTGCTTTACCGCAGCCTGTCGAACCTGCTGGCGGCGGCCTTCGCCACGCTGGCTGGCGCGCTGTATGCGCTTTGGCTGCGCTACAACGGACCGGACACCTCGCTGTCGTTCGAGATCATGCTCAACATTCTGCTGATGGTGGTGATTGGCGGCATGGGCACCATGTACGGAGCGGTCATCGGCGCCAGCCTGTTCGTGTTCGCGCAAAGCTACCTGCAGGACGGTCTGCATGTGATCCACGATGCGGTCGGCAGCGTGGCGCCGCTGGCGCTGCTGTTCGAGCAGGACCGCTGGCTGCTGTGGCTGGGCATCCTGTTCGTGCTGTCGGTGTATTACTTCCCGAGCGGCGTAGCCGGGCGATTGCGGGAACTGAAGCAACGCTAGCCGCTCGCGCGGGTGCGCCCCACGGAGCACACCCGCGGCCGCGCAGACAAGCTACTTCACGCGGCTGCGCAGGTCATCCACACTGCGCTTGACGTCATCGACACGACGCTGCAGATCATCAATCTTGCGATCTCCGGCGCTGCCTGAGTTGCTCAGTTGCGAAACGCTGCGCGACAGCTTGTCCAGTTCATTCTTCTGGTTATCGACCGCGCGCGTCAGCTTATCGATCTCTCCTTTCTGGCTGTCGCTGCTGCGGCCGCCATCGCCCTGTTTGCGCTCCAGGTCCGCGATCTTCTGAGCCTGCTCGTCCAGCTTGCGGCTCAGGGCGTCGTTCCTGCCACGCAGTTCCTCAAGCGCCTTGGACTGATCGGAGACCTTCTGCATCAACGCTTCCAGGTCGCGCACGTTCGGGCCGGTGCGTAGTCGGCCATCGCTGCCCACCACGAACAACCGGTCATAGGTCGGCCGTTCTACCGACCAGTCCTTCAGCCTGATATCCCAGGCATATGCCGTCGACGCCATCAGCCCCGCGGCAACCAATACGGCCACCCGCGCCAACCCGAGTTTGCTTAGCGATGCACGCATATGTCAGACTCCCGATCCGGTCGATGATGAAGGGCGGATTGCTCTTCCTCGCCCGTTATATCAAGGGCGGAGCCCGAGGACGAGCACTGCCTGCCGGCAGTTGCTTCGTTCGGTTTCAATGCCTACGTCGCCAGGTTCCTGACGACGCCCGTCGGGCCGCGCCGAGAAACTAGCGCGACGCCGGTTTCGGCGCCTCGGCGCCGCGCCGCAGATCGTCGACCCGCCGCTGCATCTGGTCGACGCTGCGTTGCGCCTGGCCGCCGGCCAGTTGCGAGCCGGAGGGCGTGGGCACAAGGGGCGCCATATTCATGGATGCTCCGTTCTTCAACGGCATCATCGCCGGCGGTCGCGGATCCGCCTGCGCCGGTCTCTGCATGAAAAGGCGCTCGAGCATGCGGAGCTGGTCGCGCTGCTGCTGCAGTGCCTGTTCATTGTCCAGCAAGGCCTGTTCGTCTTCATCCTGGGTACCGAAGATCGCGGCGTGATCGCGAGACAGGCCATCGAGCCGCACACGAGGATCTGGTCCCGCATTCAATACGTTGCGGCCGATCGCCGCAGGATCCGGAGCGGGCGTCATCACCCCGGGAGCCCCGGCGCGCCTGCCTGCCATCTCACTGGCCGGCATCGGCGCCTGTGCCCGCGCGGGCACGGCGAACTGCCCGCCAATGCATAGCAGCACGAGCAACGCCACCTTACTGGAACCGTGCATGATGTCCTTAGAATCCCGACGCGATAAAGCTGCCGGACGAAAAAAAACGGCAAGGGCCTGAACCCTTGCCGTTTTACCTCAGAACGGCGAACCGTTCTGAAATCTTCACTTAGATGATACGCGCGGCTTCGACCAGACGCACCACGCTCCACGACTTCGAGCGCGAGATGGGACGGCCTTCAGCGATTTCAACCGTATCGCCTTCGTTGTACTGGTTCGATTCATCGTGCGCCTTGTACTTCGCGGAACGCATGATGATCTTGCCGAAGATGGGGTGCTTGACGCGGCGCTCAACCAGAACGACGACAGTCTTGTCCATCTTGTTGCTGACGACCTTGCCGACCAGCGTACGCTGGCGCTTGGCCACTTGGGTGTTTTGAGTTTCGCTCATCTTTATTTCCCTGCCTTCTCGGTCAGCAAGGTACGCACGCGCGCGATGTCGCGGCGCACGTTACGCAGCTGGCTGGTGTTGGCAAGCTGCTGCGTGGCCTTCTGCATACGCAGACCGAATTGCGCCTTCAGCAGGCTTTCGAGCTCTTTGCCGAGCTCTGCGGCGTCTTTCGAACGGAGTTCGCTGGCTTTCATGTCTTAGTACTCCTTAAGCACCGATATGACGCGCGACGAACGTGGTCGAAATCGGCAACTTGGCAGCGGCCAGGCGGAAAGCTTCACGCGCGAGCTCTTCGCTAACCCCTTCCATTTCGTAGAGCACCTTGCCGGGCTGAATCTCGGCGACCCAGTACTCCGGGTTGCCCTTACCGTTACCCATACGGACTTCGGCAGGTTTTTGCGAGATGGGCTTGTCCGGGAAAATGCGAATCCAGATGCGGCCGCCGCGCTTGATGTGACGGTTGATGGCACGACGAGCGGCTTCGATCTGGCGGGCGGTCAGACGGCCACGGCCGGTGGCCTTCAGACCGAATTCGCCGAACGACACGTGGGTGCCACGGGTCGCCAGACCGGTGTTGCGGCCCTTCTGCTCTTTGCGATACTTTCTGCGAGAGGGTTGCAGCATGGTTATTCTCCTTCAGGCGCCGGAGCAGCGTCCGCCTTGCGGGGACCACGGCCACGACCACCCGGACGACCGGTGCGAGCACCGTCCGGACGATCACCACGCGGAGCGCGGCGCGGACGACGTTCTTCTTCACGCGGGGCGGCGGTTTCCGGCGGCAGTTCGCCGTTGGCCAGCATGTCGCCCTTGTAGACCCAGACCTTGATGCCGATCACGCCGTACGTGGTGTGGGCTTCGGAGGTGCCGTAGTCGATGTTGGCCTTGAGGGTGTGCAGCGGCACACGGCCTTCGCGATACCACTCGGTGCGGGCAATTTCGATACCGTTCAGACGGCCCGAGCTCATGATCTTGATGCCTTGGGCACCCAGACGCATGGCGTTCTGCATCGCGCGCTTCATGGCGCGACGGAACATGATGCGCTTCTCGAGCTGTTGCGAGATCGAGTCGGCGATCAGTTGAGCATCGGTTTCCGGCTTGCGGATTTCTTCGATGTTGACGTGCACGGGCACGCCCATCAGGCGCTGCAGATCAGCCTTCAGGCTTTCGATGTCTTCGCCGCGCTTGCCGATCACCACGCCCGGACGAGCCGAGTAGACGGTGATGCGGGCATTCTTGGCGGGACGCTCGATGATCACGCGACCAACGGAGGCGCTCTTGAGCTTCTTCTTCAGGTACTCGCGGACGCGGATGTCTTCGGCCAGCATGCTGCCGAAGGCCTTGTCGTCGGCGAACCAACGCGAGGACCAATTACGGGTGACCGCGAGACGGAACCCAGTGGGGTGAATTTTCTGACCCATCGTGACTCCTTAAGCTCCGACCTTGACCGTGATGTGGCAGGTCTGCTTCTCGATACGGTTGCCGCGGCCCTTGGCGCGAGCGGAGAAGCGCTTCATCGACTGAGCCTTGTCCACGAAGATCGTGGTGACTTTCAGTTCGTCGATATCGGCGCCGTCGTTGTGCTCGGCGTTGGCGATGGCGGACTCGACAGCCTTCTTCAGGATGACGGCGGCCTTCTTCGGCGAGAAGGTGAGGATCTCGAGCGCACGGCCGACCTTCTGGCCGCGGATCAGATCCGCAACCAGACGCGTCTTTTGAGCGGAGATGTGAACCCCACGGATAATGGCAGTAGTTTCCATCGCTTACCTCTTCGCCTTCTTGTCCGCGGCGTGACCCTTGAACGTACGGGTCAGCGCGAACTCGCCCAGCTTGTGACCGACCATGTTCTCGTTGATGTAAACGGGAACATGCTGCTTGCCGTTGTGCACAGCGATCGTCAGACCGATGAACTCGGGCAGGATCGTCGAGCGACGCGACCAGGTCTTGATCGGCTTCTTGTCTTTGCCCGCGACGGCCGTGTCCACCTTTTTGATCAGGTGAGCATCGACAAACGGGCCTTTCTTGATCGAACGTGACATAGTGTTCGCCTCTTACTTGCGCTTGCGCCGTTGGACGATCATATTGTTCGTCCGCTTGTTGCGACGGGTCTTGAAACCCTTCGCCGGAGTGCCCCACGGGCTGACCGGTTCGCGTGCTTCACCGGTACGGCCTTCGCCGCCACCGTGCGGGTGATCGACCGGGTTCATGGCCACGCCACGAACCGTCGGGCGGACACCGCGCCAACGCATTGCACCGGCCTTGCCGATCTGGCGCAGGCTGTGTTCTTCGTTACCGACTTCACCGATGGTGGCACGGCATTCGATATGCACACGGCGGACTTCACCCGAGCGCAGACGCACCTGAGCGTAGGTGCCTTCGCGGGCCAGCAGGACAGCGGAAGCGCCGGCCGAACGGACCATCTGGGCACCCTTGCCGGGCAGCATTTCGACGCAGTGAATCGTCGTACCCACCGGGATGTTGCGGATCGGCAGCGTGTTGCCGGCGCGGATCGGGGCTTCGATACCCGAGATCAGCGTGGCGCCCACTTCCAGGCCGCGCGGAGCGATGATGTAGCGACGCTCGCCGTCGGCGTAGCACAGCAGAGCGATGTGCGCCGTACGGTTCGGGTCGTATTCCAGACGCTCGACCTTCGCGGGGATGCCATCCTTGTCACGACGGAAGTCAACGACACGGTAGTGTTGCTTGTGACCGCCGCCACGGTGGCGGATCGTGATGTGACCGTTGTTGTTACGGCCCGAACCACGGGTCTTCTTTTCCAGCAGCGGCGCGTAGGGCTCACCCTTGTGCAGGTTCGGGCTGACAACCTTCACCATGCCACGACGGCCAGCCGAAGTCGGCTTAACTTTTACGAGGGCCATTTACTTCACCTCCGCAAAGTCGATTTCCTGGCCGTCCTTGAGCGAAACGTAGGCCTTGCGCTCGTCGCGACGACGGCCAACGAATCGGCCAAAGCGCTTGACTTTGCCCTTACGGTTGAGGACCTGCACGGACTCGACCTGCACCTTGAAGAGCAGTTCGACGGCAGCCTTGATTTCCGGCTTGGTAGCGTCAGCCACGACACGGAAAGCGACTTGCTGATTCTTCTCAGCGACGAACGTGGCCTTTTCGGTCACGATCGGAGCCAGAATGACTTGCATCAAGCGTTCAGCGTTCATCCCAGCATCTCCTCGAGTTGAGCGATGGCCGGCTTGGTGATCAGCACTTTCTTGTAGTGGACCAGCGACAACGGATCGGCATAACGGGGCTCGACAACGGCAACGTGCGGCAGGTTGCGGGTGGCGAGGTAAACATTCTCATCGACGTTGTCGGTGATGATCAGGACCGAGTCCAGGCCCAGGCTCTTCAGCTTTGCAGCGGCGGCCTTGGTCTTGGGCGATTCCAGATCGAACGATTCGACGACGGCGATGCGGTCTTCGCGAGCCAGCTGCGACAGGATCGAACGGATCCCGGCGCGGTACATCTTCTTGTTGACCTTCTGGCTGAAGTTCTCTTCCGGCGAGTTCGGGAAAATCCGACCACCGCCACGCCACAGCGGCGACGAAGTCATACCGGCGCGAGCGCGGCCGGTACCCTTCTGGCGCCAGGGCTTCTTGGTCGAGTGCTTGACTTCCGAGCGATCCTTCTGAGCGCGGTTGCCGGCACGGGCGTTGGCCTGGAAGGCCACCACGATCTGGTGAATCAGCGCTTCGTTGAAGTCACGGCCGAAGATCGTGTCGGGCGCGCTGAAAGTCGCGGCCTGACCTTGGTCGTTCAGGAGCTTGAGATCCATTTACTTACGCTCCCTTCTTGGCCGGGGCCTTGATGGCCGGACGCACGACGATGTCGGCACCAGCGTGGCCGGGGACAGCGCCCTTGACCAGCAGCAGGCCGCGCTCCACGTCAACGCGAACGACGTCGAGGTTTTGAACGGTGCGGGTGACATCACCCAGGTGACCCGCCATGCGCTTACCCGGGAAAATACGACCCGGATCTTGAGCCTGACCGATCGAGCCGGGAACGCGGTGCGAACGGGAGTTACCGTGCGAGGCGCGTTGCGAGCCGAAGTTGTGGCGCTTGATGGTACCGGCAAAGCCCTTACCGATCGTGGTGCCCGTGACGTCGACCTGTTGGCCGGCTTCGAACACCGATTCCACGGCGATCACGGCACCGGCCGAGAATTCGGCGGCGCGGGCGGGATCGAGGCGGAATTCCTTGAGGATGCTGCCGGCTTCAGCGCCGGCCTTGGCGTAGTGGCCCGTTTGCGCTTGCGGCACACGCGAGGCACGACGAGTGCCATAAGCCACCTGGATCGCGGCGTAGCCGTCGGTTTCCAGCGACTTAACTTGGGTCACGCGGTTGTTCGACACGTCCAGCACGGTCACCGGGATGGATTCACCTTCCTCGGTAAAAATGCGGGTCATGCCGACCTTGCGACCCACCAGCCCCAGCCGGTGAGCGGCGGGCGTGGGTGTCGAATTCGACATCGTTTTCTCCATTCCCGACTGCGATTGGTCGGGGCTAATCAGGCAAAAGGTAACGGCCTTTGCCCTACGACTATGTTCAACCTGGCTGTGGCTTGCACGCCCCGAAAGCTCGGATACGCACGGGCCTCGCCGTAGTTAGACCTGCCACAAAATGGCAAGCTTGGCATATTAGCACGTTTTTTTCAGGCAGCACAAGCACTTAGCAGCAAAAGCGCCCTGCCCCGCCACCCACGCGCCTGGCTGTGGCGCAAAAACAAATGGCCGCACTCCCGAAGGACTGCGGCCATTTTTCACGGGCCCGCCGGCGAAGGTGGCGGCCCCGGGGAGCGCCTTACTGCAGCGCGATTTCGACGTCGACGCCGGCCGGCAGGTCCAGACGCATCAGAGCGTCAACGGTCTTGTCGGTAGGATCAACGATGTCCATCAGGCGCTGATGGGTACGGATTTCGAACTGGTCACGCGACGTCTTGTTGACGTGCGGCGAACGCAGCACGTCGTAACGACGGATACGCGTGGGCAGCGGCACCGGGCCGCGGACAACGGCGCCCGTGCGCTTGGCGGTGTCGACGATTTCAGCGGCCGATTGATCGATCAGCTTGTAATCGAAGGCTTTCAAGCGGATACGGATCTTTTGGTTTTTCATGGCGTTTCCTAAAGAACGAGAGGCGAGGGCGCGAGCGCCCCCGCTGGTTGTGTGCTGCTTGGGTGATCCGGATTACTTCAGGATCTTGGCGACGACGCCGGCGCCGACGGTACGACCGCCTTCACGGATGGCGAAACGCAGGCCTTCTTCCATGGCGATCGGGGCCAGCAGCTTGACGGTCATCGTCACGTTGTCGCCCGGCAGAACCATTTCCTTGTCGGCCGGCAGGTCGATCGTGCCCGTCACGTCCGTCGTGCGGAAGTAGAACTGGGGACGGTAGCCGTTGAAGAACGGGGTGTGGCGGCCGCCTTCTTCCTTGGACAGGATGTACACCTCGGACGTGAAGTCCGTGTGCGGGGTGATCGAGCCCGGCTTGGCCAGAACCTGGCCGCGCTGGACGTCTTCACGCTTGGTGCCGCGCAGCAGGATGCCCACGTTGTCGCCGGCTTGACCTTGGTCCAGCAGCTTGCGGAACATTTCCACGCCGGTGCAGGTCGTCTTGACCGTCGGCACGATACCGACGATTTCGATTTCTTCGCCGACCTTGATCACGCCGCGTTCGATACGGCCGGTCACCACGGTGCCGCGACCCGAGATCGAGAACACGTCTTCGACCGGCATCAGGAACGCGCCGTCAACGGCACGCTCGGGCGTCGGGATGTAGGTGTCCAGCGCTTGCGCCAGCGACAGGATCGCTTGCTCGCCCAGTTCGCCCTTGTCGCCTTCCAGCGCCAGCTTGGCCGAACCCTTCACGATCGGGGTGTCGTCGCCCGGGAAGTCGTACTTGCTCAGCAGTTCGCGAACTTCCATTTCCACCAGCTCGAGCAGCTCGGCGTCGTCAACCATGTCGGCCTTGTTCAGGAAGACGATGATGTACGGCACGCCAACCTGGCGGCTCAGCAGGATGTGTTCACGCGTTTGCGGCATCGGGCCGTCAGCGGCCGACACAACCAGGATCGCGCCGTCCATCTGCGCCGCGCCCGTGATCATGTTCTTGACGTAGTCAGCGTGGCCCGGGCAGTCAACGTGCGCGTAGTGACGCGTTTCCGTTTCGTACTCGACGTGCGCCGTGTTGATCGTGATGCCGCGAGCCTTTTCTTCGGGAGCCGCGTCGATCTGGTCGTAGCCCTTGGCTTCGCCACCGAACTTGGTCGACAGAACGGTCGTGATGGCCGCCGTCAGGGTGGTCTTGCCGTGGTCGACGTGACCGATGGTGCCGACGTTCACGTGCGGCTTGGTGCGTTCAAACTTGCCTTTTGCCATGATCTCTATCCTTTGACTTTCAAGGAAATTTCGATATTTGCCGCGCCGCCTTGTGGGCGGGCGCGGCGAGGGTTATTTACTTGGCCCGAGCGGCGATGACTTCGTCAGCGACGTTCTTGGGGGCCTCGGAGTAATGCTTGAATTCCATCGTGTACGTGGCACGACCTTGCGTCAGCGAACGCAGGTTCGTGGCGTAACCGAACATCTCGGCCAGCGGAACTTCAGCCTTGATGGTCTTGCCACCACCGACCATGTCGTCCATGCCCTGGACCATGCCGCGACGCGAGGACAGATCGCCCATCACGGTACCGGCGTAGTCTTCAGGCGTTTCGACTTCAACGGCCATCATCGGTTCCAGCAGCACGGGGCTGGCCTTGCGCATGCCTTCCTTGAACGCCATCGAGCCGGCCATCTTGAACGCGTTTTCGTTCGAGTCCACATCGTGGTACGAACCGAAGAACAGCGTGACCTTGACGTCCACGACCGGGTAACCGGCCAGGATGCCGGCAGGCAGCGTTTCCTGGATGCCCTTGTCCACCGCGGGGATGAATTCGCGAGGAACCACACCGCCCTTGATGGCGTCGACGAACTCGTAGCCGCCGCCCGGTTGGAGCGGTTCGACCTTCAGGACCACGTGACCGTACTGACCACGACCGCCCGACTGCTTGACGAACTTGCCTTCGACTTCTTCGCAGGTCTTGCGGATGGTTTCACGGTAGGCCACTTGCGGCTTGCCGACGTTGGCTTCCACGCCGAATTCGCGCTTCATGCGGTCGACCAGAATTTCCAGGTGCAGCTCGCCCATGCCGGAAATGATGGTTTGGCCGGATTCTTCGTCGCTGCGCACGCGGAACGACGGATCTTCCTGCGCCAGGCGCGACAGCGCCAGGCCCATCTTTTCCTGGTCAGCCTTCGACTTGGGTTCGACGGCCTGCGAAATCACGGGCTCGGGGAACTCCATACGCTCCAGCAGGATGTGCGAATCGACGTCGCACAGCGTTTCGCCGGTCGTCACGTCCTTCAGGCCCACCACGGCGGCGATGTCGCCGGCCAGAACTTCCTTGATTTCCTCGCGGTTGTTCGCGTGCATCTGCAGGATGCGGCCGATACGTTCCTTCTTGCCCTTGATGGGGTTGTAGACCGTGTCGCCCGACTTCAGGATGCCCGAGTAAACGCGCACGAAGGTCAGCTGGCCGACGAACGGATCGCTCATCAGCTTGAATGCCAGCGCCGAGAACTTCTCGTTGTCGTCGGCATTGCGGTTGATGGCGTTGCCTTCGTCGTCCTGGCCGTCGACCGGGGGGATGTCCACGGGCGAAGGCAGGTAGTCGATGACCGCGTCCAGCATGCGCTGCACGCCCTTGTTCTTGAAGGCGGTGCCGCACAGCATCGGCTGGATTTCGCCAGCGATGGTGCGTTGACGAATGGCCAGGTTGATCTCGGCCTCGTCCAGCGTACCCGACTCCAGGTACTTGTTCATCAGCTCTTCCGACGACTCGGCGGCAGCTTCAACCAGCTTTTCGCGCCATTCGGCGGCGGTGCCTTCCAGCTCGGCCGGAATGTCCTTGTAGTCGAACTTGGTGCCTTGGCTGGCCTCGTCCCAGATGATCGCCTTCATCTTGACCAGGTCGATCACGCCTTGGAACGTGTCTTCGGCGCCGATGGGGATCACGATGGGCACGGGGTTCGCGCGCAGACGCGTCTTCAGTTGGTCATAGACCTTGAAGAAGTTCGCGCCGGTACGGTCCATCTTGTTGACGAACGCCAGACGCGGCACGCCGTACTTGTTGGCTTGACGCCACACGGTTTCGGACTGGGGCTGAACACCACCCACCGCGCAGTAGACCATGCAGGCACCGTCCAGGACGCGCATGGAACGTTCCACCTCGATGGTGAAGTCCACGTGTCCCGGGGTGTCGATGATGTTGATGCGATGCTCGGGGTAGTTGCCGGCCATGCCACGCCAAAACGCCGTCGTTGCAGCCGACGTAATGGTGATGCCACGCTCTTGCTCTTGCTCCATCCAGTCCATGGTGGCGGCGCCATCATGCACTTCGCCAATCTTGTGATTGACGCCGGTGTAGAACAGGATACGTTCGGTCGTGGTGGTTTTCCCTGCATCGATGTGCGCAGAGATACCAATGTTGCGATAGCGCTCGATCGGGGTTTTGCGGGCCATGGTGGGTTAGTCCTTAAATTACCAGCGGAAATGGCTGAAGGCCTTGTTGGCCTCGGCCATCTTGTGCGTGTCTTCGCGCGTCTTCATCGCGGCGCCACGACCTTCGGAGGCGTCGATCAGTTCGCCAGCAAGACGCAGATCCATCGACTTTTCGCCACGCTTCTTGGCGGCTTCACGGAGCCAACGCATAGCCAGGGCCAGGCGGCGCACGGGGCGCACTTCAACCGGCACTTGGTAGTTGGCACCGCCAACGCGGCGGCTCTTGACTTCGACGATCGGCTTGATGTTGTTGATCGCCAGGCTGAAAACCTCGATCGGCTCCTTGCCGGTCTTGGTGGCGACTTGCTCGAGGGCACCGTAGACGATGCGCTCGGCGACGGCCTTCTTGCCGTCCAGCATGACGACGTTCATGAACTTGGCGAGTTCGACGCTGCCGAACTTGGGATCGGGCAGAATCTCGCGCTTGGGTACTTCGCGACGACGGGGCATTGTTGCTTCCTTGTGTCTGTTCAGTTGAACCGTGTTTCGTTACACGGCCATGGCCGTCCAATAAGACGACCCCTTACGTGCCGCGCACCTTCCCTTGCATTGCGGATGGCGCGGTTGCACTTCCCTAATGACGGATGGCCGCCACGCGGGGGTACTGCTGATTCGTGATCAGGCCTTCTTCGGGCGCTTGGCGCCGTACTTCGAGCGGGCTTGCTTACGATCCTTGACGCCTTGCAGGTCGAGGGAACCGCGCACGATGTGATAACGCACACCGGGCAAGTCCTTTACACGACCGCCACGCACCAGAACCACCGAGTGCTCTTGCAGGTTGTGGCCTTCACCGCCGATGTACGAAATGACTTCGTAACCGTTGGTCAGACGCACTTTGGCAACCTTACGCAGAGCGGAGTTCGGCTTCTTGGGGGTGGTGGTGTACACGCGAGTGCACACGCCGCGGCGTTGCGGGCAGTTTTCGAGCGCGGGGCTCTTGCTTTTGATGATGCTGACTTCGCGCGGCTTGCGCACGAGTTGGCTAATGGTAGGCATGACCTTTGAAATCCCTTTTACGTACCACTGGGTAAGTACTTACGTACTCGTCTCCGCGAGTGGTGACTCTCGGAGAAGGCGGCTCGCGCAAGACCGCCTCAAACGTTCAAATACGTAAAAGAGCGGGCTTGCCAACAAACCATGAAAACGCACAAACCGGATGCTTCGGAGATGGCAGCGTCGGTTGACAGGGGCTCGTGACGCACCCCTTTGGCCTTGGGTCGCCAGGCAAAGGTTGCCTGGGTGATTGACCGGACCCGTCTTCCTGGCGCTTCACTTGTTGATTGCCATTCCTGGCATCAAACTTTGCGCGCAAATAAAGCAGTAAGCCCTTTAGCATAGCTTAGAACCAGGCGCACTGTCAAAAACTTTTGTAAGCGCCGCGCCCAGGCGTGTTGCCGGCAAAAGACGACGCGTTAGGCGCAGCTCAAGGGCAAGTCGGCAAAAATGGGGCCAAATTGCCGAGGCGGGAAGATGACGACCGCTGCGGGATATTCCCTGGTCGGCAAGCGTGCTCCTCGCCCCAACCAAAGAGGCCGAAGCCCCTGCCGGCAGGATAGCGCAAGGCACGCGCCAAGGGTGGTTTATTGGTCGGCGAACAGGTAGCCACTGCCGTAGACCGTGCGGATTGGCAACATCACGCCCGCCAGTTCGGCCTTGCGCCGCAGGCGGCTGACGATGACGTCAATACTGCGTGTGCCGCTGGAGCGCGCTCCGCCCCCTTCCTCCCGCAACTCGTCACCCAATTCGTTGCGCCCGACCGCCCTGCCCGCCACTTCCAGCAGCGAACGCACGATCAGTCGTTCATTGGCCGACAGGGAGATCGTCGTGCCGGAAGGCGCCGCGAGGGTCCACCCCTGGTCGCGCAACTCCCATTGGCCCGACCCAGGCTCTTCGACCGGAGCACTGTCCTGCCCGATGGGCAGACGGCGGGCCAGCGCCAACAGAATGCAGGCCAGTTCGCGAGGGTCATGCGGCGGCGGCAGGCAGGCGTCAGCGCCACTCTGCAGGCAACGCAGGCGGGTTTCCAGCGACAGATTGTTGCCCGTCACCACAATTCCCAGCGGCGAGGAGCCATGCAACCGCGCCACCAGGGCATAGCCGATTTCACCCAGCGTCCCCACGTTCAGGACCACGGCATCGTAGGTGCTGTTGCTCAACAGGCCGAATAATTCCAGAGAAGTCGAACAGCCACGGGCCGAAATTCCAGCTTGAAGCAGTGCGGACACCGCGGCGTTGCGTGCGGCCTCGTCCGGCGACATCATCAGTACGCGCAATTGATTCATAGGTTTCTTCCATCCCTTCTGCCTCCCCCCGCGCGCCGGCTGACCGCGCCGGCTGATGGGGAGGTTGGGGACAGTTTGGCCCGTTGTTCTGCAACAACTCCAGTCAAGATTCGTCAACTTTGCAATGTTTGACAGTTGTTGGCACAACGTAGCCAACAGTGACGCGACGCGAGTTATCATTCCATTACACAATCCTTTCTCCTTATTGCAGTAGGGCGCCACAGGGCGCGCTTGCGCAGCCAACCTTCGCGAGAGAGACCCCGTCTGATGAAAATCGCGTCGCTGGAAGACGACCTGGACCAGGCGAAACGCATCCAGCAAGTCCTGACTGCCGCCGGATACGCCTGCACCAGCTATCAGCAAAGCCGCGACCTGCTCGCCGCTTTGCGCAATGAAGCGTTTGACCTGGTGCTACTGGACTGGCACTTACCCGATATCGATGGCGACGATGTGGTGCGCTGGTTGCGCGCCAATATCGGCCCGCGCATTCCGGTCATTTTTCTCACCAATCGTTCCAGCGAGGACGACCTGGTCGAGGGCCTGCGCGCCGGTGCCGACGACTACATCGTCAAGCCCCTGCGGCCGCTGGAATTGCTGGCGCGTGTCGCGGCATTGCTGCGCCGCAGCCAGATCGCCGAGCCTGCCGACCAGGCCTTCGACGTGGCCAACTATCGCGTCGATCCGGCCGCGCGCTCGATCGCGCTCGATGGCGCGGCGATCGCGCTGGCGCCCAAGGAGTTCGAACTCGCGCTGCTGTTCTTCCGCAACCTGGGCCGGCTCATGTCGCGCGACGTGCTGGCCGAATGCGTCTGGAACCGCGAGATTCCCGCCACTTCCCGCACGCTCGACACGCACCTGTCGAACATCCGCCAGAAGCTGCAGCTGCGGCCGGAGCATGGCGTGCGGCTGAGTTCTTCCTACGCGCTCGGCTACCGGCTGGAATTGATCGGCGCGTCCGAAGACAGCACGCCTGCGGCGCCCTAGCGCCAAGCGGCACTAACTGGAGATCTGAACGTCATGAGCCGCTGCCGCGCGCTTTCCCTGCTTGCCTTGTTTTCCGGCCTGCTGCTCGCAACTTCCTCGCATGGTCAACCCGCTGGCGCGCTGGGCGAGGATTTCATCTACCGCGTGCGCCAGGGCGATACGCTGATCAATATTGCCTCCGCCTATACGCGCAATCCGGCCAACTGGAACCCGCTGCAGGCGCTCAATAACGTCACCACGCCCGAGCGCCTGCCGATCGGACTGGAACTGCGCATCCCCCTGTCGATGATTCCAGAGCGTGCCGCCGAGGCACGCGTGGTGCACGTCAGCGGCCAGGCGAAGCTGGACGGACAGGCGCTCAAGGCGGGGGCCAACGTGTCCGAAGGCAGCAAAGTCGTCACCGCGCCCAATGGCTTCGTCACGCTGGAGCTGGCCGACGGCTCCAAGCTCACGCTGCCGGCCGACGGCGCCGTGGAACTGACCCGCCTGCGCCAATTCGAAGGCACCGACCTGACCGACTCGGTCATCCACGTCGAACGCGGCAGTGTCGAATCCAGCGTCGCGCCTAGCGGGCAGGGAGTAGGCCGTTTCGAGGTGCGTACGCCGGTGGCCGTGACGGGCGTGCGCGGCACGCGGTTTCGCGTGCAGAGTGGCAGCCAGGGGGTACGCAGCGAAGTCCTGGAAGGCAGCGTGAGGTTGCAACCGCACGCGCCCGGCGCGGCGCCGGCGCAGCCGGTGGCCGTGGCCAAGGGCTATGGCGCGGCCATCGGTGCCGACGGCCAGGTCGCGGGCGTGCGCCGACTGCTCGCGGCGCCGCGACTGGGCGAACCGGTGCGTGCGGGTGGCGGCGTCTGGACCAGCGCCTTCGCGCCCGTGCCCGGCGCGCAGGGCTACCTGGTGCGCGTGGCGCGCGATGCCGATGGCACCCAGCTGGTGTCCTCCACCCGATTTGCCACCCCGGACATCCGCTTCAGCGCCCCCGGCCCTGGGACCTTTTACGTGTCGGTGCGGGCCATCGATGAGCTCGGCCTGGGCGGCCAGGACGCCACGGCCACTTTCACCGGCGTGAACCAGCTGATGACCAGCAGCGGCCTGGGTGTCGCCACCGGCAGCGGCGGATTCGTGACGCTGACCGAATACTAGACGGGTGCTCATGGCGGACGCCGTCGATCCCATCGACCGGACCTCGCGATCAGGCCTGTGGTTGACGGTGGCGCTGGCGCTGTTGGCCGCCTTGCTCGGCGGGTTCAACGGCCTGGGACGTATCGATCAGATCCTGTATGACCGCGCCGTCGGCTTGACCGGGCGTGACATCTCGCCCGACATCCTGATCGTCGCGATCGACGACGCCAGCATCGACGCGCTCGGCCGCTGGCCATGGCGGCGGGCGGTGCACGCCGCGCTGCTGGACCGCCTGCAAGGCGCCCGCGCGGTCGGCCTGGACCTGATCTTCGCCGAACCCGACACCACCCATCCCGGCGACGATGGCATTCTTGCCGACAGCATCCGGCGCAATGGCCGCGTCGTGCTGCCGGTGGTGCTGGATCGCCTGCGGCACCCTTCGTCGATCAGCACGCCCATTCCCGCCCTGGCCCAGGCCGCGGCCGGCAGCGGCTTCATCAACGCCAGCCTGGATGCGGATGGCGTGCTGCGCTCGGCGCAACTGACGACCCGCTACGGCGGCGAACGCTGGCAACACTTCGCGCTGAGCATGCTTGACGTAGGCGGGCAACAGGCCCTGGCCGACAGGCTGCTGCGACACGCCGGCACGGAAGGCAGCATACTGATTCCATACGCCGGGCCGGTGGCGCATACGCGTGCCGTGTCGTATCTGTCGGTGCTGCGCGGCGACGTGCCGGCCGATCAACTGCGCGGCAAGTACATCCTGGTAGGCGCCTGGGCCACGGGCCTGGGCGATGCCTACACCACGCCGGTATCGCATGACGTCAGCGGCATGCCGGGCGTGGAGATCATTGCCAATCTGCTGCAGGCGGCCAATGACGACATCGCCTTCCAGCCGCCCGCCCCCTGGCTCAACGCCCTGTTCTCGGCGCTGCCGGTGCTGTTGGCCTGCCTGGCGCTCTGGCGCCTGTCTCCCAACCTGGCACTGCTGGTGAACATTGCCCTGCTGGCGCTGGTGTTGCTCTGCAGCCTGCTGCTGCTGGGCCACAGCTATCTGTGGTTCGCGCCAACCGCGGCGCTGCTGGGCGTGGCCCTGTGCTATCCGCTATGGAGCTGGCGCAGCCAGGAAGCCGCGCTGCGCTATATGGACAACGAACTGCGGCGGTTGCAACGTGAGTATCCGCCCGTGCTGAATGAAGCCAGGGCACAGTCCGGCGGGCCCAGCGCCTCGCTCGAGAGTCGCGTCGGCGAATTGCGGCGGGCGCTGGCGCGCGTGCGCAATCTGCGGCGCTTCCTGGCCGACGGGTTGGACGGCATGCCCGACGCAACGCTGGTATTCGACCAGGATGGCCGCATGCAATTCCGCAACCAGGCCGCGGTGATGTATTTCCAGCGCTTGGGCATGCGGCCGCCGCGCGTCGGGCATCCGGCGATCCATCTGCTGGAAAAGACCATCGGCGACGAACCGACACGGCAGCGCGTGGCCCAGGTGTTGAGCGGCCAGGGGCCGGTGGCGGAACAGTCACCGTGGAGTGCCGACCTGGAGGTCCGCGACCACGCCGGCCGTGATTTGATCCTGAAGTGCGCGCCGATCCACACGGCCGAAGGCAACTTCGCCGGCACCGTCGCCACGCTGACGGACATTTCCGGCATCCGCCAAGCCGAGCGGCAACGCGAGGAGACGCTGCGCTTCATTTCGCACGACATGCGGGCGCCGCAGAGTTCCATCCTCGCGCTGGTCGAAATGACCCAGGACGGCGCCGCGCCGGATGGCAAAGACGATACCCTGGCGCGCATCGCCGCCCTGGCCAACCGTACCTTGCACCTGGTCGACGATTTCGTGCACCTGACGCGCGCCGAATCGATGGCCATCAGCGCTGTCGACCTGGATCTGGGCAGCCTGCTGCAGGACGGCGTCGATGAATTCTGGGCTGCTGCGCACAAGCGCGGCATCACGCTGGAAGTGATCCCGCCGCTGCCGGTGGCCTATGTACGCGGCGACCAGACGCTGCTGATGCGCGCCTTGAGCAACCTGATCGACAACGCGATCAAGTACAGCCCGCCGCGCACCCGCATTGCGTGCCACATCGACGCGGCGCAGGGCTATTGGCGCGTCCACATCCGCGACCAGGGACAGGGTGTCGCGCCAGAGGATCTGGCGCGCCTTTTCGAGCCATTCTCGCGGGTAGGCGTCGCCACACGGGGGGATGTGGGCGGCGCGGGGCTGGGGCTGGCCTTTGTGCGCACCGTGGCGCTGCGCCATGGCGGCGACGTCGAGGTGACAAGCGAGGCCGGCGTGGGCTCGGTATTCACGCTCCGCCTGCCTGTCGCCCCCGAGGAAGCCTCGGCCTAGGGCCGGCAGGGAAGGCGGATCCGCGCCTTATTGGAAAACGTGCGAAATGACGGCGGGTCTGCCGGCCCTGACTTCCAGTGTGGTCCGATAGGGAGGCAGGTCGGCGTTGCGCAGCACCACCTGGTATTTGCCGGGAACCAGGCGCAATTCCTTGACCGGCGGACTGACGCCGCGCGCAACACCGTTGACCCATACCTCGCCCCAGGGCCGGATATCCAGGCGCACCAGAACCGGCGCCGGCTTGGGTTTCGGCGTTTCATCCTGAACCGGCTCCGATGGCGCGGCCGGTTCCTCGACCGCTGGCACGCCGGCCTCGGCCGAGGTAGCCGGCGCGGGCGGAATCGGGCTCGCGGTACCGGCATCGGCCGGGGCGGCGGCTGGCGCCTGCGGCGCGACCGTCATGCCTGCCGCTCCCGCCTCGGGCGCAGCCTGCCGCGATACTGCGGACAGCGGCGGTCCTGACGGCGCCATGGCCGTTGCCGCAGGGCGGGCCGCCACCGGCGCGGGCGAGGTGACTGGGGGATTCGGCTGCACGACTTCGGAACGGGTGATCACGGCGTTGGTGCCGCCACCTCCGGCACGCATCCAGGCATAGACGCCAGCACCCATCAACGCCACCAGCAACAGCAGCATGAGCAATGGCCGGCCGGCGCCACGCGGCTTGCCGGCGGCCGCCGCCGGCGCGGCGGGAACGGCTGTCGCCGCGGCCCGGGATGCCTCCGGAACGACGGGCGCGATTTCGGCATCCGCGGAGATATCCAACATGGCCGCCAGTTCGCCCAAGGTCTGTGGCCGGTCGGCAGGCTGCATCGCCAGGCCGCGATCGATAGCCTCCAGGAATGCCGGGCTGTACTTCGTCAGGCCCAGCGCCATCAACGGCTCATAACTGTCGGTCGCGCGGCGCTCCGGCGCCGGGGGCGGACGCAGGCCGATGACCAGGGCATGCATGACCGCACAGAGCGCGTAAACGTCGGTCCAGGGACCGCGAGGCCATTGTGCGGAATCGGTATACAGTTCGAAAGGCGCGAACCCCGGAGCCGGCGTCACTCCTGCCCGGCGCGAGCGCGGCACCGCCAGTTCCGGCAGCAGGTGCGCGTGCGCGCCCTCATCCATGCCCACCGTATCCAGGGAAATGTCGCCGCAGATCTCGCCCTGGGCATGCAGCCCCATCAGCGACGGCAGCAGGTCCGCCAGCAAACGCTTGATGCGCGCCTCCGGCACGCCCCCCGCCGAACTGGCGGCGATGGCGCTCAATGGGCGCAAAGCGAGCGGCGCAGCGCCTGAAAAGGGGCTGCGCGGCGTATGCAGGCCGACGGATGAAGACATAATCAAAAGGCTGCGCGACGGGCGCAAGAAATCGGGTTGACGGCTGGTAGGCGGAATATTAGCCAATCCGTTACGTAAGGACATTGCCGAAAATGTCCGAGCGCATCAGGCTGTGGCACGATAGCGTATCGTCAAGTTTCTCCGAATTCGCTGGAAGCCTATGAAAATTCGCCTTCTCTATGGTGCGCTCGGATTATCGTTCGGGCTGGCCGGTTGTTCCGGCCTGAGCGCTACCGCCCCCGACCGCGCCCCCACGCCCGAGGCACTGGAACAGTTGCAACAGGTGCGTGACCAATACATGGCCGGCCATTATGGCGAAGTCATCCGACGGGTAGCGCGCTCCGATGAACTGGCGGCCTCCAGCAAGGCCGTTCGCATCGAGGCGTACAAGCTGCAGGCGTTCAGCTACTGCGTCAGCCGCTATGCACAACTGTGCGAAGACAGCTTCCGCCGCATCCTGCAGATCGATCCCTCCTTCGAACTGGCACCCAACGAAGCTGGCCATCCGATCTGGGGCCCCGTGTTCCAGCACGCCAAGGCCCAGGCGGCCAGATAACCGGGCCCTGCCACGCGCAAAAAAAGGCCGCTGATTCGCATCAGCGGCCTTTTTGCTTCTGGCCTCCCCCGCCCGGACCGCGCGGGGGATATACCGACGCGCGCCGTTACTCGGCGGCGTCCTCGCTACCCAGGTCAGTCGACGGGGCATCGGCGTCCGAACCCACCGTGACCGGCGCGTCCTCGAACGGGTTGGCCAGCTGGCGGGCGGCTTCGCGTTCCGCGGCCTCCAGGGCTTCCTTGTCCTTGCGGGCATGGTGATACGCCAGGCCGGTACCGGCCGGGATCAGGCGGCCGACGATGACGTTTTCCTTCAGGCCACGCAGGTCGTCGCGCTTGCCCATGATGGCGGCTTCGGTCAGGACACGCGTGGTCTCCTGGAACGAGGCGGCCGAGATGAACGAGTCGGTCGACAGCGAGGCCTTGGTGATACCCAGCAGCACGTTTTCGTAGGTGGCCGGACGCTTGTTCTCGGCGTTGACACGGTCGTTCTCGTTCAACAGCTCGGAGCGCTCGACCTGCTCGCCCGGGATGAACTCGGTATCGCCCGCATCGACGATGTTCACACGACGCAGCATCTGGCGAACAATCACTTCGATGTGCTTGTCGTTGATCTTCACGCCCTGCAGACGGTAAACGTCCTGCACTTCGTCGACGATGTAGGTCGCCAGCTTCTCGATGCCCTGCAGGCGCAGGATGTCGTGGGGATCGGCCGGGCCGTCCACGATCATTTCGCCCTTGTTCACCACCTGGCCGTCGTGCACCAGCACCTGCTTTTCCTTCGGAATCAGGAACTCGTGGCTGACGCCTTCCAGGTCGGTGATGACCAGGCGCTGCTTGCCCTTGGTGTCCTTGCCGAACGAGACCGTACCGGTAACGTCGGCGAGCATGCCGGCATCCTTGGGCGAACGGGCTTCGAACAGCTCGGCCACGCGCGGCAGACCGCCGGTAATGTCGCGGGTCTTTTGCGATTCCTGCGGAATACGCGCCAGCACCTCACCCACGGCAACCTGCTGGCCGTCACGCACGGTGATCAGCGCGCCGACCGGGAACGAGATGATCACCGAGTGATCGGTGCCGGCGATCTTGACGTCTTCGCCGTTCTCGTTGACCAGCTTGATCTGCGGACGCATGACGATCTTGCCGCCACGGGTCTTGGGCGTGATGACGACCAGCGTCGACAGGCCGGTGACTTCGTCCACCTGCTTGGCCACGGTCACGCCTTCCTCGATGTTCTCGAAGCGGACGGCGCCACCGTATTCCGACACGATCGGACGGGTCAGCGGATCCCACGTCGCCAGGCGCGCGCCGGCCTTCACGGCCTCGCCATCGCCCACCAGCACGGTCGCGCCGTACGGGATCTTGTGGCGTTCGCGCTCGCGGCCGTTGTCATCGAAGATCGCCAGTTCGCCCGAGCGCGAGATCGCAACGCGCTCGCCCTTGGCGTTGGTGACGTAGCGCATGGTGCTGGCAAAGCCGACCACGCCGCTGGACTTGGTTTCCACCGCGCTGGCCAAGGCCGAGCGCGACGCCGCGCCACCGATGTGGAACGTACGCATCGTGAGCTGCGTGCCGGGTTCACCGATGGACTGGGCGGCGATGACGCCAACCGCCTCGCCCTGGTTGACCGACGAGCCGCGGCCGAGATCACGGCCGTAGCAGCGCGCGCACAGGCCATGGCGCGTTTCGCAGGTCAGCGGGGTGCGGACCTTGACTTCGTCCACGCCGATGCGGTCGATGGTGTCGACCATGTCCTCGTCCAGCAAGGTACCGGCCGTGATGGCGGTTTCCTGCGTGTCCGGGTTGACGATGTCCACGGCGGCAACGCGGCCGAGGATACGGTCGCGCAGCGGCTCGATGACTTCACCGCCTTCCACCAGGGCCTTCATGTTGTAGCCCTGCGAGGTGCCGCAATCGTCCTCGGTGATCACCAGGTCTTGCGTCACGTCGACCAGACGACGGGTCAGGTAACCCGAGTTCGCGGTCTTCAGCGCCGTGTCGGCCAGACCCTTACGCGCACCGTGCGTCGAGATGAAGTACTGAAGCACGTTCAGGCCTTCACGGAAGTTCGCGGTGATGGGCGTTTCGATGATCGAGCCGTCCGGCTTGGCCATCAGGCCGCGCATACCGGCCAGCTGGCGGATCTGGGCGGCCGAACCGCGCGCGCCCGAGTCGGCCATCATGTAGATGGAGTTGAACGACTCCTGGCGCACTTCCTCGCCGTGACGGTTGATGACGGGTTCGGTGGCCAGTTGTTCCATCATCGCCTTGCCGACCTTGTCGCCGGCCTTGCCCCAGATGTCCACCACGTTGTTGTAGCGTTCCTGGGACGTGACCAGACCCGACGAGTACTGCTTGTCGATTTCCTTCACTTCGCGGCTGGCTTCGGCCAGGATGCCTTCCTTGGCCGACGGGATCAGCATGTCGCCCATGGCGATCGAGATACCGCCACGGGTGGCCAGACGGAAGCCCGACTGCATCAGCTTGTCGGCGAAGATCACCGTGTCGCGCAGGCCGCAACGGCGGAACGACTGGTTGATCAGGCGCGAGATTTCCTTCTTCTTCAGCGCCTTGTTCAGGACGGTGAAGGGCAGGCCCTTGGGCAGGATCTCGGACAGCAGCGCGCGGCCGACGGTGGTTTCATGGCGGCGGATCACCGGCTGCCATTCGCCATTCTCGTCACGCTCGTGTTCCTTCAGACGCACGGTGATGCGGCTTTGCAGCTCGACTTCACCATTGTCGTAGGCACGTTGCACTTCGGCCACGTCGGTGAAGAAGATGCCTTCGCCCTTGCCGTTGATGCGCTCGCGCGTCGTGTAGTACAGACCCAGCACGATGTCCTGGGACGGCACAATCGACGGTTCGCCGTTGGCCGGGAACAGCACGTTGTTCGAAGCCAGCATCAGCGTGCGCGCTTCCAGCTGGGCTTCCAGCGACAGCGGCACGTGGACGGCCATCTGGTCACCGTCGAAGTCGGCGTTGAACGCCGCGCAGACCAGCGGGTGCAGCTGGATGGCCTTGCCTTCGATCAACACCGGCTCGAACGCCTGGATGCCCAGACGGTGCAGCGTCGGCGCGCGGTTCAGCATCACCGGGTGTTCGCGGATGACTTCTTCCAGGATGTCCCAGACCACCGGTTCCTGGCTTTCCACCAATTTCTTGGCGGCCTTGATGGTCGTGGCCAGGCCCATCATCTCCAGGCGATTGAAGATGAACGGCTTGAACAGTTCCAGGGCCATCAGCTTGGGCAGGCCGCACTGGTGCAGCTTGAGCTGCGGACCCACCACGATGACCGAACGGCCCGAGTAGTCGACGCGCTTGCCCAGCAGGTTCTGACGGAAACGACCGCTCTTGCCCTTGATCATGTCGGCCAGGGACTTGAGCTGGCGCTTGTTGGCGCCGGTCATGGCCTTGCCGCGGCGACCGTTGTCCAGCAGCGAGTCGACGGCTTCCTGCAGCATGCGCTTTTCGTTGCGCAGGATGATTTCAGGAGCCTTCAGCTCCAGCAGGCGCTTCAGACGGTTGTTGCGGTTGATGACGCGGCGGTACAGGTCGTTCAGGTCGGAGGTCGCGAAGCGGCCGCCGTCCAGCGGCACCAGCGGACGCAGGTCCGGCGGCAGCACGGGCAGCACTTCCATGACCATCCACTCGGCCTTGATGCCGGACTTCTGGAAGCCTTCCAGCACCTTCAGGCGCTTGGAGATCTTCTTGATCTTGGCTTCCGAGCTGGTGGCCTTCAGTTCGCCGCGCAGCGTTTCCACTTCACGGTCGATGTCGATGGTGCGCAGCAGTTCACGCACAGCTTCGGCGCCCATCAGGGCACGGAAGTCATCGCCGTATTCCTCGGTCTTGGCCAGGAAATCGTCGTCCGACATGATCTGGCCGCGCTTGAGCGGCGTCATGCCGGGCTCGATCACGCACCAGGCTTCGAAGTACAGCACGCGTTCGATGTCGCGCAGGGTCATGTCGAGCACCATGCCCAGACGCGACGGCAGGCTCTTCAGGAACCAGATGTGCGCGACGGGGCTGGCCAGCTCGATGTGGCCCATGCGTTCACGGCGAACCTTGGCAACGGTGACTTCAACGCCGCACTTCTCGCAGATCACGCCACGGTGCTTCAAGCGCTTGTACTTGCCGCACAGGCACTCGTAGTCCTTGATCGGGCCGAAGATCTTGGAGCAGAACAGGCCGTCGCGCTCAGGCTTGAACGTGCGGTAGTTGATGGTCTCGGGCTTGCGAACTTCGCCGTAGGACCACGAACGGATCTTCTCGGGCGAGGCGATGCCGATCTTGATGGCATCGAATTGCTCGTCTTGCGAGACTTGCTTAAAGAGGTCGAGTAGCGCTTTCATTAGTTACGCTCCAAATCCATGTCCAGGGCCAACGAGCGGATTTCCTTGACCAGCACGTTGAACGATTCCGGCATGCCGGCATCGATGACGTGATCGCCCTTGACGATGTTTTCGTATACCTTGGTGCGGCCGGTGATGTCGTCGGACTTCACCGTCAGCATTTCCTGCAGGGTGTAGGCGGCGCCGTAGGCTTCCAGCGCCCACACTTCCATTTCCCCGAAACGCTGGCCACCGAACTGCGCCTTGCCGCCCAGCGGCTGCTGGGTCACGAGCGAGTACGGGCCGGTCGAACGCGCGTGCATCTTGTCGTCGACCAAGTGGTGCAGCTTCAGGTAGTGCATGTAGCCGACGGTGACCGGACGCTCGAACTTCTCGCCGGTGCGGCCGTCGTACAGCCACGCCTGCGTGCGCGAGGGCGTCAGCGCCATGCGCTTGGCGACGTCGTCCGGATAGGCCAGTTCCAGCATCTTGGTAATTTCCTCTTCGGTCGCGCCGTCGAAGACGGGCGTCGCGAACGGCACGCCGTTCTTGAGGTTCTGGGCCATTTCCATGACTTCTTCGTCGGTCAGCTCGTCGATGCGCGCGCCGGTGCCGGTCGTGTTGTAGACCTTGTCCAGGTACGCGCGGACGTTCTTGACCTGCGCGGTGCGCTCGTCGCGCAGCATATCGGCGATGCGATGACCCACGCCCTTGGCGGCCCAGCCCAAGTGCACTTCCAGCACCTGACCCACGTTCATCCGCGAGGGCACGCCCAGCGGGTTCAGAACGATGTCGGCCGGCGTGCCGTCAGCCATGTGCGGCATGTCTTCGACCGGGGTGATGCGCGAGACCACGCCCTTGTTGCCGTGACGGCCTGCCATCTTGTCGCCAGGCTGCAGACGACGCTTCACGGCCAGGTAGACCTTGATCATCTTCAGCACGCCCGGGGGCAGCTCGTCGCCCTGCGTCAGCTTCTTGCGCTTCTCTTCGAAGGCCAGGTCGAACTGGTGGCGCTTCTGCTCGAGCGATTCCTTGGCCTGCTCCAGCACCACGGCGTGGGGCTCGTCGGCCAGGCGGATGTCGAACCACTGCCAGCGATCCAGGTCGGCCAGGTAGGCCTTGGTGATCGTCGCGCCCTTGGCCAGCTTGCGCGGGCCGCCGTTGACGGTCTTGCCGACCAGCATCTTCTCGATACGGTCGAACTGGTCGTTTTCAACGATGCGCAACTGGTCGTTCAGGTCCTGGCGATAGCGGCGCAGTTCATCGTCGATGATGGACTGGGCACGCTTGTCGCGCACGATGCCTTCGCGGGTGAACACCTGCACGTCGATCACCGTGCCGGTCATGCCCGAGGGCACGCGCAGCGAGGTGTCCTTAACGTCGGAAGCCTTTTCACCGAAGATGGCGCGCAGCAGCTTTTCTTCCGGCGTCAGCTGGGTTTCGCCCTTGGGCGTGACCTTGCCGACCAGCACGTCGTCGGCGCTGACTTCGGCGCCGATGTAGGTGATGCCGGAATCGTCCAGACGGTTCAGTTGCGTCTCGGCCAGGTTGCTGATGTCGCGCGTGATTTCTTCCGGACCGAGCTTGGTGTCACGGGCAACGACCGTCAGTTCCTCGATGTGCACCGAGGTATAGCGGTCATCGGCCACGACCTTCTCGGAGATCAGGATCGAGTCTTCGAAGTTGTAGCCGTTCCAGGGCATGAACGCGATCAGCATGTTCTGGCCCAGGGCGAGTTCACCCAGGTCCGTCGATGCGCCGTCGGCCAGCACGTCACCCTTGGCGACACGGTCGCCGCGCTTGACGATGGGACGCTGGTTGATGTTCGTGTTCTGGTTGGAACGCGTGTACTTGATCAGGTTGTAGATATCGACACCGACTTCGCCGGCGACGTTTTCTTCGTCGTTCACGCGGATCACCACGCGCTCGGCGTCGACGTGGTCGACCAGGCCGCCACGCAGCGCCTGCACGGTGGTGCCCGAGTCAACGGCCACGGTGCGCTCGATACCCGTACCCACGACCGGCTTTTCCGGACGCAGGCAAGGCACGGCCTGACGTTGCATGTTGGCGCCCATCAGCGCGCGGTTCGCGTCGTCGTGCTCCAGGAACGGAATCAGCGAGGCGGCGACCGACACGATCTGCGACGGAGCCACGTCCATGTAGTGCACGTTGGCCGGGGCGGTCAGCATGGTTTCGCCGGCTTCACGGCAAGCCACCAGGTCGTCCACGAACTTGCCTTCGTCATCGAGCGCGGCGTTGGCCTGCGCGATCACGTAGTGGCTTTCCTCGATGGCCGACAGGTAGTCGATCTGGTCGCTGACGCGGCCGTCGACGATCTTGCGGTAAGGCGTTTCCAGGAAGCCGTACTCGTTCAGGCGGGCGTACAGCGCCATGGAGTTGATCAGGCCGATGTTCGGGCCTTCCGGCGTTTCGATCGGGCAGACGCGGCCGTAGTGGGTCGGATGCACGTCACGGACTTCGAAGCCGGCGCGCTCGCGGGTCAGACCGCCCGGGCCCAGTGCGGAAACGCGGCGCTTGTGCGTGATTTCCGACAGCGGGTTGGTCTGGTCCATGAACTGCGACAGCTGGCTCGAACCGAAGAATTCCTTGATGGCGGCCGAGATCGGCTTGGAATTGATCAGGTCGTGCGGCATCAGGTTTTCGGTCTCGGCCTGGCCCAGACGTTCCTTGACGGCGCGCTCCACGCGCACGAGACCGGCGCGGAACTGGTTTTCGGCCAGTTCGCCGACGCAACGCACGCGGCGGTTGCCCAGGTGATCGATGTCGTCGATCTGGCCACGGCCGTTACGCAGCTCAACCAGCACCTTGATGGTCTCAAGGATGTCTTCGTTGGTCAGCGTCATCGGGCCGGTGATATCCTCACCACGGCCCAGGCGGCTGTTGACCTTCATGCGGCCGACGCGCGACAGATCGTAGGTTTCTTCGCTGTAGAACAGGCGCTGGAACAGCGCTTCCACCGCTTCCTCGGTGGGCGGCTCGCCAGGACGCATCATGCGATAGATGGCAACGCGCGCGGCCATCTGGTCGGCGGTTTCATCGGTGCGCAGCGTCTGCGAGATGTACGGGCCACGGTCCAGATCGTTCGTGTAGAGCGTCTGGATGTCGTGCACGTTGGCCGCGCGCAGATTGCTCAGCACGCTTTCGGTGATCTCGTCGTTGGCGTTGGCGATGACTTCGCCGGTGTCGGCATCAACGATGTTCTTGGCCAGCACGCGGCCGTACAGGAAGTCTTCCGGCACGGAAATGCGCTGGATGCCGCCGGCAGCCAGATCGCGCAGATGCTTGGCGTTGATACGCTTGTCTTTCTCGACGATGACTTTGCCGGAACGGTCCGCAATGTCGAAACGGGCCATTTCGCCCTTCCAACGCTCGGGCACGAATTCCATCATGGCGCCTTCGCTCTTCAACTCGAAATTGTCGAAATCGAAGAAGTTGGCCAGGATCGACTCCGGCGTCATGCCGATGGCCTTGCACAGGATCGTGACGGGCATCTTGCGGCGACGGTCGACGCGGAAGAACAGGACGTCCTTGGGGTCGAACTCGAAGTCCAGCCACGAGCCGCGGTAGGGAATCACGCGGGCCGAGAACAGCAGCTTGCCGGAGCTGTGCGTCTTGCCGCGGTCGTGTTCGAAGAACACGCCGGGCGAACGGTGCAGCTGCGACACGATGACACGTTCGGTGCCGTTGATGACGAAGGAACCGGTGCCCGTCATGAGCGGAATCTCGCCCATGTAGACTTCCTGTTCCTTCACTTCCTTGACGGTGGGCTTGCTGACTTCGCGGTCAAGCAGCACCAGGCGGACCTTGGCTCGCAGGGGCGAGGCATAGGTCAGACCACGTTGCTGACATTCCTTGACATCGAACACCGGTTCGCCGAGCACGTAGCTCACGAACTCCAAGCGCGCCATACCGTTGTGACTAACGATCGGGAAAATCGACGTAAACGCCGCCTGCAAACCGTCGGCTACGCGTTCGGACGGGGCGGTATCCGCCTGCAGGAAAGTTAGGTAGGATTGAAGCTGAGTCGCCAGGAGGAAGGGAACGTTTTGAACGTCTTCACGCTTGGCGAAGCTTTTGCGGATGCGCTTTTTTTCGGTGTACGAGTAAGGCATGAGCACTCCGACTCGAGGTTGCATGGGCCGTCAACCACGGCCCCAGGTGATACGACTCCAGGAAACCCCTCTGGAAAGGGCCTGACCCCAGCAGGGGTTTCCTGGAAACGCAAAAGCCCGGGGACGGCAAATTGCGCTGTCCCCGGGCAAATTGACGCAGGTCTTACTTGACTTCGACCTTGGCGCCAGCTTCTTCCAGCTTCTTCTTGGCGGCTTCGGCGTCAGCCTTGGCAACGCCTTCCTTGACGGGCTTCGGCGCGCCGTCGACCAGGTCCTTGGCTTCCTTCAGGCCCAGGCCGGTCAGCTCGCGCACGGCCTTGATGACGGAAACCTTGTTGGCGCCGGCTTCAGCCAGGACAACGGTGAACTCGGTCTGCTCTTCAGCAGCGGCGGCAGCGCCACCGGCGGCCGGAGCGGCCACGGCCACAGCGGCGGCAGCAGCCGACACGCCGAACTTCTCTTCCATTTCCTTGATCAGCTCGGACAGTTCGAGCACGGTCATGCCAGCGATGGCGTCAAGGATTTCAGCTTTGTTAAGTGCCATTTTTAAGAACTCCAAATATTGGGTAATGCCAGGGTTTGGGTGTCGCTCGGTCGTTCAGCGAATTCCGGGAAGGACGGCGATTAAGCCGCGGCCTTCTGGTCGCGCACGGCGGCGAGGCCACGGGCGAACTTGGTCGGAACTTCGTTGAGCGTACGCACGAATTGCGCGATGGGGGCTTGCATGGTGCCCAGCAGTTTCGACAGCAACTCTTCGCGCGAGGGCATGGTGGCCAGGGCCTTCACACCTTCTTGGTTCAGCAGGCTGTTGGGCAGAGCGCCCGCCTTGATGACCAGCTTGTCGTTGCTTTTCGCGAAACCTGCGAGGACCTTGGCCGCCGTGACCGGGTCGGTGCTGATGCCATAGATCAGCGGACCGGTCAGTTGCTCGGCCAACGGCTCGAAAGCCGTGCCGGCAACAGCACGACGGGCCAGCGAGTTCTTCAGAACACGCAGATACACGCCCGATTCACGCGCAGTTTTGCGCAGTACGGTGACAGAGGCGACGTCCAGACCACGGTACTCGGCGATAACAATCGATTGCGCCTTGGCCACTTCGGCCGAGACTTCCTCGATCACCACCGCTTTCTCTTGACGATTGAGACTCACGGTTTGAACACTCCATCAAAAGACGCCTGGGGCCGGAGCCTTGCGCGTCAACCGAATGCGGCGCCTGGTCGAGTTCTTCGGGTAAAGAAATCTTCCTGGGGACGCCGTCTACGCTGGATCCGAACTATGCAAGCTTCGGGATTAAGCGGATCAGCAGGGTACTGCTTCCAGCGGAAGGAGGACCTTCGCGCCGACCTGCTCCAGCGGTCTTTGACAGCAGCATCCGGAGGAATCCGGATGCGGCCCAAAGTACGTTTACAGCTGTAGGCTTAAGCAGCCGACAGCGAGGCAATTTCCACGCGCGCACCACCGCCCATCGTGGACGAGACGGCCAGCTTGCGCAGGTAGATGCCCTTGGCAGCGGCGGGACGGGCCTTTTGCAAGGCGTCGACCAACGCGGCCAGGTTGGTTTGCAGCTGTTCCACGTCGAACGACGCGCGGCCGATCGTGGCGTGGATGATGCCGGCCTTGTCGGTACGGTACTGGACCTGACCGGCCTTGGCGTTCTTGACGGCGGTGGCGACGTCGGGCGTCACGGTGCCGACCTTCGGGTTCGGCATCAGGCCACGGGGACCCAGGACCTGACCCAGGGCACCCACGACACGCATCGTGTCGGGCGAAGCGATGACGATGTCGAAATCCATCTGGCCAGCCTTGATGCGCTCGGCCAGATCGTCCAGACCGACGATGTCGGCGCCGGCGGCCTTGGCGGCCTCAGCCTTGTCGCCCTGGGCGAACACGGCGACGCGAACCGTCTTGCCGGTGCCGGCGGGCAGCACGACCGAACCGCGGACCAGTTGATCCGACTTCTTCGGGTCGATGCCCAGCTGCACGGCCACGTCAATCGATTCGTTGAACTTGGCGACAGCGGTTTCCTTGACCAGGGTCAGGGCTTCGGCGACCGGGTACAGCTTGGTGCGGTCGATCTTTTGCGCAATGGCGGCGGCGCGCTTGCTCAGTTTTGCCATGATTAGATCCCCTCAACCGTGATGCCCATGCTGCGGGCGCTGCCAGCGATCGTGCGGACGGCGGCGTCCAGATCAGCGGCGGTCAGATCGGGGCCCTTGGCCTTGGCGATTTCTTCAGCTTGCGCGCGGGTCAGCGTGCCAACCTTGTCGGTATGCGGCTTGGACGAACCCTTCTGCACGCCGGCGGCCTTCTTGATGAGGACCGTCGCGGGCGGGGTCTTCATGATGAAGGTGAAGCTCTTGTCGGCGAAGGCGGTGATCACCACCGGAATCGGCAGACCAGGCTCCATGCCTTGGGTCTTGGCGTTGAACGCCTTGCAGAATTCCATGATGTTCAGGCCACGCTGACCCAGGGCCGGGCCAATCGGGGGGGAGGGGTTAGCCTTACCAGCCGGCACTTGCAGCTTGATAAAGCCGACGATCTTCTTCGCCATGCTTTGCTCCTTGCGGGTTATATCGCCCTAGCGCGAGGCCAGGGCTCCCCGGGGTTTGAAATCAGGTCTTTTCGACCTGGCTGAAATCCAGTTCGACGGGAGTGGCACGACCGAAGATCGTGACAGACACGCGAACCTTGCTCTTTTCGTAGTTGACTTCTTCGACGTTGCCGTTGAAGTCCGCAAACGGACCTTCCTTGACCCGAACCATCTCGCCCACTTCGAACAGGATCTTGGGGCGGGGTTTCTCGACGCCCTCTTCCATCTGGGAGAGGATCTTTTCGACTTCCTTCTCGGAAATCGGGGTCGGACGATTGCCCGAGCCACCCAGAAAACCGGTGACACGGTTGGTGTTCTTGACCAGGTGCCACGTTTCGTCGGTCAGGTCCATTTCAACCAGGACGTAACCGGGGAAAATGCGGCGCTCGGTGATCGACTTCTGGCCACCCTTGACCTCGACGACTTCCTCGGAGGGCACAAGAATGCGGCCGAAAGACGTTTGCAGGCCCGCGCGCTCGATGCGCTCGTTCAGGGCCTTGTGTACGCTTTTTTCCATGCCGGAGTACACATGGACGACATACCAACGCTTACTCATTCGCCGTCCTTATTTCCAGCCTAACAACAGGCCGTAGAGAATCCATTCGATGCCCTTGTCGAGCACCCACATGAAAATGCCCATGACCGCCACGAACGCGAAAACGATGCCCGTCATCTGGGTCGTTTCCTTGCGCGTGGGCCAGGAGACACGCTTGACTTCGTTGTACGACTCGCTGGCAAAGCTCAGGGTGCGACGGCCGGGTTCGCTGAACCAGGCGATCACGGCTGCGATCACGAGACCGCCGACAAAGACGCCGATACGAGCAGGCATCGGTTGCGCGCTGAGCACGGAAAACCCGACGATGCCAGCAATAACGACAAGAACCGCCAGCCCGAGCTTGACCCGGTCGGCGGTACTGGTTACGGTTTCTACGCTGGTATTAGACATATTGCGACGCGAGCCGCCGTGAATGCGTAACTCGCGATGATCTCCCGCGGGTTTATCCTGGCGGTGGCAGGGGCAGTAGGAATCGAACCTACAACCTTCGGTTTTGGAGACCGACGCTCTGCCAATTGAGCTATGCCCCTAAAACACTCACATTCACGTGCACTTCGCTTTTCGTTCCAGGCAAACCGCCACGCGCAGCAGCTTGCGGAACCATACATCATACTACTTTTACAGCAAAGATGGATAGAGGGACTTGAGAGTCCACTCTACCCACCCGGGTATTGCTTACTTCAGGATCTTGGCGACGACGCCGGCGCCGACGGTACGACCGCCTTCACGGATGGCGAAACGCAGGCCTTCTTCCATGGCGATCGGGGCCAGCAGCTTGACGGTCATCGTCACGTTGTCGCCCGGCAGAACCATTTCCTTGTCGGCCGGCAGGTCGATCGTGCCCGTCACGTCCGTCGTGCGGAAGTAGAACTGGGGACGGTAGCCGTTGAAGAACGGGGTGTGGCGGCCGCCTTCTTCCTTGGACAGGATGTACACCTCGGACGTGAAGTCCGTGTGCGGGGTGATCGAGCCCGGCTTGGCCAGAACCTGGCCGCGCTGGACGTCTTCACGCTTGGTGCCGCGCAGCAGGATGCCCACGTTGTCGCCGGCTTGACCTTGGTCCAGCAGCTTGCGGAACATTTCCACGCCGGTGCAGGTCGTCTTGACCGTCGGCACGATACCGACGATTTCGATTTCTTCGCCGACCTTGATCACGCCGCGTTCGATACGGCCGGTCACCACGGTGCCGCGACCCGAGATCGAGAACACGTCTTCGACCGGCATCAGGAACGCGCCGTCAACGGCACGCTCGGGCGTCGGGATGTAGGTGTCCAGCGCTTGCGCCAGCGACAGGATCGCTTGCTCGCCCAGTTCGCCCTTGTCGCCTTCCAGCGCCAGCTTGGCCGAACCCTTCACGATCGGGGTGTCGTCGCCCGGGAAGTCGTACTTGCTCAGCAGTTCGCGAACTTCCATTTCCACCAGCTCGAGCAGCTCGGCGTCGTCAACCATGTCGGCCTTGTTCAGGAAGACGATGATGTACGGCACGCCAACCTGGCGGCTCAGCAGGATGTGTTCACGCGTTTGCGGCATCGGGCCGTCAGCGGCCGACACAACCAGGATCGCGCCGTCCATCTGCGCCGCGCCCGTGATCATGTTCTTGACGTAGTCAGCGTGGCCCGGGCAGTCAACGTGCGCGTAGTGACGCGTTTCCGTTTCGTACTCGACGTGCGCCGTGTTGATCGTGATGCCGCGAGCCTTTTCTTCGGGAGCCGCGTCGATCTGGTCGTAGCCCTTGGCTTCGCCACCGAACTTGGTCGACAGAACGGTCGTGATGGCCGCCGTCAACGTCGTTTTGCCGTGGTCAACGTGACCAATCGTACCCACGTTCACGTGCGGCTTGGTACGTTCAAACTTGCCTTTTGCCATGGCTGACTCCTGACCTGGATTGCGCTTTTGACTGAAGCTGCTGACTGAAGAAAAGACTTTGGAATTTGTGGTGCCCATGGCGCGGATCGAACGCGCGACCTCTCCCTTACCAAGGGAGTGCTCTACCACTGAGCCACATGGGCATGTGTACTGCTTGGAGCGGGTGAAGGGAATCGAACCCTCGTCGTAAGCTTGGAAGGCTTCTGCTCTACCATTGAGCTACACCCGCGGCTGTCCTTTCACCACCTCACTATCTATCCCAGACTTTCAAAACGAAGGCCTTGGAAAACCTGCCGCCTTCGTTGCGAAGGCCGCCCAGTTCACTAGGCCTGCATTTTAAAATCCAGGCAAACATCGCCTGGATTCAGGTTTGGGTCTCTGGTGGAGGAGGTTGGATTCGAACCAACGTAGGCGCAAGGCCAACAGATTTACAGTCTGCCCCCTTTAACCACTCGGGCACCCCTCCAGCGGAGAACTTGAGATTATGAACACTTTCAAATCCGCTGTCAAACGCCTGGGACGAAAAATATTCAAAACTTTCGTTCTGCCTGCCGCATTTGCGCGCAGAGGGGGCGAAGCTTACAAGATTCCGCGAACGGCTGCACGAAAAAGTTCGGCGTACTGGTCCGCGGTGTAGGCGACGGGGTTGGTGCCGCCGGACGGATCCTCGCTCGCCATGCGCCCTACCCGCTCGGCCTGCGCGTCGTCGATGCCGATGTCGGCCAGGGTGTGGGGGATGCCGATGGACTCGCGCAGGCCCAGCACCCAGTCGAGCACGGCGCCCGGACGATCGTCCGCAAGCGCCAGGTAGCGCGCCAGCGCCTGCAACCGCGGCGCGATCGCGTGCTGGTTGGCCTTGAGCACGTAGGGCATCAGGATGGCGTTGAGCATGCCATGGTGTGCGTCGTACAGCGCCCCCAGCGGGTGCGCCAGCGCATGCATCGCCCCCAGGCCGCGCTGGAACGCGGTGGCGCCCATGCTGGATGCCACCAGCATCTGATGGCGCGCCTGCAGATCGGCGCCGTCCGTCACAGCCAGCGGCAGGTATTCCTTGATCATGCGCATGCCTTCCAGCGCGATGCCGGCGGCCATCGGATGAAAGAACGGCGAACAGTAGGCTTCGAGATTGTGCGACAGCGCATCCATGCCGGTCGCCGCCGTGATGCGCGGCGGCAGGCCGACGGTCAGTTCGGGGTCGAGGATGACAATGGCCGGCAGCATGCGCGCGTGGAAGATGATGCGCTTGACCTGCGCCGCCTCGTCGGTGATGACGGATGCGCGCCCCACTTCCGAGCCGGTGCCGGCGGTGGTCGGCACCGCCACCACCGGCGCCATGCCGGCAACGTTCACGCGCAGGTAGTTGTCGCCCATGTCTTCGAAGTCCCACAGGGGACGCTTCTGCCCGGCCATCAGCGCAATGGCCTTGGCCGCATCCAACGCCGAGCCGCCGCCGAACGCGATGACGCCGTCGTGGCGGCCCTCGCGATAGCGCGCCACGCCATCGTCCACATTCCTGCCGGTGGGGTTGCCCTTCACTTCGTGGAACAGGCCGCATTCGAGTCCGGCCTGGCGGCAGCCGCGCACCGCGTCGGCGATCATGGGCAGCGCGGCCAGGCCTGGGTCGGTGACCAGCAGCGGCCGCGCCATGCCGAGTTCGCGGCACCAGTCGGGCAGTTCCTCGATGCGGCCGGGGCCCGCCTTGATGGCGGTGGGATAGTTCCAGTTGACGCTGGGGACGGTCATGTCGGCTCCTGGTCGCGCGCTCAGGCGTTGCGGCGCAAATGGAAGGATTTGGCCTGGGTGAGTTGTTCGTAGCCGACGCGCGACAACGAAACGCCGCGGCCGGTGTGCTTGACGCCGGTCCACGCCAGCGCGGGATCGAGATAGTCGCAGCGGTTCATGAAGACGGTGCCGGTGTGCAGCTGGCGGCCGAGATGCAAGGCGGCCTGCTCGTCCTGCGTGAAGACGGCGGCGGTCAGGCCATAGGGGCTGTCGTTCATCAAGGCCACGGCTTCTTCGTCGCTGTCGACCGGCATCACGCCGACCACCGGGCCGAAGCACTCGTCGTTCATCACGCGCATGCGGTGATCCACCTGCGTCAACAGCGCCGGCGCCACGTATGGCGTGCCGGCGCGCGCGGCGTCAAAACGCGTGGCGTCGACCAGGTTGCGGGCGCCGCGGGACTCGGCCTCGGCAATCACTTCGCGCACCTCATCGGCGGCGCGCGTGCGCACCACCGGCCCGAGCGTGGTGTCTGGCTGCAAGGGATCGCCCAGCACGTATTCGCGGGTCAAGGCCGCGGCGCGGTCGATGAAGTCCTGGTAGCGCTCGCGCGCCACGTAGATACGCTGGATGCCGCAGCAGGACTGGCCAGAGTTGAAGAAGGCGCCGTCCACCAGCGTCTCGACCGCATGCGCCAGATTGGCGTCGGCGCGCACGTATGCGGGGTCGTTGCCGCCCAGCTCCAGGCCCACGCCGATGAATCGGCCGGCGGCGGCCTGTTCAACGCTCTGGCCGCCGCGCACCGAGCCGGTGAAGGACACGTAGCCGATCTCGGGTGCGCGGATCAGGCGCTGCGCAATGTCGTGATTGGCGTGCAGATACTGGAACACGCCGCGCGGCACGCCGGCCTCGCTGAAGGCGCGGTCGATCAGTTCGGCGCACAGCGGGGTCTGGTCGGAATGCTTGAGGATGACGGTGTTGCCGGCCATCAGCGCCGGCACGATGCTGTTGACCGCCGTCAGCAATGGATAATTCCACGGCGCGATCGTCAGCGCCACGCCGATCGGCTCGCGGCTGATGAAGCGCGTGAAGCCCGCCAGTTCCGGCACCTGGATCGGTGCCAGCGCTTCTTGCGCAATGCCGATCATGTGGCGCGCGCGCTGCTCGAAGCCATCCACTTCACCGGGCGTATAACGCAAGGGGCGTCCCATCTGGATCGTGATGGCATGCGCGATCTCCGTCTTGGCGGCGACGAAGCGCGATACCGCGTCGGACAGGATGCGGCCGCGCTGCTCGATGCCGAGCGCGTGCCACGCGGCCTGCGCGGCCTGCGCGTCAGCCAGCGCCTGCGCAACCTGCGCCTCGCTGGCGTAGGAGCGGCGCACGACTTCGCGCCCGTCTCTGGGACTGATGGTGATGAGTTCCTGCGTCATGGCGACCCTGTGCATGCGTGGTGAATGAAGGAAGCGGCGGCGTTCAGATGATCTCGAAATAGCGGGCCAGTTCCCAATCGGTGACGTGGCGGCGGAACTGACGTTCTTCCCATTCGCGCGTGGCGGCGTAGTGCTCGACGAAAGCATCGCCGAACAGCTCGCGCGCCGCCTCCGACTGCCGCAGGCGCTGCGCCGCCTCCCACAACGTGGTGGGCAACCGCAGGTGTTCGGGGAACTGCTGCGTGTAGGCGTTGCCCTGCACCATCGGTTCGGGTTCGAGGCCCTGCTCGATACCGTACAGGCCCGACGCCAGCGCGGCGGACAGCGCCAGATACGGATTGGCGTCGGCCGAGCCGATGCGCACTTCGACGCGTTGCGACTTGTCGCTGCCGGGAATCAGGCGCAGCGCGGTAGTGCGGTTTTCCATACCCCAGGTGGCGTCCAGCGGCGCCCAGTAGCCCGGCACCAGGCGTGAATAGCTGTTGATGGTCTGCGCGTAGAGCGCCATGAATTCGGGCAGGTAGCGCTGCACGCCGGCCATGAAGGCCGTCTGCGTCGCGCTCATGCCGTGCGGGCGCGATTCATCGTAGAACGCCGAGCGGCCGCTGGTGCGGTCGCGTAGCGACAGGTGGATGTGGCCGCTCTGGCCGGGATGATCGTGCGACCACTTCGCCATGAAGGTGGCCATCAGGCCGTTCTGCTGTGCCAGCGCCTTGGTGAAGGTCTTGAAGAGGAAGGCCTTGTCGCCAGCGGCGCTAGCCTGGTCGACGGCGATGGCCGCTTCCAGCACGCCGGGCCCGGTCTCGGTATGCAGGCCTTCGATCGGCATGTCCATGCGCTCGCACATGTCGAGCAGCTTGCGATAGAAATCGCCCTGCACCGTGCTGCGCAGCATCGAATAGCCGAAGTTGCCGGGGGTCCAGTTCTCCATGTCGCGGTAGTGCTTGGCGCGCACCGAGTGCGGCGTTTCGCGGAACATGAAGAACTCGTATTCGAGCGCGGCATAGACCTCGAAGCCCATGCCGGCGGCGCGGTCCAGCGTGCGGTGCAGCAGGCGGCGCGGGCAGATGTCGGCCGCGGGGCCGTCGAATTCGGCCAGGAAGAGCAGCATGTCTTCGCCGCCGGGCCCCTGCTCCAGCGGCAGCCGGCGGCATGTGCTGGGCACGATGCGCAGCTGCGCGTCGGGATACGCCGTGTGCCAGCCGGTGTACTTGGCGTTGTCGTAGAGCTGGTCGTCCAGATCCCAGCCGAACACGACGTCGCAGAACGCCAGCCCGCCGCGTAGCGCGGCCAGGAACTTGTCGCGCCTGACGTACTTGCCCAGCATGACGCCATCGACGTCGGACAGGCCGATCTTGATATGCGAGAGCGTACTGGCCTGGACCAGCCGCTCCGCGTCTTCCACCGTTGCTACCCCTAGTGCATGCATGGCTCGTTCACCTTGTCGTGGCTGAAGCGTTGCGTTGACGTGCGGGGTCGCGGGGCGCGGTGTTTCAGGTCACGGCCGCCCCAGCGCCCGCATCGCCTCGCGATGCAGTTGCGGTGTGGCGGCCGCGATCACGCGGCCCTGCGACGCGAGGCCTAACGGCTGCCCCGACCAATCGGTAATGACGCCGCCCGCGCCTTCGATCACGGGCATCAGCGCCAGATAGTCATAAGGCTGCAGGCCGGCCTCGACCACCAGGTCGACATGGCCGCTGGCCAGCAGCCCATAGCTGTAGCAATCGCCACCGTAGCGACGCATGCGCACCGTGCCGGCCAGCGTGTCGAACGCGTCCAGGTCGGGGCCGTCGAATATGTCGGGCGAGGTGGCGTAGAGGATAGCCTGGTCCAGCTGGGTGCAGGCGCTGACCCGGCAGGGCTCGCCGTTCAGGCGAGCGGGCGAACCGCTGGCGCCCAGCCAGCGCTCGGCCATCATGGGGATGTCGATCAGTCCCAGCACCGGGCGGCCGCGATGCAGCAGCGCCAGCAATGTGCCCCACAGGGGATTGCCTGAGATGAAGGCGCGGGTGCCGTCGATGGGATCGAGCGACCACACCCATTCGGCCTCCGCATGGCTGGCGCCGTATTCCTCGCCGAAGATGCCATGGTCCGGGTAGTGCTGCGCGATGGTCTCGCGCAAGGCTGCCTCGACCTCGCGGTCGGCCCGGGTGACGGGACTTTCGTCCGCTTTGGTTTCCACCGTCAAGGGGTGGCGGAACCACTGGCGCGACAAAGGCCGGACCTGATCCGCCAGCGTCTGGGCGAACGAGGAAAACACGGCCAATTGCTGCGCGGTAAGCGGCGGCGAAGTTTGCATGACGAGCTCCGAGGCGTGGCGCGGCGCAGAAAAACCCATGCGATTCGGGTTTTTCCAGTCTAGACACGTTGCCACAAATTTGCAAATATACCTAAAAACGCAACCCGGGAAACGCAACGTTTCCTCGCGCAACTTTACCGCCCCGCCGTTCGCAGAAAAGCAGCTCATCGCCGTTGCCGTGTATTCCTTTCCGGAGTTCCATCATGCAATGTAAGAAGAAGCTTGGTCTTGTGGTTGCAGTAATTTCCCTAGGTTTCGCCCAGGCCGTCCATGCCGGCGCCATCACCGTCTATACCGCGCTGGAGGAAGACGAGATCGCCGCCTACTTGAAGGCGGCCAATGCCGCCATGCCGGACGTGAAGGTGAACGTGCTGCGCCTGTCCACCGGCGATCTGGGCGCGCGCCTGATCGCCGAGGCGGACAATCCACAGCAGGACGTGATCTGGGGCTTCGCCGTCAGCAACATGTTGGACCCGCGTCTGCAAAAGCTGCTGGAGCCGTATGCGGCCAAGGGCATCGATACCCTGCCGGCGCAATACAAGGCCGCCGACAACAAGTGGTTCGCCGCCACCGGCTATGTGGCCGCGTTCTGCGTCAACACCGACCGGCTCAAGTCGAAGAACCTGCCGCTGCCAACCTCGTGGGAGGATCTGACCAAGCCGGTCTACAAGGGCGAGATTGTCATCCCCAGCCCGGCGGCATCCGGCACCGGCTATCTGCAGATCGTGGCATTGCTGCAGGGGCTGGGCGCCGAGAAAGGCTGGGCGCTGCTCAAGGACTTGGACAAGAACGTAGCGCAGTACACGTCGTCGGGCTCGCGCCCCTGCAAGATGGCGCGCGCCGGCGAGTATGCAATCGGCGTGTCGTTCGCGTTTCCGGCGATGCAGTCGATCGAGGAGGGCTTTCCGGTGAAGATGGTGATCCCGTCGAAATGGGTCGGCTATGAACTCGAAGCCTCCGGCCTCATGAAGACCGCCAAGAATCCCGCGGATGCCAAGCGTTTCCTCGACTGGACGCTGTCGGCGCAGGCCGGCGAGCTGTACAGCAAGTACAAGGAACTGGTGACGATCCCGGGCGCCGCCCCCAACAAGGCGGCCGAGGCCGCGGGCCTGCCCAAGGACCTGACCGCCGTGCTGTACCCGGTGGACTTCCAGAAATCGGCGGCGGAACGCGACACCACCATCAAGACCTGGCAGGAAACCATCAAACGCTGACGGCGCGCGCGGCCGGCGCCGCCGGCCGCCACGCCACCGCCTGGAGTGGCCATGTACCTGGAATTGCGCGGAATCCGCAAGACCTTCGACGGCGCGGTGGCGCTGGAAGGCATCGACCTGTCCGTCGGCGAGCACGAATTCGTCTGCCTGCTGGGCCCCAGCGGCTGCGGCAAGACGACCCTGCTGCGCATCGTCGCCGGGCTGCTGCCCTTCGACAGCGGTACCCTCACGCTGGGCGGACGCGACCTGTCGGCGCTGCCCGCGCGCAAACGCGGCTTCGGCATCGTGTTCCAGTCGTATTCGCTGTTCCCCAACATGACCGTCGCCCAGAACGTGGGCTACGGCCTGCGCATCCGCGGCGAAGGCCGCGAGCGCATCGACGCGCGCGTGCGCGAATTGCTGGCGCTGATCAAGCTGCCGGATTATGCACAGCGTTATCCCCATCAGTTGTCCGGCGGCCAGCAGCAACGCGTGGCGCTGGCGCGGGCACTGGCGGTGGATCCCGCGCTGATCCTGCTGGACGAGCCGCTGTCGGCGCTGGATGCGCGCGTGCGCACCGACATGCGCGCCGAGATCCACGAGGTGCAGCGTCGCCTGCAGATCCCCACCATCATGGTGACGCACGACCAGGAGGAGGCGCTGACGCTGGCCGACAAGATCGTCTGCATGAACGATGGCCGCGTCGAACAGGTGGGATCGCCGTCTGACCTGTACCTGCGGCCGCGCACGCGTTTTGTCGCCAACTTCGTCGGCTTGAGCAACCTGTTGCCGACCGACTGGGTGCGCGAGGCCATGCCAGCGCTGCTGGCGACCCGGCCGGATGGCGCCAGCGAGCGTTTCGAGGCGTGTCTGCGGCCGGAGAGCCTGCGCATCGCCGCCGATGAACGCGGACCGGGGCGCGTGCGCGAGATGACTTTCATGGGCAACCTGACACGCGTGCGGGTGGACTGGCGGGGCCGCGAATTGCTGGTCGAACAGCAAGGCGCGGCGGGCCTGTCGCGGGGCACGCCGGTGCGCCTGGACATGGCGCCGGAACAATGCGCCTGGGTTCATGTATGAACGTATCCGCCACGCCGATTCGCGCGGGAGCCCGGACATGAATACCGCTCGTATCGACGCCACCGCTTCGTCCCGCGCCAGCCGCGCGCCCGCATCGCTGGATCGGCTGTTGCTGTGGGCCTGCGTCGGCATCCCGATGACGGGCCTGGCGCTGTTTTTCCTGTATCCGTTGGCCACGGTAGGCTGGCGCAGCCTGGTGGAAAAGGACGGCGGCATCGGCCTGGGCAATTACACCGAGGTGTTCGCCACGCGCGGCATCCTGACCGCCACCGCCAACAGCCTGACGATGAGCGCGGCCACCACCGCCGTCAGCCTGCTGCTGGGTTTCGCCATTGCCTTCGGCTTGGACCGCAGCCGCATGCGCGGCAAGGCTTTCGTCAAACTGGCGCTGGTGCTGCCGCTGCTGGCGCCGTCGCTGGTGCAAGGGCTTGGACTGATCTTCATTCTCGGCCGCAATGGCCTGGTGCACCGCTGGACCGGTTGGGAGATCGACATCTACGGCTTCTGGGGACTGCTGATCTCGAACGTGTTCTATGCCCTGCCCCAGGCCGTGCTGATTCTGCAGGCGGCGCTGCGCAACACCGACGCGCGCTATTACGATGCGGCCGAGGTGATGGGCGCGTCGAGCCTGCGGCAGTTCTTCGACATCACGCTGCCAAACTGCAGGTTCGGTCTGTTGAGCGCGGCCTTCGTGGTGTTCGTCATCACCATCACCGACTTCGGCAATGCCGCGGTGATCGGCGGCAACTACCGCGTGCTGGCCACCGAGATCTACAGCCAGGTGTCGGGCCAGATGAATTTCGGCATGGGCTCGGTGGTCGGCATCCTGCTGCTGCTGCCGTCGCTGATCTCGGTGCAGATCGAGCGCGTGGCCTCGCAGCGCCAGTTCGGCGCCGCCTCGCCCAGCGGCCTGCGCGTGACGCCGCAATCGGCGCGCGGGCGCGACCTCGCGTTCACGCTGGGAGTGTCGCTGTGCGCGGGCGCCATCGTGGCGACGGTGGCCACGGTGGTGTTCGCCAGCTTCATGCGGCTATGGCCGTACCGTATGGAGTGGACCCTGAAGCACTACGACATCACGGTCAGCGGCGGTTATGCGCCACTGTGGACATCGCTGTACCTGTCGCTGGCGGCCGCGGCCGGTGGCGTGCTGTTGCTGTTCTTCCTGACCTTCGGGGTGTGCCGCATTCCACGTGTCTGGGCCAAACTGGTCTACCTGGTATCGGTGCTGCCCGTGGGCGTGCCGGGACTGGTGCTGGGGCTGTCCTATATCTTCGCCTTCAACTCCCCTTCCACGCCGCTCTACGCGCTGTATGGCAGCGCCGCGCTGATCGCGCTTTGCAACTTCTACCACTATCACACGCAGGGTTTCCTGACGATGATGACCGGCATGCGCGCGGTGCCGCAGGCCCTGGAGGAAGCGGTGAGCTGCCTGGGCGGCGGCACCGCGCACGTGCTGCGCGACGCGGTGTTGCCGCAAATAGGCGCGACGGTGCTGGGCGTATTCTTCTTCCTGTTCATGCGTTCCATGGTGACGCTGTCGGCGGTGATATTCCTGGTGACGCCGTCAATCAGCGTGGCGCCCGTTTCCGTACTGCGGCTGGACGAAGCCGGCTTCGTCTCGCAGGCCGCGGCCTATTCGACGCTTATCATGCTGGTCGTAGGTGGTTCGCTGCTGGCGATGCGCGCGTTGATCGCGCTGCCGGCGCGGCGCCGCAAATAAGATTAGGAAGCATCCGATATGTGGCAAGAAGAGCGGTATCAGAGAATCCGCGCCCTGCTGTCTTCGCTGCAGCAGGTATCGACCGACCGTATCGTCGGTGAACTGGGCGTATCGCGGGAGACGGTCCGGCGCGATCTGCTGGAACTGGAGGCCATGGGCGAGTTGCGCCGCGTGCATGGCGGCGCCGTGCCGGTGCATAGCGAGCCGCCGATCACCGAACGCGTGCACACCCGCGTCAAGTACAAGCGCGCCATCGCGCGCGCCGCCGCCGGGTTGGTGGCCAGCGGCCAGACGCTGTTCCTGGACGCGGGCAGCACCACCAGCACACTGGCCGATGAGCTGGCCAAGCTGAGCGGGCTGACCATCATCACCAATTCATTCGATGTGGCGCTCAAGGTGGGCGCCGCCGGCCATGGCGCCAACGAACTGATCATGCTGGGAGGCTCGGTGGGCGGCCCGGTCTGCGCCACCGCCGGCGACATCACCATCGCCGAGATCCACCGCTACCGCGCCGACGTCGCGCTGCTGTCGCCGGTGGGCGTGGACGCAGAATGCGGCGCCACCAGCTACGACCTGCGCGAGGCCGAAGTGGCCCGCGCCATGGCGGCCAACGCCAAGCAGCGCATCCTGCTGGCCGACTTCAGCAAGATCGGCCTGTGCAGCCGGGTGTCGTATTGCGAGGTCAATCGCATCGACCACCTCATCACCAACACCCAGGCACAGAAGCAGCCTGCGTTCGCGGCCCTGGCGGCCGCGGTCGGCAAGCTGCTGGTGGTATAGCGGCGCGTCAGTCGACCGACACCCCCGCCACCTTCACCATGTCGGCCCAGTACGCGGTGTCCTGCTGCAACCGCTTGCCGAACGCGTCGGGCGCACTGCCCACGGGCTGGCTGCCGCCAGCCCGGATTTTGGCGATCACATTGGGCGACTTCATCGCCTGCGCCACGGCCTGCGCCAGGTAGGCAACACGCTCGGGCGGCGTCCCCGCCGGCGCGAACAGGCCGTACCAGTCGTCGGCCGTGATGCCATCCATGCCGGCCTGGCCAAGCGTGGGCGCGCCCTTGAAGATGCCGATGCCGTTCTCGTGGCTGAGCGCCAGGATGCGCAGCTTGCCGGCCGTGACCATCGGCTCGGCCGAGGCCGGCGAGGTGATCAGCATGTCGACGGTGCCGCCCATCAGGTCGGTGATGGCGGGCGCGGCGCCGCGATACGGCACGTGCACCAGCTTGACGTTGGCCTTCTGCGACAGCAGCGCCCCCATCAAGTGGCTCATCGTGCCGTTGCCGGGCGTGGCGTAGGTGATGACGTCCGGCTGCTTGCGCGCGGCGTCCAGGTAGTCGCCCAGCGACTTGTAGGCGCTTTCGCTGCGCGCCACCAGCACCAGCGGCGCCGAGGTGATCTGCGAGATCGGCACGAAGTCCTTGAGCGGATCGAAACCGACGTTCTTGTACAGGCGCGGGTTGACCGCCATGACGCTGGTCTGCGACATCACCAGCGTATAACCGTCAGGCTTGGCGCGCGAGACCTGTGACGTGCCAACGTTGCCGCCGGCGCCGGAGCGGTTTTCCACCACGACGCTCTGGCCGGTGATGACGCCGAGTTCCTGCGCGATCAGGCGTGCCACGCCATCGTTGCCGCCGCCGGGCGGGAATGGCGACACCACGGTAATGGCCTGCCTGGGATAGTCGGCCAGGGGCGCGAGCGCCTGGGCATGGGCATTGAGTCCCCACGCCAGGCAGGCCAGGGCGGCGGCGGTCTTGCATGCATGTTGCACGATGTACTTGTTCATCGGTATTTCCCCTTGTGGTTGGCGGCCGGATGCTCGGCCGTCCATTGCATTCCGGTTCGCCATGAACCGTCCGCGCCCCGCCGGCAAAGCGCCGGGGCGTGCTGATCGGATGAAGCGTTTCACCCGGCCGCCGTGGCGGCCGAGCTGCGATGGTTATCCTGCCGGGAAGCGATAGGCGGCGCGCTCGCGCGCGTCGATCTGCCTGACCAGATTGGTTTCCCAAGCCAGGTACTGACGCGCGGCGGCCTTATTGCCGTCGTGGCGGTCATGTACGAAAAACAGGTAGTCGATGCAATCCCGGTCGGCCGGTTCGTCGGGCGTCGCAACCAGGGGGATGCCGGCGGCCGACCAGCTGGCCGGCGTGCCCAGGTTTACCGCCACATCGTGCGCACCGAGCGCGCGCAGATCGGCCACGGCCCAGGCGGCCACGGCGCGTTCGTCGGCCAGCAGCACCAGCGGCTGCGACGGCGCCAGCGCCAGGCCGGCAAAGCGCGGCCGGATCGACCATTGCGCCCCCGCGATATGCTGGGCGCGATAACGCATGCTGGAACGGATATCGATCAGCCGCGCGCCCCGCGCCTGCGCCGCGGCCAGAGCGCGATCATCCAGCAGCCGCAGGGCGGGCTCGACCGGCGGCGCGACCGGTGCTGGAAGGTCGGCGGCCAGGCCTTCCTTGAGCACACATGCGTCCCAGCCCATCTGGCACAGCCAGCTGGCCACCACCGGCGCGCGCACGCCTTCGCCATCGAACACCACGATGCGGGCGCCGCGCACGGCCAGGTACTGGTCGGTGGCCTGGATCAACTGGCCACCCGGGGCATGCTGCGCGCCGGGCAGCGAGCCTTGCGCGTATTCCTCGGCGCTGCGCACATCGCACAGAAAGGTGCTGCGGGCCGTGTCGCCCAGCCAGGCCCGCACCTGGGCCGCGTCCACGATCGGCACGCCGTGGCGTTCGGCCAGGCCGGCCGAGCGTTGCGCCAGCGCGGGCAGGTCTTGCGGCGCGATGGCCTCGTCGTAGCGGCGGCTGGCGCCGTGGTCGAGCCTGAAGTCCGCCAGATACCAGCCCTGAGTGCCGTTTTCCAGCGCATAGACCGGATTGGGCACACCCAGGTTGATCAGCGTCTGCGCGCCAATGATGCTGCGCGTGCGGCCAGCACAATTGACCACGATGGTGGTGCTCGGGTCGCGCGCCAGGGTGTGGGCGCGCAGCGCCAGTTCGCCGTTGGGGCAGCAGATGCCGCCGGGGATGCTCATCTTCTGGTATTCAGCGTAGGGCCGGCCGTCGAGCACGATCAGGTTGTCGCCGCGGCGCTGGCGCTCGGCCAGTTCGGCCGCGCTGATGCGCGGCGTATGGAAGACCTCTTCAGCCAGTTCGCCAAAAGTCTTGCTGGGTACGTTGACGCCGGCGAACGTGGCATAGCCATCGCGCTGCCATTGCGCGATGCCCCCGGCCAGGCGATAGACACGGGTATAGCCCAGCGCGCGCAAAGCCGAGGCCGCGCGCAGGGCGACGTCATCCTCGGCGCCGGCGTCATACACCACCAGGCGCACATCGCGGCGCGGCGCCAGCCGCGCGATGTCGGCTTCCAGGCGGCTGAAGGGCACCGGCGCCGCATAGAACAGGTGGGACTCGCCATACTGGCCATGCTCGCGCACGTCCAGCAACGCGATCTCGTCGCCGTCGTGCAACCAGCCTTTGAGCGTGTGCGAGTCGATGTCGGCCAGCGTCGGGTGGGAAGGGGAATGCATCATCAAATCCGCAGGGAATCGGGAGAATGGGAATTCAAGGCTGGCCGCAGTTGGTCCAATGCCTGTTCGAGATCGGCAATCAGGTCGTCCGGATCTTCAAGCCCGATATGCAGGCGCAGCATGGCGCCATGCGGGGCGACAGGCAGGGACCGGGCCTTGGCCAGATTGACGGGAATCACGAGGCTCTCGAAACCGCCCCAGGAGGCGCCGATGCCAAACAGGCGCAGGGCATCGATAACGCGCTCCATGTCTGCGTCGGTGATGCCCGCGGCGAACTCCAGCGTCAACAGGCCATTGGCGCCTGAACATTCGCGCCGCCAGACCGTATGCGCGGGGTCGCCGGGCAAGGCCGGGTACAGCACGCGCGCCACCTGCGCCCTGCCCTGCAGCCATTGCGCCACGCGCAAGGCGCTGCGGGCATGCTGCGCCAGGCGCAGCGGCAGCGATCGCATGCCGCGCAGCACCAGGAACGCATCGTCGGCGCCGACGGTCTGGCCGAAATCGATACTGGCCCGTTCCAGCGCGCGCCATGCCCGGACATTGGTCACGACCGCGCCCATCATCACGTCGGCATGTCCACCCAGGTATTTGGTGGCCGCCAGAATCGAGATATCCGCGCCCAGCGCCAGCGGCTGGCACAGCAAGCCGGACGCCCAGGTATTGTCCACAGCCAGCCAGCACCCATGGCGCCGCGCCAGATCGGCCATCTGTCGCAAGCCGGGCATCTCGTAAGTGAGCGAGCCGGGCGACTCGGCATAGATCATGCGTGTGTTGGGACGCAGCAACTGCGCCAGGCCGGCGCCATCCGGCGGGTAGAAGGTGACCTCGATGCCCAGCCGCGCCAGGTGCTCGGCGCAGAAGCGCCGCACCGGTTCATATACCGCGTCGGTCACCAGCACATGATCGCCGCTGCGCAGATAGGCCAGCAGCACGGTGGCGATGGCGGCCTGTCCGGTCGGGTACAACTGGGCGCGATGGCCCTGCTCCAGCTCGACCAGCGCGTCTTCCAGCGCGTGCGTGCTGTCGGTGCCGCGCGCGCCATATGACGCCAGGCGTTCCTGTTCGCGGCGGGCGCGGGTGTCACGCCAGGCCGCGACGCTGTCGAACACATAAGTGCTGGCGCGCGTGACCGGGGTATTGACCCAGCCGGCGTGGGGACGCCCGGCGCGCAGCAAGCGCGTCGCGGGCCGCAGGGGCTTGTTCATGGCGGTCAGCGGCGGGTCTGCACGCCGATCGGCATGACTTTGCAGGTCCCGGCGGCCAGGTCGAAGGCCAGCCGTTCGTTCAGCGTTTCAAGGGCGCGGCCATACATGTGCAGGTGACGGATCACGCTGTCGCCCTGGATCTCGACCGCGTGGATATCGTCGGGCATGAGCGCAATGCCGGCGCCCGGCCCGACCACCACGGTGCCGCGTTGCTTCAGGTGACCGACGCCGGGCACCGAGCCATCGTCGGTGCGATCGTAGACGTAGTTGTATTCGACCCCTTCGACGGCCGCGATACAGGCCCAGGTGGTGTGGTTGTGCGGCACGATCTGCTTGCCGGGCCGCATCACGTTCAGGTAGAGCGCGTAACTTTTGTCGGCGTCCTCGCTGATCAGGTAGCGCGCCTGGCGCTCGCCGTCTTCCGGTGCCGGGTAGCGGTCCTGGGCCCACCAGTCGGTGTGGCCCGCCAGGCCGATGAGTTCGTCCAGCACCACCTTCAGGCTGTCGCGGTTCAGCCCCTTATTTCCTAAAGTATTTTTAATATTTCCGACGGCGCTGTCGATGCCGTGCTGATGGGGATGCGGGGTGCTCACGATGACTTTCTCTCTTGTTTCACGAGTTATTACAGTCACTGTATCGTCGAGCGTCGGCGCCAACAATTTAAATTGCCTTAATATTCCATAAGCATCTCTAATGTATTTAGGCGATATCCCCGTTCCTCATGCGTAATCTCGATCTGGACCTGCTGCGTACGTTGACCGCGATCGCGCGCTACGAGACCTTTTCCGAAGCCGCCAACCGGCTGCACAAGACCCAGTCGGCCGTGACCCAGCAGATGCAGCGCCTGGAGGCGACCCTTGGCCTGCCCCTGTTCGAAAAGCAAGGCCGCAACAAGACCCTGTCCACCCATGGCAGGCGCCTGGTGGAATATGCGCGCCACATGCTGGCCATCAATGATGAAGCCCTGCGCGCGCTGCAGGACGGCCCGCTGGAGGGCGACCTGCGGCTGGGCGCGCCGCTCGACGTGGCCGACACCATCCTGCCGACGCTGCTGACCCATATCGCGCGCTCGGCGCCGCGCGTGAAACTGGAGATCCGCACCGACCGCAGCCCTATCCTGATGGACGCGCTGCGCGCGGGCGAGCTGGACCTGACGATCTCGACGCGCTTCGACCAGGATTTCGAAGGCGTGGCGTTGCGCACCTCGCCCACGGTGTGGCTGGCCTCGGCCGACTATGTGCATGACATGAATGCGCCGGTGCCACTGGTGCTGGCCGACGAGCCCAGCATCTTCCGCCGCCTGGCGTTGACTGCGCTGGAACAGGCGCAGGTGCGGTGGCACACCAACTACGTCGCGCCCAACCTGGTGGGCATCAAGGCCGCGCTGCGGGCGGGCCTGGGCGTGACGGCGCGCAGCGTGGAACTGCTGGCGCCGGAAATGCGGGTGCTGGGAGAAAAGGAAGGCCTGCCGCCGCTGCCGGACGTGACCTACTTTCTGTGGATAAGACGTGACCTAATCAATCCACTGACGCGACAGGTCTACGATATGCTGCGCACCAGCCTGGGGCTGGCGCACGGCGCTGACGCATCGCCCGATCCGTAAGGGCGACGGGCACGCAAGGCATGCCCGCGAATGCCACGGATCGCCTCAATAGCGATCGAAGCAGCGCTGCAGGACCGTAGTGTCACGCGTTATGCACAGCGCCAGCATCAACAGGATGCGGGCCTTCTGCGGATTCAGGTCGGCAGCGGCGACGAAGCCGAGCGCGGCGTCGTCGAGTTCGACGTCACGCGCGACAAAACCGCTGCCGGTACGGCTGGAACGCACCACCGCGACGCCATTGGCCGCGGCCCGCGTCAAGCCGTCGATGGCCAGATCGGTGGCGTTGCCATCGCCCACCCCGGCCAGCACGATGCCTTCGGCCTGGCTCGCGATGAAGTCAATGACGTCGCCCTGGAGATCGGCGTGCGCATAGACGATATCCACGCGCGGCCAGCCGGCTTTTTCCAGCAATGCGAGTGAAAACTCACTTTGTGTCGTGTGGACCGTGGTGTTGCGCGAATAGAAACATGGCGTGCCGCCGTGCATCACACCGGCGCGCCCCCGGTTGGGCGAGGCGAAGGCATTGATGCCGGCGCAGGCGATCTTCTGGATTTCGCGCGCGTAATGCACGTCTTCGTTCATGACGACCAGCGGGCCACGCCCGCGCGCGTCGGGATGGCGCGCCAGCGCCACCGCGTTGTACAGGTTGGCGGGGCCTTCGGCGCCGAGCGCCGTGGCCGGCCGCATCGCGCCCACCAGCACCACGGGTTTGTCATGGCGGACCACCAGACTGAGGAAGTAAGCGGTTTCCTCAAGCGTGTCGGTGCCGTGCGTGATGACGATGCCGGCAACGGAATGATCCGCGCACAAGGCCTCGACCCGCTGCGCCAGCGCGCGCCAGACGCCGTGCGTCATGTTCTGGCTGCCAACGTTGGCGACCTGTTCGGCACGGATATCGGCCAGGCCCGCCAATTGCGGCACCGCGGCCAGCAGGTCGCCCACCGAGAACGAACCAGCCTTGTAGCCGGCGGACGTGGCGTCGGCCTGGGCGCCGGCGATGGTGCCGCCCGTGGCCAGCACCGCGATGACGGGCAACGCCTGCTCAGGCATCGACCACCCCGGACAGGCCCTGGCGTTCGAGCAGCGAGTTCAGATGTTCCCAGCCGTGGAAATCAATCACGATCTGGCCCTTTTCCTTGGCGCCGACCTTGAGCGCCACGCGCGTGCCGAGATGATCGGACAGGGCCTCTTCCAGGCGCGTCAGGTCGCGCGAAACGCCGTTGGCCTTCTTCTTGGGCGAGGCCGCGCTCTCGGCTTCCTTGGCGGTCTTGGCGACCAGCTTTTCGGCTTCGCGCACCGACAGGCGGCGCGCGATGATCTGGTTGGCCAGCTGGATCTGCGTGGCGGCATCCACCGCCAGCAACGCGCGCGCATGGCCCATGTCGACGTCGCCGGCCAGCAGCATGGTCTGCACGGCGGACGCCAGGTTCAACAGGCGCAGCAGGTTGCTGGTGGCCGAACGCGAACGGCCGATGGCCTGGGCGGCCTGCTCGTGGGTCAGGCCAAATTCGTCCAGCAGGCGGCGCACGCCATGCGCCTCTTCCAGCGGGTTCAGGTCTTCGCGCTGGATGTTCTCGATCAGCGCCATGACGGCCGCGTTCTCGTCGGCGACTTCGCGCACCAGCACCGGCACTTCCTTCAGACCGGCCAGTTGCGCGGCGCGGAAACGGCGCTCGCCCGCGATGATCTCGTAATGGCCGGGCGCATCGCCCAGCGCGCGCACCAGAATGGGCTGCATGATGCCTTGTGTGCGAATCGACTCGGCCAGCTCGCCCAACGCGCCCTCGTCCATGCGGGTACGCGGCTGGTACTTGCCGGCTCGCATCTTCGAAACAGGCAAGGTGGACGGCAAACCCTCGGGCTTGGCCGGGGCCTTGCCGATGTTGTCGATGGCGGGCGCATCGGCGCCCAGCAAGGCGTCAAGTCCGCGACCCAATCCCTTGGGTTTCTTGGTGGCCATAGTTAAATCCTCTTTCCTTCTGTTTTTGGTATCCCGAACCGGGCTCAGGCGGCCGCCTGCTCGGCGGGCAGGCGGTACCAATACGCGTAACAGTCTTTGAATCCGTAGCGGTCATACAAAGCGCGCGCGGCGGTGTTTTGTGGCTCCACCTGCAGATAGGCCGTGGTGGCGCCGTTTTCGGCGCACTCGGCCAACAGGTGCTCGACCAGCCCCGCCGCGTGACCCTTGCGCCGCTGCGCCGGGTCCGTCACCACATCGAACAGGCCCGCCAGGTCACCATCGCGCACGGCCATGCCACCGGCCACGCAGGCGCCCGCGGCATCGAAAGCCAACACCGGCAGGATATCCACCGCCAAGCCTTCGAGCCGCGCCTGGTGCTCGGCCACATGCTCGGCACGGGCGGCGCGCATGCCTCCGACCGCCGCCGCGAAACGGGCAGGGTCCACTGTCCTGAAAAGCAGATCGCCCCGGGCGGGCGGCCGGGGGGCGAGCGGCATGCTCATGACTCGGGTCTCTTCGGTAAGGAGGTAGCCCCGGGAGGCCAGCTCGGCGTCCAGGGCGAAATCAGGGCCGATGGAGGTCAGGCGCAGCACCATGGGCAAGCCATGGCGCGCGTACAACGTTGAACAATACGCCAGCCGCTCATCCAGCGGACGTGTGGATAACCCCAGCACGTTGATGCTGCGCACCCGCTTGGCCGACGATGGCGCGAACCGCACCAGCCAGCCGTCGTACAGCACCTGCGCGCGCACCGCCGTGGCGTTGAGCGCGGCCTCTTCCAGGCGCGCGCGCAGCGTGTCCCGCAGGTCGCGGCGCGGCGGGTGGGAACGGACGGCGTCCGGAGGAAGAGGCATGACAGCGGACATGCGGATGTGTCAGTTGAGTTCGCGCACGCGTTCGATCATTTCGGCGCCGAACGAGATGTACGCCTGCGCGCCGCGCGAGGCGCGGTCGTAGATCACGCCCGGCATGCCGTAGCTGGGTGCTTCGGCCAGGCGCACGTTGCGCGGCACCACGGTCTTGAAGACCTTGTCGCCAAAGTGCGATTCGAGCTGCGCCGACACCTGCTGCTGCAGGGTCATGCGCGGATCGAACATCACGCGCAGCAAGCCGATGACGCGCAGGTCGTCGTTGATATTGCGATGCACCCGCTTGATGGTGTTGACCAGGTCGGACAGGCCTTCGAGCGCGAAGTACTCGCACTGCATGGGAATGATGACGCCATGCGCCGCGGCCAGGCCGTTCAGCGTCAGCAGCGAGAGCGTGGGCGGACAATCGATCAGCACGAAGTCATACTGCGTGGCGACGGTATCGATGGCGGCCTTGAGCTGGCGCTCGCGCTGGTCCATCTGCACCAGGTCGATTTCCGCGCCGGACAGTTCGCGGTTGGCGGGCAGCACGTCGTAGCCCCCCGACTCCGAACGCACGCGGGCCTGCTCGATGGTGGCTTCGCCGATCAGCACCTGGTACAGGTTCGACTCGAGGGAATTCTTGTCGATGCCGCTGCCCATGGTCGCATTGCCCTGCGGATCCAGGTCCACCAGCAGCACGCGTTGCTTGTGCGTGGCCAACCCGGCCGCCAGGTTGATGGCGGTGGTCGTCTTGCCGACACCGCCCTTCTGGTTGGCGATGCAGAAAACGCGGGCGGTCGAGCTGGGGGGTAAGTTCTTCATAGGGTTCCTTGACTACGGCGCATCCAGATCAGGCAGCGTTCGGCTTGCAGCTCCGGCACCTGGAGCGGCTGAATATGGTCGACCTGCCATTGCCCATGCGCGTGCAGCGCCTGGATCTCTTCATCCGGGACCTTGCCCTTCATGGCGATGAGGGTACCATCGTTGCCCACATGTCGGCCCGCGAGCATCGCAAAATCCTCCAAGGAAGCGAAGGCACGCGACGTCACAATGTTGCAACCGGCCGGTTCCAGCGTCTCGATGCGCGCGTGACGCGCCTGGAGATTGGGCAGCGCCAGGACGCCGCTCATCTGCCGGACGAAGGCGGTTTTCTTTTCCACGGCGTCGACGCAGGTCACCGACCACTCAGGCCGCATGATGGCCAGGACCACGCCAGGCAGGCCGCCACCGGAGCCGACGTCGTATACCTTGGCGGGCGTGCCGGGCGCGCCCAGCGCTGCGCTGAACGGCCCCACCGCGGCCAGGCTGTCGAACAGGTGCTGCACCAGCATCTGTTGCGGGTCACGGATCGCGGTCAGGTTGTAGGTGCGATTCCAGCGCTGCATCTGCGCCAGGTAGTCGAGCAGCTTGGCCGTGGCCGCGGCGTCGGCCTGCAAGCCCAGTTGCTCGAAGGCATGGGCGAGGCGGCCGGCCATGTCCGCGCCGGCCGGGTTGGCATGGGCGCTCATGCGGCTTGCTTGCGCGAGCCGTAATGCAGGCGCTTCAGGTGGATGAGCAATAGCGAGATCGCCGCCGGCGTCACGCCGGAGATACGCCCGGCCTGGCCGATGGTCTCGGGCCGGTGCGTCTTGAGTTTCTGGCGCACTTCGAACGACAGGCTCGTCACGGCGTCGTAATCGACGTCATCCGGAATTCGCTGTTGCTCGTGCGCGATCTGTTTCTGGACCTCGTCCTGCTGGCGGGCGATATAGCCCGCGTATTTCACCTGGATTTCGACCTGCTCGGCCAACACCTCGTCGGCCGCCACCCCCGGGCCGGCCAGCAGCGTGCCGTCGGTGTTGCGGGCGGCCATCAGCGCTTCATAGGAAACATTGGGCCGTTTCAGCAGATCTGCTAGTGAGTACTCACGTTCAATTGCCTTGCCCAGCAGAGGCTCGGCCACTTCCTGCGGCAGCACGCGCGGATTGACCCAGGAGGACTTGAGCCGTTCGACTTCGGCGGCCACCGCGTCCCGCTTGTGGTTGAAGGCATCCCAACGGATATCGTCGACGATGCCCAGCTGGCGGCCGATCTCGGTCAGGCGCAGATCGGCATTGTCCTCGCGCAGGCTCAGACGATATTCGGCGCGCGAGGTGAACATGCGGTACGGCTCGGTCACGCCGCGCGTAACCAGGTCATCGACCAGAACGCCCAGGTAGGCTTCATCGCGCCGCGGCGTCCACTGTTCGCGATCCAGCGCCGACAAGGCGGCATTGACCCCGGCCAGCAGACCCTGCGCGGCGGCTTCTTCGTAGCCGGTGGTGCCATTGATCTGGCCGGCGAAATACAGGCCGGCTATTGCCTTGGTTTCCAGCGTGCTCTTCAATCCACGTGGATCGAAGTAGTCATATTCGATGGCGTAGCCAGGGCGCAGGATATGGGCGTTTTCCAGGCCGGGCAAGGAATGGATCAACGCCAGCTGCACATCGAATGGCAGGCTGGTGGAGACGCCGTTGGGATAGACCTCGTGCGTGTCCAACCCTTCCGGCTCCAGGAAGACCTGGTGTGATTCCTTGTCGGCGAAACGATGGATCTTGTCCTCGATCGACGGGCAGTAGCGCGGGCCCACGCCCTCGATGACGCCGCTGTACATGGGCGAACGATCCAGGCCGCCGCGGATGATGTCGTGGGTGCGCGTGTTGGTATGCGTGATCCAGCACGGCAACTGGCGGGGGTGCATTGCCACGTTGCCCAGGTACGAGAACACCGGGATCGGATTCAGGTCACCCGGTTGTTCTTCGAGGATGCTGTAGTTGATACTGCGGCCGTCGATGCGCGGCGGTGTTCCGGTCTTCAGGCGTCCCTGCGGCAATTGCAATTCTTTCAGGCGCTGGCCGAGGGAAATGGCAGGCGGGTCACCGGCGCGGCCGCCGGAGTAGTTCTGCAGCCCCACGTGGATCAGGCCATTCAAAAAGGTGCCCGCGGTCAGGACCACGGTCTTGGCCCTGAACTTCAGACCAACCTGGGTCACGGCGCCGACCACACGATCGCCCTCCACCATCAGGTCTTCCACCGCCTGCTGGAACAGCCACAGGTTGGGCTGATTCTCGAGCCGCCCGCGAATCGCCTTGCGGTACAGGACCCGGTCGGCCTGCGCCCGGGTTGCCCGGACGGCTGGCCCCTTGGAACTGTTCAGGATGCGGAACTGAATCCCTGCCTCGTCAGTGGCCAGGGCCATGGCGCCGCCAAGGGCGTCGACTTCTTTGACGAGATGCCCCTTGCCGATCCCGCCGATGGAGGGATTGCAGGACATTTGGCCTAGGGTTTCGATGTTGTGGGTCAGTAGCAGCGTCTGGGCGCCTGTGCGCGCCGCAGCCAGCGCCGCTTCGGTACCGGCGTGACCGCCTCCGACGACGATGACATCGAATTCGCGGGGATAATCCATGATGGGGAAGGTAAGAGAGCGTTCGGTGCTCATTATAGAGGCAGGGTCAGCATGTTTCACGTGAAACATGGGTCGGCCAGGAAAAGCGGCGTAAACATGTACGCCAGGCGTGCGGAATGACAACGCCAAGTCGGGCAATCGGGTGTTGAGTGCGGCAAGTTACGGTCAATCCCGCTAGCGTTAAGCAACAGACATCGCGGCGGCGGGAACCATGCCCTGAAGTTGCACCAGTTTTCCGAGTCAAACATGGTTCAAATATGTCGGCATCTGCCGGTGTCTTGCGGATGTTCCACGTGAAACAGCGGTGCTATCCCGCTACCCCTGAGGCTGTTTCACGTGAAACATCCGAGATATCAATCAGATCACCGTGTCCAAGACAGGTCATCAAAGGACCGCGAGTGCTTGCCAGACATAGAAACCTTGTCTTCGCCCTACCCCTTGATGGAGCGCCCGATGTTCCACGTGAAACATCAGCATCAAGAGTGATACCTCTACGGTTGAGCAACGGTGTCTGATCGAGGGCGAAACCCCGGGGCAGCAATGAACCAACTGCGATGTTTCACGTGGAACATACGAAGGGGCTATACCAACAGTTGCTTCCCTGTGCAAAAAAATCGAGAGCAGGCCCATCTATCTATCAACTCGGCAGAAAGATAGTCGTGCCGGTACGGGCCAATGCCACTTGCCGGGCAGAATGAACGCGAACACATACCTCTTAATACCCTGGTTGAAGAGCTCAGCAAATGGGGTGTTTCAGGTGAAACACGTGGCACCGCCGGAACTGCCGGTACGGAGCAGAACCCAAGTCCGAAGAGCGGACCAGGAGCCGCACCCTCATTCCAGAGCGATAGGCGTAGACACAACGACAAGACGTTTCACGTGAAACTGAGAAATAAAGTGATGTTTTGCGCCCTACCCTACCCCTACCCCCAAAAAAGATCTTTTTCCTCATGAAGATCCCACCGAATATCCCCTTGGTGCGCGATCCCGAGACTTCAGCCATTCGAGCATTTCCTGGCGGGGCGATGACCCACAACCGTCACTCAGCTGAAACATCGGCCGTCTATGAAAAGAGCCGCGCGAGAATTCCGGGAATACGCACAGGCGCCGTCGCACCGCCAATAAGTATGGGGCAACCGCATCGGCCTCAATCAAGACCGTCTTGCTAGATCAACACGGTCGTGATTTCCGTGACCAATTTGTCCACATACCCTCGTGGCCAGAAATCTGGAATATGATTCGCACCCGTCGCGCAACCCTTGCCCCGTGAAACCGTATTGCCGGCGACTTATCAACAGTGACATTCACATGCCCGTTGGCGCCAGTTTCACGTGGAACAACTTTGGGGATAACTTGCCTGCGCGAGGGAGAACGCACCGGGCCGTATGACGGTATCTGGCCTCGCAACGTGCTGTCGCGATAAATGCCCAGATCCAGGAAAACACACAAAAGCGCAACCCTGCCCAGGAGAAGCGTGCTCCGCCATGCCCGCGGGTGGTTCAACGCGGCGACCCGGATTGACGCTCCTGCGGCGGCCGCAACCCTTTGCGCAGCAGTGGACAAAAATGTGGATAAACCCGGACTATCGACCCGATAAGGAACTTCGGCGTGACGTTTCAGTCCAATCGCCGCCGGCCTTCATCCGAGGTTTATCCACACCCCGCCACGCGCCCGGAGATGCCGTTCTCCATGCCGGTAGCGTATCGGCAGCCCGCGCGATTCCACTTTTATCTTGCCCGTGTCGGCCAGGTTATGCCATCGTCCTTTCGGACGAGGCATTTCGGCCAACCGCAAACATATCCGTCCGGCTGTGGAAAACCTTGCAGCTCGAGCGGCTAGCCGCGTTCTGTCATGCTTGGATCTCGCCTTCAGACCTGCCACTGATCATGGCAGAAAATCTTCCGGTAATAATTGTTCGGTCCTGTTCCAAATGCGTTGCAACATGAATATCCCCATTTCTATCCACAGCTTGCGCACCCATCTTTCGGCTATCTCGGGTGTCAATCTGTGCATAACCGTGGTGGGGATATCTCTGTGAACAACCGGACTCGACAAGGCCGATGATCGGCTCAATCGCGCTCTCCGTACCACACGCCCCGGCCCAGCCAGCATCGCCGCGAACGGCAAGAAAAGAGGTAAGGGCCTGGATTTATTGGGAAAAATCCATGTTTCACCGGAAACCTATTGAGCCTGCTGGCCTCAAATCCCCTCGTCCGACCTGAGCCGGTCCATGAATACGCGCGGACATGAAAATGTGCAAAACCACTGCCACACCATGGCTTTGCTTCAATACTACGCACCGAAATCGCCGCGGCCAAAAATAATTATCCACAAACTTATCCAAGGTAAGAGAATAAGTTAGTGAACACTAACAGACGGTGAGGAAGCGGGAAATAATCATGGCCCAGATGAAACAACGCCCCAGACCTTGCGGTTCTGGGGCGTTGCGGCCAGGCCTTGCCTGGCGGACGGGAAATTGGGATTTCCCGATTTAGAGCGGGCGAATTTCGGCCGCTTGAGGTCCTTTCGGACCATCCTTGACTTCGAATTCGACTTCCTGCCCTTCGTTCAGGCTGCGATAGCCGCGGCCCTGGATGGCGGAAAAGTGTGCGAAAACATCGGTACCGCCGGCGTCCGGCGTAATGAAACCGTAACCCTTGTCAGCGTTGAACCACTTAACTTTGCCCTTCTGAGCCATTTTCCTAGCGTCCTGTAATTAACGAGATGCAATGAATCAAGGACGCCGTGAGAACTGAACGACCGGTAGGGATACCTGCGTTGCTGCTGCGTTCTCGCATGCCGCAAAAAGCGGCGAACGAGTCCGCGCGCTGCTTGAATCAACTGCGGAACCAGCATACTCATCCCACATTACAGCGTCATATTGTTGTTTTCCCCAATGTCGTATTTTTCTGACTGGAAGCCCGATACCGCTACGCGGAATTTGCCTGGCGCCGCGCCAGCCACGCGTACAGGGGGCCGGTGACAAGCACCACGAACACCATGCGCGTCACGTGAAATGCGGTCACCACCGGCACGCCCAGCTGCAGCACCTTCGCCGTGATCGCCATCTCCGCAATCCCCCCAGGCGTGGTGCCCAGGATCAAGGTCGGTATGGGCGCGGCGGACCACAAAGAAAGCAAGGCGCCCAGGCCAAAGGCCAGCCCCATCGCCACCATGGTGAAGGCCGCCACCACTGCAATGAAGCGCGGCGCCGCGCGGAAGAAGTCGGGCCGGTAGCGGTCGCCCAGCGACCAGCCAATGAGCAATTGCCCGACCTTCGGCACATAGTCTGGCAATGCCGACAGCTCGATGCCGCATGCGGTCAACGTCATTGCAACCAGCATCGGACCCAGCACCCATGGATTGGGCCAGCGCAGCTTCAGGAAGCCCAGCCCGCCGACACTCGTCAACGCGACCAACGCCGCCAGGCCGGCGGCATCCACCGTGCGTGGCCCCGGCACGGTCGGATCCAGCCCTGCCACTCCCCACCACTGAAAGATGAACGGTACCGTGACGACCACCAGCAAGACACGCACGCTGTGCGCGGTGGCCACGCGATCGATACGGGCGCCGTGCCGCTCGGCCAGGCTGGCCATTTCGCTGGCGCCGCCAATCGCCGAGGCGAACCACGCGGTCTTGAAATCGGCGTCGGTGTAGCGTCGCAACAGCACCGTGCCAATGCACGCCAGCCCCAGTGCGAACAACATGCCGACAATGATGGGACCGGCATTGCTGCCGATATGCCCGATCACCTGCGGCGTGAAATACAGGCCCAGCGAAGTCCCGATGACCCATTGCCCGGCGTTGCGCGCCGGCCGCGGACAGAAGGTGCCACCGCCAGCGATGCGCACCGCCGCCGTCAACAGCAGCGCCCCCAGCATCCACGGCAGGGGCATATGCGCCCATACCGCCAGCAACGCGCCAGCCAATGCGATCGCCAGTCCGGCCAGAATCCTGTACCCCATGTTTTGCGCCACGCCACCGCCCACGCCATAAGCTCACGAGAATCCTGAATTATGAGTTAGTGGGATACTTACGAAAACTCTCGAGCACATACCGCGTTCCTTTTCGCGTCCACCATGATCCGATCCAAACTTCCCGACGTCGGCACCACCATCTTCACCGTCATGAGCCGCCTGGCCATCGAGCACCAGGCCATCAACCTGGGCCAGGGCTTCCCTGACTTCGATCCTGATCCCGCCCTGTGCGCGCTGGTCACCCAGGCCATGGCCGACGGTCATAACCAATATCCCTACATGCCCGGCGTGGCGCCGCTGCGCCAGGCCATCGCCGCCAAGGTGCAGGCCCTGTATGGCCATGCCTATGATCCCGAAACCGAGATCACCGTGACCAGCGGCGCGACCGAAGCGCTGATGGCCACCGTGCTGGCCGCCGTCGGCAGCGGCGACGAAGTCGTCGTCATCGAGCCGTGCTACGACTCGTACCTGCCCGCCATCCGCCTGGCCGGCGGCACCGCCGTGCCGGTGCCGCTGCGCGCGCCCACCGCGGACGACCCGTACTACCGCATCGACTGGCAGCGCGTTCGCGATGCCATCACGTCCAAGACCCGCCTGTTGATGCTGAACTTTCCGCACAATCCGACGGGCGCCGTGCTGGACGATAGCGACCTGGATGCCCTCGAAGCCATCGTGCGCGATACCGGAGTGCTGCTGGTGTCGGACGAGGTCTATGAACACATCGTGTTCGACGGCAAGCCGCATGCGAGCGTGGCACGCCGTCCGCTGCTGGCCGAGCATGCCTTCGTGATCTCGTCGTTCGGCAAGACCTACCACACCACCGGCTGGAAGATCGGGTACTGCTGCGCGCCGCGCCAGCTCAGTGCCGAGCTGCGCAAGGTGCACCAGTTCATGGTGTTCACGGTACCGTCGCCGATGCAGTTCGCGCTCGCCGAGTTCATGCGCGATCCCAAGCCCTACCTGACGCTGCCGGCCTTCTACCAAGCCAAGCGCGACCGCCTGGCGCAAGGCCTGGCCAAGACGCGTTTCAAGCCACTGCCCAGTCCCGGCACGTTCTTCCTGCTGGCCGATTACAGCGAGATCTCCAGACAGGGCGAAGCCGACTTCGCCCGCGATCTCACGGTGCGCCACGGCGTCACGGTGATTCCGGTTTCCGCTTTCTATCAAAGGCCCGATGCGGCCGAGTCGAATCACCGCATCGTGCGCTTCTGCTTCGCCAAGCAAGATGCCACGCTGGACGCGGCACTGGAACGGTTGGCGCGGGTCTGACGGCAGGCATCACGCAGAGGAAAGCGTCCGCGCCTTCCTCGAATCAGCCGGGAATGGCCACGGCCAAAAAAAAGGAGCGCCGCAGCGCTCCTATGCAATAACCGGTGCGTCGCCCGATGCAGGCAGGCCCTGACGGGCGGGCCTGCACCGGCCAGCATCACACCGATTCGGCGGCAATCTTCCTGGCCTTGCGCAAGCGGCGCAGAACCTGCGGCACCACGACCACCGAGGCCGCCGCCACCCACAACCCGATGGCGACCGGGCTGCCGAACAGCACCGAGACATTGCCGTCGGTGATCGACAAGGCGCGGCGCAGGTTCTGTTCCATCATGTCACCCAGCACCACGCCCAGTACCAGCGGCGCCATGGGCACACCGAACTTGCGCAGGAAATAACCCAGCGTACCGATGCCAGCCACCAACAGCAGATCGAAAGTGCCGGCGTTGATGGCATACACGCCGATATAGCTGATGCAAAGGATGCCCGGCACCATCAGCCAGCCCGGCACAGACAGCACCTTCGAGAACAGGCGCACCATCGGCACGTTCATGACGAACAGCAGCACGTTGGCGACGAACAGCGAAGCGATCAGGCCCCACACCAGCTCCGGCTTGGTGTCGAACAACACCGGCCCCGGCGTGATGTTGTAGAGAGTCAGCGCCCCCATCATCACCGCGGTCGTGCCCGATCCCGGCACGCCCAGCGTCAGCATCGGCACGAACGAGCCGATGGCCGACGACGTGGCGGCGGCTTCCGGAGCGACCAGCCCGCGCAAATCGCCCTTGCCGAACTTGGCATTCGGGTCCTTGGCCTCGATGATGCGCTTCTCTTGCGAATAGGCGACGGCCGCGGCAACACTGGCGCCCGCGCCAGGCAGCACGCCCACGCCGAAACCGACGAAGGCGCTGCGCACCACGCTCCACCAAGTGAACGCCAGTTCCTTCAGATTGAACAATTTGCGGCCACTGGACTTGACCTCGACACTCTGGCCCGCCGCCACTTTCTCGAGCATTTCCAGCATCTCGCTGACCGCGAACAGGGCGATCACCACCACCACGAAATCGATGCCATCGGCCAGATGCACGGAATCGAAGGTATAGCGGTATACGCCCGAGTTTGCGTCCACGCCGATCACCGAGATCGACAGGCCGATCATGGCCGCCAGCACGCCCTTGATCGGTTCCTTGCCAAGCAGGCTGGTCAGGCAGCAGAAGGCAAACACCATCAGCACGAAGTATTCGGCCGGACCGAAGGCCAGCGCCCACTTGGCCAGCAGCGGCGCCAGCAGGATGATGCCCACCACCGATACGATGGCGCCGAAGAACGCCGACCAGGCCGACAGGGACAGGGCCACATTGGCCAAGCCCTGGCGCGCCAGCGGATAACCGTCCAGCGTGGTCATGATGGCGCTGGCCTCGCCGGGCACATTCAGCAGGATCGAGGTGATGCGCCCGCCATACTCGGCGCCCACATATACGGCCGCCAGCAGAATCAGCGCGGTTTCGGGCGGCAGATTCATGGCGAAAGCGATCGGGATCAGCATCGCCACGCCGTTGATCGGCCCCAGACCCGGCAGTACCCCCACCATGGTGCCGAAGAACGAACCGATCGCCGCCACCAGGATGTTGGTCCAGGAAAACGCCACGCCGAAGCCGATCGACAGATGATCAAGAATGCCGCTCATATCAGGTTCTCCAGCAGCCCGCCGGGCAGGACCACGTCCAGCACCTTGTCGAACAGGACGAAAAAGAAAGCGCTCATGACGATGCCGCCGATGGCGCACTTGGCCCAGCCGCCGCCGAACAGCCGGCCGACGAACACAGTCATCAACGCGGTCGCAATGACGAAACCGAGCCACTGGAACAGGAATGCGTAGGCGGTGGCGAACGCCACCATCAACACGATGCGGCTATTGGCCCCCGCGGGGTTCGGTTCGACCGCATTGCCGCCTTTGTAGGCCAGGCGCAGTCCGCACAGGCCGATGATCAGCGCCAGCAGCAGCGGGAAGGCGCGCGGGCCCACCGGCTCATAGGCGAACGGCGCTTCGATGCCCCATCCCGCCCAGGTCATGAAGGCAGCCAGCGCAAGCGCCGCGATGCCCAGAGTTCGATCGTTCATGATCAGCTTTCCGTTGGTAGAGAGACCGCGCGGCGCGCGCCTGTCCTGGCCGCCGGCAGCGGCCGGCGGCGCGGGATGCGGGCACGCCCGCGCGATCGGAAGGCAAGCCTCGCGGCTTATTTCTTGATCAGGCCGAAGCTATCGGCCAATTCGGCGTACTTCTTGACCTGATCCTTCACGTAGGCGTCCAGCTCCGGGCCGGTCTTGTTGAAGGGGAACAGGCCCTGCTGCTCGCGCAACTTGGCGAACTCGGGCGCGGCGCCGACGCGGTTGAAGGCGTCGACCCAGAACTGGTAATCGGCGTCCGACACCTTGGGACCGACGTAGAACCCGCGAATGATGGGCCAGACGATGTCGTAACCCTGTTCCTTCGCAGTCGGCACGGTGCCCAGCTTGCCCGGCAGGCGTTGGTCGTTGAACACCGCCAGCACCCGGATGGGAGCGCCGCCCTCGAGCATGGTGAAGGCCTCGGCGGCATCGCCCATATAAGCCTGGATATGGCCACCGCGCAGCGCCGTCACGGCCTCGCCGCCGCCTTCGAAGGCAACGAAGCGCATCTTCTTGAAGTCCACGCCTGCCGCCTTGGCGGTCAGCGCGGCCTTCATCCAGTCCTGGCTGCCGACGGTGCCGCCAGCACCCAGCACGATCTTGGTCGGATCCTGCTTGAAGGCTTCCATCAGGCCCTTCAGGTCGGTGTACGGCGAATCATTGCGCACCACCGCCACGCCATAGTCGGTGCCGATGGCGGCCAGCCAGCGCACGTCGTTGACGTTGTATTTGCCGAATTTGCCCTGCGCCAGATTCAACAGCGATCCGCCCGAGAACGCGACGATGGTGCCGGGCTCGTTGGGATGCTGCGCCACGATGTTGTTGTAGGCCACGGCGCCAATGCCGCCGGGCATATAGACGATGCGCATGGCGCTCTTGAGCGCCCCGCTCTGCTTCAGGCCCTCCGTGGCCAGGCGGCAGGTCAGGTCGAAACCGCCACCAGGCTGGGCCGGCGCGATGCATTCCGGCCGGCGCGGTTCATCGGCGGCATGGGCGGCGCCCAGGGACAGGGTGATCGCGCCGAGCGCCGCGACAGCGGCCAGGCGCAGCTTGAGGCTGGTCTGCATTCTTGCGTCTCCGAATTTATAGGTCTAGGCAGGGCTGGCGATCAGGGTATGCCACCCGATCCAGGCCTTGCGGACGTAACCGTACAAAATCGAAGCTTTCCAAACCCTTTCAAAAACCGCTATTTTTTTGATGCGGCGCAGCATCCGCTGACGTTTCCAGGGAAAACACCAGCGCGGCGCGCAAGCCCGGCAGGGGCACGCGGTTTTCCAGCACGAGCCGGGCGCCCAGCAGTTCGGCAATGGTACCGACGATGGCCAGCCCGAGGCCGGCGCCAGGCTTGTTCTTGCCGGCGGCCCCCCGGCGAAAGCGGATGCCGGCCCGGGCGATATCCTCGACCGACATGCCCGGCCCGCTGTCCTCCACCGCCAGCCAGGCCTGGCCGTCAGCGGCCCGCACCTCCACGGTGACCACACCACCGGGGGCGGTGTAACGGATGGCGTTGTCGACCAGATTGCTGAGCGCCTCGCGCAACTGCCAGTCGACGCCCGGGACCACGACCGGGTCATCGCCGGCGTCCAGGCCGATGTCGATCTGCCGCGCGCGGGCGGTGGGCAGCAGGCTGCGGATGACCCCATCGGCCAGGTCTGCCAGGTCGACCGGCTCGGCCGCCAGGCCGCCTTCGGCCAGCGAAGCGTCTTTTGCGCGCGCCAGGGCCAGCATCTGGTTGGTGGTGCGTACCGCCCTGTCCAAGCCCTCCTGCATCGCCAGAAGGGCTGTACGGACCTCCTGGGGGCATGTTTCGCGCAAGGCATAGGCGGTCTGGGTCCGCAAAACCGACAATGGCGTGCGCAATTGGTGCGAGGCGTCGTCCAGGAACTGGCTCTGGACCCTCGCCTGGGCCGCGTAGCGGGCCATGTGGAGGTTTACGGCGGCGACCAGGGGTAGGACCTCACCAGGCATCTCGGACGCGCTGACGGGGCTTAAATCGTCCGCGGAACGCCCTTCCACTTCCTGGCGCAGCCGCTCGAGGGGACGCAGGGCCATGAAAACCCCCAGGACGATCACCAGCACGCTGATCAGGATCACGGCCAGATCGCGCTCGACCGAGCGCAGCAGCACCAGGTGCAGGAAGGCCTGGCGGCTTTCCAGACCCTCGGCGACCTGGACGATAACCCGTCCCCCTTTGTTCGCGTATAGCGGGGGATCCATGGCCCGGGCCAGGGCCGCAACCCGTACCGGCGCGCCCTGGTAGGTGGCGTAGAAAAACTGCGGCTCGCCCGAGACCAGCGGCTGGGCCGGCATGGGCAGCCCGGGATGGCCGATTTCGGCCAGCCCATCCTCGGTGGCGACCCGGTAGAACACGCTGCCATTGGCCGTCAGCTCGAAGAATTCCAGCATCAGGTACGGCTGCTCCATGGCTAATCCACCGCTGGCTGTGGATATGTTGTGGTCGATCGCGCGCAGCGCGCCGGCAAGCGAGCGGTCGTAGGCCATGTCGACCTGGTTGCGCAGTTGGTGGTTGGACAACCACAGGGCGCCCATCATCACCAGAACCAGCGTCGGAATCAGCCACCACAGCAACTGCGTCTTCAAGGTGCGGTTGCGTTTTTTTTTCCTGGAAACCGGGGTTTTTTCCGGAAAACTAGTTGTCAACAGCGTTCTCCAGGCAGTAACCCATGCCCCGCATGGTGGTGATCTGCACGCCGGTGTCCGCCAATTTTTTGCGCAACCGGTGCACCAGCACCTCGATGGCCTCCAGGTTGATATCGGCATCGTCCGTCACGATGCGATCCAGGATTTGCTGCTTGTTGATGGGTTCGCCACTTTTCTGGATCAGCACTCGCAGGACCGCGTGTTCACGTGGGGATAACTGCAAAGTCTGTCCAGAGACCGTGAATTTTTGTGCGGCCGTATCAAAAACCAGGTTTCCCAGGGTCAGCCGCGGATGTTCACGGCCCCGGCTACGGCGTACCAACGCCATCAGGCGCGCCTCCAACTCTTCCATGACGAAGGGTTTTGGCAGGAAATCGTCCGCGCCTTCATGAAGTGTCCCGATTTTTTCGGCCAGTGAATCGCGCGCGGTCAGGACCAGCACCGGCGTACGGTCGTCGCGCGCGCGAATCTTCGCCAGCAAGGTATGGCCATCCATGCCGGGAAGTCCCAGGTCAAGGATGACCGCATCGAATTCTTCGATTGCCAATCTTCTTTCGGCGACCAGTCCGTCATCGGCCCATTCGACCACAAAGCCGGCATGGCGGGCCAGGCTGCGCGAAAGCCAGCGGGCAAGTTCAGCTTCGTCTTCTATCAGGAGGATGCGCATGGACGGAGTCCGGGGGGGTGTGGCTGGGAGGTAGGAGAAAGCATGTTTGTCTTTTCCCTGTATTTCTCTTTATATAAAGACTAATGATTAATAAGGCCTGTGGATAACTACCTTAACCTTGAAAACCTGTTTTTTTTCATCGACTTGCGGCCGTTTTTGGCTGTGCAAGAACTCTGTGTGGGAAAAGAGCCGAAGTTGGACAAGATTTCGGGGCCGGTCCAAAAGCCCCGCTTGTTCAACTTGCCTCCACACAATGTGCACAACCTGCCGCCTTAGGAGTTATCCACAGGCCCTTCTTGCCAAACCGGGATCGGCAGGGGCCCTTTTACCGCGAAAAAACGCGACTTGCCTACCCTTGTTTTTGCCCCTTTCCGAGGCCGTAGAGGGGTCTGGAGGCGCTGCGGGAATCGCGCATGCGGGGGGTGCCGTCCTCGTCCGGTTGACGTTCGGCTGAACAAAAAGTGAGCAGGTTTCCGCCGTAGAATCCGCCCATGGCACGACAACTCAGAATTAAGAAACCGGCCTGGGTGACCTGGCTGAGAGGCCGCTTGCTGGCCGACAATTTGCCCACAACGCTCTGCGTGGCCGCCCTGATGGGGCTGGCTGGCGCGCTGGCGACCGTGATTTTTCGGGAACTGCTGGGATGGAGCCAGATGCTGCTGGGCGGCGCCGATTCGCCCCATGGCATGGTGTCCCTGGCGCGCGGGCTGGCGCCCTGGGAGCGATTCCTGCTGCCGGGTGTCGGCGGAGCGATCGCCGGACTGCTCCTGCAGTTGGCCGCCAAGCGACTGCCGCCGCGCGGCGCTGCCGACTATATGGAAGCCATTGCCATCGGGCGCGGCGTGATCGGTTTCCGGCAGACGGTGGCGCGCAGCATTTCTTCTTTGTTTTCAATTAGTTCGGGCGCTTCGATCGGCCGCGAAGGGCCGATGGTGCAACTGGCGGCGATGTTCTCGTCGCTGTCCGGCCGTTACCTGGTGCTGCCGCCGCGGCATTTGCGATTGTTGGTGGCCTGCGGCGCAACCGCGGGGATCACCGCGGCCTACAACGCGCCGATCGCCGGCGCATTGTTCATCTCCGAGATTGTCTATGGCGCGATTTCCTCGGCCACATTGGTGCCCCTGGTGGTGTCGTCGGTGGTGGCCAATATCGTGACGCGCCAGATCCTGCACTACGACGCGGTCTTTCATATGCCGCCGTTCGATTTCGTTTCCGGCTGGGAAGTCGCCAATTACCTGGGACTGGGCCTGATCGCGGGCATGGTGGCGCCGCAATTCCTGCGGTTTCTCGACGCATGCAAGGCGTTGTTCCGCCGCTTTTCGCTGCCGTTGTGGACCAAGATGGCGATTGGCGGCCTCGTGGTTGGCGCCCTGTCGGTGTTCAAGCCCGAGGTCTGGGGCAATGGCTACAGCGTGGTCAACAGCATGCTGCATACGGAATGGGCCTGGCAGGCGGTGGCCGCGATTCTGCTGTTCAAGATCCTGGCCACCGGCGCCAGCGTGGGGTCGGGGGCAATCGGCGGGGTGTTCACGCCCACCTTGTTTGTGGGCGCGGCGGTCGGGGCCTTGTATGGTGCCGGCCTGCATGCGCTGTTCCCGGCCGCGGACCTGTCGGCGGTGTCGAGCTACGCGGTCGTGGGCATGGGGGCGCTGCTGGCGGCCACGACCCATGCGCCGTTGATGTCGATCCTGATGATCTTCGAGATGACGTTGAGCTACGAGGTGATGTTGCCGTTGATGCTGGCGTGCATAACGGGGTTCGTGATTGCGCAGCGCATTCGGCCGGATTCGGTGTATGCGAAATCACTGGCCAGCAATCGCATCGCGCGCGAGACGCTGAAGGCCGCGCCGGTGTTGCCATCGGATAGGCCTCGCGATGCCTGATAGACAGAATTCGCGAGAAAAGGCGTGAGCAGAATAGTGAGTGGAAGCTTGCATAAATTATGCAGAAGAAGTCTTCCTGCCGGCGCAAGAGAAATAGTAGGTACCGCGCGTGGACACAGGTTTGTGTCATATGAATAAAAGCCAATCTCATTTAAAAAAATGATATTCTTTTCCTCGTGAGGCCTGGGTTCAATCAACCTACGGAGCAAAAGAACTGTCACAGTGCATTTCAAATTAACAACATGAAAATCAGATGCGTATGCTATCTGTAGTTAGATTTGCACGTGTTAATTACGGAGATGCAGGGTTTGTTGAGGAAAATAAAGTCCAAGGTATTGCTGCCCTTGGTGATTGTTATGGCGGCGGGGGGCTACGCTTATAAGGCGGCTCCCATTGATGGCAAGACGGGGCTGGAGGCGGCACAGGCCTATTCTTCTACAGAGGATTACCTGCGTCGTTTCGATCCTAACCGCTACATGCGCGCTGGCACGGATTTCTTCAATCCCAGATACAGCCCGGCTCGCCTCAACAAACCGCTGGACCAAATCGACATAACGTACGATTATCCTTTTGAGTACCTTGAGAAGGTCGAGGCCAAGCTCAGTAATATCGATCGTCGCATCGCCCTGCAAGGAATCTTTCGAAAGATAACGTCTGAGTCCAAGAACAACCTCGAACGTCATTTGGCTGTCCTGGATTTTCTGTACAAGGCTGCATATCACAATGCTTATGTCCAGCCGATGTATGAAGATAAGCAAGCGGTGTACGATCCTATCGTACTCCTCAAACTGGGCGAAATGCGTTGTGGTGGTGTGGCCCGTGTCGCCGCTGATCTGTTCGAAGCCGCCGGCTATAAAACCCGTCTGGTGCAGGCACAGGCGCACATCACCACGGAGATCTTCTATGATGGAGGGTGGCACCTTTTCGAGGCGGATTTAGTTGGTGGCCCGCCTGTCCTGATCAACGGGCACATCCCTTCTGTAGCCGAACTTGCCGATAATCCGTTTCTTATAGACAGATCACCATCGCACTTTGCGGGATTGGTTTCGCCCGGGTCGGGAATGGGTGGAGACGAGTCGCCCGTCTATCCATCCTATTACTTCTTCTCCAAGCAAGCGCTGGAGGGTCTGGATGCAGCTTACTACTACAAAACTGCTACACCCGAAGAAGCTGCGCAATCCAAGTGGTATGGGTGGAACTACTACAAGACCACCACTAATCGATGGAAGCTCAGCGATTTTGGACCAAAGTACGAACCCGCTCCACCCAACTTCAAGAACGTGAGCGTGAAGGGAGGGAAGTTCGTCGTCGAGTGGCTCCCTGCGCTCGATTCGGACAATGATCTGCTGGGTTATCGCATATTTGTGGCGACCAAAAGCAGGGGCTGGAATTACCAGGACATCAATGCCTCCGCCAGCGTCAAGAAGTACTTTGTGGGCGGCTGGAAGCCAGAAATGTATGACCATCTTTTTAAGACGCCCCCCCCGCAACATTGCATTCTTCGAAACGAAATCTACTCGTGTAGAACTGCCTGTGCCGGAGACTGGGGAGCCCATATACGTGACGGTCATGCCGTTTGACCAACATGGTGAAACAGTCGGCAGACGCCTTTACAACATGTCCGCTGAGTTGAAGTTATCTGTCCCCTCGAGCTGATGGTGCGCTCCCGATGACCTGACCATTGGCACAGAGCGCGAATGCGTCCTGCCATTCTGTAAAAGGGCCGATCAGCGCATTGGCCTATTTCCCGATGCAAAAACTGGAAAAGATCTCCCCCAGCAAATCGTCGCTGGTGAATTTTCCGGTGATGCTCGACAGGCTGTCATGCGCCAGCCGCAATTCCTCGGCGAACAGGTCGAGCACGCGGTCGTCCTGCTCGGCGTGTCCGGCCGCCAGCGCCAAGTGTTCGGCGGCATCCTGCAGCGCATGCAGGTGGCGCTCGCGCGCCAGCCAGGGCGATTCGGCGCCCGGGTTCCAGCCGGCGATCCGCAGCAGTTCGGCGCGCAGCGCGTCCAGGCCGGCGCCGCGCTTGGCGGAGATGCCGAGTTCGCCGGGGCCGGCGGCAAAGGCTGTGGACAACAGGTCCACCTTGTTGAAGACCTTCAATACCGGCGTACGCGGCGGCAGCCGCGCGGTGATCTGCGCGTCCAGCTCGTGGCCCGGCTGGGTGGCGTCCTGCAGGTGCAAGATGACGTCGGCGCGTTCGATCTCCTGCCAGCTGCGGGCAATGCCGATGCTCTCGACGGTGTCTTCGGTTTCGCGCAGACCGGCGGTGTCGACGATATGCAGCGGCACGCCATCGATATGGATCTGCTGCACCACTTTGTCGCGCGTGGTGCCGGCAATCGGCGTGACGATGGCAACGTCGTCGCCCGCCAGGGCGTTCAGCAGGCTCGACTTGCCGACGTTGGGCTGCCCGGCCAGCACCACGTGCAGGCCTTCGCGCAGGATTACGCCCTGGCGGGCCTGGGCGATGAGATGATCCAGGTCCCCGGCCAGCTTTTCCAGCGTGGGGCGCGCCTGGTACTTCTCGAGGAAGTCGATTTCCTCTTCGGGGAAATCGAGCGTGGCCTCGACCAGCATGCGCAAATGGACGATGCGGTCGGACAGATCGTTGACGCGATTGGAGAAGTCGCCCGATAGCGACGCCATGGCGCCGCGCGCGGCGGCCACCGAGGACGCTTCGATCAGGTCGGCGACGGCCTCGGCTTGCGCCAGATCCATGCGGTCATTGAGAAATGCGCGGCGGGTGAATTCACCCGGTTCGGCCAGGCGCAGGCCGAGGTCGCGGCCCGCCGCCAAGCAGCTGTCGAGCACGCGGCGCAGCACCGCGGGACCGCCGTGGCCCTGCAGTTCTAGCACGTCTTCGCCGGTGTAGGAATGCGGTCCCTTGAAGTACAGCGCGAGGCCCTCGTCGAGCCGTTCGCCATCGACCGCCTTGAACGGCAGGTAGTGCGCATGACGCGGCGTGAGTTCGCGCTGGAAGAGGCGACGCACCAGTTCGGACAGGTCTGCACCAGAAATGCGCACGACGCCAATGCCCCCTCTTCCGGGGGCGGTGGCAATGGCGGCGATGGGGGCGTGGGCGGACATATCAAGGACAACGCGAGGCTAGGACAATAGGGGAATATAACTGTTGCGCAGGGCCTTGTTTGCTGGTTAAGGTGCGCCAGAGGTTTAGAACCCGAAACATCCCTGGGAGATCATGATGGCATCTCGGTTTTCGCGTGTGTTGGCCTGTGGCTCGGTGGCCGTCCTGCTGGCCTTTGGCACCCTTAATTCGGCGCTGGCGCGCGATCTGGTGATCGGGCTCAAGACCGAGCCGTCGTCGATGGATCCGCAGTACCACGCGCTGACCCCGAATACGCAGATCTCCCAGACCATCTTCGACCCATTGGTGGCCACTGACGCCCAGCTCAAGCCGGTGCCGGCGCTGGCCGAATCCTGGACCGTCGATGGCAAGGTATGGACCTTCAAGCTGCGGCCCGGCGTCAAATTCTCCGATGGCTCGCCATTCACCGCGGAAGACGTGGTCTTTACCTATGATCGCGTGCCGAAGGTGCCGAACAGCCCGTCGCCTTTCACGCTCTACCTGGGCGCGGTGGCCAAGACTGAAGCGGTGGATCCGCTGACGCTGCGCATCACCACCAAGGAGGTGGCGCCCAACCTGTTGGTGAATCTGGCGCAATTGCCGATCATGTCGAAGAAGGCCGCGTCCGGCCCCGCGCCCGAGGGCAAGACCACCACCGAACTGAACAGCGGCGACGGCCTGGTCGGAACCGGCCCGTACAAGTTCGTGTCATGGAAGCGCGGCGCCGAATTCGTGCTGGCGCGCAATGACAACTACTGGGGCAAGAAGCCCACCTGGGACAAGGTCATCTACCGCCCGATCAGCAATGCCGCGGCGCGCGTGGCGGCCCTGCTGGCCGGTGACGTCGACATGATCGAGGATCCTCCGACCGACGATCTGCCCAAGCTCAAGGGCGACAAGAAGCTGTTCGTCGAGGAGACGCCTTCGGTGCGCGTGATATATGTGGCGCTGGACCAGTATGCCGAACCGTCGCCCGGGATCCAGGGTACCGACAAGAACCCGTTGAAGGACAAGCGCGTGCGCGAGGCGCTGTCGCTGGCGATCAACCGCGACGCGTTGGTCCAGCGGGTGATGGGCGGCGTGGCCCTGCCCGCTGGCAACCTGCTGCCTTACCCCATGTTCGGATCGAGCAAGGAACATTCCAAGGCGCCCAAGGCCGATGTGGAAAAGGCCAAGGCCTTGCTGAAGGAAGCCGGTTATCCCAACGGTTTCTCGATCACGCTGGGGTCGCCGTCGGGCCGCTACGTCAATGATTCCAAGGTGGCGCAGGCCATCGCCTCGATGTGGACGCGCGTCGGCGTGAAAACCAGCGTCGATGCCCTGTCGCCGCCGGTGTTCTTCAAGAGCCGCGACAGCTATGCGTTCTCGGCCTACCTGGCGGGATGGTCGGTGACCAGCGGCGAAATGTCGAACGCCCTGACCTCGCTGTTGGTGACGCGCAATCCCGAAGCCGGCCTGGGCACCACCAATCGCAGCCGCTATTCCAACCCGAAGATGGATGAGCTGGTCAAGCAGGCTTCCTCCACCATGGATGACACCAAGCGCGCCGAGTTGCTGTCCAAGGCCAGCAATATGGCCATGGACGACTATGCGATGCTGCCGGTGCACTTCGAGCTGTCGGTATGGGCGATGAAGAACGACATCCGCTACCAGGGCCGTCCCGACCAGGTCACGCTGGCGCAGTTTGCAACGCTGAAGAAGTAATGCGCGCAGCGGGCGGTATGACGTGCTAGCGACAATCGTACGAAGGCTGCTGCAAACCATCGTCGTCATGCTGGTGATGTCGGCGTTGGTGTTCGCCGGCATCTACATGGTCGGCGATCCGGTGTCGATGCTGGCCAGTCCGGAAGCCACCGAGGCCCAGCGCGCGGCCATCCGCGCTTCGCTCGGCCTGGACCTGCCGCTGTGGCGGCAGTACCTGATCTTCATGGGCCAGGCGGTGCGCGGCGATTTCGGCAACAGCTTCCTGACCGGCGAACCGGCCATGCGCCTGATCCTCGAGCGCATGCCGGCCACCGTCGAGCTGGCCAGCGTCGCCATGCTGTTGTCGGTGTTGATCGGCGTGCCGCTGGGCATCCTGGCCGGGCTCAAGCCCAAGGCGGTCGGCTCGCGCGCCATCATGACCGGCTCGGTGCTGGGGTTCTCGCTGCCCAACTTCTGGGTCGGCCTGATGCTCATCATGGTGTTCGCCGTGATGCTGGGCTGGGTGCCGGCCGGCGGCCGTGGCGACACCGTCAGCATCGGCTCGCTGCAGTTGAGCGTGCTGACCCTGGATGGCTGGCTGAGCCTGGCCCTGCCGGCCACCACCATCGCCTTCGCCAAGTGCGCCATGATCATCCGCGTGACGCGCGCCGCCACGCGCGAAGCCCTGCCGATGGACTACATCAAGTTCGCGCGCGCCAAGGGGCTGTCGGAGAAACGCGTGCTGGGCGTGCACCTGCTCAAGAACATCCTGATTCCCGTGGTGACGGTCGCGGGCCTGGAGTTCGGCCAGGTCATGGCCTTCGCGGTGGTGACCGAGACGGTGTTCTCGTGGCCCGGCATGGGCAAGCTGCTGATCGACTCCATCATCAACCTGGACCGGCCGGTGGTGGTGGCGTACCTGCTGCTGATCGTGTTCTTCCTTGTGATGCTGAACCTCGTGGTGGACATCATCTATACGGTGCTGGATCCCCGCGTACGCCTGGATAGCCGCCGATGACCGCCCCTGCGACCGCCACCGTGCCGACCGCTGCCGCCAAGGAACAGACGCCCTGGCGCCGCTTCCTGGGCGATTTCTTCGCCAGCAAGCTGGCCACGCTGGGCCTAGTGATGCTGGTGCTGATCGTCGGCGCCGCGCTGCTGGCGCCATGGATCGCGCCGCAGAACCCGTACGACCTGGCCACGCTGGACATCATGGATTCCAAGCTCAAGCCCGGCAGCGAAAGCGGCGACGGCGCCCTGCACTACTGGCTGGGCACCGACGGGCAGGCGCGCGACCTGTTGTCGGCGATTCTCTACGGTATGCGCACCAGCCTGCTGGTGGCCACCGTGTCAGTGCTGGCGGCTTTCGGCATTGGCGCCACGGTCGGATTGATCGCGGCATATTTCGGTGGGCGCATCGATGCCCTGCTGATGCGGGTTGTGGATATCCAGTTGTCGTTCCCGGCGATCCTGGTGGCGCTGATGCTGCTGGCCATATTGGGCAAGGGTGTGGACAAGGTGATCATCGCGCTGATCGTGGTGCAGTGGGCCTACTTCGCCCGCGCGGCGCGCGGCGCCGCGCTGGTCGAACGTGGCAAGGAATACGTCGAGGCGGCGCGCTGCATGTCCCTGTCCTGGGGGCGGGTGCTGTTCCGCCACGTGCTGCCCAATTGCATGCCGCCGCTGATCGTGATCGCCACCATCGACCTGGCGCATGCCATCGCGCTGGAAGCCACGTTGTCGTTCCTGGGCGTGGGCGTGCCGGTGACCGAGCCGTCGCTTGGCATGCTGATCTACAACGGCTTCGAGTACCTGCTGTCGGGGCAGTACTGGATTTCGTTCTTCCCTGGCATCGCGCTGGCGCTGGCGATCATCGCCATCAACCTGGTGGGCGACCATCTGCGCGATGTGCTCAACCCGCGCCACGCGAACTGAGGGCGGACGCGATGCAGACACAAGCTGTGGAAAAGTCGCCCGCCCCCGCCGTGCTCGATGTGCGGGGGTTGAAGACGCATTTCTTCACGCGCAACGGCGTGGTCAAGGCGGTCGACGGCGTCGACCTGACGCTGGCCGAGGGCGAGATCCTGGGACTGGTGGGTGAATCCGGCTCGGGCAAGAGCATCACTGGTTTCTCGTTGATGGGCCTGCTGGATGAACCCGGCCGCATTGTCGAAGGCGAGTTGCGCCTGAACGGCGAGGACCTGCGCGGCGCATCGCCGGCGCGCTGGCGGCAGTTGCGCGGCCAGGAGATCGCCATGATCTTCCAGGATCCGATGATGACGTTGAATCCGGTGCTGCGCGTCGATACGCAGATGATCGAGGCGGTGCGGGCGCATCATCGGGTATCGCGCGAACAGGCGCGTGACCGCGCGCTGCAGACGCTGACGATGGTTGGCATCCCGTCGCCGCAGGAACGCCTGCGCGCGTATCCGCACCAGTTGTCGGGTGGCATGCGGCAGCGCGTGGCGATTGCGATCGCGTTGCTGAATTCGCCGCGCGTCATCATTGCCGATGAACCCACCACGGCGCTGGACGTAACCATCCAAGGCCAGATCCTGTTCGAAGTACAGAAGCTGTGCCGAGAGACCGGCACCGGCCTGGTGTGGATCACACACGACCTGGCGGTGGTGGCGGGCCTGGCCGACCGCGTGTCGGTGATGTACGCCGGCCGCGTGGTCGAAACCGGCAGCACGTACGATGTCATCAGCCATCCGATGCATCCCTACACGCACGGCCTGATCGCCTCGATTCCTACGCCGCAGTCGCGCGGCCGGCCGCTGGTGCCGATTCCCGGCATGACACCGTCCTTGCTCAATCTGCCGCAGGGCTGTGCGTTTCGCGGACGCTGTCCGCGTGCCAGCGATGCCTGTCTGGCCGAACCGCAGCCGGTGCAAGTGCGCCCGGCGCAATGGGTGCGTTGCTGGCATGCCGGCGCCCCGGAGGCCCAATGAGTACAACGGATCACGCCACCGCCCCCATCCTGTCGCTGCGCGGCGTGGAGCTGCGCTTCACGCAACACGTTGACCTGGCCGGCCGCATTGCCAACCTGCTGGGCGCGGGTTTGAAGACGCAGGTGGTGCACGCCGTGGCCGGCGTGGACCTGGACGTGCAGCCGGGCGAGGTCATCGGTATTGTCGGGGAGTCGGGTTGCGGCAAGTCGACGCTGGGGCGGGTGGTGTCGGGGATTCTGCCGCCCAGCGCCGGCGAGGTGCGCTACCAGGGCCATGCGGTCCACGGCATGGCGCCGCCGCAGCGGCGCGCCTACGAGCTGGGCGTGCAGATGATCTTCCAGGATCCGTATGCATCGCTCAATCCGCGCATGCGGGTGCGCGAGATCATTGGCGAGGCGCCGGTGGCGCATGGCCTGATCCGCGCGCGCGACAAGGGCGAATACGTGGCCGGCCTGATGCGCCAGGTGGGACTCGATCCGACTTTCGCGCAGCGCTATCCGCACCAGTTCTCGGGCGGCCAGCGCCAGCGCATCGGCATCGCGCGGGCCCTGGCGCTCAAGCCCTCGGTGATCGTATGCGATGAGGCCGTGGCGGCGCTGGACGTGTCGATCCAGGCGCAGGTGCTGAATCTGTTTGAAAAGTTGCGCGATGAACTGGACCTGACGTATCTGTTCATCAGCCACAACCTGAGTGTGGTCAGTCATATCTCGGATCGCGTCGCCATCATGTACCTTGGCCGCGTGGTCGAGCTGGCGCCGACCGATATCGTGTTCCAGCGCGCCAACCATCCGTACACGCAGGCGCTGCTCAAGGAATTGCCGACACTGACGCCGGGGCGCCGCAACTACCAGCCGATCAAGGGCGAGTTGCCGTCGCCGCTGGATCCGCCGGGCGGCTGTGCGTTCCATCCGCGTTGTCCACAGGCCATGCCGCGTTGCAAGACCGAACGGCCGCTGCTGCGCGAGGTGGCGCCACTGCAGTTCAGCGCCTGCCACCTGAACGACGCGGGCTGACGCCAATCGGTAACAGCGCTGGACGCGGCCGGCGACGGGCGCGAGAATTTCCCGATACCCTGTCATACGACATCCGTTCTCTCGTTTCCGCCTCTATTCTTTCAGCTTATCCACCGCCATGAAAACCCTAGCCGAAATCGAACGCGCCCACGGTGAACTGACCGAGCTGCGCCGTGACATCCACGCCCATCCCGAACTGGCCTTCCAGGAAACGCGCACGTCCAACCTGGTGGCCGACCGCCTGCGCCAATGGGGACTGGAAGTCCATACCGGGCTGGGGAAAACCGGCGTGGTGGGCGTGCTGCGCGCCGGCAGCGGCGGCAAGACCATCGGCCTGCGCGCCGATATGGACGCGCTGCCCATGCCCGAGCACAATCGCTTCGCCCACAAGTCCACCATCAGCGGCCGCATGCATGGTTGCGGCCATGATGGCCACACCGCGATGCTGCTGGGCGCGGCGCAGTACCTGTCGACCCATCGCGATTTCGATGGCACCGTGGTGTTCATCTTCCAGCCGGCCGAGGAAGGCGGCAACGCCGGCGCGCGCGCGATGATGCAGGACGGCCTGTTCGACAGGTTTCCCTGTGACGCGGTGTTCGGCATCCACAATATGCCCGGCATGCCGGTCAATCAGTTCGGCTTTCGCGCGGGGCCGACCATGGCGTCGAGCAATCGCTGGGACATCGTCATCAAGGGGGTAGGCGGCCATGCCGCGCAGCCGCACGCGTCGGTCGACCCGATCATCGTCGCCGCCGACATGGTGCATGCGCTGCAGACGGTGATTTCGCGCAGCAAGAATCCGCTGGAGCAGGCGGTGCTGTCGATCACGCAGATCCACGCCGGCGATGCCTACAACGTGATTCCTGGCGAAGCGGTGCTGCGCGGCACGGTGCGCACCTATTCGGTCGAGGTGCTCGACAAGATCGAGCAAGACATGCGCCGCATCGCCACCACCCTGCCGCAGGTGTACGGGGGCACCGGCACGCTGGACTTCGTGCGCGCCTATCCGCCGCTGGTGAACTGGGAAAAGGAAACCGCGTTTGCCGCGCAGGTGGCCGAGGACACCTTCGGCGCCGAGAACGTGGTGCGCGACATGCCGCCCTTCATGGGAGCCGAGGACTTCTCGTTCTTCCTGGAGGCGCTTCCGGGCGCCTACCTGTTCCTGGGCAACGGCGATGGCGACCACCGCATGGAGACTTATCACGGCATGGGGCCGTGCCAGTTGCACAACCCGAACTACGACTTCAACGATGCGCTGCTGCCGGTGGGCGCGACCTATTGGGTCAAGCTGGTTCAGGCCTATCTGCCAGTGCAGAAATAACGCCGTTCCAAGGTGTTCCGGGCATTCCGGCCTCCTGTCCGGCAGGAATGCCCCAGCAAGCCGCCCGCCTGCGCCCGGGCGGCTTTTCTATATGACGCCAGGCTTTGTCCAAACACCCAGAACTTCGTTTGATATAGGTTGCGCGCTTTTCATAATGGGTCCTTCCTGATGCATCCGACCGGGCCGCGGCGCCGGGCCGGCTGGTCGCGATCTATCCCCAAGGAATGCCATGCAACTGTCCTCCGACCTGCGCGAACGACTGATTCGCACCGCCAGCGGTGCCGGCGTGGCATTGGCGCTGGCGCTCGTGGCCCTGGCGTCGCCCACGCCCGCCGTGGCCGGTGCTGTGCGATCCGGACCTGAATACGGGGAAAGCGGGTTTTCCACAACATGCCCGGGCGGTGCTATCCACAAGGCCAGTGGGATTCCTGTGGATTGCCTGTGAATAGCCTGTGGATGAATGGGGATAACTTTTTTCGGCCCAGTTGTGGAAAAGTCGCCTGCAGCGGCTTTCGGAGCAAAACGCTGGCGGAAAAAACCGGGACCGACGCAAAAAAGCCGTAAAAGCGGCAAAAAAACGCGCAGCCGGCAATAAAACGGGCGGCCCAGGGGCCGCCCATAGCGTGTTGCGCGGCGTATTGGCCGCGCCGGGACGCCGCTTCTACAGCTTCAGGCCCAGCGCCTTGGCCACGCCCGCGGCATAGGCCGGATCGGCCTTGCGGAAGTGCTCCAGCTGGCGGCGCTGGATTTCCTCGGGCACGCCGGCCATATGGCGGCCGATGTTGCCGAACAACTGCTCCTGTTGCGCTGGCGTCATCAGGCGGAACAAGGCGCCCGGCTGCGAGTAGTAGTCATCGTCCACGCGGTGGTTCCAGCGCGCGGCGGCCTGGCCGTCCAGCGGCAGCGGCGGTTCGCCAGCCGACGGGGTTTCCTGCCACTGGCCGGCGCTGTTGGGCTCGTAGTTGAGCGTGCCGCCGGCATTGCCGTCCACGCGCGCCGCGCCGTCGCGGTGGTAGCTGTGGAACGGGCAGCGCGGCGCGTTCACCGGGATCTGGTGGTGGTTGATGCCCAGGCGGTAGCGGTGCGTATCGCCATAAGAGAACAGCCGGCCCTGCAGCATCTTGTCCGGCGAAAAGTCGATGCCGGGCACCACGTTGGCGGGCGTGAAGGCGGCCTGCTCGACCTCGGCGAAGTAGTTCTCGGGATTCTTGTTCAGTTCCAGCACGCCCACTTCGATCAGCGGGTAATCGCCGTGCGGCCAGACCTTGGTCAGGTCGAACGGGTTGATGTGATAGGTCTCGGCGTCGGCCGCGGGCATGATCTGCACCTTCAGCGTCCACTTCGGGAAGTTGCCTTGCTCGATGTTGTCGAACAGGTCGCGCTGCGAGCTTTCGCGGTCATGGGCCACCACTTGCGCCGCTTCCTCGTCAGTCAGACAGGCGATGCCCTGCTGCGACTTGAAGTGGAACTTCACATAGAAGCGTTCACCCTTGGCGTTGACGAAGCTGAAGGTATGCGAGCCGAAGCCATGCTGCTGGCGCAGGTTGGCCGGGATGCCGCGATCGCTCATCAGGATGGTGACCTGGTGCAGCGATTCGGGGCTGAGTGACCAGAAATCCCAGGCCGCGGTGGCGCTGCGCAGGTTGGTCTTGGGATCGCGTTTCTGCGTGTGGATGAAGTCGGGGAATTTGAGCGGGTCGCGGATGAAGAACACCGGGGTGTTGTTGCCCACCAGGTCCCAGTTGCCTTCGTCGGTGTAGAACTTGATGGCGAAGCCGCGCACGTCGCGCTCGGCGTCGGCCGCGCCGCGTTCGCCGGCCACGGTCGAGAAGCGCAGGAACAACGGGGTCTGTTTACCGACCTTGGAGAAGATGCTGGCGCGGGTGTACTGCGTGATGTCGTGGGTGACGGTGAAGGTGCCATAGGCGCCCGAACCCTTGGCATGCACCACGCGTTCGGGAATGCGTTCACGGTCGAAATGGGCCAGCTTTTCTATCAGCCAGAAGTCCTGCAACAGCGCCGGGCCGCGCGGGCCGGCGGTCAGGGTGTTGTTGTTGTCGGCCACCGGGGCGCCCGAGGCGGTGGTCAGATGCTTCTTGTCGGTCATGGCACACACTCCCTACGTAATTCCTGGAATGCGCGGCGCCTCAGGGGCCGCGCAACGTGATCGGATACCGCTCCGTATCATTGCCGGCCGGAGGGATATCTCCGACACATCATAGGGGTCATCGTTTGCAGTGTGAAGTTGATTGATTGACCAAATTCAATTGAAAATAACTATGACGAACGCGACTTGACCCGCATCGCCGACAAATCGCGCTGAAACACGGACAAAAAAAACCGGCCCCTGAGGGCCGGCTTTTCATTGCGCGAGCAGAAGGTCAGCGATTGGCCGCGGCTTCCGTCTTGCGCTGCATGGCGCGGGTGATGGACCATTGCTGGGCGATCGACAGCGTGTTGTTGACGCACCAGTAGAGCACCAGGCCGGCCGGGAAGAAGAACATCATCCCGCCGAACACCAGCGGCATGATCATCATGACCTTGGCCTGGACGGGGTCCGGGGGCGTCGGGTTCAGCTTGATCTGCAGGAACATGGTGGCCATCATGATGGCGGGCAGAATGAAGTACGGGTCGCGGATCGACAGGTCGTGCACCCACAGGATCCACGGCGCGCCGCGCATTTCCACGCTGGCCAGCAGCACCCAGTACAGCGAGATGAACACCGGGATCTGCACCACCATCGGCAGGCAGCCGCCCAGCGGGTTGATCTTCTCGGTGCGGTACATCTCCATCATGGCCGCGTTGAGCTTCTGTTTGTCGTCGCCGTACTTTTCCTTCAGGGCCTGCAGGCGCGGGGCGACCTGCTTCATGCGGGCCATGGAGCGGTAGCTGGCGGCGGCCAGGGGGTAGAACAGCGCCTTGATGAGCACGGTCAGGGCGACGATGGTCCAACCCCAGTTGCCCAGGATCGAATGCAGCCAGGTCATCAGCTTGAACAGCGGCTTGGCGATGATGGTCAGCCAGCCGTAGTCCACCACCAGTTCCAGGCCGGGGGCGAGCGCCGCCATGGCCTTCTGGTCCTGCGGACCGACCCACAGATGCGAATCGACGCGGGCGGAGGCGCCCGGGGCGATATCGCCCACGGCTTCGATGGTGCGGGCGGCGTACAGGTTCTTCTGCACTTCCAGCACTTCGTTGTTGCGCGGCTTGCCTTGCGGCGGCACCCAGGCGGTGGCGAAGTAGTGCTGCACCACGGCGATCCAGCCGTTATCGGCCTGCTTGATGTAGTTGGCCTTCTTCTTCTCGATGTCGGCGAAGGTCATCTTCTGGAACTTGTCCTGTTCCGAGTAGACGGCGATGCCGGTGAAGGTGTGATAGAAGCTGGAGGTGTCGGCCGGGTCGTTGCCGTCGCGCTCGAGCTGCAAGTACAGCGCGGGCGTCACGGGGGCGCTGCCGACGTTGGCCAGGTCGTGGCGCACGTCGATGTCGTAGCGGCCGCGATGCAGGGTGAAGGTCTTGGTGACCTTGACGCCGCCCGATTCCGCCTCGAAAGTCACCACCAGGCTGTCGCCGGTCATCTGGCGCTCGGTCGAGACCACGCGGAACGGCGTCTGGTGGGTCGGGAAGCTCTGGCCATTGGGAGCGCCGACCACGCCGGTCTGGGCCACGTAGTTCAGGCCGGCGGAGCGATCGAGCAGCACGGTGGGCTTGTCGGGATGGCCGGTGGCCGGGTACTTCAGCAGCTCGGCGCGCACCAGTTGGGCGCCCAGCGTGTCGAAGGTCAGGCGCAGCACGTCGGTGGTGACGACCACCTCTTCCGAGCGCGTCGGCGCCGGCGTGGCGGCTCCCGGCACCGTGGAAGGCGCGGCCGCGGCGCTGGCGGCCGGGGCGTTGGGCACCGAAGGCGACGCGTTGTTCGCGGCGGCCGGCGTGCCGTTGGCGTTCGTGCTGGCCGTGGGCGTGGGGCCCCCGAACAACGACGGTTTGCCGTTATGGATCTGCCAGTTGTTCCAAAGGAGCAACAGCGAGAAGGAGAAAATCATCCAGAGGACGGTTCGTCGGATATCCATGGTGCCTACTGAAGTGAATACGGGCCAGCAAAGCCCGCCAGTTTAGCGTCAATCATGCTCGGTGCGGTGGCCATGGGAACAGCAGGCACCGCCATTGGTTCCCTTGGCCGGGGGAACGGGGTCCCAGCCGCCGGGCGACCAGGGATGGCAACGGCCGATCCGGCGCAGCATCAGCCAGAAGCCGCGCCAGGGGCCGTGGCGATCAATGGCTTCGATCGCGTAAGCCGAGCAGGTCGGGGTGAAGCGGCACTGCCGGCCGATCCAGGGGCTCAGGAAAAACCTGTAGAACCGGATCGGGGCAATGAGGATGGCGGCCCCCACGGAACGCCCGCGTCGCGGGCGGTCTGCCTGCCGGGGGGCGGGCCCATTCATCGCGCTATCCGCTCGAAGTGAGCGTCCGCTTCGGCCCGGGCCGCCTGTTTCAGGGCGGTGAGCGTGGCGGGCGCCACTTTACTGTGCAGCCGCACGACGTAATCTTTTGCCGGCAGCCCCAGCCGCCGTTGGCGGAACGCTTCGCGGATGACCCGCTTGAGGGCGTTGCGCGTGGTGGCGTGGGCGGCAAAGCGCTTGGCGATCACCAGGCCCAGGCGGGCACAGGCGTCCTGGCCGGGGGGCAGATCGTTGGAAGCGGCGCTCACAACGAAAAACGCCCCTCGGGCAAGACGCCGGCCTTTGAGGGCGGCGGCGAACTCGGAGGGGCGATGCAGCCGCGCCTCCGGCGGAAGCGTGGCGCGCGGCATGGACTGCGGGTCAGGCGTGGGTCTGGCGTCTGCGCGAAGGCAAGACTTAGACGGCCAGACGCTTGCGGCCCTTGGCGCGGCGGGCGTTCAGGATGGCGCGGCCAGCGCGGGTCTTCATGCGCACGCGGAAACCATGGGTGCGCTTGCGGCGGGTAACGGAAGGTTGGTAGGTGCGTTTCATGGACGATCCACAAAAAGAACAAAAGTCAGAAGGGACCTGCCCGGAGGGTTCCTGGTCGCAAATCCGGTAGCGGGTATCTAGTAAGCGTTTCGCTGTGAATCGCACGTGACATGCGGATTCACTGGCAAAGACAGGCTTGTAGACGGGGCTCTGGTCCGGGTAATCCCCGGGCGACCTATTCAGCAAGGCACAGTGTCGGGGCGGGGTAAGTGTAACCATTACCCTGTTACCCGTGCGAATCTGGGCCTTCTGCGAAACCTTCTGACAGACAGAATTCGGAAAAGCCCACCATTTCAGCAAGTTTTCCCTGTCTTGTCAAACAGTTAAGCAGCGGCCCTGTGCAGGCTCATGCCCTACCCTGTGGATAACCCGCGCTCAGGCAAGGTAGAATCGAGGTTTGAATAAGAGCGACATGAAAGAATTCTGGCAGACCTGCGTCAGTCGTCTTGAGCAGGAACTCCCCCCCCAACAAATCAGCGCGTGGATACGACCGCTGGTCCCGCTTGCGTATGACGAAACGCAGGCGGTGCTGCGCGTTGCCGCCCCCAACCGGTTCAAGCTGGACTGGGTGCGCAAGAACTTCTCCCACCAGATCGAAGCGTTGGCCGCGGAGTGGTTCGAGCGTCCGGTACAGGTCCTGTTCGAATTGCCCACGCAGGGCGCCACGCCGCGCATGCCGGTGGCGCCGGTGCGCGCGCAGCCGCCCGTGCCGACCGCGCCTTCGGCCGCCGCGCCCATGGGCGGCG
>NZ_CADIJV010000012.1 GCF_902859765.1 Achromobacter pulmonis
AGGCGCGGCGGCGCCACCGGCGGGCGGGCGCGGGGCCGGCGCAAGCGCGCGTGATAGATGGCGCCGCCGCGCGCATGCACGCGCCCAGCCGCGTCGGGCGCCTGCTCCAGGTCGCCGTCGAACAGGTCCGCATAGCGATAGACGCCCAGCGCCGTGGCCGCCAGGCCGAGGGCCTGCATGGCGCGGCGGTTGGCCCCGACCAGCAGGTCCCCCTGGAAGGCCAGCAACCCCTCGCCGGGCGTGCCCAGGCCGGAACGGTCGACGTGCAGATGCAGCACCGCGCAGGGTTCATGCGCCGTATCGAACAACTGGTGTTCGATCAGGTCAACGGCCGCGCGCACCCGCGCCAGCACATCGGGGCGCACCTCGCGCGCCGGGCTGGACAGGTCCAGTACCCCCAGCATGCGGCCTTCGCTGTCGGTGATCGGCACCGCCGCGCAGGTCAGGATGCGGTTCGGCTCGAAGTAGTGTTCGGCGCCGTCGACGATGATAGAGCGGCCTTCCGCCAGCGCGGTGCCGATGGCATTGGTGCCGGCCGCCGCTTCGTCCCATGGGGCGCCGGGCATCAGGGCCACGCGCGAGGCGCGTTGCGCGAAATCGATGTCGCCGTCGCTGTCCAGCACCAGCCCCTGCGCATCTGACAGGATCACCAGCCCATCGCTGCCGCCCTCGCGGCGCAACAGCGCCATGGCCGGTTCCGACATGCGCCGCAGGGCTTCGTTGCGCTGGCGCGCCTCGCGCAATTCGGCGGCGGTCATGGGTTCGGCGCGGCGGGCGCCGCGCATGTCGATACCCAGGTCGGCGCAGCGCCGCCAGGAACGCAGGATGGGCTCGGCGACCAGCCCGCCGGGCACCACGCCCTGCTGGTTGAACAGCTGGCGCGCGTGCGTCAGCGATTGCCAACGGGATTGAGTGGCCATGCATGTCTCCTTGGACGGTGTTCTGCGACACCTGTTCCGCGACGGTGTCGCGAAACGCGACACCCTGGGGCGGCGCCAGACCGCCCACGCCCTTGCCGGCGCGTGGAAATGTACTTTCGCACGCGGCACGCGCGCTTGTCCAGCCGCGTCCCCCGACATGGCACGCGGTTTGCTTGATACGAAGCAGGCACCCGACTGCCGTTACACCGATCTATACGGAGACAAGCATGGACATCGCAACCCGCGTCACCCCCGAATCCTATGGCATGCGCCTGGACCTCAGGACGCAGTACGACAACTTCATCGACGGCAAATGGCAGGCGCCCGCCGACGGCGAATACTTCGACAACGTCACGCCCGTCACCGGCCAGGTGCTGACCCGCAACGCCCGCTCGAAAGAACGCGACATCGAACTGGCGCTGGACGCCGCGCATCGCGCCGCGCCCAAATGGGGTGCGACCCCGGCGGCCGAACGCGCGCAGATCCTGATGCGCATCGCCGACGTGATGGAAGCCAACCTCGAACGCCTGGCCACCGCCGAGACCTGGGACAACGGCAAGCCGATCCGGGAGGCCCGCGCCGCCGACATCCCGCTGGCGATCGACCACTTCCGCTATTTCGCCTCGTGCATCCGCAGCCAGGAAGGCGGGCTGTCCGAGATCGACCACGACACCGTGGCCTATCACTTTAACGAGCCGCTGGGCGTGGTCGGCCAGATCATCCCGTGGAACTTTCCCATCCTGATGGCCGCCTGGAAGCTGGCGCCGGCGCTGGCCGCGGGCAACTGCGTGGTGCTCAAGCCGGCCGAGCAGACGCCGCTGGGCATCCTGCTGCTGATGGAACTGGTGGGCGACCTGCTGCCGCCGGGCGTGGTCAACGTGGTCACCGGCTTCGGCCTGGAAGCGGGCAAGCCGCTGGCCTCCAGCAAGCGCATCGCCAAGATCGCCTTCACCGGCGAAACCACCACCGGCCGCCTGATCATGCAGTATGCGTCGCAGAACATCATCCCGGTGACGCTGGAGCTGGGCGGCAAGTCGCCCAACATCTTCTTTGCCGACGTGGCCGCGCAGGACGATGACTTCCTGGACAAGGCCATCGAAGGCTTCGTCATGTTCGCGCTCAACCAGGGCGAGGTCTGCACCTGCCCCAGCCGCGCGCTGATCCAGGAATCGCTCTACGACAAGTTCATGGAGCGCGCGCTCAAGCGCGTGGCCGAGATCAAGCAGGGTAACCCGCTCGATGGCGACACCATGCTGGGCGCGCAGGCGTCGACCGAGCAATTGGAGAAGATCCTGTCGTACCTGGACATCGGCAAGCAGGAAGGCGCGGCGGTGCTGGCCGGCGGCGCGCGCGCGCAGCTGCCGGGCGCGCTCGAAGGCGGCTACTACGTGCAGCCCACCGTCTTCAAGGGCCACAACAAGATGCGCGTGTTCCAGGAAGAGATCTTCGGGCCCGTGGTGGCGGTGACCACGTTCAAGGACGCCGATGACGCGCTGGCGCTGGCCAACGACACGCTCTACGGCCTGGGCGCGGGCGTCTGGTCGCGCGATGCCAACACGTGCTATCGCATGGGCCGCGCCATCAAGGCCGGGCGCGTATGGACCAATTGCTATCACGCCTATCCCGCGCATGCGGCCTTCGGCGGCTACAAGCAATCGGGCATCGGCCGCGAGAACCACAAGATGATGCTCAACCACTACCAGCAGACCAAGAACCTGCTGGTGAGCTATTCGCCCAAGAAGCTGGGGTTCTTCTGACCCCCGGGGCAGCGAGGAGCCCATCATGCCAGGACCCACTCCCCGCGTGGTCGCCACCGACGCGGCCCGTGCCTTGATCGAGACCCTGCGAGCCAGGCACGGGCCGCTGATGTTCCACCAGTCCGGCGGCTGCTGCGACGGCAGCTCGCCCATGTGCTATGCGCAGGGCGAGTTCATGGTGGGCGCTTCGGACGTGCTGCTGGGCGATCTGGAGGGTTGCCCGTTCTACATGGGCGAAGACCAGTTCGCCTACTGGGAGCACACCCAGTTGATCATCGACGCGGTGCCCGGACGCGGCGGCGCCTTTTCGCTCGATAGCGCCGAAGGCCAGCGCTTTCTGCTGCGTTCCCGGCTGTACTCGGACGAGGAGTGGGCCAACGTGGCGCCGGTCACGCACGGCTGAGGCCCCCCCAGGGCGGGCGCGGCGCGTCAGGGGCGCTGCGGCCCGCCGCCCTTGGCGGCCGGCTCTGCGCCGCCGGACTGCTGCTGCCACTGGAACGAAACGCGACGGATGCGCGCGGCGCGGAATTGCGTGAACGAACGGCCACCCGGCATGGGTGCGCCGCGAAGCGGACTGCTGCTGTTTTTCATTGCGGATAAAACGTCGAGGAAAAAAGGAACAAACGTCCGTAAAGCGGCGATGCCGCCGCCAGGCGATGGCGGCACGGCAATGGCTCGGACGGTTTCAGCCGTTGGCCGCGGCCCGGACGCCGACGGCCGCGCGGCGGGTCCATTCAAGCGCGTCTTCGAGGCGGTCATTGCCCCAGAACATCTCGCCATCGACAAAGAAGGTGGGCGCGCCGAACAGGCCCAGGTTGCGCGCCTGGTCCACCTGGCGGCGCAACGCCTCTTTGGCGGCCTCGGACTTGCCACGCGCGATCAATGCATCGGCATCGAGCGACAGGCCGGTCAACAGCGTATGCACCACGTCCTCGGCCTGGATGTCCTGGTCATGCTGGAAATTGGCGCGGAACACGGCCAGGCAGAAATCGCGGCACCACGGTTCGTCCTGACCCAGCCGCGCGATGCGGGCGGGCAGCACGCTCATGCGCGGAAACAAACTCGGACGGTGGTAAGGCACGCCGTATTTTTCGGCCAGGCGGGCGATGTCGCGCATCATGTAGGCGCCCTTGCCAGGAAACAGCCGGAAAGGCGTGTCGTGCCAACCCTGGGCCTGGAAGATCGGCCCCAGCAGGAACGGCCGCAGGTCGACCCGCACGTCAGCCTGCCTCGCCAAGGCCTCGATGCGCTCGATCGCCAGGTAGCTGTATGGGCTGGCGAAATCGAACCACATCTCGAGGCGGGGCATGGCAGGCAGGGGCGCATTCATGACAAAAGCTCCAACGACGGGGAAACCCGGGATATCAGGGCGACCTGCGCTTGCGGCAGGCCGCTGAGGACGACGTCGCGATTGCTGGCCACGATGATGGACTCGCCGGCTTGCAGCACGCTGTCATCGCGGCACCGATACTCGGACATCCAGACCGTGCCGGCATGACAGACGATGCGAACCCCCGAGGCGCGCCTGAGCAGCATAGTCGAACCCTGGGCCAAACGGAATGACATTCCCGCAGTGCAACATATTCGGATCATGGCGCAACCCCCCGCCGCGATGGCGGCCATCATGGCGGGCGTCATCGGCTTGCCACCGCTTCACCCGTCGTCTGAGTCATATTGGACGCCGCAGGCGTTATATTGCTCAAGCGACATTTCCGCCGCATACGCATGAGTTTTACGAATGTCATACCCCTTGGCCAAACTCCCTCCGCTTGACCTGGTGCGCGGCTTCGTCGCCGTCGGCCGCCGCATGAGCATCACGTTGGCGGCTCAGGACCTGCACGTGACACAGTCGGCGGTCAGCCGGCAGATCCGGGCGCTGGAGGCCCATCTGGGCGTGCCGCTGCTGGTGCGGGGCTTTCGCAGCGTCTCGTTCACCTCCGAGGGCGCGCAACTGTTCCGGATGGCCGACACCTGGCTGAGCCAGCTGGGCGATCTGACCGAACAACTGCGCGCGCCGGAACGCCGCACGCCGGTCACGGTCACCACCACCATCGGCGTGGCGTCGCTCTGGCTGCTGCCGCGGCTGGGGGACTTCCAGGCGGCCTATCCGAATATCGACGTGCGCGTGGCAGCCGACAACCGGGTCATCGACATCGACCGCGAAAGCGTCGACATCGCCATCCGCTACAGCCTGCGCGACACGGTGCCGGACGGCGCTATCTGGCTGTTCGGCGAATCCGTGGTGCCGGTGGCCCACCCCTCGCTCCAGGCGCGCGCCCTGGACGCGCGCGAATTGCAGCGCCACGTACTGCTCGAATTCGACGATCCCACCCGGCCCTGGCTGCAATGGTCGGAATGGCTCAATGCGCGCGGCCTGGGCCGGGTGCGGCCCAAAGGCATGCTGCGCTTCAACCAGTACGACCAGATCGTGCACGCGGCGCTGGCCGGCCACGGCATCGCGCTGGGACGGCTGGCGTTGATCGCGCCGATGCTGGCGGACCGCCGCCTGGTCACGGTGGGGGGCCAACCGGCAGACGCCACCGAACACGCCTACTGGCTGGTGCGCAACGCCCGCCGCAGCACGCCCGATGCCGAGATCGTGACGCGCTGGCTGGTGCAGCAAGCCACGGCCACGGCGCCGCTGCTGACACCGGAATCGGACCGATAAATACCGATATCCGCCCGCGCGCCAACATTGTCGGACTGACAGACCCGGCCTCTCCCTGGGCGGCACGCTACAAGTTCTATACAAACCTTCATAGATTCGCGCCTCCCCTGCGGTAGATTGCGGCCTGCATAGCCCGCATCGATCCGAACTCCCCCTGCGAATGCCCCCCGCGCCCCCCTGTCGGGCGCGGGTCCGTTGCCGCCGTTTTCCGGCGGCTTCCCCGCCTTTTCTCTTCATGGCGCAGATGAAGCTCTTCCGTTCCGCCGACGCCTGGCAAACCTGGTTTCTCAATTTCCAACGTTCCTTTCTGATCCTGCTGGCGCCGTGGCTGGTGTCGGTACTCGCGCAGGGCGCCGGCCGCGCCTACCTGCTGGCCGCGTATGCGCCTCCCGGCGCCTACGCGGCGCTGACGCAGGACATCAACCGCACGCTGCTGGTCGGCCTGCTGTTCGACATCAAGGTCGCGGCGATCGCGTTCGCGGCGCCGCTGCTGGCGGCGCTGGTGCTGGCGGCCCGCCCGGCGATGCAGGCCCGGTGGCTGCGCTGCCTGCCGGGCCTGGGCGCCGTGCTGGCAACCCTGTTCGCCGCCAGCACGGTGGTCAGCGTGTACTACTTCGCCACCTTTTCGCGCTCGATCGACATCTTCGTGTTCGGCCTGATGGACGACGACACCCACGCCATCCTGGTGACGCTGTGGCACGGCTATCCGGTGTTGCGGACCCTGGCGTTGCTGGCGGCGGTGCTGGGCGCCACCTACTGGCTGGCGCGCCGCTGGGGCGCCGGGGTCCTGCGCGCGCGACTGGCACGGCGCGGCCTGGCGCACAGCGCGGCGCGGCTGGCGCTGATCCTCGGCCTCACCGTGCTGGCCTGCCGCGGCTCGCTCGGCACCTTCCCGCTCAACAAGGACGACGCCGGCATCTCGTCGCTGCGCCTGCTCAACGATATTGCGCCCAATGGCATTTCGGCGTTCTTCTGGGCATTGTCCGAGCGCGGCAACGACAAACGCTTCACGCCGGTCAGCGACGATGAGGGCGCGCAACTGTACCAGCGCTTCCTGGGCCGCCCCGGCCATGGCCTGCAGCCCTTCATGGCCAGCACCGGCGCCAATCCGCAGGCCCGCGACCAGCCTCCCCATGTCGTGCTGCAGGTGATGGAGAGCATGGGGCATCACATGGCCATGTACGACCTGCCCGGCCGCGACCTGCTCGGCGCACTGCGGCCGCATTGGCGGCAGGACTGGCGCTTCGACCGCTTCCTGTCCGAAGGCAACGGCACCATCGATTCACTCAGCCGCCTGCTGGTGCGCAGCCCGGTGCCGGCCATCAGCCAATCGTCGGCGGCCCACGCCGACTTCGCAAGCAATGCCTTCACGCCCTTCCTGGCGCGCGGCTACCGGGTGGTGTTCGTCACCTCGGGCGCGGCCACCTGGCGCAACCTGGGGCGCTTTGCCAGCCATCTGGGCGCGCACGAATTCGCCGACCAACTGACCCTGAAACAGCGCTATCCCGAGGCCCGGCCGGGCGCCTGGGGCGTGCCGGACGAATACATGTTCCGCTATATCGCCGAGCGGCTGGCGCGGGCCGACCGCGATGGCGAACGGCTGTTCATCGTCGCCCTGTCCACGACCCACCATCCGCCTTTCCTGGTGCCCGAGGGCGGCCAGCGCGGCGGCCTGGACCTGCGCGATATCGAGCGGCTGCCCTACTACGCCCACTGGTCGGGCCTGGAGGATGCGTTCGACACCTTGCGCTATGCCAATGACCAATTGGGCCGCTTCCTGACCGGCTTGAAAAGCTCGCCCCAGGGCGCCCGCACCATCGTCGCCGTCACTGGCGACCACAACATCCTGGGCGTCGACTATGCCCGGGAGACCGATGCCGCGCTGGCGCACGCGGTGCCCTTCTATCTGTACGTGCCGGCCGCCTATCGCGGGCAGTCGACCTACGATCCCTCGCGGCCGGGCAGCCACAAGGACATCCTGCCGACGCTGTATCACCTGAGCCTGCCGGACACGCCATACTTCCGCAGCGGCTGCGACCTGCTGGCCGCGCGGCCCGATCCGCAATGGTGCTTCGGCTTCAACAACCCGCGCCTGCTGATCACGCGCGATGGCGCCTACCGCAGCGACCGGCAGGGCCGCATCCTGCCATGGGCCGCGCAGACGGGCCTGGCACTGGCCGCCGAGCAAGCGGCAACGCCGGCCCAGGCGGCCGAACAGGCCCGGCTCGACGCCTATGCCCCTTTGCTGCAATGGCAGATCAATTATCAGGTGCAGCACCAGGCGTCATTGCGGCCTGACCGGCCCTGAGACGGCCGGGGCGGCAACGCAGGCGGGCTAGTCGACGCGCACCAGCGCCTCGCCCGCGCACATCTCGCCGACGACGGCGGCATCGGCGAAGCCCTGCTGGCGGAACAGGTCCAGCACCGCCGGCGCCGCTTCGGGCGTGCAGGCCACCAACAGCCCTCCGGAGGTCTGCGGATCGGTCAGCAGGGCGCGCTCGGTATCGGTGACATCCGCGCCCAGCCGGATCGAGGCGCCGTACGAGGCCCAGTTGCGGCCCGATGCGCCCGTGATCACGCCATCGGCGGCCAAGGCGCGCACGCCCGGCAACCACGGTAGCGCCTCGCGCCGCAAGGTCGCCGTCAGCCCCGCGCCGCGCGCCATCTCCAGCGCATGGCCCAGCAGGCCGAAACCGGTGACGTCGGTGATGGCGTGCACGCCATCCATCGCCGCCAACGCCGCGCCGGGGCGGTTCAGGCGCGTGGTGGTGTCGATCATCACGCGGTAGCCGTCCGCATCCAGCCGGTTCTTCTTCAAGGCCGCCGACAGGATGCCTACCCCCAATCCCTTGCCCAGCACCAGCACATCGCCGGCGCGCGCGTCCGCATTGCGCTTGATGCGGTCCGGATGCACCAGCCCCATCGCCGCCAGGCCGTAGATCGGCTCGACCGAATCGATGCTGTGGCCGCCCGCGACCGGGATGCCGGCATCCCGGCAGACCGACTCGCCGCCGCGCAGGATATCGGCGATGACCGCGTGCGGCAGCACGTTGATCGGCATGCCGACAATCGCCAGCGCCATGATCGGCGTGCCGCCCATGGCGTACACGTCCGACAGCGCGTTGGTGGCGGCGATGCGGCCGAAATCGTAGGGATCGTCGACGATCGGCATGAAGAAGTCGGTGGTCGCGATCAGCGCCTGCTCGTCGTTGAGGCGGTAGACGGCAGCATCATCGGCGGTTTCGGTACCCACCAGCAGGCCGGGGTAGGCGGTAGCCGGCCCACAGCGCGCCAGCAGCTGCGACAGCACGCCGGGCGCGATCTTGCAGCCGCAGCCGCCGCCATGCGATAACGAAGTCAAGCGCGGCACCGCCGCGGACGCTGCATCCTGGGTCATGTCGGTCTCTCCGTAGGGGATGGGAAAAGGATAGCACCGCGCCCCCAAATAGCCCTATGATGAGCCAAGCAGCAGGCAGCAACGGACGGCCGCCCGCCACCGGGCGCACCGACAGCCAACATTCACCACGCGTGAGGGCTTCATGGACCGCCGACACTTTCTCCGTTTCTCGGGCGCCCTGTGCGCCACCCAAGCGGCCTTGCCCCTGGCCGCGCGCGCCGCGCAGGCGCCTGTGGACGCCGGTTGGCGTACCTTCGAATTGACCACCCTGGTCCGCCTCCAGGACCCCGGCGCCCAGGCCCGCATCTGGATTCCCGTGCCCTATGCCACCGACACCGACTACCAGCGCGGCGTGCAGAGCGCCTGGCTGGTCAGCGGTGGCGGCGAGGCGCAGTTGGTGCAGGCGCCCGGCTACGATGTGCGGATGCTGGCGGTGCAATGGCCCGACGCCCAGGCGCCGCGCGAGGTCAAAGTCACCAGCCGATTCCAGACCCGCAACCGGCGCGTCGACCTGACCCGACCGTCCCCGGGCGCGCCGCGCGAAAGCGCCGCCACCCTGCGTGAATTCCTCAGGCCCACCGCTTTGCTGCCGACCGACGGCATCGTCAAAAGCACCGCCGACCGCATCACCGCAGGCCACCAGGGCGCCCTGGCGCGCGCTCGCGCCCTCTATGACTGGGTGGTCGCCAACACCTGCCGCACCGCCGCCACCCCGGGCTGCGGCACCGGCGACGTGCGCTACATGCTCACCGCCAACGACCTGAACGGCAAATGCGCCGACATCAACGCGCTGTTCGTCGCCCTGGCGCGCGCGGCCGGCATCCCTGCCCGCGATGCCTACGGGCTGCGCGTGGCCAACTCGCAGCTTGGCTTCAAGAGCCTAGGCAAAGCCGGCGACGTGACAAAGGCGCAGCATTGCCGCGCCGAGTTCTACGCCGACGGCTACGGCTGGATCCCGGTCGACCCGGCCGACGTGCGCAAGGTCATGCTGGAAGAACCGCCCGGCGACCTGCCCGCCACCGACGCGCGCGTGCGTGCCGCCCGCGTCATGCTGTTCGGCGCCTGGGAAATGAACTGGGTGGCCTACAACCACGGCCACGACGTCGCCCTGCCCGGCACCGCCCACGGTCCCATCCCGTTCCTGATGTACCCCAACGGCGAAACCGCCGACGGCCGCCTCGACAGCCTCGACCCCGACAGCTTCCGCTACACCCTGAGCGCGCGCCAGCTAGCCACGTGACCCGGCGGCGTCGCCATGGCCAGCCGCCGCCTGCTCCTGCAATCCGCCCTGTCGCTGGCGGCGCTGCCCGCCTGGGCCCGCGCCGCCGCCAGCGACAGCGCCCTGAAGGCTGCCACCGGCCCCGACTGGGCGCCCTGGACCCTGCCCACCCCGCCTCTGGTCCTGCCAGACCTCTCGGGGCGCGAACAGAAACTTGCCGCCTGGCGCGGCAATGTCGTCATCGTCAGCTTCTGGGCCACCTGGTGCGATCCCTGCCGCGACGAAATCCCCCTCATGTCCGCCATGGCCAAACGCCACCGCGAAGAAGGCCTGCGCCTGGTCGCCGTCAACGTTGGCGAAGCCCTGGGAAAAATCACCACCTTTCTGGCCAAATGGCCCATCGCCGGCACCGTCCTGCACGACCGCAACAGCACGACCTCAAGGAAATGGAACGCCGCAGGCCTGCCCGCCAACTATCTGGTCGACCGCAGCGGCAGCATCCGCCACTGGCATCTCGGCGCCCTTGACTGGCAGGCCGAGAACATCAACCGCGTCGTCACCAGGATGTTGCGCGCGGCGCCGCGCTGACGCCAGCGCGATGGCAGAACCGGGGACCGCCCGCGAGAAAGATTGGCGGAAGGCAGCAGGAGTCGAACCTACCTGGGAGCGTCTGACGCCCCCAACCGGGTTTGAAGCCCGGCCGTGCCACCGGACACGGATGCCTTCCGGAAAGACCTGCCTATGATAGCGCCTGTCCGTCAGCCAAGTAGGCGCTATCGGCCCGCAGCACATGCGTGTCCCGCACCCGCCGCGTCAGCCCCGTCCGGTCGAAGAACTCCAGGATCTGGATCGCGCGTTTGCGCCCCAGGCCGGTGGCATCGCGGAAGGCCGCCGCGTTCAACCCATCCGGCTTCGCGGCAAGCTCGACCGCCAGCGCCGCCAGTTGCGTCACCCGTTCGCGGTGATAGAACAGATCCTTCACCACCTGCGCCACGTCCGCGCGCCGCAGCAGTTTGCGCAGCACTTGCCGCACCCGCTCCTCCGGCTCGCCCAACGCGCGCGCCAGGTCGCGCACCCACGGCGGATCGTAGGCCCCGGCCGCCAGCAGCGGCAGCAGGCGTTGCGCCAGTTGCGCCTCGGCCTCGGCCAGCGCCGCGGTGTGGCCCGGCAGATGCAGCCACGGCCCATTGCGCAGCACCCGGCCCTGCTGCCGCAGATCGTCCAACAGCCCCTGCCACAGCGCCTCGGGCGCCGCCGGCAAAGCCATGCGGCGCAGGCGTGAGCCGTCCGGCCCCGGCTCGTCCGGCGCCCCCTGGTGGAATGTCGCCAGCGCCTGCTCCACCCGCGCCCGCAGCGCTTCCCAGTGCGTGGCCAGGATCAGCGTGCGCGTGCCCTGCGGCGTGCGCGGCTCGATCCAGACCGCGCCATCCGGCGCCGGCAGTTCACGCACCGGCTTGCCGGTCAGGCGTTGCAGCGCCGTTTCGTCCAGGCCCAGCGCGGCCTGCGCCAGCAGCGGCTGCAACCCGCCCCCTTGCAGCATGTCCGCCACGCCTTGCAGCCATTGCAGCCGCGCCGGCGCGCGGCGCTTGCGGTCCGGCGCATTCGGATCGAGCACCCGGCCGCCGCCCACGGTGCGCGTGGCCTGCGCGTTGCGCACGATGTAGCGGTCGCCCGGCATCGCGCACACCGGCGCATCGAAAACCAGCTGCACCCAGCCCGATTGCCCCGGCGCCAGCGCATCGGCCGACAGCGGCACCACGTGCGCCATGTGCCGCGCCGCGCCCAGATGCACATGCAGCGGCGTCCAGGGGCGCAAGGGCGCATCGGCCGAAGACAGCAACGCCAGCGTCACGTCGACATGGCGCGACGGCTGGAAGCAGCGCGCGTCCGCGATCCAGTCGCCGCGCGTGATCGCATCCTTGTCGATGCCCGCCAGGTTGAGCGCGCAACGCTGCCCGGCCGCGCCGGTCTCGCTGGGCTGGTTCTGCGCGTGGATGCCGCGCACTCGCACCCGCGTCCCGGCCGGCATCAGGCGCAGATCGGCGTCTTCGTCGCCGACGCGGGCGCGCCCGCCATGGACGGTGCCGGTCACCACCGTGCCATGGCCGGCCAGCGTAAAGACCCTGTCCACCGCCAGCCGGAACAGGCCCGCGCCGTCGCGCGCGCCAAGCGCCTGCGCGGCCTCGTCCAGATGCTGCTTGAGCCGCGCCACGCCCGCGTCACCGGCGCGGGCCGCGCACACCTCGAACACCGGCGCGTCATGCAGGAACGTGCCGGCCGCCAGCGCCGCGATATCGGCCCGCACCGCCGCCAGCCGGTCCGTGTCGGCGCGGTCGGCCTTGGTCAACGCCACCGCGCCACGCGCCACGCCCAGCAACGCCAGGATCGCCAGATGTTCGCGCGTCTGCGGCATGACGCCGTCGTCGGCGGCCACCACCAGCAGGCCAAAGTCGATGCCGCTGGCGCCCGCAGCCATAGTGTGCACCAGCTTCTCATGGCCTGGCACGTCGATGAAACCCAGCACGTCGCCGTTGGGCAGCGGCGTGTAGGCGTAGCCCAGCTCGATGGAAATGCCGCGCGCCTTCTCTTCCTTCAGGCGATCGGTATCGACGCCCGTCAGCGCCCGCACCAGCGTGGTCTTGCCATGATCGATATGGCCGGCGGTGCCGACGATCATGCCAGCGGCTCCGCCAATTGCGCCGCGAAGGCGTCCTCGTCGCGCGCTTCCAGGCAGCGCAGGTCGAGCCACAGGGCATCGTCGGCGATGCGGCCGATCACCGGCACAGGCAGGTTGCGCAAGCGCGTCTCCAGGCGGTCCAGGTGACGCCCGGGGCGCCCCTTGCCGCGATAGCGCACCGCCAGCCCGTAGCTGGGCAGTTGGTCCACCGGCAGCGCGCCGCTGCCGATCTGGCTGAACATCGGCACCGCCTCGACCTCGTAATCCGCGCCCGCCGCGTGCGCCAGCGCGCCGCGCAGGCGCTCGGCCTGCGGCTGGATCTCGCGCTGCGGCCGGGTCAACAGGCGCAGCGTGGTCAGGCGCTGCGCCAGGAATTCGGGCGCGCGGTACAGCTGCAGCACCGGCTCGAGCGCGGCCAGCGTCAGCTTGCCCACGCGCAGGGCGCGCTTGAGCGGGTTCTTCTTGATCTTGCGGATCAGGTCGGCGCGTCCCACCAGCAGGCCGGCCTGCGGGCCGCCCAGCAGCTTGTCGCCGCTGAAGGTCACCAGGTCGGCGCCGGCGGCGATGGTCTCGCGCACGGTGTCCTCGCGCGGCAGGCCGAACTGGGTCAGGTCCACCAGCGTGCCGCTGCCCAGGTCCACCGTGGCGGGCAGGCCGCGCGCATGCGCCAGCGCCGCCACCTCGGCCACGCTGACGCTCTTGGTGAAGCCGGTGACGGCGTAGTTGCTGCAATGCACTTTCATCAGCATCGCGGTGCGCGGGCCAATGGCGTTCTCGTAGTCGGCGGCATGGGTGCGGTTGGTGGTGCCGACCTCGACCAACCTGGCGCCGGCGCGCTTCATGATGTCCGGGATGCGGAAAGCGCCGCCAATCTCGACCAGCTCGCCGCGCGACACCACCGCCTCGCGGCGGTCGGCCAGCGCGTTCAGCATCAGCAGCACGGCGGCCGCGTTGTTGTTGACCACGGTGGCGGCCTCGGCGCCGGTCAGTTCGCACAGCAGCTCGTCGATCAGGTCGTCGCGGTCGCCACGGCCGCCCGTGTCCAGGTCGAATTCCAGATTGGCCGGCGTGGTCAGCGCGCGCAGCACCGAGGCCACCGCCTCGTCAGGCAGCAGGGCGCGCCCGAGGTTGGTGTGCAACACGGTGCCGGTCAGGTTGTAGACGGCGCGCAGGCGCGGCGCACTGGCACGCGCCAACGCGGCATCGACGGCTGCCGCCACGCAGCTTTCGGCCAGTTCCGCGCGCGGCAATTCGCCCGCCACGGCGCGTTGCCGCAACGCATCCAGGTGACGGCGCAAGGCCGCCACCACCTGGGTGCGGCCATGCACATCCAGCGCCGCGGCCACGGCCGGTGCGTTCAGCAACCGGTCGAGCGCGGGAATCTCGGCGGCGGCGGCGAACCCGGTCATGCTCACTCCTCCTCGGCGCCGTGCCATAGCAACGGATTGCCGCTGGCGCGCGAATAGCCGGCTTCGCCCACCAGCACGTCCAGCATCAGGCTGGCGAGATCGTCGGCCACCGGCTCGACGTTCAAGTCCTTGTCCTGGTAGAAGATCTTGCGATAGGTGTGGCAATGGTCGCAGGTCTCGGCCTTGATGGCCGGCGTGCGCCCCTCGATGGCCTGGTAGGCGACCGATTCGACGTCCTCGCAATGCGAGCATTTGACGCGCACCATGTGCCATTGCGTTGCGCACAGGCTGCAACACAGGTAGCGGTAGCCTTCGAATTGTCCTCCCACGCGCACCACGCTGGCCACCGGCAAGCTGGCGCAGACCGGGCAAACGCCGAAGGGCGAGGCAACCGGCAATTGCTTTTCGTCGAAACGGCTGGCCAGGTCGGTCCAATAGACCTGCAGCGCGGCCATGACGAAGGGCGCGGCGGCGCCATCGACGCCGCGATGCTGCTCCGACAGCAGCGCCTCGGCCAGGTCCTCCAGCGATTCGGTGTCTTCATCCAGCGCGCGGCGCAACGCCGCGCAAACCTCCAGCGCCTCGGCCGGCACGTCCTGGCCGCCGGCCACGTCGTCGACCAGCCGGCGCAGGATATCGCGCCACAGCGCGGTGCGCGGCCAACCCACCGCCTGCAACGGCGGCATGCCATGGGCCTGCGCCAGCGCAATGCGATCTTCCGATGCCGGCGGCGCGGCGCAGTCGCGCAGCGCCCGCTGTTGCGCGTCCACCAGCCGCGCCATCAGCAGCAGGTAATCGGCCACCGGACTGTCGACAGCCAACTGCCGCAGGCGCGCGGCGCGCGTCGCGAAAACCGACTCGCGCGCGGGCAGCTGGACGCGGGGAATGGTGTTGTGGTCTAGCGCTTCGATTTCGCCACGCGGAAGAATTCGCTGCAATTGCGTCTCCAGATAAACGAACACGGCTGCCGCCCCACAAAGGGGCGACAGCCGTGCGGTGGGATCGGGAAGTGCCAACCCGGCCGGCCCGCCACGCCAGGGACGCGGACGCCAGCCAGGCGGCGCCCGCTTACTTCGTGGTGGACTGCTTGCCGATTTGCTCGCGGAACCAGGCGCGGTGGTGTTTCCACGCCCAGCCCGCGGTCACGTAGCCGCGCAGCATCGCCGTGAGCGAGCCCTTGACCCAGATCGCCGCATAAATATGCACAATGATCGCGCAAATCAGCACCAATGCACAAACGGCATGCAGCACCGAGGCCGCGCGCACGACCCAGATCGGGAAATAGAAGGCGAAGTAATCGCGCCAGATCACGATGCCGCTGGCGAACAGCCCCAGCATGCACAGGATCAGCACGTAGAACAGCAGCTTCTGGCCGGCGTTGTACTTGCCGACCTCGGGCAGCTTGTCCTCGCGGTTCTCGACCACGTCATTGAGCTGGCTCAGCCACTGGCGGTCGGCCTTGGTCATCAGGTTGTGGCGCCACATGTGGCCGGCGAACACCACGAAGCAGAAGAACATCACCAGCCCGATGAACGGGTGCAGGATGCGGGTCCAGGGACCGCCGCCGAACAGGTTGGCGAGCCAGAACATCGACGGGTGGAACAGCGCCAGCCCGGACAACGCCAGCAGGATGAACGTGAGGGCGATGATCCAGTGGTTGGTGCGCTCGCCGGGCGAATAGCGCTTGATCCGGCGGTGATGGCGATCGTCAGTCATGGCGGATCTCCTCTTCGGCACGGCGTTCGTCTTCCTCGTCGACCTCGTTGCGGCCGACGCGGGCGTAGTGGAAGAAACCGGCCAGCGCCGTCAGGGCCATGGCGGCCACCCCCAGCGGCTTGGCGATGCCCTTCCACAGCGCCACCATCGGGCTGATCTGCGGGTCCTGCGGCAGTCCGTGGTACAGCCCGGGCTGGTCGGCGTGATGCAGCACGTACATCACATGGGTGCCGCCCACGCCCTGCGGGTCATACAGGCCGGCCTGCTCGAAGCCGCGCGACTTCAGGTCCTCGATGCGCTCGGCGGCGTGTTGCTTCATGTCGTCCTTGGTGCCGAACACGATGGCGCCGGTGGGACAGGCCTTGACGCAGGCCGGCTCCTGGCCGACGGCCACGCGGTCGGAACACAGGGTGCACTTGTACGCCTTGTGGTCCTTCTTGCTGATGCGCGGCACGTTGAACGGGCAGCCGGTGATGCAGTAGCCGCAACCGATGCAGTTCTCTTCGTGGAAATCGACGATGCCGTTGTTGTACTGGATGATGGCGCCCGGGGAAGGGCAGGCCTTCAGGCAGCCCGGGTCCTCGCAGTGCATGCAGCCGTCCTTGCGGATCAGCCACTCCAGGTCGCCTTGCGTGTTCTCGTATTCCGAGAAGCGCATCACGGTCCAGGAATGCTCGGTCAGGTCGGCCGGGTTGTCGTAGACGCCGACGTTGGTGCCGATCTCGTCGCGCAGGTCGTTCCACTCCATGCAGGCGCTCTGGCAGGCCTTGCAGCCGATGCACTTGGAGACGTCGATCAGCTTGGCCACGGACCCGGTGATGGGTTCGCGAATGCCGGGAGGCGGCGTGGTGGTGGCCGAGCGCCGTTTAATGTCGAGGGATTGCATAGACATGTGCGCTCTCCTAGATCTTCTCGACCTGCACCAGGAACGACTTGAATTCCGGTGTCTGGGAATTGCCGTCGCCCACGAATGGCGTCAGGGTGTTGGCCAGGAAGCCGGGCTTCGCGATACCGACAAAGCCCCAGTGGATCGGAATGCCGACGTGGTAGACGGTCTTGCCCTCGATGGTCAGCGGCCGCAGGCGCTTGGTGACCAGCGCCACCGCCTTGATGTAGCCGCGGTTGGACGACACCTTGACGCGCGAGCCGTTGGCGATTCCCAATTCCTTGGCCATGACTTCGCTGATCTCGACGAACTGCTCGGGTTGCAGGATCGCGTTGATGCGGACGTTCTTGGTCCAGTAATGGAAGTGCTCGGTCAGGCGGTAGGTGGTGGCCACGTACGGGAACTTGTCCACCGTGCCCATCGCCGCCAGGTCGTCCTTGAACACGCGCGCCGCCGGGTTGTTGGTGACGCCCTTGGCCTGCGGATACAGCGGGTTGTAGCCCAGCGGCGTCTCGAACGGCTCGTAGTGTTCCGGGAATGGCCCTTCGGCCATGCCGGCGCGCGCGAAGAAGCGCGCCACGCCCTCGGGGTTCATGATGAACGGCCCCATGCCGCCGTCAGGGTTCTCGTCGCCCTTGAAATCGGGAATGTCGGCGCCGACCCAGGCCTTGCCGTTCCAGGAAATCAGGCTGCGGCGCGGGTCGAACGGCTTGCCCGAGACGTCACAGGACGCCCGGTTGTACAGGATGCGGCGGTTGGCCGGCCAGGCCCAGGCCCAGTTCAGGGTCTGGCCGATGCCGGTCGGATCGCTGTTGTCGCGGCGCGCCATCAGGTTGCCGCCCGGCCCCCAGGCGCCGGCGAAGATCCAGCAGCCGCTGGCGGTGGAACCGTCGTCGCGCAGCTCGGCGAAACCGGCCAATTGCTCGCCGCCCTTGCGCGTGATCCTGGCGGGGTCCTTGGGATCGGCCAGGTCGACCAGGGCCTTGCCGGAATATTCCTTGGCCAGTTCCTCCGGGGTCGGGCTTTGCGGGTTGGAATACGGCCACGACAGGTTGACGATGGGGTCGGGATACTTGCCGCCTTCTTCCTGGTACATCTTGCGCAGGCGCGTGAAGATCTGCGACATGATCTCGATATCGCTCTTGGCCTCGCCCGGCGGCTCGGCGCCCTTCCAGTGCCATTGCAACCAGCGCCCGGAGTTCACCAGCGCGCCATCTTCCTCGGCGAAGCAGGTGGTGGGCAGGCGGAACACCTCGGTCTGGATCTGCTTGGGATCGACGTCGTTGGCCTCGCCGGCGTTGCGCCAGAACTCCGAGGTCTCGGTGGCCAGCGGGTCCATGATCACCAGATACTTCAACTTGGCGAAACCCTGGTTCAGCTTGGCCTTGTTGGGCGCGGCCGCCAGCGGGTTGAAGCCCTGCGCCAGATAGCCGTTCATCTTGCCCTGGTGCATCAGCTCGTAGACCTGCAGCATGTCGTAGAGCTTGTCGAGCTTGGGCAGGTAGTCGAACGCCCAGTTGTTCTCGGCGGTCGCGGCCTTGCCCCACCACGCCTTCATCAGGCTGACGTGGAACTTGCCGTAGTTCTGCCAGTAGCTGAGCTGGTTGGGCCTGAGCGGCTTGAGCGCGCGCGCGGCGATGTACTGACCGTAGTCCTGCTCGGGCTCGTTGGGCAGGGTCAGGTAGCCGGGCAGCAGATTCGACATCAGGCCCAGGTCTGTCAGGCCCTGGATGTTCGAGTGCCCGCGCAGCGCGTTCATGCCGCCGCCGGCCACGCCGATATTGCCCAGCAGCAGCTGCACCATGGCGCCGGTGCGGATGATCTGCGAGCCGATGGAATGCTGCGTCCAACCCAGCGCGTACATGACGCTGGTGGCGCGATCGGGAGTGGCGGTGGACGCCAGCATCTCGCATACCTTCAGGAACTTGTCCCGCGGCGTGCCGCAGACCCGCTCGACCATTTCCTCGGTATAGCGCGAGTAGTGCTTCTTCAGCAGCTGGTAGACCGTGCGCGGATGCTGCAGCGTCGGGTCGGTCTTGACATAGCCGTCATCGCCGCGCTCGTAGTCCCAGCTGGCCTTGTCGTAGCTGCGCTTCTCGGCGTTGTAGCCCGAATACAGCCCCGCGTCGAAGGCGAAGTCCTCGCGCACGATGAACGAGAAGTCGGTGTAGTTGCGCACGTACTCGTGCTGGATCTTGTCGTGATCCAACAGGTACTTGATGACGCCACCCAGGAAGATGATGTCGGTGCCGGTACGGATGGGCGCGTAGAAGTCCGCCACGGATGCCGAGCGCGTAAAGCGCGGATCCACGACGATCAGCTTCGCCTTGTTGTGGGCTTTCGCTTCCGTGACCCATTTGAACCCGCACGGGTGGGCCTCGGCGGCATTGCCACCCATGATCAGTACTACGTCCGCGTTCTTGATGTCGACCCAATGGTTCGTCATCGCTCCACGGCCAAACGTCGGGGCAAGACCTGCCACCGTCGGGCCATGTCAGACACGGGCTTGGTTGTCGAACGCCAGCATCCCCATGCTGCGCACGGTCTTGTGCGTGATGTAGCCCACCTCGTTGCTGCTTGCCGAGGCGGCCAGCATGCCGGTGGTCAGCCACCGGTTGACCGTTTTGCCGTCTTCGGTCTTTTCGACGAAGTTGGCGTCACGGTCGGCCTTCATGAGCTTGGTGATGCGGGTCAGGGCCTCGTCCCACGACATCCGCACCCACTTGTCCGAACCGGGTGCCCGGTACTCCGGGTACATCAGGCGGTTGGGGCTGTGGATGAAGTCGATCAGGGCCGCGCCCTTGGGACAGAGCGTGCCGCGGTTGACGGGGTGGTCGGGGTCGCCCTCGATGTGCATGATGCTGGCGCGGGCGTTCTTGGCGCCGTCGCCCAGGCCGTACATCAGCAGACCACAGGCGACCGAACAGTAGGGACAGGTGTTGCGCGTTTCCGTCATGCGCGCAAGCTTGTACTGGCGCACCTCGGCCATGGCCGTGCCGGGGGCTGCCCCCAGCAAGGCCAGGCTCGAGCCGGCCAGCGTAGTACCGGTCACCTTGAAGAACTGGCGGCGGTTCATGTTGACCATGAAGCACTCCTCTCCGGGTGAAATGGGGGAAGCCGAGGGCCGGTCCGGGCAAAGCCCCTACGGATCCCAAGGATATGAAATCAAGTATAGGCTCAGCGCGGAGCGGGCGCCATGCCTGGAGATCCCGCCGCGACGAAATCAGTCGCTGCGAACCGATAAGCCGCCAGAATCAGGGTTCTTCGCGGATTTTGGATCATCGCGCGACTGCTACCATTGCCGGCGTCGGGTTCCGACCCGCTTTTCCGCCCGTCCCGCCTGCCTGTTGGAGCGCCGATGCGCTGTTTCGCCCCCTTGCTCCTGTCCCTGTCACTGGCCGCGCCGAGCCTGGCCCCGGCCGCCGCCGCGCCGCCGCTGACCCCGGCGGCGGCGGCCACCGAGTCCGCCCGCGAGGCGGCGATGGCAGGCTATCTGTATTTCTACCCGTTGCTCACCCTGGACCTGACACGGCGCCAGTTCACGCATCCGTCGCAGGGCGCCGAAGGCGCGCCGGCCAATGCCTTCCTGCACGCGCGCGCCCTGCCGCGTCCCGGCGCGGCCACGCCCTGGGCCAATCCCGACATGCTGCGCAGTACCGCCTGGCTCGACCTGAGCGCCGGCCCGGTGGTGCTGTCGGTGCCCGACAGCCAGGGCCGCCTGTATACGCTGACGCTGCTGGACCTGTGGAATGAGGCCTTCGCCACCTTCGGCAAGCGCAGCACCGGCACCACCCGCGGCAACACCGCGATCGTACCGCCAGGCTGGACCGGCACCCTGCCCTCGGGCATGCCGCGCATCGACGCGCCCACCGCCTACGTCTGGGCCCGCTCGCTGATCCAGACCGGCGGCCCGGCCGACTATCCGGCGGTGCACGCGCTGCAGGATGGCTTCACCCTGACGCCGCTGGCGCAGTGGAATCTGCCGCCGCAATCGCAGCGGATCAAGGCCGACCCGTCACTGGACCTGACAACGCCGGTACGCGAACAGGTCGAGTCGATGCCGACCGACGCCTTCTTCACCTACGCCGCCGAATTGCTGCGCCGCAACCCCGCGCACGCCACCGACCAGCCGGTGCTGGCCCAGTTGCGCCGGGTCGGGCTGATCCCCGGGCGGCCGTTCGACTTTTACAAGCTCGACCACCCCGTCAAGCAGGGCCTGCGGCGCGGCCTGCGCGACGCGCGCGAACGCATGCAGGCCGCCGCCGGCGTCAGCCTGACCAGTGTCAACGGCTGGCAGCGGGAGACGGCCAGCGTCGGCGTCTACGGCAACGCATACCTGCGGCGCGCGTTGTCGGCCCAGGCCCAGCCCGGCGCCGGGCTGGCCGAAGACCTGTCGGCGCTGCTGCTGGCGGCCGACAGCCAGGGCCGGCCGCTGGACGGCGCCCACCGCTACACGCTGCATTTCGACAGCGGCCAGTTGCCGCCGGCAGGCGCGCTGTGGTCGCTGGCCGCCTATGACGCGCAGGGCCAGCCGATGGCCAACCCGATCGGGCGCTACGCGCTGGGCGTGCGCGATCCGCTGCAATACAACGCCGATGGCTCGCTCGACCTGCTGCTCAGCCACGGCGCCCCCGAGCCCGGGGCCCAGTCCAACTGGCTGCCGCTGGCCGCCAGCGGGCCGGTATACGTGCTGCTGCGCGTCTATGCGCCCGGGCCGGCCTTGCTGGACGGCCTGTGGGCGCCGCCGCCCGCCGTGCGCGACGAACCCGAGCCCGAGCCGGAACCCGAGCCGCAGGCCGCGCCGGCACCCGCAGTCCCGCCCGCCGTGGGCGCATCCACGCCCGCCGCCCCCGCGAAGAAACCCTGACAGACGCGCCGCCGACGGCGTCATGACAAGGTTTCGCCACTACCATAGGCGTTTTTGTCGCCGAGTAGAACGCCCGCCATGGACGAAGCCTTTAGCCACCAACTGTCGATGACCATCCTGATGACGCCCGATATGGCGAATTTCTCGGGCAATGTGCACGGCGGAACCATCCTCAAGTACCTCGACCAGGTCGCCTATGCCTGTGCCAGCCGCTATGCGGGCCAGTACGTCGTGACCCTGTCGGTCGACCAGGTCGTGTTCCGCGAACCGATCCACGTCGGCGAGCTGGTGACTTTCCTGGCGGCGGTGAACTACACCGGCCGCACCTCGATGGAAATCGGCATCAAGGTGGTGACCGAGGACATCCGCAAGAAGCTGGTGCGCCACACCAATAGCTGTTACTTCACGATGGTGGCGGTGGACGACCAGGGCGCGCCCACCGCGGTGCCGCCGCTGGCGCCGCGCAACCTCGAGGAAAAGCAGCGCTTCGAGGCCGCCCGCCTGCGCCGCGAACTGCGCCAGGAAATGGAACGGCGCCACGACGAGATCAAGCGCGAGACCACTCATGAAGGGGGTTGAGCGCCACGCCGCGCGCTAGCTGCCCCCGAGAGGGCTGCCCGCCCTTGGGGCGGCCCGGCGAGGGGCGGCTATTCTTGCGACGGCCAGCGTTCGGGTCGCAAGAATAGCCAACATGAAAAAACCGGGCCTTGAAGGCCCGGTTTCTCTTGGCGACGATGCCGCGCGGCGCGTCAGGCCCCCTCGGCCGCGCCCGGCGGGCGCGACGGCGACGGCGACGCCGTCACGGCCGGCTCGCGGTCGCGGCCCACCATGCGCTTGAGACCCAGCCACTGCTGCGCCCAGAAGCCCCGGCCGTAGTCGCGGCCGCCCAGTTCCGGCTGCTGATCATGGATGCCGGTGGGGCCGTAGCCGACGCCGAAGCGCGCCGAGCGGAACAGCACGTCCCAGACCGGGAACAGCGCGGCGAAGTTGTAGCCGCCGGCCGGCCCCGGGGTCGAGGCGTCGTAGGCGATGGAATGGTGATGGCGGTGAAAGCGCGGGCTGACCAGCAGGCGCTCGCCGATGGCGCCAAAGTGCATGCGCAGATTGGCGTGCGAGAAGCTCTGCGCCAGCTGGGTGATGGCCACGATCGCCACGAACTGCGCCGGCGGCACACCCACCAGCTGCGACACGAACACCACCACCACGTCGCGCAGCATGTCGTCCAGCAGGTGGTTGCGGTCGTCGCTCCAGATGGTCATCTGGCGCTGGCTGTGATGCACCGCGTGCAGCGCCCAGAGCCAGGCGAAACGGTGCTGGGCACGGTGGTACAGGTAGTCCACCAGATCGAACAGCAGCAGGTAGATGATCAGGCTGACCCAGGCCTGGTCGGTCACGCCGGGCCAGTACTGGTCGAGCTGGAACGGCGCGAAACCCCAGATGTGCAGTTGCCCGAAGATGCTGTCCCAGAATGGGTCGATGGTGAAAAACAGCGCCAGGCGGAACAGGCCCAGGCGGTGGATCAGGGTATAGATCACGTCGATGCCGATCTGGCGCCGGTCGACGACCGGCTCGACCGGGCGCAGGCGCTGCAGCGGGCCGAACACCAACACCAGCACGGCCACCTGCAGCAGGCCGACCAGCAGCCACATGGTGGCGTCATAGCCGTCCTCGATGAAATTGCTCAGGCCCAGGTGGAACAGCGCCGGCTGCACCAGGGTTTCGAACAGCCATTGCTGGCAGTTCCCGAACCATTGACTAAGCGTATCCATGATCAGTGATGCGTGGCGATCCAGTCGCGGTAAGCGGGATGCGTATCCAAGGTGGCAAAACAATACCCCTTGCGCTGCAGGCCTTCAATCAGCGGTTCCAGCACGGCCGGGGCCCAGGGGTCCTGGCGCGACCAGATGCCCAGGTGCGCCAGCAGGATGTCACCCGGCTTGATGGTGCGCAGCGCCTGCTCCAGCAGCCTGGCGTTGGGGTATTTGTCGCTGGGCAGTTCGTCGCCCAGGAAGCCGGCCGGCGCCCAGCCCACGTGCGCGTAACCGCAGGCCTTGGCCGCGCGCAGCAAGGCCGGCGAGGTCTTGCCCCCCGGCGCGCGGTACAGCGGCAGCATCTGCTTGCCGGTCATCTGCGTGAAACGGGTGGCGGAACGCTTGATCTCGGCGCAGTACTGCTCGGCCGTCCAGGTCTGGCGCTTGCCGGCGTCGGGGCCGGCGCTGGGTTTGACGCGGAACTTGCCATCCGGCAGGTCGCCCTGCCAGTAGACGTGGTCGTAGGTGTGCGAGCCAAACACGTGGCCCTCGGCGGCGCGCGCCCTCCACCAGGGCGCCCAGTGGTCGTCCAGGCTGCTGCCGTCGGTCAGGGTGCGCTCGTTGGCCAGGAAGAACGTGACCTTGACGTGATGGCGCGCCAGCACCTCGGCGATCAGCGGCGCCACGCCCATGTGGCCGGTGTCGAAGGTCAGGTAGACCGGCTTGTCACAGGACGCCGGGGCCGCCGTGGCGGCCTGCGCCGCCAGCGCCAGGCAGACGGCGGCGGCCAGCCGTTCAGCGGGTCGGCGCATGGTTCAGCGTCCAGACGCCGTGCGGCGATTTGCCGACATTGACCTGCTTGACGACTTTCTTCTGCTCCAGGTCCACCACGGAGAGCTTGCGGGCCCAGCGCGAGGTGACCAGCAGGGTCTTGCCGTCAGCCAGCACGTCCATGCAGTCGGGACCGCCCGGCACCGGGAAGGTATCGACCACCGCCAGCGTCTGCATGTCGATGCGGCTGATGGAGTTGGCGGTGCGGTTGCTGACAAACAGGTGGCGGTGGTCGCCCTGGGCGCGGAAGGCGTGCGCGCCGGCGGCGGTCTTGATGCGCGAAATCAGCTTGGCCGGGCCCTTGCTGACGTCATAGGCCTCGACGTAGGAATCGCCGGTCAGCGCCACCAGCAGCGTCTTCTGGTCGGGCGTGAGGAACACGTCGGCCGGCGTCTTGCCCACCGAAACGGTCCACTTGGGCGTCTGCGTGGCCAGGTCGATGGCGATGAGCTGATCGCTGTCCTGCAACGTGACGTACGCCGTGGTGCTCTTGGCGTCGATCATGATGTGGCTGGGCGTCTTGCCGGCCGGGATGCGCTTGACCAGTTTCAGGTCGAAGCCCTTTTCCAGCGGCTGCCAGGCGTAGATGTCGATGTGGTCCAGGCGGTTGGCCGCCGTGACGAACCACTTCATGTCCGGCGAGAACTGCAGCTGGTAGGGATCGACAATGCCGGTCAGGGTGCGCTGCACTTCGCCGGTCTTGGGATCCATCAGCGTGATCGAATCGCCGGTGGCATTGGCCACCATCAGCGACTTCCGGTCAGGCGTGAGATACAGGTGGTGCGGTTCCTTGCCGGTGGGAACACGCCGCAGTTCGGTGTAGGTGGCCGGATCGACGATGCTGACGTTCGCATCCAGGGAATTCAGGACAAAAATCGGGGCCGACGCCGCGACGGCGCTGAGCGCCATCCCTGCGCCGAAAATGGCGCAGCGGACAAAATGCAAGGGATTCAATTTCCAGGTCCGACAAAAGGGGATCGGGCACCGATCCCGGCGGCTGCCATTTTGGCATAGCCGCCTGTCAAAAAACCGTAAGTCGGCGCCGGGTCGGCAAACCCGAAAGCGTGTTGCCGCCCCGCAACAGGCGGGGATTTATCCGATCGCAACAATCGCAAAAAAACATTGCTGGCCAGCCGCGCGACTCGGCCGAAAGCCGTACTGGATCGCGCCAGGGCGCCGCCCTATACTGGACCTGCCCTTGCTGGACGTTCCTTTTCCCAAAGGAGACGCAACATGTACAGGCATCTGCTCATCGCCGTGGACGGCTCGCTGCTGTCCGAATCGGCCTTCAAGAAAGCGCTCGCGTTCGCCAAGGAAATGAACGCGACGGTCACCCTGCTGCGCGCCATCCCTGAAGACCACCTGACCATCTACCAGGCGGAAATGCTGGGCGCCCACCAGGCCCAGCACACCGACCAGGCCCGCAAAAACGCCACCGCCTACCTCGAAGGCCTTGAAGCCGAGGCGCGCCACGCGCTGGTGCCGTGCGACACCGCCGTGGTGATCAACGACCATCCGCACGAAGCCATCGTCGACACCGCGCAGCAGCGCGGCTGCGACCTGATCGTGATGGGGTCGCACGGCCGCCACGGCATGACCGGCTTCCTGCTGGGCAGCGAAACCCAGCGCGTGCTGGCGCGCACCAAGTTGCCGGTGTTGGTGTTCCGCTAGCGGGCGTTCCCGAGGCTGCCGCGCGGCGGCGCCTTTCCGGGCTGACGGCGCCGGGCCGCCGCGGCTACGGCATCACGGCCGTGGCCGGCGCGTGCTGGAAGGTGAAGCTGTCGGCGTAGACGTGGTCCAGGCTGGCGCCGCGCCCTGCCAGCAACGCGGTCGCCTCGCTGATCATGGCCGGCGCGCCGCACAGGTAGAAGGCGTGCTCGGACAGGTCGGCATGGTCCGCCACCACCGCCTGCTGCACGTGGCCACGCCGTCCCCGCCAATCGGCACTGGCGCGCGACAGCACCGGAACGAAGTTGAATTCGTACAGGCGCCCGGCCCAACTCTCGATCACGTCGCGCAGATACAGGTCGGCCTCGGTGCGCATGCCCCAGTAGAGCGTCACCGGCGGGCAATCTTCATTGTCCAGCAGCGATTCCAGGATGGCCTTGATCGGCGCGATGCCCGTGCCAGTGGCCATCATGATCATGGGCCGCCAGTCTTGCTCGTGATAGCTGAACACCCCCAGCGGCGCTTCGATCTCGAGCGTCGCGCCAGGCCGTGCCTGGCCCAGCCAATGATCGGTATAGCGGCCGCCGGGAATGCGCCGCACATGGAAATCGAGCCGGTTGGCGGCCGGCGCCGACGCCATCGAGAAGCTGCGGGTGGCGCCGTCGGGCAGCACCACGTTCATGTACTGGCCGGGCGCATAGTCCAGCGGCGTGTCCGGCGGCAGCGCCAGCGTCAGGTGGATGACGTCGTCGCACAGCGCCGTGATCTCCTGCACGCTGGCCGCCAGGCGGCGGGGCTCGGCGAACGGGCGCGGATTCGGCACGCTGATGCACAGGTCGCCGCAAGGCCGCGCCTGGCAGGCCAGGGCATAACCCTGCGCCGCCTCTTGCGGCGTCAGCGCCATGGGGAATTCCTCATACGTGACGGCGCCTTCGGCCAGCTTGACGCGGCAGGTGCCGCAGCCGCCGAAGGTACATTCGTGCGGCAGCCGGATCGCGGCGCGCTCGGCCGCCTGCAACACGGATTCATCCGGTTCGACCATGAAGGCCTGTCCGGTTTCGAGGATCTGCACGCGATATGCCATGACCGCCAGCCGCCTATTTCTTGATGTCGGCCTGCACCAGCACTTTCATGCCGCGCGGCTCCAGCAGTTCGGCCAGCGCGGTCAGCGCCGCCAGCCCCGCCTGGGTATCCTGCTCGCCATTGCCGCCGCTCAGGCCGACGCCGCCGATCACCTCGTCATTGACCACGATCGGAAAGCCGCCCACGAACGCGGCGAACTTGCCCTCGAAGCTCCACTGGATGCCAAAGGCCTCATTGCCCGGCAGGGCGGGGCCGTTGGGCGGGGTCGTGAACAGGTGCGTGGAGCGCTTGTGCCCGGCCGCCGTGAAGGCCTTGTTCCAGGCGATCTGCGGGCCGGTGATGCGGGCGCCGTCCATGCGTTCCAGCGCGATCGGATAGCCGCCATCGTCGACGATGCATACCGATTCGAGCACGCCGATCTGCTCCGAACGGGCTATGGCCGCGCGCACCATGAGACGCGCTTCTTCGAGTTCCAGGCGATATATCTGCTTCATGTCCTTGCTCCAGGTGGGCCGTCAGCCGGCGCGGTAGACGGTCTTGATCTGCGTGTAGAACTCCAATCCGACGCGGCCCGATTCGCGGAACGTCGAGGTGCTGGAGCTTTTCAGGCCGCCGAACGGGGCGTTGATGAGGTTGCCGGTGGTGGTGCGGTTGATCTTGACGGTGCCGGCCTGGATGTCGCGGGCAAAGCGATGGGCATAGCGCGCATCCGTGGTGGCGATGGCGGCCGACAGACCGTACTCGGTGTCGTTGGCGCAGGCGATGGCCTCGTCGTAGCCATCCACCGCGATCAGCGCCAGCACCGGGCCGAAGATTTCCTCGCGCGCGATCCGCATCTGCTGCGTCACGTCGGCGAACAGGGCCGGCGTCACGAAATAGCCGTGGTCGAAGCCCGGGCCTTGCAGGCGCTCGCCGCCGGTCAGGTGGGTCGCTTCCTGCTTGCCCAACGCGATATAGCTCAGCACCGTATCGAGCTGCTTGCGCGTGGCCAGCGGCCCCAGGTCGAAATTGCCGTCCAGGCCGTTGCCGATGGTCAGCTTGCCCATGCGCGCCAGCAGCTTGTCGGTGAACGCCGCCATCACCTTGCGGTCGACCAGCAGCCGGCTGGTGCCGGTGCAGGCCTGGCCGCTGAGCGAAAAGCCGCCCTTGACCGCCAGATCCACCGCGCGGTCCAGGTCCGCGTCCGCCAGCACGATCAGCGGGTTCTTGCCGCCCAGTTCCATCTGCGTGCGCGTGGTCAGACCGGCGCCGCGGTGGATCTGTTCACCGGCGGCGGTCGAGCCGGTGAAGGAGATGGCGCGCACCGCCGGCGCGGTGGTGATGGCCTGGCCCACCTGCGAGGCCGGGCCGGTGAGGAAATTCAGCACCCCGGGCGGCAGGCCGGCGTCGACAAACGCCTCGGCCAGCCGGTAACCGCTCAATGGCGCATCGGATGAGGGCTTGAACACCACCGTGTTGCCGGTGATGAGCGCCGGCGCGATCTTGCGGGCCGGAATCGAGATGGGGAAATTCCATGGCGAGATCACCGTGACCACGCCCAGCGGTTCGCGCTGGCTGTAGACCACCATGTCGGGATCGTCATTGACGAAGGTCTCGCCCGTGAACGACTGCCCCTCCACGGCGTAGAAACGCAGGGTCTGGGCCGAGCGCAGCACTTCGTCGCGCGCCAGCCCGAGGCTCTTGCCTTCCTCGCGGGTCAATTCCCGCGCCACGCTGTCGGCCCGGTCTTCCAGGATCTGGGCCGCGCGAAACAGGATGGCGGCGCGCTTGGAGATCGGCGTGTCGCGCCAGGCGGCGAACGCGTTGGCGGCGGCCGCCACCGCGCGGGCGGCATCGGCCGCGTCCGATTGCTGAAAGTGCCCCACCACGTCCGACGTGTCGGCGGGGTTCAGGTTGGGCGCCGTAGCGCCCGAGGCGCACGCCACCCATTCACCGCCGATGTAGTTGAGAAATGCCTGCTGCGAGAGATCGTCCACGGAGGTTGTTCCTTTGCCGGGCTGGCCGGAATGCCCGGAAATTGGCCGTCTTAGGTAATTTCTGAACATTGTATACTTTAATCCGTTTGATTCGATCCACGTAAACCCGAACCCGCCCTCAGCCCCAGATCAGCACGGCGCAGATGGTGGACACGCATAGCGCCAGCACGACGGGCAATAGCAGCGCCCGCACCAGCGACAACACATGCACCCGCGCGAACCCCGCCACCGCGATCAGCGATGACCAGGCGATCAGCGTGCCGCCGCCGGTCCAGACCGCGCCCATCTGCCCGACCGCCGCCAGGGTCGCCGGGTCCACACCTACCACCGGTCCGAGCGCGCCCGAGAGCGTGCCGGTCAACGGCAGGCCGGCGAAGCCCGACCCGTCAATGCCGGTGATCATGCCCACCAGCAACACGCCGAACGCCACCAGGAAGTGGTTTTCCGGAATCAGGTGCTGCCCGGCCGAAATCACTTCGAACAGCAGGCCCGGCGCCTGCGCTTGCGGCATGCCCAGAATCTGCGCGGCGGTCTCGTTGGCGCCGATGAAGAAAAACCCCGCGATGGGCAACACCGAGCCCATTGCCTTGAAGGCGAACACGAAACCATCGGTGACGTGCTCGGGGCAGACGTCGAGCATCTTGCGCGGCCCCTCGGCGGCCAGCGTCACCAGCATCATCACCACGAACGCCACACCGCCCACCAGCGCCGCCGCGTCGCCGCCGCGCAGGGCCGGCAGCGCCGGGAACAGCCGCGGCAGCACCATCACCGCGATCACGCCCAGGAAAGCCAGCGGCGTCACCACCGCGAACACCCGCGACCAGCGCACCCGGCGTCGCTCCTCGTCGTCCAGCCCGGGGCCGCGCGGCAGCGCCGGGTTGGCGCCCATGGTGCCGCGCGCCAGCTCGGCCTTGTCGAACGAACCGGAATGCTCGATCTCGGCCAGGCTGCCGTCCTGCGCCCGCGCCTGCCAGGCCGACAACAGGCGCGCGTCGGCCGGCACGATGTGCTTGCGTATCAACAGATAGGCCGCCGTCAACGCCACCGCTCCGGTGATCAGCGACAGCACCAGCGCCCGGTCCGCCACCACCGCGGCGCTGACGGCGGCGCCGGCAGCCTTGGCGCTGATGCCCGGCGCCACGCCGATCACGTAGTCCGACGACAGCGCCATGCCCTGCCCGGCGATGGCGATCGCCATGGCCCCCGCCAGCGGCGGCAGCCCGGCCGCGATGGCCGCGGGCAGCAGGATCGCCGACACCAGCGGCACCGCCGGCGTGGGCCAGAAGAACAGCGAGATCACATACGTACAGAGGGCGATGATGATGAACGACGAGTGCCCGCCGCGCATCACCCGCCGGAATGGCTGCACCATGCGCACGTCCGCCTGCAGCGTCTTGAGCGCATTGAGCAGGGCGGTCATGAAAGTGATCACCAAGAAAATATTGAAGAGCTCTTTGGCGGCCACGAAGCTGGCCGAGAAAATCCCGATCAGCGCGCTGATCGGATTGCCGGTGATGGCCAGCACGACCAGGAAAGTGCCGATCACCGACGGCACCACCACATTGGCCCGCAGAATCATCGTCAGGATGATCGCGGCGACGCTGATCAGGTACATCCAGTGAGCGGCGTTGAGCACGACGTCCGATTGCATGCGCTATTCCCCTTGTCTACGTGGCTGTTAAGTCGCCACGTCGGTATACTATATTTCGTTGTGCGCTATACCAATTGAAATATGCAGTGCTTAGGGAAAGCGATAATTCTGAAAATTCCATGAATATTCGTGGAAAATCAGCGCATTATGTTGGGGCATCGGCCCAATGTTGGTGCATCGCCCATTCTTCTATAGACTATCGTATACAAAAAGACGCGACATCGGCATGGCAAACTACCTTCCGGATTTCTGGCATTACGCCGCCATGGCCGCGGTGGTGTTCGGCGCGGCGCTGGCACAGGGCGTGGGCGGCATCGGCTTCGCCATGTTCGCCGCGCCGGTGGCGGCGTTGTGCTTCCCGCAACTCGCGCCGGGGCCGCTATTGACCCTGGGCGGCTTCATTTCCCTGCTGACCGCGCTGCGCGAACGCGCCGCCATCGACTGGCCAGCGGTCGCCTACGCCCTGGGCGGACGCGCCGCCGGCACGCTCATCGCCATCTACGCCATGGCGCGCTTCGCGCCGCAGACATTGGGACTGTTGTTCGCCGCCATGATCCTGGCGGCAGTCGCGCTCAGCGTGGCCGGGCTGCGGTTTACCGCCACGCCCGGACGCGTCTCGGGCGCGGGCGTGGCCTCGGGCATCATGGGCACCATGACCTCGGTCGGCGCCCCGCCGATCGCCCTGGTGCTGCAGCACACTGAACCGGCGCGGCTGCGCGCCACGCTCGGCATGGTGCTGTTCCTGGGCTCGATCTTCTCGCTGGCCATGCTGGCCTGGGCGCGCCGCTACACCGGCTACCACGCCGGCCTGGCCCTGAGCCTGGCGCCTTTCCTGCTGGCGGGATTCGCGGTTTCGGGGCGCCTGCGCCATCGGCTGCCGCCGCGCGCCGTGCGCGCCGTGCTGCTGGCGGCCTGCGCCCTGGGCGCGCTGGGCGTGATCGGCAAGGCCCTGTGGGCCGGCTGAGGTCCGCGTGACCCGCCGCCGGCGCGCCGCCCGGTAATACAATGAAGACTGTATCCATTCCGCCAGACCTGCTCGCCATGACCACTACGCCCGTCAGCCCGCAAGCCGTAGACACCCAGTCATCTGCCCCGCTGAAAATCGGCGAGCAGCATCCGCAGTTGTTCGCGGTCATCCGCGACAAGCTGCGCGAGCGCATCCTCAGCGGTGAATTCACACCTGGCGACCGCCTGGTCGAAGGGCGGCTGTCCGAGGAGATGGGCGTGTCGCGCATCCCGGTGCGCGAGGCGCTGCGGGCGCTGGCGGCCGAAGGCCTGGTCACCATCGAACCGCGCCGCGGCGCGTCGGTCTCGGTGCTGTCGGACGCGGTGGCCTATGACATGGTGGAAGTGCGCGCCACGCTCGAGGGCCTGAACGCCAAGCTGGCGGCCCAGCGCCGCGATAACGAAACGGTCGAGCGCCTGCAGGCATTCCTGCGCGAGGGCGCCGAGGCCGCGCGCAGCGAGCAGTTGGACAAGTTCCTGGCGCTGAATTCGCAATTCCACGAAATGCTGGCCACCATCGGCGGCAATGTGGTGCTGACCGACCTGATGCGTTCGTTGCGCGACCGCACCGCGCTGCTGTTCGCGCCCAGCAACATGCACCGCGCCAAGCAGAACTGGGACGAGCACTCGCAGATCCTGAACGCCGTCATCGCCGGCAACGGCGACCTGGCCGCGCTATTGGCCAGCCAGCACGTGCATAACGCCGCCAAGGCCTACACCGACACGCGCCAGGCGCATTCGTCGGCCGCCTGAGGGCGGCGCCGCGCCATCAGGGTATCGCCGGCGCCGGCTGGCTGCTGGCGCCGTCCACCACCACGCCCTTGCCGTCACGCACCACCCACGATACCGCCACGTCGCCCAGCACGAAAGTCTGGCAGGCCATGCGGTAGCCGGCCTCGAAGTCCTCGGGCCGCAGGTGCTTGCGCTCCTTGGGTTTGATGGCGTCGGTGTTTTCCACCCCCTGTTCGATGCGGCATTTGCAGGTGCCGCACAGGCCGCCGCCGCACTTGAAGGGGATGCCGCCCTGCTCCTTGAGCGACACCCGCAGCAAGTTGCTGTTCTCGGGCGCCTGGGCCACCTTGCCGCCATTCGATAGAAACGTAATCTTGACCATATGCTGCTCACTGCTCCGCGACGGGGCCGGGACGCCGCGTCAAGGTGGTTTGCATGCTGCCGAAGCGGCTCAGGTGCGCCAGCTCGCGGCGCGCGGCCTCGAGCGTGGCGAACGCGTCCAGGAACTTGGACGGCACGCGGTTGACGATATAGGGCGGGGTTTCCTCGGTGACCAGCAGGCGCGCCGGCCCGTGCAGGCGGGCAATGCTGAACACGGCGCGCGTCCTGCCATCGCAGGCGTAGTCATAGGTCTCGACGATCTCGGCCTGCGCGTCCACCTCGGTGCGGTACACGCCGGGCTTGGACGTCAGGATCACGAACACGGCGTCATTCGCGTCGCGGGTCATGCGCGGTTCCTTTGCATCGGGTTGGACGGCGGCGCCGGGGCTGGTGGACGGGGAGCACGCGCGGCGCGCTAGGGCTGCCCGACCGTGGCCGCGGGCACGGGCACGGACGCGACCGCCACCTCGGCATCCTGGGCCAGTTCGATGTCATGGCCCAGCCACAACTGGCAAGCCAGCCGGTAGCCCGCGTCGATGCGCTCGCCCAACTGCTTTTTTTCCTTCCAGTTCACTGGCGGCAGGTGTTCCGCGCCCGCCAGCACGCGGCAGGCACATTTGGCGCATTTGCCCATGCCACACTCGTAGCGCAGGTGCGGGAAGGGGAATTGCCGGATGCCGGCGCGGACCACCAGGTTGGCGTTGTCCGGCACCTCCCCGGTATAGGTCTGGTCGCCTTTGTGGAATACGACGGTAGGCATGGATGGGTTATCCGGTTGGACCCCGCGGCGATGGCCCGCGCCAGGGCGCGGGTCGTCGCCGCGAATGGGGCATCAGGCCGCCAGGCCCAGTTCCGGCAGCGCGATTTCCTGCTGCACGTAATCGGTATAGAGCGCGGTGGTATAGAGCAGACGCATCTGCGCGCCGATTTCGCAGATCTTCAGGCAACGTTGCTGCAGCTCGACCGTGTTGGCATGCTCCAGCACGATCTGGTAGCCGCGTTCACCGTGGATTTCATCGGACACGATGTGCAGGTCGAAGAATTCCACTTCCTCGTCGGTGAAGCCGTATTTTTCGCGCAAGGTCGGCGTCTGCTTGCGGTAGATCGACGGCACTTGCGATTCCAGACCCACCACCAGGCCGGCCACGGCCACGATGGGGTCTTCGCGCATCGCCACGGCATAGCACCAGCTTTGCAGGGCCCGGGTGGTGGGCGACATGTTGTCCGGATTGGTGACCCGTTCGCGGCTGGTGCCGCAGGCCTCGGCGAAACGGATCAGCAGGTCGGTATGGCGGTCGCCGCCGATTTCCTCTTCGTACATGTTGGCCAGCAGGAAGTCCTTGGCCTCGGTGTAGGTGTCGGGCGTGCGGGCGTACAGATAGCCCAGATAGTCGGCGAACGGACCGACATAGTGATAGTGATTCTCGGCCCAGCGCGCCAGATGCTCGCGGCTGAGCTTGCCTTCGGCCCAGGCAATGGAAAAGGGCGACGCGTTGGCGCTCTTGCCCTTGATCGCGTTTTCCAACGCGGTACGGAATTCATCTCGGTTCATCAGTTCTGCCATGACGCGCTCCAAGTCTAGGTGGGAGGGGGCCGGCCGAAAACCTCGACCGATGCAGAACATCGTATACCGTCTACTGTTTTGATCGACTAGGGTATTCCCGTTGCCATGACTGCCAACGGGGACTGTCCCTTTGACATCAACGTGTTGGATGAAGGTGCCGAGGTTGGAACTCCGGGTTTACCCTGGTACAATGAATACACTTTCAATGCAATCCGGAAATACCATGACTACCCGCCACCCCCTGGGAGACGCCCCGATCGGCCAGCAATTGCTGGCGCATTACGCCCGCCGCGATGCGGTCCGCCACGCCACGCCCCTGTTACCCTCGTCCTGGGCCGAATGTCTGGCCCCCTTCCGCAATGCGCGGCTGCGCGCGCAGGCAGCGCGCGCCGGGCAGGCTGGCGAAGGCACGCCGGTCGGTCAGGCCGGCTGAGCGTGCGCGGGGGCCGCGCCCCGCATTGCATGCGAGTCGGGCAAACGCCCGCCGCGCAATCGCCTCAGGGCCGAACGTCGCCTTCGGCGGCGCGGCCGCCAGCGTCTTGCGGGCGCGGCCGCCGCCGCGCCGTCAGCAGCAGCACCAGGAAGAACCCCAGCGTATAGGCCAGCATGTCCCACCAATCGGGCACGCTGCCCAGAACCACGCGCAGCACCGGTTGTTCCAGGCGCCAGCCAAAGTGGCGCGCCAGGTACTGGCCCAGTTCAACCGCATAGCCGGTCAGCAGGGCCGCCAGCGCCAAAGGCAGCACGCTGGCGCGGATGAAGCTGCGGTACACCAGATAGGCCCAACCCACCGCCACCACATCGCCCACGAATCCGCGCAACAGCGGATAGGGCTTGCCCAGGGTCGCGATCAGCACCTCCACGGCGGTCACCGCGAGCAGGGCCGCGAAGGCTCTTCGATTGAAAGTCAGTCTCATTCTGGCGTCAGGCGCGCGGCGCGGAAAACCCGGTTATTGAAACGGCCGATGCAACTGTTAACGTATTTTTCAGGCCGGCAGGCGTAGCCTGAATCGACCGCGCCGCAGGCGAGGGTACTAGAAAACACGAGGAGACAAGCATGAGCGCATTCGATCCGGATGGGCGCCGACGCTTCCTGCGCCAGGCCTGCACCCTGGGCGCGACCAGCACACTGGCCGGTCACGCCCTCACCAGCCTGGCGGCCCCGGCCACCGTCACCCTGCCTTTCGCCAACGGAGAGCGCGACCTGATCGCCTACCCGCAGAAGCGCCCCCTGATCCGGCAGACCTCGCGGCCCCCGCAACTGGAAACACCGTTCGCCGTCTTCAATGAAGACCTGATCACGCCCAACGATGCCTTCTTCGTGCGCTACCACTTGGCCAATATTCCCACCGCCATCGACCCCGCCGCCTACCGGCTGCGCGTGGGCGGAATGGTGGCCACGCCGCTGGAACTGTCGCTGGCCGACCTGAAGCAGCAGTTCGGCGCACCGGTCGAGCTGGTGGCGGTGACCCAGTGCTCCGGCAACAGCCGCGGCTTTTTCGAGCCGCGTGTCGGTGGCGGCCAATCGGGCAACGGCGCCATGGGCAACGCCCGCTGGCTCGGCATCCCGCTCAAGCGGGTGCTGGACAAGGCCGGCATCAAGGCTGGCGCGCGCCAGGTGACCTTCGAGGGGCTGGACCGGCCGGTGCTGCAAGGCACGCCCGAGTTCATCAAGGCGCTGGACGCGGCCCACGCGCTCGACGGCGAGGTGATGCTGGCCTATGCCATGAACGGCGCCGACCTGCCCATGCTCAACGGCTATCCGGTGCGGCTGGTGGTGCCGGGCTATTACGGCACCTACTGGGTCAAGCACCTGGCCGACATCCAGGTGCTCGACCGGGAATTCGACGGCTTCTGGATGCAGAAGGCCTATCGCATCCCCGACAACGACTGCGCCTGTACGCCGCCGGGCAAGGCACCCGACAAGACCCGTCCCATCGGCCGCTATAACGTGCGCAGCTTCATCACCAGCCTGGCCGATGGCGCCCGTGTGGCCAAGGGCAAGCGCGTGCCGGTGCGCGGTATCGCCTTCGACGGCGGCCAGGGCATCCGCGGCGTCCAGTTCTCCGCCGACGGCGGCAAGACCTGGCATGCCGCCAAGCTGGGCCGCGATCTGGGCCGCTATTCCTTCCGCGAATGGCACGCCGATTTCACCCCGGCGCAAGCCGGCGCCTACCAACTGATGGCACGCGCCACCAACATGGCCGGCGAGACCCAGCCGCTGGAGGCGCGCTGGAATCCGGCCGGGTACATGCGCAATGTGGTCGAAACCGTGCGCGTCGACGCCGCCTGAGGAGAGCGCCATGATCCGACTCGTCCGCCTCGTCCTGGCCTTGGCCGCCGCCTGCGCCGCCACCCCCGCGCTGGCCCTGGACATCCAGCTGCCCCAGGAGACCGCCACCCTGCGCCCCGGCAGCGGCCCCGGCGCCCAGGGCGCCACCCTGTGCCTGATGTGCCATTCGGTCGACTATCTCTCGTCGCAACCGCCCATGCCGCCGGGCTTCTGGGAGGCCGAAGTCAAGAAGATGGCCGGCACCTACGGCGCGCCGATACCGGCCGAACAGGTGCCGCTCATCGTCGAATACCTGAATCAGGCCTATCCGCCGCGCGGGCCGTCCGCCAAGCCCTGAGCCCCGTGCCGCGCGCCCCTGCGGACGCGCGGCCCGGCACTCCCCCGCCGACTCGTCGCCACCGTGACGCCCCAATAGGCGTACCATTGGACGGCTCCCGCCCGCTGCCGCCGGGCGATGACAAAAGCCGCCATGCTCCAGCCCGTTTCGGCCACCAACGATCTGCCCCCCCACCGCGCCGGGTACGGCCGCCGCGCCGCCGCGCCCGGTGCTGCGAGCCGGCACGCTGTCTCCCTTCGCCTTCCCCGCCTTCCGCCTCATCTGGATCGCCAATCTGTTCGCCAACCTCGGCACCTGGGCCCAGTCGGTCGCCGCGGCCTGGGTCATCACCACCGAGCAGAGCAGTCCGCTGATGGTTGCCATGATCCAGGTGGCCGCGGCCTTTCCGCTGGTGGCGCTGTCGATCCTGACCGGCGTGCTGGCGGACAACTACGACCGCCGCAAGGTCATGCTGACCGGCATGCTGCTGGAACTGGCCGGCGGCATCTTCATCACCATCCTGGCCTATCTCGGCCTGCTGCACCCGGTCACCCTGATCGTGTCGGTCTTCTGCATCGCCATCGGCAGCGCCATCGTCACGCCCGCCTGGCAGGCGGCGGTGGGCGAACAGGTGCCGCGCGAGCACATCGGCAGCGCGGTGCTGCTCAATAGCGTCAACTACAACGTGGCGCGCGCGGTCGGGCCGGCGATCGGCGGCCTGCTGTTGGGCGCGGCCGGCGCGCCCACCGTGTTCCTGCTGAACTGCGTCTGCTATGGCAGCCTGATCTGGGCCATCTGGCGCTGGCGCCGCGATGTCCCGGCGCGGCGGTTGCCGCCAGAACGGCTACTCGAAGGCGTGGTGGCCGCCCTGCGCTATACCCAGCATTCCACCGTGACGCGAGTGGTGATGCTGCGCGCCTTCGCCTTCGGCCTGTCGGCCAGCGCGCTGTGGGCGCTGCTGCCCTTGCTGGCCTACGCCCACGAACAGGGCAACGCCCTGCTGTACGGCTACATGCTGGGCGCGCTGGGCCTGGGCGCCATCCTCGGCAGCGTCGTGGTGCGGCGGCTGCAGGCGGCCTGGGGCGCCAGCGGCCTGGTGAGCGCCGCGGCGGGCCTGCTGGCCGCCTGCCTGCTGGGGCTGGGGCTGACCCGCACACTGTGGCTGGCGTTTCCGGCGTTGCTGCTGTCCGGCGCCTGCTGGATCGGGGTGCTGGCCACCTACAACACCACCGTGCAGATGCTGGTGCCCGACTGGGTCAAGGCGCGTTCGCTGGCGCTGTACCAGACGGCGATCTTCGGCGGACTGGCGGCCGGTTCGTTCATGTGGGGCCACTTCGCCGGCACCATGGGCGTGTCCGGCGCCCTGTCGGCCGCGGGCATCACGCTGGCGGTCACCGTCGCGCTGCTATACCGCTCCCGCCTGCCCGAGCCGGTGGACACGCAATCGCTGGCGCGCGCCGACGCCGCCGAACCGGCGCTGTCGGCGGCTGGCTTCAACACCCAGCATGGCGCGGTGCTGGTGGCGGTGGAATACCTGATCCCCACGGAAAAGCTGTCCGCCCTGATCCACGCGGCGCGCCCGCTGCGCCTGCTGCGGCTGCGCAACGGCGCGCAGCAATGGCAGCTGTTCCGCGACCTGGAGCGCGAGGGCGTATGGCGCGAGGTATTCCTGGTCGAAAGCTGGATGCAGTATCTGCGCATGATCGACCGTATGACGCTGGCCGACAAGATGGTGCTGGACGAACTGCGGGCGATGCACAGCGGCGACCAGCCGCCGCGGGTCTCGCGCAATGTCAGCTATCTGGCCATGAACGACGCGCAGGGCTTTTCACTGCGGCGTGAACCCGAACCGTCCTGACCCGCGCGAGGCTCCCATGCTGAACTCCCTCTGGCGTAAATGGCTTGCGTCGCGGCATGGCGGGCCGCAACTCGACACCATCCTGGCCAGCGCCGATCCTGAAGCGCCGCTGGCGCAGCGCAACCTGTGGATGGTGGACCTGTGCCGCTGGATCGACCGCCCCGGGCGCGACCCGGCCGAAGATGGCCGCCACCCGCAACATGCGCGGCTGCGCTACGCGCTGCAGGTGCTGGAGAACAACCCGGCGCTGGCTGCCCCGGTGGCTGCCACGCTGCGCTCGCTGGTTGCCGATAACGATCCCACCTCGCTGCTATGCGATACGGGCGTGGCCTCGCACCCTGGCTTCTGGGGTGAATTCTGGGAACGCGCGCAGGCGCGGCTGCTGCCGCCACCGCCGAACCGCAGCGACATGTTCGGACTGTTCTCTCTGATTTTCCGCAAATCCCATGACGCCGCCTGGATCGAAGCGCTGGACGAGGACACCCGCGCCCGCATGCGGCGCCTGTTGCGCCACGGCGATGGCATCGACCGCATCGACGCGGCCGCCCCCGAAGCCCCTCCACGCCACCTGGTCGATGCACTCACCAGCAGCATCCAGGTGCTGGCCAGCCAGGTGCGCGCCACCGGCCTGAGCCAGGACATCCGCTCGCGCCTGCCGGGCCGGGTGCGGGAAAGCCCGTTCTTCGCCCTGGCGGCCGCCGCCGCCGAACTCTGCGACAGCCCAGCCGACACACCGCGCGAGGTCTTCGCCCGCCGCCTCAACCTGTTTCGCGCGCAACTCGACAGCTGCCGCGCCGCCTCGCAGCATGTCTACGCCGAACTGGAACAGAACGGGGTATCGGTCGAAGTCGTCTTCCAGATCGAACGCATGAAGCTGCGGCTGGCGCGCATCGAGTTGCTGCTGGGCGTGTGGGTCGACCCGACGCAGCGCCACAAATACGTGCATCTGATCGCCGAGCTGATCCGCTCGACCCAGGCGCGCAGCAGTATCCGCCACCTGGCGGCCTCGTCGTTCGCCCAGTTGGCGCGCCGCGTCATGGACCGCACCGCCGAAACCGGCGAGCATTACATCGCGCGCGACAGCGCGGAATACCTGGCGATGCTCAAGGCCTCGGCCGGCGGCGGCCTGTTGATGGTGCTGACCGTCTACCTGAAGTTCTTCATCGTTTCGCTGCACCTGGACAAGTTCATCGAAGGGCTGCTGGCCGCGCTGAACTACGCCGGCGGTTTCCTGGCCATCCATTTCTCCCATTTCACGCTGGCGACGAAACAGCCGGCCATGACCGGGCCGGCGCTGGCGCACCGCCTGGATGAAGCCAACACGCCCGAGGGCCGCGAAGCCTTCCTCGACGACACCCTGTCGATGATCCGCTCGAACGCCGCGGCCATCCTGGGCAACCTGGCGGTGGTGTTTCCGCTGGCCTGGGCGGCGCAATGGGTGGCGCAGCATGGGCTGCAACGGCCGCTGATCGATGCGCACAAGGCGCAGGCGACGCTGGACTCCTTTTCGATCTGGGGGCCCACGCCGATCTACGCCGCGGCCACCGGCGTGCTGCTGTGGCTGTCCAGCCTGATCGCCGGCTGGGCCGACAACTGGTTCGCGCTGCACCGCGTGCACGACGTGATGGCCTACGACCGCCGCATGCGCCACCTGTTCGGCGCGCGCGGCGCGGCGCGCTGGGCCGGGTTCTGGCAGCGCAATATCGCCGGTATCGCCGGCAATGTGTCGCTGGGCCTGATGCTGGGCCTGGGCCCGGCCATCGTCAGCTTCTTCGGTCCGCACGTCGAAGTGCGCCACGTGACGCTGAGCGCAGGCCAGCTCGGCTCGGCCATCGGCGCGCTGGGCTGGGAAGTCGTGCACACGCCGGCGTTCTGGCTGGCAGTCGCGGGCACCGCGTTGACCGGCGTGCTGAACGTGGGCGTCAGCTTCGCGCTGGCCTTCGACGTGGCGCTGCGCTCGCGCAACCTGCGCCGCGGCGACCGCCAGGCATTGACCCTTGGCGTGCGCCGACGCATCTGGCAACGGCCGGCCACGCTGTTCTGGCCGGTCAAGCCACGGCCGCCGGGTCCGCAATCGTAATGGGGTTCAGAACGTAAACTAGAATCAACCCTCACCCAAAGCCGGCGTGCTCCCGCGCCCCGGTCTCTTGCCGCGGCGCCCCATGCTCTCTTTCTCGCACCACACCATCCATCCCGCGGGCCAGGGTCTGCCCGCGTCCGAGCGCCTGGGCGCGCTGCTGGCTGTGATGCTGGCCGTTTGCATGGCCAGCCTCGACACTGCCATCGCCAACACCGCGCTGCCGACCATCGCCCGCGACCTGCGCGCCAGCGATGCCGGCTCCATCTGGGTCATCAGCGGGTACCAGCTGGCCATGGTCGCCGGCCTGCTGCCGGCCGCCGCGCTGGGCGAGATCCTGGGACACCGCCGCGTCTACATGGTCGGCATCGCGGTCTTCACGCTGGCCTCGCTGGCCTGCGGGCTGGCCCCGTCGCTGCCGGTACTGGTGGCCGCCCGCATCCTGCAAGGGCTGGGCGCCGCCGGCGTCATGAGCGTGAATGCCGCCCTGCTGCGCTTTATCTACCCCGCGCCGGTGCTGGGGCGCGGCATGGGCCTGAACGCCATGGTGGTGGGGCTGTCGTTCGCCGCCGGGCCGACCGCGGCATCGGCCATCCTCTTGCTGGGCTCTTGGCATTGGCTGTTCCTGATCAATGTGCCGATCGGCCTGCTGGCGGTCGGCCTGGGCCTGCGCGGCCTGCCCCAGACCACACGCGCGCCGCATGGCTTCGACGGTCTTGCCGCGGCGCTGTGCGCGCTGACGCTGGGGCTGTTCGTGCTGGGGTCGAATGAATTGGCGCACAGCGCGCCGTGGCAACGCGTCGCCCTGGAATGGGGCCTGACGGTCGCCAGCCTCTGGCTGCTGATGCGGCGACAAGCCGGCCATCCCGCGCCGATCCTGGCGGTGGACCTGCTGCGCCGGCCGCTGTTCGCGCTGTCGGCCGCCACTGCGGTCTGCGCTTTCGCGGCGCAAGCGCTGGCCTTCGTGTCGCTGCCGTTCCTGTTCCAGACCGTACTGGGCTACAGCCAGGTGCATACCGGCTTTCTGATCACGCCCTGGCCGGTCGTGGTGGCCTTCATGGCGCCCATCGCCGGGCGCATGTCGGACCGCTATCCGGCCGGCATCCTGGGCGGGGTCGGGCTGGCGCTGCTGGCCCTGGGCATGGTCTCGCTGGCGCTGCTGCCGGCGACGCCGTCGGCATGGGACATCGCCTGGCGCATGGCGCTGTGCGGCGCCGGCTTCGGCTTTTTCCAGTCACCCAACCTGCGCGCCATCATGACCTCGGCGCCGCCCTCGCGCGCCGGTGGCGCCAGCGGCATGATCGGCACGGTGCGATTGCTCGGGCAGGCCAGCGGCGCGGCCCTGGTGGCGGCCTGTTTCAATGTCTCGAGCAGCCATGGCGCGGTGATGGCGCTGTGGCTTGGCGGGCTGTGCGCCGCGCTGGCGAGCCTGGCCAGCTTCGCACGGCTGCGCTTTGGCGCGCTCGAACCGGCCGAAATGCCCGCCGCCCGCTGAACCCGCTTTTTATTGCGCTTTATGTCGTTATAAATCAGGTCGCGCCAGACATATACGTAAGATGTGCAACACCCGCTAAATATCGGTGGCGCGGGGACGTTGTCCGGGATGTAGCAGTCTCCCACACCCTGGAAAGACACGTATGACAAAGTTCCTGAAAGACATCACCATCCGCCGCATGATCCTGTGCACGCTGCTCCTGATCAGCGCCCTGCTCGCGGGCCAGTCGGCCATCAGCGTAAAAGGCCTGCGCAACTCCGGGGAAGCGCTCACTGCCAGCTATGCGCTCCTGAATGAAGTTTCCGCCCTTTCCCGCGTCAACGACCAGATCATGCGGGCGCGCCTGCGGCTGTCGCGCCAGCTGGAATATGCGCGCGACGGCCTGGCCGGACCGGCGGCCGAGGAAAACCGCAGCATCGACGCCGCCATGACGCTGGCGCGAAAGTACCAGGCCGCCTTCCTGGCGTCGGCCAAGGACGACACCCCCGCCGCCATCCTGGAGCCGCTGCAGCGCGGGTTCGACGCCCTGGTCGGCGACATCGACACGCAGCGCAGGCTGCTCGCCGCGGACGAGGTCGAGAAGGCGCGCGCCCATGCCACCGGCCCGGTGATCGTCGCCAGCCGGGCCTTCGGGGCGAGCATCGAAAAATACGAGGTCTATGCGCAGGAACGCCAGGATTCGATGCGGGCCGATGCGATCGGCGAGCGCCGCAACGCCTATGCCGGCATCGGCATCGTGCTGGGCGTGACGCTGCTGCTGCTGTTCCTGGGCGACCGCTACGTGGTGCTCTTCGTGCGCCGGCCGCTGGACGACATCAAGCGGCATTTCCAGCATATCGCCGCCGGCGACCTGACCGTGCCCATCGCGCCCTTCGGCCGCAACTGTGTCGGCCAATTGATTCCGTATCTGCAGGAAATGCAGTCCAGCCTGGTGCGCACCGTGCACACGGTGCGTGACGGGGTGGCCGAGATCAACACGGGCTCCAGCGAAATCGCCGCTGGCAACCAGGATCTGTCCAGCCGGACCGAACAACAAGCAGCCTCGCTCGAAGAAACCGCGGCCAGCATGGAACAGTTGCTGTCCACCGTCACCAGCAACGCCGACAACGCGCGTCAGGCCAACGCCATGGCCACCGAGGCTTCGGATGTGGCCCGCCGCGGCGGCGCGGCGGTGCGCAGCGCGGTGAGCACCATGCGCGAAATCGCCCAGGACTCCGGGCGTATCGAGGATATTGTCGGCGTCATCGACGGCATTGCGTTCCAGACCAATATCCTGGCCTTGAACGCCGCCGTGGAAGCGGCCCGGGCCGGTGAACAGGGCAAGGGCTTCGCGGTGGTGGCCGGCGAAGTGCGCTCGCTGGCGCAGCGCAGCGCCAGCGCCGCCAAGGAAATCAAGCAACTGCTGGCGACCTCGGGGTCAACCGTGCAAGCCGGCGCGGCCCAGGTGGAAACGGCCGGGCGCACCATGGAGGAAATCCAGGCCGCGATCGAGCGGCTCACCACCCTGGTCGGCGACATCGCCACCGCCTCGCAAGAACAGGTCACAGGCATCGACCAGGTCAATACGGCGGTCACGCAGATGGACCAGGTCACGCAACAGAACGCGGCCCTGGTCGAACAGGCGGCCGCCGCAGCGGCTTCGCTCGAATCGCAGGCCCAGCGGCTGCAACAGTCGGTCAGCGCCTTCCGGCTGCCGACCCATCCGCTCGAACACGAACAGCGTACCCTGCCGGTGCGCGAGCGGCTGGCGCTGTCGGCCTGAGGCGCCGTGGCGGCCATGCCGGCATCGCCGGCGCGGCCGTCCACACGCGTCAGGCCAGCGAGGTGGCGCAGACCTGTTGGCCGTGGCGAATGACCCGCTTGGGCAATTCGCCGCCGATCCAATACGCCAGCTCGGCGGGGTGCGCAATCTCCCATGCCACGAAATCCGCGGTCATGCCGGCCGCCAGCACACCGTGGCTGGCCTGCAGGCCGAGCGCGCGCGCCGCGTGGACCGTGGCGCCCGCCAGCGCCTCCTCCGGCGTGAGGCGCAACAGCGTACACGCCATGCTCAACATCAGCCGCAACGACAACGCCGGCGAAGTGCCCGGATTGAGGTCGGTGGATATCGCGATGGGCACCCCATGACGGCGCAGCAGGTCTACGGGCGGCAGCTGCGTTTCGCGCAGGGCATAGAACGCGCCCGGCAGCAGCACCGCCACGGTGCCGGAGGCGGCCATGGCGCGCACGTCGGCTTCGGTCAGGTATTCCAGGTGATCGGCGGATAGCGCGTCGTAACGCGCGGCCAGGCTGGCGCCATGCAGCGGCGACAACTGCTCGGCGTGCAGTTTCACCGGCAAGCCAAGCTGGGCCGCGGCCTGGAACACCCGTTCAACCTGCGCCGGCGAGAACGCCAGGTGCTCGCAGAACGCGTCCACCGCATCCACCAAGCCCTCGGCCGCCAGCACTGGCAACATGCGGCGCGCGACCTCGTCGATGTAATCATCGGCACGGCCGGCGAATTCCGGCGGCAACGCATGCGCCGCCAGACAGGTGGCGCGCACGGTCAGCGGCAGCGTCTGTCCCAGGTGGCGCGCCACCCGCAACATCTTGCGTTCATTGGGCAGATCCAGACCATAGCCGGACTTGATCTCCAGCGTGGTCACGCCGTCTCGCAGCAGGTGCAGCGCGCGCAGCCGGGCGCTGGCATACAGTTCCTGCTCAGTGGCGGCGCGGGTGGCGCGCACCGTGCTGGCGATGCCGCCGCCCTGGGCCGCGATCACCGCGTAATCCACCCCCTGCAGGCGCTGCTCGAACTCCTGGCTGCGGTTGCCGCCGAACACCAGGTGGGTATGGCAGTCGATCAGGCCCGGCGTCACCCAGGCGCCGCCCAGGTCGTGCGAGGGCGCATCGATACCGCCTGGCAGCGCCCGCTCCGGGCCGATCCATTCGATCAGCTCGTCCCGGGTCACCAGCGCGGCCCGCTCGATCACCGCGTACCGCCCGCCAGCCATCGTCGCCGCTTGGCAATTGCGCCATACCTGCTTCATCGAAAGACTCCTGTCATCCGCCATGCCGGCGGCTCAATCCGCGGCCTCGGCGCGCGGGGCGCCGACGCCGCAGCCAGGGCCCTGGGGCCGTACCCACAGGCGATAGACCTGGCGCCACAGCCCGACCCATGTCGCGCCGGCAGGCCTCGCCTGAGATTCTTCTCCTGGGTCTGCATCCTTGTCTCCATATTTTTTGGCCGAGCGACGGCCAGCGTCCAGGGGACGGCGCCTCGCCCGGCGCGCGCCGGCCGCCGGCAGACATCACAGGCTGGGCAACAGGCCGGCCGGCATCAGCGCGTTCAGTTGGCGGCCGGCGATCAGTTGGCTGGCGGCCTCGATGTCGGGCGCGAAGAAACGGTCTCTCTCGTAATGCGCCACCTTTTCGCGCAGCAGGGCGCGGGCGCGCTCCAGCTTGGGCGATGTCTTCAGGCCGGCGCGGAAGTCCAGACCCTGGCAAGCGCCCAGCCACTCGATCGCCAGGATGTCGCGCACGTTGTCGGCCATCGGCCAGAGCCGCTTGCCGGCGTTGGGCGCCATCGACACGTGGTCTTCCTGGTTGGCCGAGGTTGGCAGGCTGTCGACGCTGGCCGGGTGGGCCAGCGCCTTGTTATCGCTGGCCAGCGCGGCCGCGGTCACCTGCGCGATCATGAAGCCCGAGTTGACGCCGCCGTTGCTCACCAGGAATGGCGGCAGCTGCGACATGTGCTTGTCCATCATGAGCGAAATGCGGCGCTCGGACAGCGCGCCGATCTCGGCCAGCGCCAGGGCCAGGTTGTCGGCTACCAGCGCCACCGGCTCGGCGTGGAAGTTGCCGCCCGACAGCACGTCGCCCTGTTCGGCGAACACCAGCGGGTTGTCGGAGACGGCATTGGCCTCGATCCGCAGCACCTGCGCCACATGACGGATCTGCGTCAGGCAGGCGCCCATCACCTGCGGCTGGCAGCGCAGCGAATAGGGGTCCTGCACCTTGTCGCAGTCGGCGTGCGAATGGCCGACTTCGCTGTCATCGGTCAGCAGGTCACGGTAGACGGCGGCCACGTCGATCTGGCCCGGCTGACCCCGGGCGTCGTGGATACGGGCGTCGAACGGCACGCGCGACCCGAGCATGGCCTCGACGCTGAGGCTGCCGCAGACCAGGCCGGCGGCCAGCAGGTCCTCGGCCTCGAACAACCCGCGCAAGGCGTAGGCGGTGGACACCTGGGTGCCGTTCAGCAACGCCAGGCCTTCCTTGGCCGCCAGCGTCAGCGGCTCCAGCCCGGCGCGGGCCAGCGCCGCCTTGGCGGGCAGCCACTGGCCGTCGCAGCGGGCGCGGCTTTCGCCCAGCAACAGCAGCGACATGTGCGCCAGCGGCGCCAGGTCGCCGGAAGCGCCCACCGACCCCTTCAGCGGGATATGCGGATAGACGCCGGCGTTGACCAGCGCGATCAGGCTGTCGATGACCCGGCGGCGGATGCCCGAACGGCCGCGCGCCAGGCTGTTGATCTTGAGCACCATGATCAGGCGCACCAGGGCGTCGTCCAGCGCCTCGCCCACGCCGGCCGCGTGCGACAGCACCAGCGAGCGTTGCAGCGCCTGCAGGTCCTCGCGCGCGATCCTGGTGGACGCCAGCAGGCCGAAGCCGGTGTTGATGCCGTAGGCCGTGCGGCCTTCGGCGATGATGCGCTCGACGCAGGCGACGCTGGCGTCGATCGGGCCGTAGGCGGTCGGGTCCAGCGTCAGGCGGACCGGATGCTGGTACGCCTGGCGCAGTTGCGCCAGCGTCAGGCGGCCGGGTTCGAGGTGCAGGTCCATTTCTTGTTCTCCAGGATGAGGCTGCGGTGTCATGCAATATCGTGGCCGCGCCGCGCTGTCCTGCCGCATGCGGGGTCTCCTTGTGGGCACCCCGTCCGGCAGCGCCCCGGCATTTCCTTCGGCGGGCCGTGGATTCAACGGATGGCGTCGACCATGGGCAGGTCCAGGCCCTGTTCGCGGGCGCAGTCGATGGCGATGTCGTAGCCGGCATCGGCATGGCGCATCACGCCCGTGGCCGGATCGTTGGTCAGCACGCGGGCGATGCGCGCGGCCGCCGCGTCGGTGCCGTCGCACACGATCACCATGCCGGCGTGCTGCGAGAAGCCCATGCCCACGCCGCCGCCGTGATGCAGCGAGACCCAGGTGGCGCCGCCCGCGGTGTTCAGCAGGGCGTTGAGCAGCGGCCAATCGGACACCGCGTCGGTGCCATCGCGCATGGCCTCGGTCTCGCGGTTGGGGCTGGCCACCGAGCCGGAGTCCAGGTGGTCGCGGCCAATCACCACGGGCGCCGACAGTTCGCCGCTGCGCACCATCTCGTTGAACGCCAGGCCCAGCCTGGCGCGCTGGCCCAGGCCGACCCAGCAGATGCGCGCCGGCAGGCCCTGAAAGCGGATGCGTTCGCGCGCCATGTCGAGCCAGCGATGCAGGTGGGCATCGTCGGGAATCAGTTCCTTGACCTTGGCGTCGGTCTTGTAGATGTCCTGCGGGTCGCCCGACAGCGCGGCCCAGCGGAACGGACCGACGCCGCGGCAGAACAGCGGCCGGATGTAGGCGGGCACGAAGCCCGGGAAATCGAAGGCGTTGGCCACGCCCTCGTCCTTGGCCATCTGCCGGATGTTGTTGCCATAGTCGAAGGTCGGGACGCCCTGCTTCTGGAAGTCGAGCATGGCCTTGACGTGCACGGCCATCGACTGCTTGGCCGCCTTGACCACCGCCGCGGGCTCGCGCTGGGCGCGCTCGCGGTACTCGGACCAGGTCCAGCCGGCGGGCAGATAGCCGTTGAGCGGATCGTGGGCGCTGGTCTGGTCGGTCACCATGTCCGGACGCACGCCACGGCGCACCAGCTCGGGCAACACCTCGGCGGCGTTGCCGCACAGCGCGATCGATACCGCGCGGCCTTCCGCGGTGTAGCGAGCGATGCGCGCCAGCGCGTCGTCCAGGTCGCGGGCCTGCTCGTCGACGTAGCGGGTGCGCAGGCGAAAGTCGATGCTGGCCTGCTGGCACTCGATGTTCAGCGAGCAGGCGCCGGCCAGCGTCGCGGCCAGCGGCTGCGCGCCGCCCATGCCGCCCAGGCCGGCGGTCAGCACCCAGCGGCCGCTCAGATTGCCGCCGTAGTGCTGCCGGCCGGCCTCGACGAAGGTCTCGTAGGTGCCTTGCACGATGCCCTGGCTGCCGATGTAGATCCAGCTGCCGGCGGTCATCTGGCCATACATCGCCAGGCCCTTGGCGTCCAGCTCGTTGAAGTGTTCCCAGGTGGCCCAGTGCGGCACCAGGTTGGAATTGGCGATCAGCACGCGCGGCGCGTTGGCGTGGGTCTTGAACACGCCCACCGGCTTGCCCGACTGTACCAGCAGGGTTTCGTCGTCCTCCAGGCGCTTGAGCGTCTCGACGATCCGGTCGTAGCAGTCCCAGTCGCGCGCGGCGCGGCCGATGCCGCCGTACACCACCAGCTCCCTGGGATTCTCGGCCACGTCCGGATCGAGATTGTTCATCAGCATGCGCAGCGGCGCTTCGGTCAGCCAGCTCTTGGCCGTCAGCTGGTTGCCACGCGGGGCGCGGATCTCGACATCGCGATATCGGTTCGATTTTTCCAAGGCGGTCTCCGTGTTCGAGGGCGGCGCAGGCCGCCGCGTGGCTGATGCCGAATCATAGGATGCCTATTCTTGTATATACAAGTCCGGTAGAGTTTTTCCCAGATCAGGGATTTCCCGTATGCAAGGGGCGGCCGCTCAGCGGCGGGAGCCGTTCAGCCGCAACGCCGCTGCAGTTCGATCAGGCAGGCGTCCAGCATCGACGCCGACGCCAGCCGGTACTCGGCCAGATCATCGCGGCCGTCCTCGCGCGCCGCGGCCTGCTGTTCGATGTGCAGGCAGTCGTAGCGCGCTGGTTCGAGCAAGGCGCGGCCGTCACGCTGGACGGTCAGCGCCTGCCCCGCATTCAGCAGCAACACCGTGCTGGCGGCGCTATGGAACGCCCACTCGCGCACGCCGCCGATCCACTGCAGCCGGGCGCGGTAGTGACGCGGCGAGTAGATCAGATTGAAGTCGCGGATGGCGCCCGCCAGCAGGCGGCAGTCGACCCGCGCTTCGCCGGAGAACGCATAGGCCTGGCGCGGCCGCAACGGCGCCTGCGCCTGGCCGTCGACAGTCAGCGCGATGCCGGCGCCTTCGAGCACCGTGATGATGCGTTGCTGGCCGCGAAAGAGCGAGAACCCGCCGTCCTGCGCCACGTCGGCGATGGACAGGCGCCATTCGAACGCGGCGCTGCTGCCGCCTTCATTGCAGGCCACTTCCTGGGTGGTGCCGCCGCCATTGCGCCAGGGCATGCGCGGGTAATCCTGTGCCCGGTACAGGCGCACATCGAACGGAGTCATGTGGTGAACTTTCCTTCAAGGCGATGGCGCGAACCGGGGTGGATCAAGCGCGCCAGGGTGACGGCGCGTTCGCCCGACCAGGTGCGGCGGCGGATCAGCAGACAGGGCTCGCTGCGCTCGATCTGCAGCAACTGGCACTCGCGCGGCTTGGCGACGATGGCCTCGACCACGTGCTCGCCCTCGGTCAGCGGCGCCACGCGCGTCAGGTATTCATAAGGCGTATGGCGGGTGAAGTCCTGCTTCAGATAGTCAGGCGCCAGACGCACGTTGACGTAGCGGTCCTCGAGCTGGATCGGCACGTCGTCCTCGTAATGCACGATAAGCGAATGGAATAGCGGCTGGCCCTCGCGAATGTCGAGCGCGGCGGCCTGCTCGCCGCCGGCCGGTTCCTCGGCCAGCCGCACCACGCGCGCGTGGTGGCGATGGCCGCGCGCGGTGATCTCATCGGCGATGTTGTTGACCGCGAACAGCGCCGAGCGGGTCTTGGGCTGGGCCACGAACGTGCCCACACCCTGCATGCGCACCAGCAGCCCCTCGGCCGTCAGTTCGCGCAGCGCGCGGTTGACCGTCATGCGGGAATAGCCCAGCTCCCGCACCAGCTCGCTTTCCGAGGGCACGCGGTAATGCGCCGGCCATGCGCCGCTGCGGATCTGCTGGGCGATCATCTGCTTGAGCTGGGCGTACAGCGGCGCCGGCAGGGCCGAGGGCTGGGCCGGCAGACGGGGCGGGGGAGAGGCCAAGAGGTATCCTGTGTCGTGCCATGGGACGAATCCCGATTATAGGGGTCAGCTCGACATGTACAGACAGGCGATCCGCGCTGGACGCGGCGGCCTTGCTTGCGTATACTCCCCCCCTGTATCTACCGGAGCCTGCCGTGCCCCATTCCCCCGCAGAGAAGAAACGTGTCACCACGCGCCTGCGCCGCATCCAGGGCCAGGCGCTGGCGCTCGAGCGCGCGGTCAACGAGGGCACGGAATGCGGCGCGCTGCTGCAACAACTGGCCGCCCTGCGCGGCGCGGCCACCGGCCTGATGGCCGAAGTGCTCGAAAGCCATCTGCGGGAGACCTTCCTGCAATCCTCGCAGGGTGAACGGCCCGGCGCCGCGATCGAACCCGAAGCGGAGATCGACCAGATCATGCGGATCGTCCGTTCCTACCTGAAATAACCCCATCCGACCTCGTGGAGCCCCTTATGAAATCACGCGCAGCCGTCGCATTCGGCCCTGGCAAGCCGCTGGAAATCGTTGAAATCGACGTCGCGCCGCCCCAACGCGGCGAGGTGCTGGTGCGGATCACGCACACCGGCGTCTGTCACACCGACGCCTTCACCCTGAGCGGCGACGATCCCGAAGGCCTGTTTCCCGCCGTGCTCGGCCATGAAGGCGCCGGCGTGGTGGTCGAGGTCGGCGAGGGCGTGACCTCGCTCAAGCCGGGCGATCATGTCATCCCGCTCTATACCGCCGAATGCCGCGAGTGCAAGTTCTGCCTGTCGGGCAAGACCAACCTGTGCCAGAAAGTGCGCGCCACGCAAGGCAAGGGCGTGATGCCCGACGGCACCTCGCGCTTCAGCTACGAGGGCAAGCCGCTCTACCACTACATGGGCTGCTCGACCTTCAGCGAGTACACCGTGGTCAACGAGATCTCGCTGGCCAAGATCAACCCGGCCGCCCCGCACGAGAAGGTGTGCCTGCTGGGCTGCGGCGTCACCACCGGCCTGGGCGCGGTGCACAACACCGCCAAGGTGAAGGAAGGCGACACCGTGGCCGTGTTCGGCCTGGGCGGCATCGGCCTGGCGGTGATCCAGGGCGCGGTGCAGGCCAAGGCCGGCCGCATCATCGCGGTCGACACCAATCCCAACAAGTTCGTGCTGGCCAGCGCCATGGGCGCCACCGACTGCATCAACCCCAAGGACTACGACAAGCCGATCCAGGACGTGATCGTCGAACTCACCGACGGCGGCGTGGACTTCTCGTTCGAATGCATCGGCAACGTGCATGTGATGCGCGCCGCGCTCGAATGCTGCCACAAGGGCTGGGGCGAAAGCATCATCATCGGCGTGGCCGGCGCCGGCCAGGAAATCAGCACGCGCCCGTTCCAGCTGGTCACCGGCCGCGTCTGGCGCGGCTCGGCTTTCGGCGGCGTCAAGGGCCGCACGCAGTTGCCCGGCATGGTCGAGGATGCCATGAGCGGCAAGATCGATCTGGATCCGTTCGTGACCCACACCCTGCCGCTGAGCCGTATCAACGAGGCCTTCGACCTGATGCACGACGGCAAGTCTATCCGCACCGTGATCCACTACTGACGCCACGGCAGTGTCCTCGCGCGGGCCCGGTGCGCAAGCACCGGGCCCGTGCCGTTTCATGACGGCCGCGCGATAACGGCCGGGTCCGGATGTGACAGGCCTGTCATTCATCTTCACGTCATCTCGGCCCGCGACCATGCGCCCTCCGACGACAGAGGATGCGCGCGAATGATCACGTGGAAAAGGAACGCCGGCGCGGCCGCCTTGAGCCTGGCGGCGCTGCTGGCCGGTTGCGGCGGCAACGATGACGACAAAACGCCCGCCAGCCCCGCCCCGGCCGCCAGCCGGCCGATGGCACTGACCATCCTGCATATCAACGATCATCATTCCAACCTGGACAGCAAGAAGAAAGACCTGAAGCTGCTGGACGCGGCCGGCACGCGTGTCGCCGTCAACACCCAGGTGGGCGGCTTCGCGCGCGTGACGGCCGCCTTCGAAGCGCTCGCCGCGCAAGCGCCCAATGTGCTCAAGCTGCATGCCGGCGATGCCACCACCGGCACGCTCTATTTCAACCGCGCGGGCGAGCCCGGCGAGGCCGACGCCGCCCTCATGAACATGGTCTGCTTCGACGCCATGACGCTCGGCAACCATGAGTTCGACAAGGGCGACAGCGGCCTGAAGCGCTTCATCGAACTGCTGCATGCCGGAACCTGCCAGACGCCCCTGCTCAGCGCCAACGTCACCTTCGGCGCCAACTCGGCGTTGAACCCGGCGCGCGCGCCCGGCCTGGTCAGGCCATCTATCGTGCTGCAGCGCGATGGCCAGCCCATCGGCCTGGTCGGGCTGACCATCGCCAACAAGACGCAACAGTCGTCCAGTCCCGATCCCGGCACGCGCTTCTCCGACGAGACCGCCGCCGCGCAGCAACAGATCGACGCGCTGCGCGCGCAAGGCGTCAACAAGATCGTGGTGATGAGCCACATCGGCTACGACTACGACAAGCGGATCATCCCCAATCTGAGCGGCGTCGACGTGGTGGTGGGCGGCGATTCGCACACCCTGCTGGGCCCGGATGCGTTATCGGCCTACGGCGTCGGCACGCCCGCCGGCGCTTACCCCACCGAACTGCGCGACAAGGACGGCAAGCGCGTCTGCCTGGTCCAGGCCTGGGAGTACTCGCAGGTGGTCGGCGAACTCAAGGTCAGCTTCGACGCCAATGGCGATGTGACGGCCTGCGCCGGCACCCCGCACGTGCTGATCGGCGATACCTTCACCATCGCTGGCGCCGCGCCGTCCGCGCCCGATCTGGCCGCCATCCAGGCCGATGTGGCCGCCAGCGGCTTCCTGCGGGAACAGGCGCCGGACGCGCGGGCCATGGCGGTGCTGCAGCCGTTCAAGGCCAAGGTAGATGCCTTCAGCGCCAGCCTGGTGGCGACAGTGCCCCAGGAACTGTGCTCGCGGCGCGTACCCGGCGGCCCGGGCTCGCGCGACTATGGCCGTTCCAGCGTCGCCTGCAACACACTGGGCAACGTCAGCCTGCATGGCGGTGACATCCAGCAACTGGTGGCGCAGGCCTATCTCGACGTGGCCAATACCCGCTACGGCGGCGCCGACATCTCGCTGCAGAGCGGCGGCGGCGTGCGCGTGCCGCTGCTGGGCAATGTGACCGCCGCCAACGTGATCGAGGTGGTGCCCTTCGGCAATATGCTGTGGCGCCTGGAGATCACCGGCGCCGAAGTCAAGAACATGCTGGAGGACGGCATGCAGGCGGTCTATGGGCCGGGGGGTTCCACCGGCCCCTACCCCTATGCCGGCGGGCTGCGTTGGGACGTGAATGCGGCCCTGGCCGAGGGCAACCGCGTCTCCAACATCGAGGTGTTCGACAACGCCGGCGGCGGTTGGCTGCCGCTCGACCCGGACCGCACGTACAAGCTGTTCGTCCTGAGCTTCAACGCCACCGGCGGCGACGGCTACAAGACGCTGGCCAGCGTGCCGGCGGCGCGGCGCCAGGACATCGGCGTGCTCGACGCCGATGTCCTGCAGGCCTACATCGACAAACAGGCCAAGGACCCCGTGTCCGGCCTGCCGGTGCTGAACCGGCTGCCGATCAGCCTGTACAGCACCAAGACGTACAGCGAGTGAGGGCGGGGCGGCGCGACGGCGGTTCAGCGCGCGCCGCGCAGGCGCATCAGGCTCAGGATCTCGAACAGGATCTGCGCGCCGGCGTGCGCCGTGTTGGCAGTGGCGTCGTACGACGGCGCCACCTCCACCAGGTCGCCGCCGACGATGTCCAGGCCCGCCAGCCCACGCAGCATGGCCTGGGCCTCGCGCACCGTCACGCCGCCGACCTCGGGCGTGCCGGTGCCCGGCGCGAAGGCCGGGTCCAGGCAATCGATGTCGAACGACACATAGACGGGCGTATCGCCGACCACGGCGCGCGCCCGGGCGACGATGGCCTCTACGCCCAGGCGCGGAATGTCCTCGGCGTGGATCACCGTCATGCCCGATTCGTACGAGAACTCCCAAAGATATTCGGCCGAACCGCGAATGCCGATCTGGATGGTGCGGGTGGGATCGAGCACGCCTTCCAGCACCGCCTGGCGAAACGGCCCGCCATGGTGGAAGCGGCTGCCGTCGAATGGGCCGCCGGTGTCACAGTGCGCATCGAAGTGCACCAGCGCCACCGGTTGCCTGGCCCCCAGCGCGCGCAGAATCGGCAGCGTCACCGAATGATCGCCGCCGACCGATAGCGGCGTGACGCCGGCCGCCACGATCTTCTCGTAGGCCGCATGGATATCGGCGTGCGACTGCTCCAGGCTGAAGCGGCTGCGCATCGGCACATCGCCAATGTCGGCCACGCGCAATTCGCGCACCGGCACGCACTTGAGCGCGTGGTTGTAGGGACCGACCCGCTCGATGGCGCGCAAGGCGCGCGGCCCGAAACGACAGCCGCTGCGATTGCTCGCGCCCAGGTCCATCGGCACCCCCAGCAGCGCCACCTGCAGATCCCCGAAATCCGGCCGCTGCCAATCGATCTGCCACGCCGGCGCGTCCAACAGTGTCGGCATGCCGGCATAGGGCGCGCTGCGCGTGCCGCTGTCGTCGATGACATTAGCCGCCACCGCGCGAAAATGCGGGTCGTGGATGACGGCCTCGTTGGATCCACCGAACCGGGCGCGCAAGGCGGCCAGTTTTTCGGGCGTGAAACTCATGGAGCACTCCTGGAAGAGGTTGCGCCAGGGGCGGGCGCGGGCGCCTGCCCCATCAGGCTGATAACAATGAAACTGATGGCGCTGACGGCCAGGCTGGCGTAGATCGGCGTATTGGCCGCCAGCCCGTCGCGGATCATGCAACCGACCGCCGTGGCGCAGCCCAGCAACATGCTGGCGATCGCCGCCGCCGTGGTCGCGCGGCGCCACCAGATCGCGCCCAGAATCGGCACCAGCATGCCGCCCACCAGCAGGTTGTAGGCGCAGGTCAGCGCATCGAGCACGTCATCCACCGCCAGCGCGATGCCCAGCGTGACCAGACCGACCAGCAGCGTCATCAGCCGATGGCTGCGCACGTGCGCAAAGCCGCGCCCGCCGCGCAGGGCCGGCAGCAGGTCTTCGGCCAGCACAGTGGCCGAGGCCAGCATCGCCGCACTGGCGGTAGACATCATCGCCGCCAGCGCCGCCGCGATCACCAGGCCGCGGATGCCGGCCGGCAGTTCGGCCTGCACGATGGCGGCAAAGGCATTGTTGACGTTGTCGAGATCCGGCAGCAGCACCCTGGCGGTCATGCCGATCAATGCCCCCACCAGGCCGTAGACAATGCAGTACATGCCCGCGGCCGCGCCCGCCAGGCGCGCCACCCGCTCACTGCGGGCGGTGAAGACCCGTTGCCAGATATCCTGGCCGATCAGGATGCCGAAGAAGTAGATCAGGAAGTAGGTCAGAATGGTGGGCCAGCCGATCGCGGTGGCCTCGAAACTGGTCGGCGGCAATTTCGCCACCAACTGGTCCCAGCCGCCGACCCGGTACAGGCAGATCGGCAGCAGCACCGCCATCAGGCCGACGGTCTTGATCAGGAACTGCACGATATCGGTCAGGGTGAGCGACCACATGCCGCCCACGGCCGAATACACCACCACCACGCCGCCACCCACCAGGATCGCCAGCCAGAAGGGCATGTCGAACAACACCTGCATCACCGTGCCGGTCGCGATCACCGAGGTCGCCGCCAGCATCAGCGCGTAGGCCATCATCACGAGCGCGCTGACATGCCGCGTGCGCGCGCTGTAGCGGAACTCCAGGATCTGCGTCACGGTGTAAATGCGCAGCTTCAGCAGCGGCCTGGCCAGGCACACATTGAGCACGATGATGCCCAGGCCCAGCATGGCGCACAGCCAGAAACCCGAGATGCCATGCACATACCCCAGCCGCACCGTGCCGACGGTGCTGGCGCCGCCCAGCACCGTGGCGGCCATCGTGCCCATGTAGAAGGCCGGCCCCAGATTGCGGCCCGCCACCAGGAAATCCTCCTGCGTCCTGGCGCGGCGCATGCCGTACCAGCCCAGCAGCAGCATCGCGGCCAGATAGACCGCGACCACGGCTATGTCGACAAACATGTCCTTCCCCTTGTCCGTTCGCGTGCGGCACGCACGCGGATTGGCCACCGCCGCCAAAACAACTATTGCAATAGAAGTGAATCTGGAAAATCAGGCTTTTCAGACCTCGATCCGCCCGCCCTCCGGCGACGGCACCACAGCCGGGTCGAATCGATAACACCGGTGGAATAATAGGAATCCGGACTTTTTCCATCCATGCTTAGTTCGGAAAATTCACATCGATATTCATCAATGTTCTGTCGGTATTAACCCTATGCTCTCGAACGTTTCCGACCTCGACCTGCGCCTGATCCGCGTCTTCCTCACCATCGTCGACGCCGGCGGCGTATCGGCCGCGCAGGCCCTGCTGGGCGTGGGCCAGTCCACCATCAGCAGCCAGCTCGCCACGCTCGAAACACGGCTCGGATTCACGCTGTGCGAGCGCGGTCGCGGCGGCTTTCGCCTGAGCGCCAGAGGGCAACGCTTCGACAAGCTGGCGCGGCGCGCGCTGGCCTCGCTGGACGACTTCAGCGCGCAGGCCCGCAACATGCACCGGCAATTGGTCGGCAATCTCACGCTGGGCCTGATCGGCAACGCCACCATGGCGCAGAACGCGCGCATCGGCCACGCCATCGAGAAATTCCGCCGGCGCGACGAGGCGGTGCGGCTGTCGGTGCTGATCCGCAGCCCGCGCGAACTCGAAGAACTGATCCTGAAGGACGAAATGCAGGTGGCCATCGGCTACTTCCTGCACCGCGTGCCGATGCTCGACTACACGCCGTTGTTCCAGGAGCGGCAGATCGCCTATTGCGGCGCCACCCATCCGCTGGCCGGCAGCGCCGGCCGCGTCACCGAGGCGGATCTCGCCGATGCCGACTGGACCTGGCGCTCCTATCCGCTGCCCGAGTCCTCGTTCGCCGGTCGCCCGCGCCGCATTACTTCGGAAGCCGACAACATGGAGGCCGCGCTGATCCTGATCCTGTCCGGCGCGCACCTGGGCTACCTGCCCGAACACTATGCGGCGCCGTATGTCGCGGCCGGCCTGCTGCACGCGCTCGACGCCGACACTTACCAGTACGATGTCGAGATCAGTATGGTGGCCAAGCGGCGCAGCCAGCTGGACGACATTGCCGCCGCCTTTCTCGAGGACATGCGCGCGGCCCTGGCGGCTGCGCCCGGCGCCGCGTCGTGATATACCTTTGCGGCGCGCCACCCCCCCGTACCCGGGCCGCGCGCGCCGCATACAGGAGCCTCGCATGTCTACCACCGCCACGTTGACTTCCGCGCCCGCCGCGCCGCGCCACATGACCGTCCCGGCGTTTCGCGCCCGCAAGCGCGCCGAGCCGCTGGTCATGCTCACCGCCTACACCGCGCGCATGGCCGAACTGCTGGACCCGCACTGCGACGCGCTGCTGGTGGGCGATAGCCTGGCGCAGACTCTCTACGGCCTGCCGTCCACCGTGCCGGTCACGCTCGACATGATGATCGCGCACGGCGCCGCCGTGGTGCGCGGCGCGCGCCAGGCATTGGTCGTCGTGGACATGCCTTTCGGCAGCTATGAGGCCAGCCCCGAGCAGGCGTTTCACTCGGCCGCGCGCATCCTGAAGGAAACCGGCGCCAGCGCGGTCAAGCTGGAGGGCGGTCAGGCCATGGCGCCGGCCATCGCCTGCCTGACGGCGCGCGGCATTCCGGTGATGGCGCACATCGGCCTGACCCCGCAGGCGGTCAACCTCCTCGGCGGCTACGGCGCGCGCGGCCGTGGCCAGGCCGAATACGCCCGCATCGCCGCCGACGCCAGGGCGGTGGCCGACGCGGGCGCGTTCGCGGTGGTGATCGAAGGCGTGGTCGAGCCGCTGGCGCTGGCCGTTACCGAGGCCATTGCCTGCCCCACCATCGGCATCGGCGCCTCGGCCGGCTGTGACGGCCAGGTGCTGGTGGTGGACGACATGCTGGGCATGTTCGACCGCACCGCCCGCTTCGTCAAACGCTATGACAGCCTGGCCGAGCGCATCCAGGCCGCCGCCCGCGATTATGCGGCCGACGTGCGGTCCCGCCGCTTCCCGCAAGCGGAACACCTGTACGGCTGACACGCCCGGCGCGGTCCGGCCCGCGCGCGCATTTGTCGCTAGAATCAGGCCATGCCCGACTTTCGCGCCGTCCGCCAGCCATGAATCCGCCTCGCCATGACACCCCGCAGTTGCAGGACGCGATCGCCGACGCGATCAGCACCGCCACCCGCGGCGCCGGCCGCGTCAACATCCTGGTCGCCGGCAAGACCGGCGTGGGCAAGAGCACCCTCATCAACGCGGTGTTCCGCGGCGACCTGGCCAGGACCGGCGCCGGCAAGCCGGTCACGCAAACCACCCAGGAGTTCTCGCGTCCCGGCCACCCGCTGACCATCATCGATACCCGCGGGCTGGAGGTCGGCGACTACGCGCGCTCGCGCCAGCAACTGGCCGACCTGATCGGCGAGCGCGCCGCCGCGCAAGACCCGGACCGGCATTTGCACGTCGCCTGGCTCTGCCTCCAGGAAAGCAGCCACCGTGTCGAAGACGCCGAAATCGAATTGAGCGCGCTGCTGGCCGATGCCGGCATTCCGGTGATCGGCGTGCTCACCAAGGCGCGCAAGAACAGCCCGTTCCTGGAACAGGTCCGCGCGCTGCTGCCGCGCGCGCGGCAGGTGGTGGCGGTGCGCGCCCTGCCCGAGCACATCGAGGAGCTGGGCGCCGACCTGCCGCCCATGGGGCTGGACGCGCTGATCGAAGCCACCGCGCAGTACATCCCCGAATCGCAACAGCGCGCCTACGCCAACGCCCTATCGACCCGCAATCTCAAGGCCCTCGAAGTAAAAAAAAAGCGGGCTGAAATAGAGGTCAACGTCGCCGCCGGCCTGGCCGCATCGGCCGCCGCCGCGCCGATCCCGTTCTCGGACGCGGTAGCCCTGGTGCCGATCCAGGTCGGCATGATCGCCAAGATCGGCATCACCTTCGGCATGGAACTGAACACCACCGCCATCAGCACGCTGGTGACCTCGTCGCTGGGCGCGTCCGCGGCCACGCTGGTCGGCCGCTCGGTGGTGTCGGGCCTGCTCAAGTTCATTCCCGGTGCCGGCAGCGCGGTGGGCGGCACCATCGCCGCCACCACCGCCGGCGCCATCACCAAGCTGCTCGGCAACGCCTATATCGCCGTGCTGTACGACTTCTGCCAGAAACATCCGGGCCAGGATCTCGACATCCCGATGATCACGCAGGCGCTGAAACAGCGCATGGGACGCTAGGCGCGGCACACGCCTGCTGCTTGCGCCAGGTCCGTTGCCCGGCGCAAGGATCCGACTTAATGCGTCAAGATCGGCAAGAATGCGCCTTTTCGCGCCATGCCGGTAAATAATCACGGCGGCACGACGTAAAGGGAGTGCCGCGAATCCCGCAACGCCCGCCCAATCCAATGATCCTCGAAAATTCCGACGTCATGTACCGGCACCTCGTGCAAGGTGTCGTCGACTACGCAATCTACATGCTGAACCCCGACGGCACGGTCGCCAATTGGAACGCCGGCGCGCAGCGCGCCAAGGGCTATACGCGCGACGAAATCGTGGGACGGCACTTCTCCTGCTTCTACAGCCCGTCCGACCAGGCCGCCGGCCTGCCCGCGCGCGGCCTGGCCACTGCCCGCGAGCAAGGCCGCTTCGAGGCCGAAGGCTGGCGCATCCGCAAGGACGGCACGCCGTTCTGGGCCCATGTCGTGATCGATGCCATTCACGACGACGCCGGCGCCCTCATCGGCTACGCCAAGATCACCCGCGACTGCACCGAGCGGCGTGAACGTGAATTGCAGCTGCTGCAAGCCAAGGATCTGGCCGAACGCTACAACAGCGAGCTGACCTCGCTATCGAGTTTCCTGGAAGCGGTGGTCTCGCACATCCCCTCTTGCGTGCTGGTGCTGGACGCCGTGTCGCGCCGCATCCTGCTGGCCAACCGCCAGACCGAGGCCGCCTTCGGCGCGCGCCGCGAACAGATGCTAGGGCTGACCATGCAGCAGTGCCTGCCGCCCGCCGTGCATGAGTTCTTCGAGCGCCTGACCAACGACGCCCTGCGCTCGGACGGCGCGCTGCGCGAGGCCGGCCAGGAGGAAGTGATGACGGGGCGCGGACCGCGCACCCTGCGCAGCCGGACGCTGGTATTCCACAGCAACGATCCGCGCTCGCGTTACGTGCTGCTGATCGCCGATGACATCACCGACGAGAACGCCGCGCAGGCTCAGGTACGCTACATGGCGCACCACGACACCCTGACCGGCATTCCCAACCGCCGGCTGTTCCGCGAGCGGCTGCTCAAGGCGCTGGCGCCCGATGGCCGCGAACGCAGCGCCGCGGTGCTGTGCCTGGACCTGGACAACTTCAAGAGCGTCAACGACACGCTGGGTCACTTGCACGGCGACGAACTGCTGCGCCAGCTGGCGCGGCGCCTGGCCAAGAATCTGCGCGAACAGGACACGCTGGCGCGCCTGGGCGGCGACGAATTCGCGGTCGTGCTGCCCGGCATCGAGAAAACCGACGACCTGCGCCAGATGGCGCAACGCCTGATCGACGCAGTGCGCGAGCCGTTCCAGGTCGACGGCCATACCGTGCCGGTCAGCGTCAGCATCGGCATCGCGCGCGCCACCGCGCAGGAGTCAGGCGCAGACCACCTGCTGCGCTACGCCGACATGGCGCTCTACGAAGCCAAGCGCAATGGCCGCAACTGCCTGGCGTTCTTCAAGCCCGAAATGGAAGCCGCCGCGCTCAAGCGCCACGAAATGGAGATGGACCTGCGCCAGGCGATCCTGTCGCACCAGTTGCAGCTGTACTACCAGCCCATCAAAGACACCAGCCACGTGCGCACGGTGGGCCGCGAAGCCCTGATGCGCTGGCAACATCCGGCCAAGGGCCTGATCATGCCCAACGACTTCATCCCGATCGCCGAGGAAACCGGGCTGATCCACGAGTTGGGCGCCTTCACCTTGCATGAGGCCTGTCGCGAGGCCATGACCTGGGACGCGCACGAAACCGTGGCGGTGAACCTGTCGGCCACGCAGTTCAACAACAGCGCGCTGGTGTCGCTGGTGGAGTCCGCCCTGGCCACCTCGGGCCTGGCGGCCAGCCGGCTGGAGCTGGAGATCACCGAATCGGTGCTGCTGGCCAACTCCGAGGCCAACCTGAACACACTGAACCGGCTCAAGCAACTCGGCGTGAAAGTGGCGCTGGACGACTTCGGCACCGGCTATTCGTCGCTGGGATACCTGCGCACCTTCGAGTTCGACAAGATCAAGATCGACAAGTCCTTCACCCAGGACGTCGAATCGAGCAAGGAAGCGCTGGCCATCATCCGCGCCATCAACGGTATCGGCCGCAGCCTGGACATCCCCACCACCGCCGAGGGCGTCGAAACACCGGCGCAGCTGGAACGGCTGACCCAGGAAGGCTGCTCGCACTTCCAGGGATACCTGCTGGGGCGGCCGGTATCGCACGAACCGCCACCGCAGCCATAGCGCCGCGGCGGTGGCGCGTCAGCCCCGCAGCAATGCCTGGCTGGCGCGGGCCGCGGCCTGGCGGGCGCGCACCCGTTCGAACAGGTTCTTCGGATCGGCCAGGTCCGGCGCCACTTCGATGCGCGTACCAGCACCATGCTTGAGCGCGCTGTCGCGCAGCCAGCGCAGGGCCGAGAAATCCTCCAGCGCGAAGCCGACCGAGTCGAACACGGTCACATCGCGTGCGTCCTGGCGGCCGGCGCGCTGGCCGGTCAGCACTTGCCACAGCTCGGTCACCGCGAAGTCGGCCGGCATCTGCTGCAGATCGCCTTCGATGCGTGTCTGCGGCTCGTATTCGACGAACACGGGGCCGGCGCGCAGCACATCGGCATGCAACTCGGTCTTGCCGGGACAGTCGCCGCCGACGGCATTGATGTGCATGCCGGGCTCGACCATGTCGGCAGTGAGGATGGTGGCGTAGGTCTTGTCGGCCGTCACCGTGGTCACGATGTCCACGTCCCGGACGGCGGCGGCGGTGCTGTCGAAACGTCGCAGGCGCAGGCCCGGCACATCGGCCAGGTTGCGCGCCAGCTTGTCGCTGGCGGCCGGATCGACATCATGCAGGTGCAGCGTGTCGATGCCGAGGATGTGATGGAACGCCAGCGCCTGGAATTCGCTCTGCGCGCCATTGCCGATCAGCGCCATGCTGCGCGCCCCCGGCCGGGCCAGGGCGCGCGCGGCCAGCGCCGAGGTGGCGGCGGTGCGCAGCGCGGTGGTCAGGGTCATTTCACTGATCAGCAAAGGCTCGCCAGTGCTGACCTGCGCCAGGGCGCCAAAGGCCATCACGGTGCTCAGGCCGGCCGCCGGATTGCCGGGATGGCCATTGACGTACTTGAAACTGTAGAGATCATGATCGGCGATGGGCATCAACTCGATCACGCCGCTGGCCGAATGGCTGGCCACGCGCGCGCTTTTGTCGAACTCCGGCCAGCGCAGGAAGTCGGCCAGCAGGTAATCCAGCAGATCCTCGAACACCTTGCGCGGTCCCTGCGCGGCCACGATTTTCGCAACATCGGTGGTGGTGAGCAGTGTCGTCATTGTTTTCCCCTGATGGTCCTGATACGGAAATTCTGTCCGATGCCCAGGTCAATGCCTAGCGCCCACTTTCCACACGAAATGCGAGGAATCTGCCATTCTGGCAACGGCCGCTGCCACTTGTCGCAAACCGGCGCCATCGCCCTGGAGCGGCCCTCAGGCCGGGCGCGCGTCGGCGCGCAACTCCGATGGCAGGTGTTCGCGCATGGTCTCGATGAAGCGCCGCAGGCGCGCCGGCTGCAGCCGCGACGGCGCATAGACCAGGTACACCGGCAGCGGCGCGGCGCGCCATTGCGGCGCCAACTGCACCAACTGGCCTGTGGCCAGTTCCTCGCGTAGCGCCCAGGCCGATGCGATGCCCACGCCCAGGCCCAGCAAGGCTGCCTTGCGCAGCGCGTACAGGCCGTCGGTCGACAGGCGCGGCTGGATCTCGAAGCTCGCGACCTCGCCGGTATCCACGTGGGTCAGGCTGACCTGGTCGCGATAGAACGTGCGCAGCGCCAGCCAGGGCAGGCCGGCCAGTTCGGACGGATGCGCGGGAACCGGACCGCCGCCCAACAGCGACGGCGCCGCCATGACGCTGCGCGGCACCTCGCCCAGCTTGACCGCCACCACCGAGGGGTCCTCCACAGGACCGACCTTGATGGCGCAATCGATGTTCTCGGCAATGAAATCCGGCAACCGGTCATGCAGCAGCCATTCGACATGCATGCGCGGGTACTGGCGCAGGTACTGCGCCAGCGCGTCCATGAATTGATTCTGGCCGAACGCGTGCGGCGCCACCACGCGCAACGTACCCGCCAGCGCCTCGCCGGCCCCGCGCACATCGCTCTCGAACGACTGCCAGGAAGCCAGCAGTTCCTTGGCGCGCTCGTAGCAGCGCTGGCCGTCCTCGGTCAGGCCGATGGCGTGGGTCGAACGCTGCAGCAAGCGCACCGCCAGCGAACGTTCGAGCTGTTGCAGGCGGCGGCTGACCGTGGGCTGCGTGGCCCCCAATTGCGCCGCGGCGGCCGACAGGCTGCCGGCCTCCACGATGCGCACGAAGGTCTCGATCAACAACATGCGGTCGGAGCCGGTCGGGGCGGCCAGGGCAGGGATGGTCATACGTCTATCGTATAACGGATCTACCCGACGGACGGCTACTCAGGGCCCGCCCATGCGCGCAGAATCTGCGCCGTACCCACCTCGCGGTGCTTTTTCCGAACGGATTCCGACTATGCCCTCCGATACCCGGGCGCACGACGCGCCCCCCACCCAAGAGCTCTCCGCCGGCCTGGTGCTGCTGCTGGCGATCGGCGCCGGCCTGGCGGTCGCGTCGCTGTACTACAACCAGCCCATGCTCGGCATCCTTGGCGCGGACCTGCGCGCCAGCCCCGCCGCGCTCGGCTGGATTCCCACGCTGACCCAGCTTGGTTATGCGTTCGGCATATTGACGCTGGCCCCGCTGGGCGACCGCTACGACCGCAAGCGCATTGTCCTGATCAAGGCCGCGGCGCTCAGCGCAGCCCTGCTGCTGGCCGCCCTCGCGCCCGCGATCGGCGTGCTGCTGGCCGCCAGTTTCGCCATCGGCCTGTCCGCCACCCTGGCCCAGGACATCGTGCCGGCCGCCGCCACGCTGGCGCCCCCGGCGCACCGCGGCCGCATCGTCGGCACGGTGATGACCGGCCTGCTGCTGGGCATCCTGCTGTCGCGCGTCATCAGCGGCGTGGTGGCCGAACAGCTCGGCTGGCGCACCATGTTCCTGGTCGCGGCGGTGTCCATCCTGGCGCTGGGCGCGGCCCTGTGGCACGGCCTGCCAGCCTTCGCGCCAACCACCCGGCTGCCCTACCGCGAATTGCTGGCCTCGTTGCCGCGGCTGTGGCGCCAGCATGGCGAACTGCGCCGCGCCGCCACGGCACAAGGCCTGCTGTCGCTGGGTTTCAGCGCCTTCTGGTCGACGTTGGCGGTGATGCTGCACGAAGCGCCATTCCATCTCGGCGCCGCCGCCGCCGGCGCCTTTGGCCTGGCGGGCGCGGCGGGTGCGCTGGCCGCGCCACTGGCCGGACGCTATGCCGACCGGCGCGGCCCGCACGCCGTCAGCCGCCTGGGCGCCGCGCTCACGACCGTGTCGTTCGCCGCCATGGCGCTGCTGCCGCTGCTGTCCGCCCAATCCGGCCTGTGGCTGATCGCGGCCAGCGCCATCGGCTTCGACCTGGGCATTCAGGTGGCGCTGATCGCGCACCAGAGCATCGTCTACGGCATCGACCCGGCCGCCCGCAGCCGCCTCAACGCCGTGCTGATGGTCAGCGTCTTCATCGGTATGGCCGCGGGCGGAGCGCTGGGCAGCCTGGCGCTGGCGCACTGGGGCTGGATCGGCGTGACACTGGTGGCCACGGCGGCAGCCGGCGGGGCGTTGCTGTTGCGTCTCTGGCCGGCTGCGGGCGAACGCCGCGCCCGGGCGGGCTGCGCGGCCTGACCGGCGGCGGCATGGCGGCGCCGGGCCGGGCCCGTCGGCCCGGGGGAATCCCCGGCCCCTGCGGCGGGCCGGGCCTCAAACGCCAATGTTCCCGGGCATAGGCCCCCCGGTGCGCCCGGCGGGAACGAGGGCCGGAACCCCCGGGAAAACATGGGTGGAAATCCCCCGGATCTGATTTATGCTTTCAATGAGCATAAATCAGCTCTTTTTTTTCCCCACAAAATGCTCAATATGAGCATTTAAAGCGCCCAAGGAGTCCATCATGACCGCCGCCCCCCTGCGCACCGTCGCCTTCGACCTGCCCACTGCCAGCCATCCCGGCGCCGTCGGCCAGGCTTGGGCCCGCGTGCCTGCGCCCCTGTCGACCGCCGGACGCGCCGAGGCGGCGCAACGCATCCGCGCGCTGCTGGCGCGCGAAAACGCAGTGCTGGTGGCGCATTACTACGTCGACGGCGACGTCCAGGAACTGGCCGAAGCCACTGGCGGCTGTGTCGGTGATTCGCTGGAGATGGCGCGCTTCGGCCGCGACCACCCGGCCGCGACCCTGGTGGTGGCCGGCGTGCGCTTCATGGGAGAGACCGCCAAGATCCTCAGCCCCGCCAAGCGCGTGCTGATGCCGGACCTCGACGCCAGTTGTTCGCTCGATCTGGGCTGCCCCGCCCCGGCCTTCGCCGACTGGTGCGATGCCCACCCGGATCGCACCGTGGTGGTCTACGCCAACACCAGCGCCGCCGTGAAAGCGCGTGCCGACTGGGTCGTGACCTCGTCGATCGCGCTCGATCTGGTCGCCGACCTGCATGCGCGCGGCGAAAAGATCCTCTGGGCCCCCGACCGCCATCTGGGCCGCTATGTGCAGGCCCAGACCGGCGCCGACATGCTGCTGTGGCAGGGCGCCTGCCTGGTGCACGACGAGTTCAAGGGTACCGAGCTGGAACTGATGCGGGCCGCCTATCCCGACGCGCGCGTGCTGGCCCACCCCGAGTCGCCATCGTCCGTCCTGGCGCAGGCCGACGTGGTCGGCTCCACCACCCAGCTGATCGAAGCCGCCCGCCGCCTGGACGCGCCGCGCCTGATCGTCGCCACTGACCAGGGCATCCTGCACAAGATGCGCCAGCGGGCGCCCGGCAAGACGTTCCTGGCGGCCCCCACCGCCGGCGACAGCGCCACCTGCAAAAGCTGCGCCCACTGTCCCTGGATGGCGATGAACGGATTGGCCGGCCTGGCTCACACGCTCGAACACGGCGCCAACGAAATCCTGCTGGACCCGGCCTTGGCGCGGCGCGCCAAGGCGCCGATCGACCGCATGCTGGACTTCGCCGACACGCGCAAGCGTCCGGTACGCGCCAGCGGCGACCTGGCGCGCGACGGCGCGCTGTTCCAGCGGGTCGGGCCGGCCTGATGCCGCACCCCGGAGCCTCCGCCATGGCATTCGACGTCATCATCATCGGCAGCGGCTTGGCCGGCCTGGCCGCTGCGCTGGAATTGGCGCCGCACCGGCGCGTGGCCCTGGTCAGCAAGGGCGCGCTGCGCTCCGGCGCCAGCCAGCATGCGCAGGGCGGTATCGCCGCGCCACTGGGTCCGGGCGACAGCGTGGCCGCGCACCTGCGCGATACCCTGGAGGCCGGCGCCGGCCTGTGCGACGCGAACGCCGCGCGCGCCATCATCGACCAGGCCTGCGCGGCCATCGGCTGGCTGCAGGCCCAGGGAGTGGCCTTCTCGACCGAGGGTGCGCACCTGCACCTGACGCGCGAAGGCGGCCATGGCCAACGCCGCATCGCCCATGCCGCCGATGCCACCGGCCGCGCCATCATCGCCGCGCTCGTGGCGCGGGTCGAGCAGCAGCCCGCGATCACCGTACTGGCGCGGCACTGCGCCATCGACCTGCTGCTGTCCGGCGCGCCCGGCAGCCGCTGCCACGGCGTGCGCCTGCTGGATCTGGACCGAGGCCTGCGCCGCGATATCGCCGCCGCGCAAGTCGTGATCGCCACCGGCGGCGCCGGCCAGGTCTACGCCAGCACCACCGCGCCGCCCAGCGCCACCGGCGACGGCATTGCCATCGCCGCGCGCGCCGGCGCCCGGGTCGCCAACCTGGCGTTCACGCAATTCCACCCCACCGGCCTGCACCACCCGCGCGCCGACGGCTTCCTGATCTCGGAGGCCGTGCGCGGCGAAGGCGGAAGACTGTGCCTGCCCGACGGCAGCCGCTTCATGCCCGCCCACGATCCGCGCGCGGAGCTGGCGCCGCGCGACATCGTGGCGCGCGCCATCCATGCCGAGATGCAGCGCCACGCGCTCGATTGTGTCCATCTGGACATCCGCCACCAGCCCCGCGATTTCCTGCTGGCGCACTTTCCTCTGATCCACGGGCGCTGCCTGGCCCTGGGCCTGGACATCGCGACCACGCTCATCCCCGTGGCGCCGACCGCCCACTACACCTGTGGCGGCATCGCCACCGACATCGACGGCCGCAGCAGCGTGCCCGGCCTGTATGCCGCGGGCGAAGCCGCCTGCACCGGCCTGCACGGCGCCAACCGGCTGGCCAGCAATTCGCTACTGGAATGTGTCGTCACCGGGCGCGCCGCGGCGCGCGATATCCTGGCCAGCCCCCTCGCCACGCCATCCGGCGCCGCCATGGCGACCGCCGTGGCGCCGGCCCATGCCGCGCCGGCCGACGCCGCGGCCATGGCCGCTTGCGTGGCGCGGCAGCGTCAGGCGCTGCGGGCCTCGATGAGCCGCGATGCGGGTATCGTGCGCAGTGATGCCTCGTTGCGGCGCGCCGCCGACCACATCCGCGCATTGCGGCGCGCGCTTGAAGCGCACGACCCTGCTGACGACGGCCTGGCGCTGCTGGAACTGCGCAATCTGGCCCTGGTCGCCGACCTGATCGTGGGCGACGCCCAGGCACGCCGTGAGAGCCGTGGCGCGCATTTCAACCAGGACTGGCCGGACCGCGCGGAAGCGGCCACTGGCCAGGCCGCGCCCCCTTGAACCGCCGACGGGCCCGGACCGGACCGATCACGACGGCGGAAACGAAGTCCGGACGCGGGGGTGCCGCGGGCCGTGCTCAGGGTAACTGCGATCCGACAGCGTATTGACGACCTGGTACCCCACCGCCTGCACCAGCAAGCCGATCAGGCCGCCATTGCTGTTGCTGGACTGCACCCCCTGTTATGGCGTAGTAGCCCGACTCCGCCAACGGCATGGTCGCCTGCGCCAGCACTGCGGCGCCGGCGGCCACATCGCCAACTGCTCGACCAGCGCCAACACGGCGATACGCATGATCGGGTTCATGTCAGGCTCCCGTCCCGGTGGCTTGCGGTTGGCTGGGGAGACGCGGGCGCGTCGACCGGGGCGCCGGCGGGTTCGGGGTCAGTCGCTGCGGTCGCCGGCCGGAGTGTTGACCTGCGAGGCGTCGATGATCTCCGTGACCAGCACCGCGTCCGGCCCGTGCAGGAAGTACTCGGTCTCCAGCGGCTCGCGCAGCCTCATGTAGCGGTCTTCACCGATCTGCATGGTGTGTCCGGCGGCCAGCGCGGCGCCGCTCTCGCGCAGGTAGGCCATGATGTTGTTGAACATGTCCGAATACAGCTCGCCCTGGTGATGGCCCTCGGCCAGCGCGGCGAAATCCGGCAGCCCGAAGCGCCCGGCGCCGTAGGTGCGCATCCACACGCCCTGCACGCCTTCGACCTCGTATTTCACGAAGCCGCAGTACAGCATGTTCAAGGGCAGCGAACGCAGCAGTTCCAGGCTCTCGTCGCCCATCGAGTCGCGCGCGAACACGCCCGCGGGCAACGATGTGCGGGCGCCTTCGTTCAGCACCGCGACGGCCTGCGAATCCGTCAGCGCCCCGGCCACCGCCGCCAGCGCCACGTACTGCTCGAGCGGGTCCGTTTCGAAACCTGCGTAGTACAGCAGCACATGGCTGACATGGCCGCGCACCTGTTCCTTGACCTCGGCGGGATAGTGGGCCGGCGCCACGCACGCTTCCAGCGCGTCATGCGGGAAGGGCGCGTCAAACCCCACCAGGCGCACCACATGCTTGCCCCAGCCGGCCAGGGCCAGCAGTTCCGGCATGTCCGGCTCGATCTCGGCGCGCGCCTCGCGCATCTCGGGGTGATAGGCGCGCAGCGCCGCCGCCAGCGCCTCGGCCCGCAGCGCCAAGGGCGCGGCAAACACCACCTGCAGGCTCGGGCCGTCCTTCATCGCGGGATTGGCCACCAGGGAAGCGGCGGCGGCCGCGGGCGATTCGGCGCGGCCGAAGAAGCGGGAAAAGATACTCATGTGCGGGGGTCCTGACGATGCGGGAAAAGCGGGGATGCTAGCAAGGCGGCGCCACATGCACGCGGCGCATGTGCAACAAAACCAGGCCGCGCGCTACCGGACGTTAGCTGCCCCCCTGGCTACCGCACCGCTTCACTTCAATTCCCGCGTCGCGCCGATGACGCGCAAGGTCGGCATCAACTGACGCCAGGCGTCCTTGGGAATGACCGCCGGCCGCTTCAAGTCCGCCACGGCCGGATCGTCCAGCAAGTCCCCCTTGCAGGCAAACACGATGCTGTTGGTCATATCGTCGTCCACCACCTCGAACATGGCGCCGCCGAACGCAGCCCGTACCCGCTCGAGATAGACATGGTGCAGCGGATGGTTCACATGAAAATTGATCACCAGGATGCCGTCGTCGCGCAGCGCGCGATGGCAGTCCGCGTAGAAATCCGCGGAACACAGCCCGGGCGGAATGCCGGCGTCGTCGAAGCCGTCCAGCAGCAGCACGTCAGCGGCTTCGCACAGCCCGCGCAGATGCTCGGCCGCATCGGCCTGGACCACCTTGAAGCGCTCGCCATCGGGCGGCACCATGAACGTGTCGCGCAAGGCGATGACCCCCGGGTCGACCTCGACCACCTCGATACGCGACTGCGCCAGGTAACGGTGGCAGAACTTGGCCAGCGAGCCGCCGCCCAGACCCACCATCAGGATGTCCGCGGGCGCCGGCGCGAACAGCACGAACCCCATCATCATGCGCGTGTATTCCAGGTCCAGCGCGTCCGGGCTGAGGGTGGACATGCGGCTCTGGATGACCTTATCGGAAAAGTGCAGCGTGCGCGTCGTGCCGGATGCCTGCACATAGGGCTGGGCCGGGCTGGCGCCGCGGCTGGCGGCATCCGGCGCCTGGGGCAGGGTGGACAGGGACGGAGAGGAATCTGGGGCGGACATGGGGCAGAAGATACCACCGCCACGGGTCATAGCACTTTCTCGGACAGATCCCAAGCAACCCCGGTTAAAGAACGGGCGCCGGCCTGCCGTACATCCCGTATCACCGCAGCATCGCGGGTGCGGGCCGCGCCGGCCCGCCACGACGCCACGCGTCCCGCCACAACGGAATCCCCATGCAACCCCTGGCCCCCGACACCCCTCTTGCGCAAACCGTTCCCGCGGACCACGACGCCCGCGCCGCCGCCCGGCGCGCCGATACCGCCGCCGGACAAGACCGGGACGGCGCGCAAGCCGCCCAACCCGTCTCGATCCGTGTCGTCCTCAGCGACGAGGCCCTGGAGCGCGCCGCCAAGGCGCGCAAGGCGGCGCTCCACATCGCCGCCGACGCGGCCCAGTCGCGCCAGGACCTGGCGCGCGCCCGCATCGCGCAGATCAAACAGCGCATCGATACGCTCAAGAAGATGCTGATGTTCCTGGGCAAGGCCGCGGCCAAGGTCATCCTGCGCGAGCTGCGCCAACTGGCCGGCGAACTCGGCCAGGCCGCCAACGCGCTCAAGGACAGCGGCGGCGCACAACTCGCCACCGGCGGATCGGCTGGCGGCGCCGCCCCCGTGGTCCATGGCGCGCAGGGGGGCCAGGCCAGCGCCGACGCCGCCGGACCGGCCGCGGCCGCCACGGCCGATGGCACCGGTGCCGACGGCGAATCGCAGGCCCACGCCGCCACCTCGCGCGCCCTGTCGGCCTACGCCGCCGCCAGCGACAGCGCCATGGATCCCAGCGCCGAGGCCGACGCGCCCCCTGCCGATCCGGCCGCGCAAGACGGCGCCGCCTCGGCCCGCGCCGCCGCGAACGACACCGCCACCTCCGGCGACACCGACACCGCCGGCAACCCGGACGACAAAGACGGCGTCACCGGCGCATCCCGCCAGGACCCGCAAGCCGCGCGCCAGCGCCACCAGGAAGACGCTCAGGCCGTGCGCGACGCCATCCGCGCCATGAAGGAACTGCTCGCGATGCTCAAGAGCAAGCTGCGGCAACAGGACAAGGAAGCCCAGAAGCAGGTCGCCGAGGTGCGCGACGCCCTGGCCGAGGCCGAAAAAAGCGCACAGGCGATCGAAGGCGGCGCCATGGGCAGCGGCATGGGCAGCGGCATGGATGGCGGCGCCAGCAGCGACGCCATGACAGGCGCGGCAATGGACGGCGGCGGCGGCCCTGCCGCCCCGGCCTGACCTCCCTCCTTCCCGCGCGGCATCGCCGCGGCCGGGCGCAGGCCGCGCCCGGCATATGATGGACCTCCCGCCACGCCGGACGTCCCCCGCCATGCCTTTCATCCGCCCGCTCTGCTTTGCCTGCCTGCTGGTTCCCTTCCTGGCCACGGCCCAGACCGATACCGACGCCGAGGCCGCTCGGGCGCGCGAAACCCTCAGACAACGGGCCGAGGATCCGGGCTGGATCGACGAGTGCTTCACCGCCGGCAATCCGTTCCGCTATTGCATCTACCTGGACAAGCCATCCGGCGGCTTGCGCGTCGTCGACCAACACTTGCAGGAACCCTACCAGGTCTACCTGTTCGACAACGGCCCGGACTACCCGCGGGACGGCCGCTACCGCATCCGCCTGAACGGCAAGATCGGCTATGCCGACGAAGAGACCGGCGCCATCGTCATCGCCCCGGTCTATGACTGCGCCTTGCCCTTCGAAGAGGGCCGGGCCCGGGCCGGCGTCGGCTGCCGGCAAGAAAGCGACGGCGAACACCGCTGGTGGTCGGGCGGCCAGTGGCAGACCATCGACCGGCAAGGCAAGACCATCGACTAGCTCGACCACTTCGGGAACGTACGTTTTGCCGCCGGCGATCGGGCGGACCTCGTGGGGTGAACGAGCCGGAAAGCGCCGTCAGACGCCCAGCTCATCGAGCCGGGCCTTCAATCGCGGCCCGGCGAAATCAAGAAAAGCGCGCAACTTCAGCGGCAGGATGCCCTGCCCGGGGTGGACCAGGCTGATGGGCCATGGCGCCGGCTCGAACGCGTCGAGCACGGTCCTGACCGCACCGGCACGCAGCGCATCCGCGATCTGGTAGGACAGCACGCGCGTCAGACCGACCCCGGCCATGGCCGCTTCGATTGCGGCTTCCGCGGTGCTCACGGCAAGCCGCGAGCGGATCGGCACCGCCACCTCCGCCTTGCCGGCCCCGAAGGTCCAGACTTGCCTGGACGCAATCTGTTCCATGGTGACGCATGCGTGACCAGCCAGCTCAAGCGGGTGCCTCGGCGTGCCCTGCGCGGCGAAGTAGGCCGGACTGGCGCAGACCACCCGACGTGTCGTGCCAACCCGCCTGGCGATGAAACTGCTGTCGGAGAGCTCCGCGATCCGCACGGCCACGTCGATCTGATCTTCCAGGAGATGCATCACGCGATCGGTCAGCACCATCCGCACATCGACGTCCGGATAGGTCCTGAGGAATTCCGCGACCACGGGCACCAGATGCACGCGTCCGAAGACGACCGGCGCGGTCACGACCAGCTCCCCTTTGGGCGCCGCGTATTCCCCCGACGCGGCGCGCTCGGCCTCTCCCACTTCTTCCAGAATGCGCCGGCACGCGGCGACATAGGATTGACCGGCTTCGGTCAGGGCAAGTCGCCGGGTGGAGCGATGCAGCAGTCGGGTTTTCAGGTGCGACTCCAGATCCGCGACCTTGCGGCTGACCGTCGCAAGCGGAATCTCCAGCTTGCGGGCCGCCGCGGAAAGACTCCCTGCATCGACCACGGCAACCAGAATCGACATGGCTTCGAGACGATCGGTCATGTTCTCATTTCTTGAGAGGATGATTCCCAATTATGCGGGGTTATCTTTCCCCCGAGAAGCTCCTACGATCCAGACGTCCCCGGCGAACGCGCCGGACATCTGGAGATGCGCCGTGTCCACCCTTTCGAGCACCAAACCGGAGGCCCTGCAATGCAGCGCTTCCCTTGAACACTTGCCCGTAAACCTGTTCGCAGCGGTCATGGGCATTGCCGGACTCTCGATCGCATGGCGCCAAGCCAGCCAGCAATTCGGCGTTACGCCGCTGATATCCGCGGCAACCGGGCTGCTTGCCATTTTGGTGTTCCTGGTGCTTGGCGGCGGCTATCTCGCCAAGGCAATCAGGCATCCGGCGGCGGTCGCCGCCGAGTTTCGGCACCCGGTCGCGGGCAACTTCTTTGGCACGATCACGATTGCCGTCCTGCTGCTTTCCGCTGTGATTTCACCGGTGAGCCAGCCGCTCGCCGAAGCGGTCTGGGGGGTGGGGGCCGTTGCCACGGTCGCATTCAGCTTCACCATTGCAAGCCGGCTGCTGCAGGGCAAGATCGAAACCCGGCATGCGGTTCCCGCGTGGTTCATTCCCGGGGTCGCCACACTGGATATCGCGGTCGCCGGGGGCACCATGCCCATGCCGTGGGCCCATGAGGTCAACCTGTTCGCACTGGCCGTTGGAACAATGATTGCCCTCTTGTTCTTTACGATCATCATGTCGCGCGTGATTCATCACGAGCCCCTGCCGGCCGCCATGATTCCGTCGCTGTTGATCATGATGGCGCCGTTTGAAGTGGGGTTTCTCGCCTACACCAACTTCACCCAGCGCGTCGACACGTTCTCCGGGCTGCTGTTCTACTTCGGTCTCTTCCTCTTCCTGACGCTGGCGCCCAAAGTATTTCGCAAGGGAATTCCGTTCGCTTCCGGATGGTGGGCCATCAGCTTTCCAATGGCGGCTCTCGCAAGTGCCGCGCTGAAGTACTCGATGTTCGCCCAGGCCTGGCCGGTCACGCTGATTGCAATCATCCTGCTCGCCCTGCTGAGCATCGCGATCGCGGTTCTCTTCGTCAGAACGCTGCAAATGCTCCTGAATGGCAGGCTGCTGACCGGTTGAAACCGTCATTGGCCAACGGCGCAGGGAAGGTTGCGCGTGGGAACGTATTGTAAGGTTACAATAAATGGTTTCCATTCTCATTGATGCGCGGGGTTTTGCGCATCCATCCTCTCCAGCCCTTCGCCGCCAACCATCCCTGCCATGCACCTTCGTTCCGCTCCGGCATTCGCCGCCGCCGTGGCCCTTGCCGCGCCTTTCACCGCGCCTGCGCAGACGCCTGATTCCGCCGTACAACTGCCCGCCGTGCGCGTTACCGGGGAGGGCGATTCTGGCGAAGGCAACCTGTTCAACCCTGTCGCGCCGCCGGCGGTCAACAAGTCATCCGTTCCCCTGGCCAAGACGCCGCAGTCGATCACCGTGGTACCGCGGGCGGTCCTGGACGCGCAGCAGGCGCAGACCCTGGCCGATGCGCTGCACAACGTGCCCGGCGTGGTCGCCAATCAGTTTGGCCGTCGCGGCTGGGACGACCTCATCATCCGCGGCCAGGTGGCCTCGGATTCCGTATTCCTGGACGGGCTGCGCACGGCGGCAAGCAATCGCATCGCCGAAACGCTTTTCGGCGTGGAACAAGTGGAGGTCCTGAAGGGGCCCGCCTCGCTGCTTTACGGCCAGGTTCTTCCTGGCGGCCTGGTCAACATGGTCAGCAAACGCCCACGCGCCGAGGCCTTCGCCGATGTCGCCACCACCCTGGGCAGCCATGACTTCCGGCAGGCCACGCTGGACATGGGCACGCCTTTGTCGGAGAACGGCAAGGCGGCCTTTCGCATCAATGCCCTGGCCATGAATTCGCATGACGAAACCGACCACGTGTGGTTCAAGAACCGGTTCATAGCCCCGTCGCTGTCATTGGATCTGGGTCCGCGCACGGATTTCACGATCCTGACCAGCTACCAGGAACGCCGTTACATCCGCCAGCAGGGCTTGCCGATCGTAGGATCGGTCAAGCCAAATCCCAATGGCGCGATCCCCCGCGACCGCTTTACCGGCGAGCCTGGCCAGGACCCCTATCGCGGCTACCAGAGCCGCGTGGGCTATGCGCTGACGCATCGCTTCGACAATGGCTGGACGGTCAATCAGAACGTGCGTTGGCAAACCTTCACCCTCAACGGCCAGTTGGTCGCCAACGGCCAATTGCGCGCCGACAATCAGACGTTGCGGCGCACCGCCACGGACCAGCATTGGGACGGCGACACGATCACGCTGGACACCAACGCGCAGCGGAAATTCGCAACGGGATTCGGCCGCCACGAAATCACCCTGGGCCTGGACTACCTGCGCACGCGCGAGAACAGTCTGTCGTACAACTGCTCGGTGCGGGACCTCAACGTGTACCAACCGGTTTACGGCAGCCCCATCAACTGCCCCGCCAATCCGCGCACCGACAGCAGCAGCACCGTCCGCTCGATCGGGCTGTATGCCCGCGACCAGATCGCTTTGGGAGAGAAATGGAACGCGGTCTTCGGCCTGCGCCATGACACCGCAACCACCTACTCGACCGACCATCGCACCCAATCGCGAGAGGACAGCAGCGACAACGCCATCACGGGATCAGGCGCATTGATGTACGAGGTCCTGCCAGGCGTGCGGCCCTATGTCAGCTATGCCACATCGTTCTATCCAAACAGCGGCACCGACGCGAACGGCAGCGCATTCAAGCCGGAAAGCGGCAGCCAATGGGAAGCCGGCGTAAAAATCGACCTTGACGAGGGCGCAACCAGCATCACCGTGGCGGCGTTCGATCTTGAGCGCCGCAACGTCCTCCAGGCGGACCCGTTGAACGACGGTTACAGCATCGCGGTCGGCAAGCAGCGCACGCGCGGCGCGGAACTGGGATGGGCGTCGGACCTGGGCAACGGCCTGAGCCTGACGGGAGGCTACGCGTATCTCTCGGCCGTTGTCGTCGACGATGGCGGCCAACAGCCGTCGACCGACAATACCCGCCTTAACAGCGTCCCGCGGCACAGCTTCAACGTGACCGCGCGCTATCGGATGCGCGGCAGCCTGACCGGCTGGGAACTGACCGGCGGCCTGCGCGGCGAAGGAAGCCGCTATACCTACGGCTACGACCTGCCTGGTTATGTCGTGGCGGACGCTGGCGTGGCCTATAACGCGGAACGCTGGCGCGCGGCGCTGACCGTCAACAACCTCCTCGATAAACACTACTACGCCGGAGGGGTGCGTAACGCCGTCGCGCTGGGCGATGGCCGCATTACCTTGCTTACGCTGTCGTACCGCCATTGAGATGACGGAGCGCTTCGGGGTGGCGGGAGCAACGCCGGCGGCCAGCCGGCCGGTACGGCGTGGCGCTCGCAGGTGGCGTTGATCGCGCAATGCCCGGAGCGCTCAGGCGGTCAGGAAGCGCATGACTTCGGCCCAATCGTTCGTCGACAGGGCGACATCCTCGAAGTCGCCAGCTTCCTCGTCGTAGCGTGACACGCAGAAGCGCTGGCTCCTGCCGGATTCGCGGTCGGCATAGTTGGCGTAGTCGACATACACCTTCAAACTACGCGCCTCGTTCTCGAACGAAGGAGCGGCATCGATATAGCTCGACGTGTCGAAATATCCTTCGGGAAGGGGCGGCAGGGTTGTTATGTCGAAGTCGGGAAATTCGCGACGTAGTCGTTCAAGATTCATAAGGGATGCATGTAGAGGCTGGAAGCCTGACATTTTACGTTGCTCAGCGCAATCGCCGCGATGGCCTCCGAAACTGGCGGTTCTCAGCGAGGGCCAGTCACTTGCTACCTGCGGGGACCAGGTCAAAGGCAAAGAACGACGGCGCCGTCGATGGCGAGCATGAAGGGCCACCCCGGGTGTGAACAGCAAGGCTCTCGAAGATCAACACAGAAAACGCCTTGGCGTATCGGGCTTCCCAAAAATCCTCCGATGGCGACGCCAGCAAGCCGATGCGCTCCCGCCCCATGATCGGCCCGGCCAGCGTCCAATGAGGGGGGCTCAGAAAACGGAAAACGAAGCGCGCGAGGCCGCTTTCAGCGGACGCTTGCACTATCGGGAAGCGTGCCGTTTCGCCATTCCCGTGGCGTCATGCTGCAATGTGCCTTGAATGCGCGAGAAAGCGCGGCTTCACTGCCGTAACCAACCTCAATCGCGATCATCTTCAACGGCCGCCCCTGTCGCAACGCCCGCTGCGCCAACCTGATGCGCCAGCCCTGTAAATAAACGCCAGGGGTACAACCGACAACGCTGCGGAAACTGTTGGCGAATACGGTACGGGACATTCCCGAGATGCCGGCCAGCGTATCCAGTGACCATGCTTGCCGCGGTTGATCGTGCATTGCCACGAGGGCGTGGCGCAACTTGGGGTGCGACAAGCCGGCCAGCATGCCCCCGCTGATCTTCCCTGTCTCCATCAAGTGCCGCAACACCTGAATCAACACCACCTCGAACAACCGGTCAATTAGCACATGCCGACCACAGTTGTTGCCGAATGCCTCATCGAACAGCAGCGTCAGCACTTGATCGACCCCATCGACGTCATCCAGCGCCAAGCAGATCACGTCGGGCAACGCACCCGCCACCGGATTTGAAATTCCGCCATCGAATTGAAGATCTGCACACACCAAGTCTGAGCCGCGCTGGGTGTCCGTCATAAAGCGCCTGGACATGGGGCGCGGATAGAGCAGCAGGCTTGGAGCGTTCACCTGGAGTGAGGGGCGCCCAGGATGGATGACCTCCACCGCCCCTGTCCTGACCAAATGCATCTGACCACCCTCGTTTGGGGCGGAGAAATCGGTGATGCCGCACATGGCACCCGAATGAAACATGCGTGCGCGTACCGGGAAGTGGTTCAGCAGTGCCCCCAAGCGGTCGGTACATGCATCGGTCAATTTGGAACTCCTAATCAAGTTTTCTGTATTTTATGAACCCATCCGTACCGCGTCCAGTTCTAAAGTTCGTCCTGCCACCCGGCTCCATTCAACCTCAAGTCACAAGGAGGACCTTATGTCGATCAGAAAACTCCTGTACCGCGCCCAAGCCACTGCCATCGGCGGTCGTGAAGGGAGCGCCCCCTCCTCGGTTGGCGTCCTGAAAGTCCGGCTTTCCCCCCACGGGAACTTGGTGGCGCTGGCGGGTGCAATCCCAACCGGTTTCGGCATTGAGGTCGATCTGCAAATCAGCCGCGCTTGAGCCTCGTTTGAGTCTCACGGCCCTATTCATCTTCAACCAAAGGATCAGCATCATGAAGTTCACAAACAAGCTCATCGCCGCCTCTGCCATGGCTCTGGCGTCCACCCTGTCCCTGGCGGCAGGCAGTCCCGGTGTCGAGCGCAATACCCAAGCCTTCCTCGAAGCCTTGGCTAAAGGCGGTGGCCAGCCACTGGAAACGCTGTCGCCTGCCGATGCCCGCCAAGTGCTTGTTGGCGCACAGAAGGGCGCGAAGCTAGCGCCTGCCGACGTGAGCGAGAAAACGATCACCGTTGATGGCAAGCCGATCGTGTTGAACATCGTTCGTCCCGCCGGCTCCAAAGGCGTATTGCCCGCGTTCATCTTCGTGCATGGCGGCGGCTGGATTCTGGGCGATTTTCCGACGCACGAGCGCTTCGTTCGCGATCTAGTCGCCGACTCCGGCGCGGTGGGGATTTTCGTGAACTACACCCCTTCGCCCGAGGCGCGTTACCCCGTGGCCATCAACGAAATCTACGCGGCCACCAAGTGGGTGGCTGACAACGGCTCGCAGATAAATGTGGATGGTAAGCGGCTGGCCATTGTGGGCAACAGCGTAGGCGGCAACATGGCCACGGTGGTGGCGCTGATGGCCAAGGCCAAGGGCACGCCCAAGCTGCGCTCGCAAGTATTGTTCTGGCCCGTCACCAACGCCAACTTCGAGAATGCGTCCTACGACGAGTATGCCAACGGCCACTTCCTGACCAAGGGCATGATGAAGTGGTTCTGGGATGCCTATACCACCGACCCGAAGCAGCGCCAGGAGATTTACGCCTCGCCGCTGCTGGCAACATCCGAGCAGTTGAAGGGGCTTCCTCCGACGCTGATCCAGACGGCCGAGAAGGACGTGCTGCGCGATGAAGGTGAAGCCTACGCACGCAAGCTGGACGCCGCAGGTGTGAATGTGGTCTCAACCCGCTATAACGGCATGATTCACGACTTCGGCCTGCTCAATGTGCTAGCTGACGTGCCGGCTACGCGCGCCGCTCTGCATCAAGCTAGTGAAGAGTTGAAGGCGCGTTTGCGCTGAAGTGAAATAGCCGCACCCAAGCCACAGGGGTATCCGGTTTGGGTGTGGTCATTTTTGCTGAAAAGCCGCGTGAACTTGGCTGGCCTGGCTGCGCCAGTGACCAGTCAAGCCCATTTCACGGTATATGCTGGAGCACATCGAACGACGCAAGGCATGGCCGGCGACGCCATCGCCTTCCCGGCCGTCAATCATCCAGCACGCAGTGCGAGAGACTCCGCATCGCATCGATGGCGCGATCGGTGGATTCGCCCATCTGGGCATGCACGATGGCGCCGTCAATCGCGACCGTAAGGGCGGCGCCCAGGGTGTGACCAGGGCTCTCGAAGAGCACGTCCAGACATCTCGCGACGTCCTTCTTGTGCTCGCGCACGATCTTCAAAATGGCGGGATGCGTGGAGCCGAACTCGGCCACGGCATTCAGAAAGGCGCAACCGCGGAAATCCTCGCTGTCGAACCAATCGCGCAGCGTAAGCGCCAGCGAGTCGATCTTCGAGGCGCCGGAGTCCAGATTGGAAGCGAGACTCTCTCGAAACCACTGCATCCAGCGTTCGTGACGGAACTCGAGATAGGCCATCACCAGCAGTTCCTTGCTGGGATAGTGCCGATAGAACGTCACCTTGGTGACAGCGGCGGCTTCGATGATCTTGTCGACCCCGGTGGCGCGGATGCCCTGGCCGTAAAACAAGGCATGGGCCGCATGCAAGATGCGTTCACGAGGCGAGAGCGTGTCGACGGGGGGAGTGTTGCGTGTCATGCCGCATTGTAGACAGATCGGTCCACTGCCCGCAATTTGAAGTAGACAGGTCGTTCCACTTGCATTAACCTGCGCATGTAGACAGATCGTTCTACTTTCTTTTGCCCAGGAGCAATCATGGAAACTCGTCCCCCCCTGCCGCCGTTCACGAAAGAAACCGCCATCCAGAAGGTACGGCTCGCGGAAGATGGCTGGAACTCGCGCGACGCCGCGAAGGTCGCACTGGCCTACACGCTGGATACCAAATGGCGCAATCGCGCCGAGTTCGCCAACAACCGGACGGAAGCCCAAGCCTTCCTGGATCGGAAATGGAAGAAGGAACTCGACTACCGGCTCATCAAGGAACTCTGGGCCCACGATGGCAACCGGATCGCCGTGCGTTATGCCTACGAGTGGCACGACGACGCGGGCAACTGGTTCCGTTCTTATGGAAACGAGAACTGGGAGTTCATGCCTGATGGACTGATGCAACGCCGCTACGCCTGCGTCAACGACATGCCGATCAAGGAATCGGAGCGAAAGTTCCATTGGCCGCTCGGCCGCCGGCCCGACGATCATCCGGGCCTGTCGGAGCTCGGCCTCTGAACGACCGCAAGAATGGTGAGTCGGAGCGTCCAGCCCGCATGCGCTTGACCTCCGCTCCCTATTTCGCCTTGCTAAGCCTGGCCTGACAGTCCCTCTGCGACCGACTTTATTCCCCGTTTTCACTTTGAAAACTAGAAATAAAGTCAGTCGCAAACGACCCGCGTAACCGATTGATTTTGAAAGACATCCAGGATTAGAAAACATGGATCAAAGTCGGTCGCACCCTGGAACTCGCGCCTTCAGCCCAAGAAAAAATTGAACAAAAGTCGGTCGAAACGTCCCTGCCTCCCGTGTTCAATCTGACCGAGTTGCGAATGGAAATGTCGTACCGCCTCTTGGCGCATGCAGGCCGGCGAAACCTATAGCCGTCATGGTGGCCGCTTCCGGCCAGAAGCGGACGACCGATGATTCCGGATATGCTATTTCCACATATCAACCAACCCGAGATTCCAGTTTCCGGCGAAATGATGGCGAACGTTCGAGCAGGCTATGAGCAACGACTATGCGACCTCGTCGAATCCTCTGAGCAACTGATGGCCGCGCTGCGGGCGGTTCGCTGCCTTGGTTTACCCTCGTGGTGCATCGGTGCAGGGGCCATCAGATCCTTGGTTTGGGATAACTTGCATGGCTTTCAGGTGCCCTCGAACGTGGATGACGTGGACGTTGCGTACTTTGATGCCGAAGCGCCTCTAGCTCTGGATGCCGAACTTCAAGAGCGGCTGCATCTTCTCCTTCCCTCGCTCACTTGGGAAGTGACAAACCAGGCCAGAGTGCACGAGTGGTTCGCAGAAGCCCTCGGCCAGGTGGTTTCACCCCTAACGTCTTTGGACGATGGGCTGGCCACTTGGCCAGAGTTCGCCACCTGCGTTGGCATTTACCTGGACGGTGATGAATCATTGAAGGTCATAGCGCCGTACGGATTGAATGACCTGTTTGAACTGCGAGTTCGGCACAACCCTCGCCGGGCGAGCGTCTCAACGTTTATGCACCGTGTGAATTCCAAGCGATTCAGCCACCGATGGCCTCGGCTTTCGATCTGTACTCCCTGACCGCACAGAGGGCTGCTGTGGGTCGCAAGCGGCCAGTCGTCGACGACCGCTATCCCCAAGTGCGCTCCGACGCGCAGGTCCGAACCCCGGCCGGACGGAGCCTGTTGCGCCCCGAGCTAATTGGATGCACCAAAAAGAGGGCCGCTCTGCGGCCCCCGCGCATGCTTTAACAACCGATGAGTCCATCTTCGCCACACAATCGGTGACGATCTGGCCCGTTCCAGTTGCGACCGACTTTATTCCGCGCGACCGACTTTATTTCCAGTTTTCAACTTCACCCAGCCTGCCTGGCGGCTCACTCCACCGTCACACTCTTGGCCAGATTGCGCGGCTTGTCCACGTCGGTGCCGCGAGCGCACGCGGTGTGGTACGACAGCAGCTGCAGCGGCACCGTGTGCAGGATCGGCGACAGCTTGCCGTAGTGCTCGGGCATGCGGATCACGTGCATGCCTTCGGCGCTCTGGATCTTGCTGTCGGCGTCGGCGAACACGTACAGCTCGCCGCCACGCGCGCGCACTTCCTGCATGTTGGACTTCAGCTTTTCCAGCAGCTCGTCCTTGGGCGCGATGGTGACCACGGGCATGTGCTCGGTCACCAGGGCCAGCGGGCCGTGCTTGAGTTCGCCGGCCGGATAGGCCTCGGCGTGGATGTAGCTGATTTCCTTGAGCTTGAGCGCGCCTTCCAGCGCGATCGGGTAGTGCATGCCGCGGCCCAGGAACAGCGCGTTTTCCTTGGAGGCGAAGCGGTCGGCCCAGGCCATGATCTGCGGTTCCAGCGCCAGCACCGAGCCGATGGCCACCGGCAGGTGGCGCAGCGCTTTCAGGTGCTCGGCCTCCTGCTCGTCGGTCAGGCGGCCACGCACTTGGGCCAGCGCCAGCGTCAGCAGGAACAACGCGGTCAGCTGCGTGGTGAAGGCCTTGGTCGAGGCCACGCCGATTTCGACGCCGGCGCGCGTGATGTACGACAGCTTGCACTCGCGCACCATGGCGCTGGTGGACACGTTGCAGATGGTCAGCGTGTTTTCCATGCCCAGCGAGCGGGCGTGCTTGAGCGCCGCCAGGGTATCGGCGGTCTCGCCCGACTGCGAAATCGTCACGACCAGCGAGCGCGGGTTCGGCACGCTGTCGCGGTAGCGGTACTCACTGGCGATTTCGACGGCCACCGGGATCTTGGCGATGGACTCGATCCAGTATTTGGCGGTCAGGCCGGCGTAGTAGCTGGTGCCGCAGGCCAGGATCAGCAGGGAATCGACATCCTTGAAGATCTTGTAGGCCTGGTCGCCGAAGAGTTCGGGCGTGATGGACTCGATATCCTGCAGCGTGTCGCCAACCGCGCGCGGTTGCTCGAAGATTTCCTTCTGCATGTAGTGGCGGTAGGGACCGAGTTCGGCCGCGCCGGTGTGCACGTGCACGGTGTGCACCTGGCGTTCCACGCTCTTGCCCTGGGCGTCCACGATCCAGACGCGCGCCAGTTGCAGATCGACGACGTCGCCGTCTTCCAGGTAGATGATCTGATCGGTGGTGCCGGCCAGCGCCAGCGCGTCCGAGGCCAGGAAATTCTCGTTTTGGCCCACGCCCACCACCAGGGGCGACCCCTGGCGCGCGCCGACCACGCGGTGCGGCTCGTCGCGGCAGAAGACGGCGATGGCGTAGGCGCCGTGCAGGCGGCGCACGGCGTTCTGCACGGCCTCGAACAAGTCGCCGGCGTACAGGTGATTGACCAGATGCGCGATCACTTCGGTGTCGGTCTGGCTTTCGAAAACGTAACCCGCGGCCTGCAGTTCGGCGCGCAGTTCGTCGTGGTTCTCGATGATGCCGTTGTGCACCAGCGCGATGCGCGGCTCGTCGTTGCCCAGGTGCGAGAAATGCGGATGGGCGTTATGCGTGGCCGGCACGCCGTGCGTGGCCCAGCGCGTGTGGGCGATGCCGGTGAAACCTTGCAGGTGGTCCTGGGCAACCTGCTCGGCCAGCTCGGCCACGCGTTGGGTGCTGCGCGTGCGGCGCAGGTGGCCGTCGGCGTACACGGCCACGCCGCAGGAGTCATAGCCGCGGTATTCCAGGCGCTTGAGGCCTTCGACCAGGATCGGGGTGATGTCGCGCTGGGCGACGGCGCCAACAATGCCGCACATAGGGGGAGACTCCTGAAAGTTCGAGTACGGAACGCATTGTGCGCGCACCATCAAGAAATTTGATTTCTTTATCTGGTCACATTTGACAGTTTATTCACTTACATATTTGTGATTAAATAATATTTCACTGAACATGCATTAATGAATTAATCATGCAAAATCAGCCGATAACCCTGCCCGAGCTGGACGACCTGGATCTGCGGATTCTGGAACAACTCCAGGACGACAACTCCCTGACCAACCAGGAACTGGCCGCGCGTGTGCACGCCTCGCCGCCAACCTGCCTGCGGCGGGTGCGGCGCCTGGTGGAAGAAGGGGTGATCGCGCGCCAGGTCGCCATCCTGGCGCCCGGCAAGCTGGGCAGCACACTGACCGCCATTGTCGAGATCACGCTGGATGTGCAGGCGGCCGAAAGCCTGGATGCCTTCGAACGGATCATGCTGGCCGAACCGGCAGTGCTGCAGTGCTACCGCGTGTCGCCGGGACCCGACTTCGTGGTGATCGCGCAGGTCAAGGACATGCCGGCCTATCACGCGCTGGCGCACCGCGCCTTCACCGCGCACGCCAATGTGCGCAATGTGCGCACATTCTTCTCGGTGCATCGCGCCAAGTTCGAGACCCGCATCGATCCGCGCGGGTAAGCACCCCGCCGGCAGGCGCCGCGCGGTTCAGCGGGCGGCCAGCAGGCGCTCGAACTGCGCCAGGTAGCGGTTGCCCATCTTCTGCACGTCGTGTTCGTCACGCACGTAGCGATAGGCGCGCTCGGTGATCTCCTGGCGGAAGGCGGTGTCATCCAGGCAGCGCGCCATGCCCAGAGCCATGGCGTGGAAGTCGGCCACCGCGCACAGCACGCCGCGGCCGTCGGCCAGGCTTTCCTTCAGGCCGCCGGCATCGGTGGACACCACCGGCACGCGTTGCAGGAAGGCGTCCAGCACGCTGCTGCCCAGCGCCTCTTCCTCGGAACTCATGACGAACACGTCGAGGATGCTGTAGAAGTCCTCGACGCCCTTGCGAAAGCCGGCGAAGCGGTAGACGTCCTCGACGCCCAGCGTCCGCGCCTCGTCGCGCGCCTGCTGTTCGCGGTCGCCGCCGGCGCCGAAGTGCAGGAAGACAAAGTCGCGCCGCGTCTTCGCCAGTTCGGCCACCGCGCGCACCAGCGTCACCGGATCCTTGTCGCGGATCAGCGCAGCGGAGGTGGCCATGACCTTCTTGCCTTCCAGGCCGAACTCGCGCACCAGCGCGGCGACGTTGTCCTGGTCGATCTGGTGCGGCTCGACCGCGCTGCGGATGATGACCGGGTCCAGCCCCAGGCGCCGCGGCTCGCTCGCCGCCATGTCGCTGATCGCCACGAACAGGTCGGTGTGGCGCCACTTATAGCCGGTCTTCCATTCCTCGTTCGGCTTGACCACAAACGAGGTGCGGCGGGAAAACACCACCGGGCGGCGGTGCAGCCACTTGGTCAGCACGGCCCAGGTGATGGTGTTGGCGGTCTGGGCATGGATGATGTCGTAGCCACTGCCCGCGCGCGCCAGGAAGGCCAGTTGCGCCGGCACGTTGCGGCAGGTGTGCGCCACGAAGCCTTCCTGGCGCGCGCGTTCGGCCAGCGGGCCGCCTTCGCGGCACAGCACTTCGACCTGGTGGCCGGCGTTGCGGAACGCGCGCATGCAGTACAGCGTCTGGCGTTCGCCGCCGCGCCAGCCTTTCTCGAAGTTGAGCTGCAGGATCTTCATGCGCGGCCGATGCCCGAGTACTCGAAGCCCTGGGCGCGCACGTCGGCCGGCGTGTAGAGGTTGCGGCCGTCGATGATCAGCGGCGTCTTGAGCAACGCCTTGACGCGGTCGAAGTCGGGCGCGCGGAAAACCTTCCATTCGGTGGCGATCAACAGCGCGTCGGCGCCGTCGAGCGCGTCGTACATGTCGGTGGCGAAGCTCACGCCGGGCTTGCCGTCCAGCACCCGCGCGGCCTCGTGCATGGCCACCGGGTCGTAGGCGCGCACGCTGGCGCCGCGCCGCGTCAGCTCGGCGATCACGGTCAGGCTGGGCGCCTCGCGCATGTCATCGGTGTTGGGCTTGAACGACAGGCCCCACAGCGCGAACGTGCGGCCGCTCAGGTCCTCGCCATAGCGCGCCACCAGCTTTTCCGAGAGGCGGAACTTCTGCGCGTGGTTGGCGGCCTCGGCCGCCTCGATCACACGCATCGGCAGAGCCTTGTCGGCAGCGGTGTTGACCAGCGCCTGCACGTCCTTGGGAAAACACGAGCCGCCATAACCGGCGCCCGGATACAGGAAGTGGTAACCGATGCGCGGATCGGCGCCAATGCCGCGGCGGACCTGCTCGATGTCCGCGCCCAGCGCCTCGGCCAGGTTGGCCATTTCGTTCATGAACGAGATGCGGGTGGCCAGCATGGCATTGGCCGCGTATTTGGTGAGTTCGGCCGAGCGCACGTCCATCACCATCAGGCGGTCGTGGGTGCGCTGGAACGGTTCATAGATGCGGCGCATGACGCCGATGGTGTAGTCGTCGTCGGCGCCGACGATGACCCGGTCCGGGCTCATGAAGTCGTTGATCGCCGCGCCTTCCTTGAGGAATTCCGGGTTGGAGGCAACGCTGAACGGCACCTCGACGCCACGCTTGGCCAGTTCCTCGGCCACCGCGGCGCGCACCTTGTCGGCGGTGCCGACCGGCACGGTGGATTTGTCCACGATCAGCTTGCGGCTGGTCATGTGGCGGGCGATGTTGCGGGCGGCCGCCAGCACGTACTTCAGGTCGGCCGAGCCGTCCTCGCCCGGCGGCGTGCCGACGGCGATGAACTGCACGTCGCCGAAGTCCACGCTCTGGGCCACGTCATCGGTGAAATGCAGGCGGCCGGCCTGCACGTTGCGCCGCACCAGGTCTTCCAGGCCCGGCTCGTAGATGGGGATGCCGCCCTGGCGCAACAGGGCGATCTTGGCCGCGTCCACGTCCAGGCACATGACGTCGTTGCCCATATCGGCCAGGCACGCCCCCGACACCAACCCTACGTAACCGGTACCCACGACCGTGATTTTCATGCCTGAACGCCTTAAAAATAGGTAAACACCGCGCCGGGACCGTCCGCCGCGGCGCTGGCCGCCATTATAGAAGCCGGCCGGCCCGCAGGGCTTGCGGCGGGCTGCCGCGAGCCGCCGCCCGCGCGGAGCGCGGCGCGGCCGACCAGCCCCCCGGTCTGGCCGTCACGGCTCCGAGGGCGTACGCAGCTTGCTGAAGCGCACCGTGTTCACGACCACCGCCAGCGCGGCGCAGATCGTGCCCAGCACCAGCGCCAGCCCGGGGCCGTGCGCCAGGCTGATGCTGAAAGCGATCGCCACCAGCGCGGTGCCGAAGCTCTGGCCGAAGACCCGGGTGGTCGCCTGCAGGCCGCCCGCCGCGCCGCTGCGCGCGCGCGGCGCGGCCGACAGCATGGCGCGATTGTTCGGCGTCTGGAAGAAACCGAAGCCGACCCCGGCCACGAACATGCCCGCCATGATCGACACATTGCCCACCTCGGCCGGCAGCGCCGCCAGCCACAACATGCCGGCCACCATGGTGGCCGCGCCGATCCCGCTCAGGGTGGCGGCCGAATAGCGGTCCGACAGGCGTCCGGCCAATGGCGCGATCAACGCCGTGCCCACCGGCCAGGCGCCCATCAGCATGCCCACCTCCAGGTAGGGCCGGCCCAGCACCTGCTGAAAATAGAACGGCAGCGACACGTATGACGCCATCTGCGCCGCGAAGGTGCAGGCCGACGCCGCCACCGCGAACGCCAGCGGCCGGATTCGCAGCAGGTCCACCGGCACCAGGGGCGCGGGCTGGCCGCTGGCGCGGCGCACCAGCACCAGGCCGGCCACGGCGGCGATCGCCACCAGGCCGATGCCGCGCAGCAGATCCTCGCCCATCATGTCGATGCCGGAAATGAACACCCCCAGCGTCACCATGCACAGCAACGCGCTGATCCAGTCCAGCCGCACATCATTGCGCGGCACTTCCGGCAGATGGCGCAGGCCGAACATGGCCAGCACGCAGATCGGCAGATTGACCGCGAAGATCCACGGCCACGGCGCCACCGACAGGATCGCCGATCCGATGGTCGGGCCCAGCACCGACATCACCGCCACCGTGGTGGCGTTGATGCTGATACCGCGCCCCAGCATCCGCAACGGATAGATATTGCGCACCAGCCCGCCGAACAGGCACATCAGCGTCGCCGCCCCCACACCCTGGAACACGCGCGCCAGCGTCAACTGCAGCAGCGAGCCGGCCAGGGCGCAACCCAGCGACGCCAGCGTGAACAGCACCAGCCCGAAGGTGAACATGCGCCGGAAGCCGATGCGCTCGGCCAGCGCCGACAGGGGCAGCAGCATCATCACCACCGCCAGGTTGTAGGCGTTGACCACCCACACCGCCTGCGCCGGCGAGGCGTTCAGGTCGGTGGCAATGGTCGGCAGGGCGACGTTGGCGATGGTGGTGTCCAGCACCGACAGGCTGATGCCGGTCATGACGGTCGCCGCCGCCCAGTAGCGGCGCGGCACCGGCAGGCCATCCGGGACGGCGGACCTGGCGCCGTCGGCCGGCGCCTGTGACGCCGGCGGCGTCACGACTTCTTGACCGGCCGTTGCCAACCGTCGACGGTGACCTGCTTGCCGCGCGACACCGTCAGCTTATCGGCCGGCGCATCGCGGGTCAGGGTGGTGCCTGCGCCCAGGGTCGCGCCGCGGCCCACGCGCACCGGGGCCACCAGCTGCGTATCCGATCCGATGAAGACGTCATCCTCGACGACGGTACGGTGCTTGTTGACGCCGTCGTAGTTGCAGGTGATGGTGCCCGCGCCCACGTTCACGCGCGCGCCGATGTCGGCGTCGCCGATGTAGGCCAGGTGGTTGGCCTTGCTGTCGGCGCCCAGCACGCTCTTCTTGATCTCGACGAAATTGCCGACGTGGGTGCGGTCGCCCAGCTCGGCGCCCGGACGCAGGCGGGCATACGGGCCGATGCGCGCGTCAGCGCCGACCTGGGCCTGCTGCAGATGGCTGAAGGCCTCGATCTGCGTGCCCGCGCCAATGCTGACGTCGCGCAGCACGCAGTGCGGCCCCACGCGCACGCCGTCGGCCAGCGTCACCTGGCCCTCGAACACGCAGCCCACGTCGATGAACACGTCGCGACCGCAAGTGAGCGTGCCGCGCACATCGAAGCGCGCCGGGTCGGCCAGCGTCACGCCGGCCTCGAGCAGGCGGCGCGCCTGCTCACCCTGCCAGCGGCGTTCCAGTTCGGCCTGCTGCACGCGGCTGTTCACGCCCAGCGTCTCCCACGACGCGCCCGGCTGGGCCGCGCCCACCGGCACGCCGTCGGCCACGGCCAGGCCCACCACATCGGTCAGGTAGTACTCGCCCTGGGCGTTGTTGTTGTCGATGCGCGAGAGCCAGTCCTTGAGCTGCGCGGTCGGCGCGGCCAGGATGCCGGTGTTGACTTCCTTGAGGGCGCGCTCGATCTCCGAAGCGTCCTTGTGCTCGACGATGCGGCAGACATTGCCGGCCGCGTCGCGCACGATGCGGCCATAGCCGGTGGAGTCGGCCAGCACTTCGGTCAGCACCGCGGCGCCGGCGCCGCGCGCCTGCAGCAGACGGCGCAGCGTCTCGGGCTGAACCAGCGGCACGTCGCCGTACAACACCAGAGTCACGTCGTCCTTGCCGTCGCCTTCGCGCAGCAACGGCACGGTCTGCTGGACCGCGTGGCCGGTGCCTTGCTGCGGCTGTTGCAGCGCGAACTGCAGATCGTCCTGGCCGCTGAAGGCCTGCTTGACACGATCGGCGCCATGGCCGACCACCACGATGATGCGGGCCGGTTCGAGCTGGCGGGCGCTGTCCAGCACGTGGGCCAGCATCGGTTTGCCGGCCAGGGTGTGCAGCACCTTGGGCAGGTCCGACTGCATGCGCTTGCCGAGTCCGGCGGCGAGAATCACTACATTAAGCATAGGTTCCGGTATCGAAAATGCCCGGCGCCGCCGTCTCGCGGCCCGGGCCTGGATTGAAAAAATCAGGGCTTGCCGTCGGCAGGCCCGCTGTTCCTGGCGGCCGCCTTGGCGGCCGGTTTGCGCGCGGTCTTGCGGGCGGGCTTGGCGCCCGTCTTGGCGGCCTTGGCCGCCGGGGCGGCCGGCTTGGCCTGGGATTTGTCGGCTTCGGCGGCGGGCTGGCTGCCGGGCATCGATGCCGCCGTCGCCGCCGCGATCTGGTTGAATTGCTGTTGCAGCAGGTCCCACCAGGCCTTGGAGGCCGACTGCGCCGCCGCGCCCATCTGCTCGCTCATGCCTGGCTGGGCGCCGGCCGCGCCGCCCTCGGCCTCGGATGCCTTGGTGTCAGGCTGCGCGGCGGCCGGAGCGTCTTGCGGGGCGCTTTTGGGCGCGCTCTTGGCGGCCGGGGCCGGCTTCAGGCCCAGCACCACCTCCAGCGGCGATGCCGCGCCGCTGTCGCGCACCGTACCCAGATCCAGGTTGGCGGCCGAATCGACAAAGGCGCGCAGGGTGCTGATGGTGGAGCGCTGCACTTCCATGCCCTGGATCGTGCTCGACAGCATCGACAGGTTCATGCGCAGCCAGTTCTCCACCGAACGCAGCTCGGCGATGCGGCGATCCAGGTCTTCCAGGTTCATGGGCGGCGCCATCGGCAGGCTGCTCGCCAGCCCGCCCGGTCCGGTCAGCCCGGCCCAGGCCTGGCGCATCATTTCCATGCTGGCCAGCAAGGGATTGCCCGACAGGTCGGAATTCTGGCCCATGCCGGGCAGGACGAACGGGTTGCTGTGTTGGTCGCTCATTCCGGTCTTCCCATAGATCAAGAAACGCTGCCGGCCGGCACGGTCATCCCGGCAGCAGCTGGTTGTTCTCCACGCGCACGTGATCGCCGGACGCGAAAGCGAACGGCTGCGCGCTGCGGAACTGGCGCGTGCTGCCGTCGTTCATGCGGACCGTGAGCTCATAGTGCGTCACCGTTTGTTGCTGCCTGATATTACGCTCAACTTCACGGCCTGCCAAAGCGCCGCCCACCGCCCCGAGCACGGTCAGCGCCGTCTTGCCGCTGCCGCCGCCGAACTGATTGCCGACCACCCCGCCCGCGACGCCGCCGGCGATGGTGCCGACCAGATGGTCGCTATTGTCCTTGACCGGCACCTGCACCTGGCGAATGGTTTCCACCACGCCGCAGGTGCGGCAGGCCTGCGCGGCCGGCGCGGGCGCGGGCCGGCCTTGCGCCTGGGCCTGAGCCTGGGCTGCTGGCGGTCGCGCGCCCGGGGCCTGCGGCTGGCCGGGGCTTGCGGGCTGGGCCGGCGCCAGGTTGGCGCCCTCGGGGCCGGCCTGGACCCGCGCATCCTCGGCGTGCGGCGTGGCCGATGGCGTCGGCAGCCAGCCCATCACGGCGGCCACACCGACCGAGCACATGACGATCACCGCGACGGCGGCGGCCGCGACCAGCGGATGCAGGCCGCGGCGGGGAGATTCGGTAGGGGCGGGATAATTCATGACGATGCTCCATCGTTACTAACCGGCAGTGGTATAGCACCCGGACGCAGTTTCGGCATGTTGCGATGGTGACGCTTCATTGCTGCGCCAAGGCGATTGGACAGCCCCCGGCATTCGTGGAAAATAGCCTCATGAATGCCATCACCTTGCCTCAGATCGAAGCGGCCATCAACTACTGGCGCAACCGCTCGCCTTCGACCGGCGATGAATGCCGCCTGTGTCCCGAAGCGGCCGCGCTGGCCGCCCCCTATGCCTTGATGATCATGTCGCACCGCCGCGAAGTGCCCGAGGCGGAACTCACCGACCCGGCCCGCGATGCGCTGGCCGGCTGGCGCGCGGCCGGCGGCCAATGACGCCTGCGGGCCTTTGAGCAAGCGCGCCCGGCCGCGACATCCGGCCGGGGGCCGGCGACGGTCGCGGCGTCAGCCCTTGAGCAGGGCCTGGATATCGTGCACCAGGGCATCCACCCCGATGTTGTTGTTGGCCAGCACCCGCGATTCGCCCTTGCCGTCGAGCAGGTAGAACGCCGCGGTATGGTCCATGGTGTAGTTGCCGTCCTTGGTCGGCGCCTTGGCGTAGTAGGCCTTGAACGCGGCCGCCGCCTTCTTCACCTGGTCGGGCGTGCCGGTCAAACCCAGAAAACGCGGGTCGAACGCCGTTACGTATTGCTTGAGCACTTCCGGCGTGTCGCGCTCGGGGTCCACGGTGATCAGCAGCACCTGCACGCGCTCGGCGTCCGGCCCCAGCTTCTTCATGACCTCGGTCAGCTCGGCCAGCGAGGTCGGGCAGACGTCGGGACATTGCGTGAAGCCGAAGAACACCACCACCACCTTGCCGGCGAAGTCCTGCAGCGTGCGCGTCTTGCCGTTGTAGTCCGACAGTTCCAGGCCGCGGCCCAGCTGGGTGCCGCTGATGTCGCTGCCCTTGAACTGGGGCGCCTGCTCGCCGCAGGCGGCCAGGGCGGCGGTGAAAGCGGCGGCCGTGGCCAGGCGCAGGGCCAGGCGCCGGCTGGCGGAAAATACGGACATCGACAACCTCCAGGGGGTCAGAGCAGCGCGACCCAGTGGTCCACCAGCAGGGCGCCGAACAGCAGCGCCAGGTAGAGAATGGAAAAACGGAACATGCTGCGGGCCAGTTCGTCGCTGTAGTTGCGGTACAGCCGCCAGGCGTACGACACGAACATGCCGCCCAGCACCAGCGCCGCCAGCAGATACAAGGCGCCACTCATGCGGATCGCGGTGGGCAGCAGCGTGGTGGCGACCAGCGCGATGCTGTAGAGCAGGATGTGCAAGCGGGTGAACTGCTGGCCATGCGTCACCGGCAGCATCGGCAGGCCGGCCTTGGCGTAGTCATGGTTGCGGTACAGCGCCAGCGCCCAGAAATGCGGCGGCGTCCAGATGAAGATGATCAGCACCAGCAGCCAGGCCTCGGCCGGCACCGAATCGGCCACCGCCGCCCAGCCCAGCGCCGGCGGCATGGCGCCCGACAGGCCGCCGATGACGATGTTCTGCGGCGTGCGCGGCTTGAGGATGATGGTGTAGATCACCGCGTAGCCGACGAAGGTGGCGAAGGTCAGCCACATGGTCAGCGGGTTGACCAGCGTGTACAGCACGAACATGCCGGCCCCGCCCAGCAGGCCCGACAGGCTCAGCACCTGGAACGCGGAAATGGTGCCGCGCGCGGTGGCGCGCCGCGCCGTGCGCAGCATGCGCGCGTCGACTTCCTGCTCGATCAGGCAATTGATGGCGAAGGCGGCCGCCGCCAGCAACCAGATGCCGATGGTGCCGAACAGCACCCGCCGCATGTCCGGCACGCCCGGCACGGCCAGGAACATGCCAATCACCGCGCAGAACACCGCCAACTGGGTGACGCGCGGCTTGGTGAGCACGAAATATTGGCGGAGCAATCCGGATTGGGGAGCGGCAAGACTGGTCATCATGGACCCTATTTTAAACGCGCACCGAATTGGGGCCGTAGCCCCCGGCCGGCGCCGCGCCCGCGGTGGACAGGCGCACCATCAACACCACGGCGGCCAGCGTCAGGCCAGCCGCCCCGCCATTGTGCAACACCGCGATCAAGAGTGGCCACTGGAAGAAGATGGTGGTCAGCCCTGTCAGCAGTTGCGCGCCCAGCAGAGCCAGCATCAGCGTGGCCGGGCCGCGCAGTCCGCGGTCGGCGCGCAGGCGCCAGGCCAGCACGCCCAGGTAGGCGAACACGACGAAGGCGAAATTGCGATGCACCCAGTGGATCGCCGTTAGCGCCGGCTGCGAGATCATCTCGCCGGACGGCAGTTCGCCCAGCCCGCGGATGATCGAATAGCCGCCATGGAAGTCCATGTCCGGCACCCACTTGCCGTGGCACATGGGGAAGTCCATGCAGGCCAGGGCCGCGTAGTTGGTGCTGACCCAGCCGCCCAGCGTCACCTGGATCAGCAGCAGGATGAAACCGCCCACCACCCAGGGCTTGAAACGCCGCGCCGCGGCGGCCACGGCGTGGTGCGGCCGCTCGCGCGCCGACAGCCAGGTCATCAGCGCCAGCACCGACAGACCGAACACCAGGTGCGCCGTAACCACGGCGGGCATCAGTTTGTGCGTCACGGTCCAGGCGCCGAACGCGCCCTGCACGCACACCGCCACCAGCGTGGTCACTGCCAGGGCCGGCGAACGGCCCAGCTCGCGCCGGTAGCGCCACGCCATGTAGACGATGCCGATGATCAGCATACCGAGGATCGAGCCGACATAGCGGTGGATCATCTCGATCCAGGCCTTGGACAGCGTCACCGGGCCGAACGGCATGGCCTGCGAGGCCTGGTGGATGTCGCCCATCGCCCCCAGCGGGGTGACATTGCCATAGCAGCCGGGCCAGTCCGGGCAGCCCAGGCCCGAATCCGTCAAGCGCACGAAGGCGCCAAACATGATCAGGTCCAGCGTCAGGAACCAGGTGAAGAAGACGAGTTTGCGATACCGCGCTTTGATGCGTTCCATGGAAACCAACTGAATAACCGATTCAACCGATGCGCGAGTTATAGACCAGCTTGCTGATGTCCTTGCGCACCTTCACGCCGTCGGCGTCGGCGGGATACTGCATCATCAGGTTGCCCAGGGGATCAATCACCCAGATCGGCTGCGCCAGCCCGGGTTGACCGGCCGCGCTGTCGCGCGCCAGCAGGAAACGCGCCAACTGATCGGGATCGGCGCGCAGCATGACCGTGCCCTGGTAGGCCTGCAGCACCTTGTCCGGCACCGGGCCGTCGTCGGTGATGAACCAGACCCGCGCCAGGCGGTCGACGTTCTTGCCCTGGCTGGCGTGGGTGTTGCGGGTGATGTAGAGCTTGCGGGCGCAGCTTTCAGGGCAGGCCGCGCCGTCGGCCGCCACCAGCAGCCACTTGCCCTTCAGGCTCCCCAGGTCGAACGGCTTGCCGTCCAGCGTGGTCAGTTTGAGCGCCTCGGGCGCCGGCATCGGCCGCTGCGGCTCGATCAGTTGGCCATAGTTGCTGGCGTCAGCCGGCCACCATTGCGGGTTCATATAGACCACGAAGGCCGCCACGATCGGCGCCAGCGTGCACAGGAACACCAGCACCATCGGCATCAGCGAGCGCCGGGCGGGTTGGGAAGCAGTCATGTCGCGAGCCACGTGGGTCATGGATTCTGTTGTCGGAAAAGGGGGTCAGGCCGCCGGATGGTCGGTCCCGCGTTGGCGCATGCGCTTGATGGCGCCCCCCAGCACCACCAGCCAGGCAATGGCGGCAAACAAGGCAAAGGAGAACCATTCGACGGCGTACACCGTGTTCTGCTGGAAATTCACCGACGGTTGCGGCCAGTCGTGCACCAGGCCGTCGTCCTCGCCGTTGCCGAACTGGCTCATCACGGTGGGCAGCAGCGTCAAGCCGGTGGCCTTTGCATAAGCGTCCAGCGGCAGGTTCTGCACCTGCGGCGCCGCGCCGCCGGCCGCGGGCAGTCTGGCCGGCAGGCTGGAGGCGTCCTGGCCGCCCAGCGACCACAATTCAAACATGCGCGGCACGCGTGGCGACAGCTCGCCCTTGATGGTCTGCACGCCCTCGGGCGTGGCCGGCAGCACCGGCGCGCCCTGGCCCTGGATCACCCGCGGCAGCCAGCCGCGCAGCACCAGCACCGCGCTGCGGCTGCCGGCATCCAGCAGCAGCGGCGTGGCCAGCCAGTAGCCGGGCTTGCCGTCGTGGTTGCGGTTGTCCAGCAGTACACTGAACTCGGGCAGCCAGGTGCCGCGGGCCTCGGCCACGCGCCACGGTTTCATGGCGGCCGGCGCGGTCGACGGCGCCAGCGCCAGCGGCGCTTGCTTGCGGCCGGCTTCGATAGCCGCCAGAATGTCGCGTCGCTCGTCGGCCCGCCGCAGCTGCCATTGGCCCAACGAGGCCAGGATCACCACGGCGATCCCCAGCAGGAGCAAAGCGGCTACCGTGTAGCGGGTTGAATGCGGTCGGGCCATTTGTCTTGAATCAATCGATTTTGTCCGGAGACCATCATGCGCGTTTTCGTCGTACTGGCCTTCATCGGTATCCTGGCCAGTCTGGCATCCGCCCTGGTCTACCTGATGCGGGACAAAGGCAGCACCAACCGCACGGTCAATGCGCTGACGGTGCGCATCGGCCTGTCGGTGGCCCTGTTCCTGTTCGTGCTGTTCGCCCACCACATGGGCTGGATCGAAAGCACCGGTTTTAGATAGGCCCGCGCGCGGCCGGTTCCCCGGTCCGCGCCTCGCGGTCCAGCCGTATTGGAACACGGACCGCCAGCAAGCGAAGGGCGAGGCCCGTGGCGCCGGTTTCCCGGCGGCCCGCCAGCCTCGCCCCGTCCGGCGGATCGGCCCGGCGCTGCCGGGCCCCGCGTCTTAGAACCAGTAGACGAACAGATACAGGCCCAGCCACACCACGTCCACGAAGTGCCAGTACCAGGCGGCGCCCTCGAAGCCGAAGTGATGATCGGGCCGGAAATGGCCGCGCATCAGGCGGATCAGAATGACCGTCAGCATCGTGGCGCCCAGAATCACATGGAAACCATGGAAGCCGGTCAGCATGTAGAACAGCGAACCGTAAGCGCCCGAGTTGAACTTGAGGTTCAGCTCGGTGTACGCGTGGTGGTATTCAGCGGCCTGGCAGGCCACGAAGATGAAACCCAGGATGACCGTGGCGGCCAGCCAGAACATGGTCTTGCCGCGGTGGTTCTCGCGCAGCGCGTGGTGAGCGATGGTCAGCGTCACGCCCGAGCTCAGCAGCAGCGCGGTGTTGATGGTCGGCAGCCAGAACGGGCCCACGGTCTGGAAGGGCTCGACCACGCCGGCCGGGCCTAGGTTGGGCCACACCGCCTGGAAGTCGGGCCACAGCATCAAGCGGTGGTCCATGTCGCCCAGCCACGGCGTGGTGATGGTGCGCACGTACCAGAGGGCGCCAAAGAACGCCGCGAAGAACATCACTTCCGAGAAGATGAACCAGCTCATGCCCCAGCGGTAGGAGCCGTCGATGCGCTTGCTGTTCAGGCCGGCCTCGGACTCCTGGATGGCATCGCCGAACCAGTAATACAGCACCACGATCAGCCCGATGAAGCCGGCCAGCACCGACCATTTGGCCCAACTCACGCCGTTGATCCAGCCCGCGGCGCCCAGGCCCATGAACAGCAGCGCCACGGCCGTGCGCACGGGGTGGCCCGAGTCGGCGGGCACGAAGTAATAGGGTGCCTCTTTACCTTGAACCGAGTGGCTTGCACTCATGGCTTTCTCCCTGGTACTGATTTATAGAATTAAGTGATTCAAGTCAGGCTGGATACCGCCCAACGCACAATTAACACCAGCACGGCCACGAAGATCGCCGCCGCCAGCAACCCCGCCACGATCACATGGACGGGATTGAGCCTGGCGCTGTCCTCGCGATAGCCCGCGCCCTTGCGGACGCCAAAAAATCCCCACGCCACCGCCTTCATCGTCTGGAAGAAGCTCAGCTTGCGCTGGGCGGATTCACGCAGGTCGTCGCTCATGGCTCGCTATCCGCCAATGGCCTTGCCCGCCAGCAGCGCCGAACCGCGGAACACGGTCCAGGCGAACACGGCGATGACGAATACCAGCAGAACCAGTCCTGCGATCTTGTTGCGTCGGCGCTGCTCGGGTGTCATGGCCATGCTGCCTGTTACGGGGTTGGAATCGGCGCTCACTTGACTTCGGGCGGCGTCTCGAAGGTGTGGAATGGCGCGGGCGACGGCACCGTCCATTCCAGCCCTTCGGCGCCCTCCCACGGCTTGGCCGTGGCCTTTTCGCCCTTGCCCATGTAGCAGCGCAGCACCGCCCACAGGAAGATCAGTTGCGACAGGCCGAACCAGAAAGCGCCGATGGTGGCGATCTGGTGGAACGTCGTGAACTGCGCAGCGTAGTCGGCGTAGCGACGCGGCATGCCGGCCAGGCCCAGGAAGTGCATCGGGAAGAAGGTCACGTTGAACGAGATCAGCGTCGACCAGAAGTGCAGCTTGCCCAGCTTTTCGCTGTACATGCGGCCCGTCCACTTGGGCAGCCAGTAGTAGGTGCCGGCGAACAGCGCGAACAGGGAGCCGGCCACCAGCACGTAGTGGAAGTGGGCCACCACGTAATAGGTGTCATGCACCTGGATGTCGATCGGCGCGACCGACAGGATCAGGCCGGTGAAGCCGCCCATCGTGAACACGAAGATAAAGCCGATCGAGAACAGCATCGGCGTCTCGAACGTCATCGAACCGCGCCACATGGTGGCAACCCAGTTGAACACCTTCACTCCGGTCGGAATGGAGATGAGCATGGTGGCGTACATGAAGTACAGCTGCCCGGTCACCGGCATGCCGGTGGTGAACATGTGGTGGGCCCAGACGATGAACGACAGCACGGCGATCGAGGCGGTGGCATATACCATCGAGGCATAGCCGAACAGCTTCTTGCGGGCGAACGCGGGCACGATGGCCGACACGATGCCGAACGCCGGCAGGATCATGATGTAGACCTCGGGGTGCCCGAAGAACCAGAACACGTGCTGGTACAGCACCGGGTCGCCGCCGGCGGCGGCGTTGAAAAAGCCGGTGCCGAAGTGGCGGTCGGTCAGCACCATGGTGATGGCGGCGGCCAGCACCGGCATCACGGCCAGCAGCAGGAAGGCGGTGATCAGCCAGGTCCAGCAGAACAGCGGCATCTTCATCAGCGTCATGCCGGGCGCGCGCATGTTCAGCACGGTCACGATGATGTTGATGGCGCCCATGATCGAGGACGCGCCCATGATGTGCATGGCGAAGATGGCCAGGTCCATGCCCGGGCCCATCTGCAGCGACAGCGGCGCGTACAGCGTCCAGCCGGCGGCGGTGGCGCCTCCCGGCACGAAGAACGACGCCGTCAGCATGATCGCGGCCACCGGCAGCAGCCAGAAGCTGAAGTTGTTCATGCGCGCGAAGGCCATGTCGGACGCGCCGATCTGCATCGGGATCATCCAGTTGGCGAAGCCCACGAAGGCCGGCATGATGGCGCCGAACACCATGATCAGGCCGTGCATGGTGGTGAACTGGTTGAACAGCTCGGGGCGGAAGAACTGCAGGCCCGGCTCGAACAGCTCGGTACGCAGCAGCAGCGCCAGCGTGCCGCCTTCGAGCAGCATGACGAACGAGAAGATGAGATACATCGTCCCGATGTCTTTGTGATTGGTGGCGAAAAGCCAGCGACGCCAGCCGGTGGGGGTGGCGTGGTGGTGGTCATCGTGACCGTGGCCGTGGCCCGGCGACACGTGGTCTACAGTGACGCTGCTCATGATGGACTCCTTCCTGCTGAGTGCCGGCCCCGTTCCACGGAACCGGCAGGGTATCTCTGACTAAACGGAACCAGCTCTGCGTTGGGAAGCGGGCGCGATCAACGCGCGGCCGCCACGTCCTTCGGCATCACTGTCGGGTCCTGCCCCTTGCCGGCATTGCTCCAGGCATGGCGCGTATAGCTGATGACCGCGGCGATCTCGACATCATTGAGCTGGGGACCGAACGCCGCCATGGCGGTGCCGGGCTTGCCCTTCAGCACGGTGTTGATCTGGACGTCTTTCGGGCCCAGCACAACCTTGTCTCCATCGAGGGCGGGGAAACTGCCCGGGATGCCCTTGCCGTTGGCCTGGTGACAGGCCACGCAATTGGCGGCGAAGACCTTCTCGCCACGGGCAACCAGTTCGGCTTCCGTCCACTCTTTATTGGGATCGTCGGCGTTTGCCGCCATCTTCTTTTTCTGGTCCTCAACCCACTTATCGTAGTCCGCTTGCGCCAGGACTTCCACGACGATGGGCATGAAGGCGTGGTCCTTGCCGCACAGTTCGGCGCACTGGCCACGGTAGATGCCGGGTTTTTCGGCGCGGAACCAGGCATCGCGCAGGAAACCGGGGATCGCATCCTGCTTGACGCCGAAGTCCGGAACCATCCACGAGTGGATGACGTCGGCGGCGGTCAGGACCACGCGCACCTTCTTGTCCACGGGCACCACCATGTGGTTGTCCGTTTCCATCAGGTAGAACTCGCCCTTGGGCTCGCGGCCTTCGATCTGGGCGCGCGGCGTCGACAGGGTGGCGAGGAATTTGACGCCGGCGGCGGGGCCATCGAGGTATTCGTAGCCCCACTTCCACTGGTAGCCGGTGACCTTGACGGTCAGGTCGGCGCTGGAAGTGTCTTTCATGGCGACGACCGTCTTGGTGGCCGGCAACGCCATGGCGATGACGATGATGAAGGGGATGACCGTCCAGGCCACTTCCACGCCGAGGTGCTCGTGGAAGGTCGCGGCCTTGTGTCCGCGCGATTTCCGGTGCGCCCAGATGGAGTAGAACATCACTCCGAAGACGCCGACGAAAATCACGATACAGATCGTGAGCAACAGCCAGTGCAACCACATCACATCACGCGTGATTTGCGTGACGCCTTCATGCAGGTTCAGCTGATTGACCTTCGGGCCGCCGGGCATGTCCTGCACCTGGGCAATGGCCGCGCTGCCAATCAGCAGCGCACAAGCGCCCAGTATCCCTCTCCACTTCTTCATGCTTACCTCGAAACACGGCGCGAGGGCCCTTGTCGCCTAGTGGCACGGATGTCACTGAACAGGACTACGCGCAATTATTAGATGGCAGGGTTAGGCAGGGGGAGATAGAGCGGCCCCCGCGTTCCCACTCGAAATCACAAAGAAACTGGCGGATTATAGCGGACGCGCAAATGGATGTAAGTTTGTGCTCTTGAATTCATACCGGCCGCCCCCATTTGCGCGCGTCCGTTGCGCACCAGGGTAAACAGGGGTGGCATAAAATCGCGGACAGTCTTATTAACAGCGCCTCAAGATGCCCAAACAGCTGTCCGATCTGTATGCCGCCCTGGGCGCCCGCGCCCAGGAACCCGCCCCCGTCGGCGCGCACGCGCTATATATAGCGGGGCGCCGCTGCGGCTGGGCCACGCATGCGGCCTGTGACGCGTTGCAAGGCGCCGCCCACATCCAGGCCGACGCCGACGCGCTGCGCATCGGCGCGGCCCTGGCCCCCGGCGCGGCGCTCGACGCCGTGCTGGAACAGGCCGCGCAACTGTTGCGCCAAGCCAACTGCCTGCGCGGTTGGCGCGATGAATTGCTGGACGTGCTGGACGGCGACACCGCGCTCGGCGTCATCGAGCGCGCCGCGGTGCGGCCGCTGGGCCTGCTGACCAAGGCCGTGCACCTGAACGCCTGGACCCCGGACGGCCGCATCTGGATCGCCCGGCGCGCGCTCAGCAAATCCACCGACCCCGGCATGTGGGACACCCTGGTGGGCGGACTGGCCGGCAGCGGCGAATCCCTGGACGCGGCGCTGGTGCGCGAATGCGGCGAGGAAGCCGGCCTGGACGCGCCGGACCTGGCGCAGCGCTCGCCGCTGCGCACCATCCTGCGTATCCATCGCCGCCTGCCCGAGGGTTACCAGGTCGAGGATGTGCTCACCAGCACCTGCGTGCTGGCGGCCGACGCCCGCCCCGCCAACCGCGACGGCGAAGTCATGGAGATCGCCGCCGCCGACGTCGATACGGTGGTGCGGCGCGTGGCCGAGGGCGAATTCACGCTGGAAGCGGCCCTGGTGATCATCGAAGACATCATGCAGCGCCGCGCGGCCGGCGAAATCTGAGCCGGCGCGCGCGGCCCGCCATCAGGCGCTGGCGCTTCCCGGCGCCGCTTCCGCGTCGCGCGGGTCGACTGCGCGCGCCCCGGCCTGGCGCGTCTCGACCTGCTGCGGCATGACCGGCCGCGCATCGGCAGCCTGTGGCGCGGCCGAGGGGGCCGCCGACACGCCCGGCTCGACCGCCCGCAGCGCCTGCACCGCCCGCGTGTCGAGCTCGCTGTCGGCCGTCGCCCCCGCCGCTTCGGCCGCTTCCGCCGCCTGCGCCGGCGATGGCACGGGCGCCTGCGGCGCCGCCGCCGCGTTGTTCGCCTGCGAGAATTGTTTCCAGACCTCGATGGCGCGCAAGCGCTGCTTGGCCACCACCTGGATGCGCTCGCGCAGGTGCTCATCGCGCGCCAACAGGGCATGGAAATCGCGCGATGACAGCATCAACAGCTTGCTGTAACCCAGTGATGTCACCTCGGGCGCGATCTGCTGCTCGCCCAGCAGGCCAAGTTCACCGAAGAACTCGCCGCTGCCCAGCTCGATCATGGTGTTGTCCGGCAGGTGTACCGCCACCGCGCCCGAGGCCACGAAGCACATTTCCTCGCCATGCCGGCCCTTGGTCAGCACACGCTGGTCGGGCAGCGACAGGCGCGGCTTGAGCAGCTTGCTGATGGCGCGCAGCGAATCGGCCGACAGCCCCTCGAACAATGGCACGCGCTTGATCAGGTCGGCCGCGCTCATTTCGATGTCCAGCGGCGGATGGGTGTCGATATGAGCCCAGCGGCTCTCCAATTGCGCCATCAGGTCGGCGTACACTTCGCCGCTGATCAGGAACTGCTCGAGCATGTCGCGGTAGCGGATCCGCTCCAGCTCGCGCGCCACCCGGCCCAGATAGCTCTCCTGCAGCCACTGCGCATACGACGGATACTGCAGGTTCAGCGCCTGCATGGCGTTCTCGATCAGGTCCAGCCGGCGCTGGTGCAGCGCCACGATGCGCTGCGTGGCGGTCTCGCCCAACAACGGTGAAATCTGTTCGCGCGCGAACACGATCAGGCGCTGCGCCACCGACCGCTTGCTCATCAAGTTGGCGAAACGCTGGCCCAGCTCGCGCGCCAGCCAGCCCTGGAAGCCGAACAGGTAGTGCAGCCGCAGGGCCAGCCGGAACGCGGTGGAATAGCGTACATCGGCGACGATGGCGCGCTCGAAGCCCGCCACCCCGCCCATGCGGATCGCATCCTCCAGGCGTTCGGCCCGCGCCAGCAGCGTTTCCGCCATGCGCCAGTCGACGATCTGCGCCTTGAGGATATCGAAGAACATTTCTTCCTCGCGCTGTGCCACGATCGCCAGCCCGACGGCCACGCGCTGTTCGTCGCTCATCTGGCTGACCTGACCATCGTGCACGCTGGTCAGGCTGGCATCGAACACGGCGCGGATGCGATCACGCACTTCCGTGCCGATATGCTCGGTCTTGGCCACCTCGTCGGTCTTGCCCTGCAGGTCTTCCAGCGCCACCGCCAGCGCCTGGTTGCGGATGGTGCGTTCGACCGGCGACAACTGGTTCAACCCCAGCATGCGGATCAGCGGCCGCAGGCTGATGCCATTGACGAACAGCGTCAGCAACACGAAGCCGGTGGTGGCCACGGCGATGAACTGGCGAGCCTCTTCGGGTACACCGGTCTGCTCGGTCACGGCCAGCGCCAACGCCAGCGACACCGCGCCGCGCAGGCCGCCCCACAGCATCACCGCCTTATAGGGATTGCTGACCTTGGTGCCGAGCCGGGTCAGGCCCAGCAGCGGCAGCAGGCCGAATACCACAATGGCGCGCGCCACCAGCGTCGCCACGAACACCACCGCCACCAGCACCAGTTCCTGCCAGTCGGCCGCCGCCATCAGCTTGGGGATCAACATGGCCGCGAACAGAAAGATCAGGGAGTTGGCCCAGAAGCCGAACTGTTCCCAGGCACTCGACAGGTACTCGAAGGTAGTTGGCGACATGCGGGTACGGCCGGTCGACCCGACCACCAGGCCGGCGATCACCGTGGCGACCACGCCCGACACATTGAGGTAGTGCTCGGAGATGAAGAAAGACAGGTAGGCCAGCGTCAGGGTCAGCGTGATCTCGGCGGTGGGAAAGCCGCGCAGCCAGGCAAACAGGAAGCAAGCCAGCCGCCCCATGGCGTAGCCGGCGATGCCGCCGCCGATGAAGTGCACGATGAAGTCATTGAAAATGCCGCTGACACTGAGTTCGCCATGACCACCCAGCACAGCCAGCAGCACCGAATACAGGGCAATGGACGCGGCGTCGTTGAACAGGCTTTCACCTTCCACCAGCGTGGTCAGCCGCTTGGGCGCGCCCACTTCGCGGAAAATGCCGACCACGGCCACCGGGTCGGTCGTGGCCACGATGGCGCCCAGCAGCAGGCACACCACCAGGCCATAGGAAGAAATGGCGTCCAGCGTCACCCCGACCACCACGGTGCATACCACCACCGCCACAATCGCCATCATCAGGATCGGGCCGATATCGTCCATCAGACGCCGTACGTTCATGGCCAGCGCGGTCTCGAACAGCAGCACCGGCAGGAACACCATCAGGAAGGTCTCGGAGGAAATCTCGAAGCGTTCCAGCGAGTCGAGGAAATCGGCAATCCAGCTGGGCGCCCAGCCATGGAGATGCACGACGATCCCCAGCAGGCAACCGACGATCGCCAGCAGCACCGAATACGGCAGCTTGAGGCGGCCGGCCAGCGGCGGCATGAAGCACACCAGGGTGAGGAGACCGGCCAGGCCGAATACGAGAAACCCTACATCCATGGAAAACGCCCGCGTCCCGATCATGAAGCTTGTGAGAAGTTTCACAAGAATAGCGGGTTTCCGGCCGATTCCGGCGAGCGGCCATGACGGTGCACGTTTCGTTACCCCGATCGCGCCGCCCGATGCGCGCCGGGACGCGTTTTTTCGGTAAGGTAGAAGCCCGTGCACAAACTTCGCAGGAGCCGCACTTGGCACGCGTCCACACCCTGGCCCGCCGCAACGATGCCCCGGCCATGCTCGTCCAATTGACCGATTGCCATCTGTTCGGCGAACCCGACACGGTGATGCTGGGCGTCAACACCGACGCCAGCCTGCGCGCGGTGCTGCGCCAGATCGAAGCCGACGGCAAGCACCCCGACCTGCTGCTGGCGACCGGCGACCTGTCCCAGGACGGCGAGCCCGCGGCCTACCGGCGCCTGGCCGCCATGCTGGGCGCCGCGCCCGCGCTGGAGGGCGCCCGGATCCGCTGCCTGCCCGGCAACCATGACCTGCCCGCCGCCATGCGCCAGGAACTGCCCGACTGGTCGGCCCCGGTCAGCGACGTGGGCGCCTGGCGCGTGGTTTCGCTGGACACCACCGTGCCCGGCTCGAACGCCGGGCACCTGCCCGACAGCCAACTGGATCTGCTGGAAGCCGCGCTGGCCGCAGCGCCCGGCCGGCATACCTTGCTGGCCATGCACCACAACCCCATGCAGATCGACAGTCACTGGCATGACTCGATGATGATCGACAACCCGCAGGCGCTGTTCAAGTTGCTGACGCGCTGGCCGCAAGTGCGCGTGCTGCTGTGGGGCCATGTGCACCATGAATTCGACCGCCGCCGCCACAACCTGCGCATGCTGGCCACGCCGTCCACCTGCTTCCAGTTCAGCATCCGCGACGGCAAGCACGTGGTCGACAACCTGGCGCCCGGCTACCGCTGGATCAAGCTCTACCAGGACGGTTCCATGGCCACCGGCGTGCGGCGCGTGCAGGATGCGCTGTGGCACACGGCCACGCAACCCGATCCGGACAGCATGCGGGCGGCTTGAGCGCCGCACGCTGCGCGCGCGCATAAAAAACGGGGCACCATATGCGTGGTGCCCCGCAAGCATCCGTCTCATAGGGGAGGGGAAAGAGGAGAAGCCGAGACGGATGACAAGACTGCCAACCAAAGTTCGCGGTCTACGTGAAGTTAGGCGGCGCGTGCTCCATTAAGTTTCTGAAAACGCGCGTTAATTCGGGGTGAATTTGTATCAATTTATTGGCTTGACGCCACAACGGCCCCGGCGGCGCCCGTCCCCGGTGCCACGCCTGTGTCACCGCAAAAGAAAAGGGCCGCGATCGCGGCCCTTGGCATGCTTGCAGCGAGGAATCAGGCAGCCAGGCTGCCACGCATCTTCTTCAACGCGGCGGCTTCGATCTGGCGGATACGCTCGGCCGACACGCCGAATTCCTGTGCCAGCTCATGCAGCGTGGCGCCACCGTCATCCTGCAGCCAACGGGCTTCGACGATGCGGCGCGAACGCGGGTCCAGCGCTTCCAGCGCGCTCGACAGCCCCGCGCTCTGCAACTGGTCGCGCGCGGCGCGTTCCAGCACGCGGGTCGGTTCCTGGCGGCCGTCGTCGGACAGGTAGGCGATGGGCGCGAAGCTGTCGTCATCGTCGTCCTGGTTTTCGAGCGACATGTCGCGGCCGGACATGCGCACTTCCATTTCGCTGACGTCTTCGCGGCGCACGTTGAGTTCGCGCGCGATGTGATCGACCTGGTCCGGATCCAGCGTCTGGCCGTCCGGGCGCATGCTGCGCAGATTGAAGAACAGCTTGCGCTGGGCCTTGGTGGTCGCCACCTTGACCAGGCGCCAGTTGCGGATGATGTATTCGTGGATTTCGGCCTTGATCCAGTGCACGGCGAACGACACCAGGCGCACGCCGCGCTCGGGATCGAAGCGCTTGACGGCCTTCATGAGGCCGACATTGCCTTCCTGGATCAGGTCGGCATGGGGCAATCCGTAGCCCAGGTACTGGCGCGCCACCGACACCACCAGGCGCAGGTGCGACAGCACCAGCTCGCGCGCCGCGCCCAGGTCTTCGCTGTCGCGCAGGCGGCGACCGAGTTCGGTTTCACGTTCGGCCGACAACACCGGCAGGCGGTTCACGGCCGAGATGTAGGCATCAATGGTGCCAAGTGCGCCCGGATTGGCGATGGCCAACGCCAGGGCGTTGCCGGAAGTGGCCAACGAGGTACTGGGTTGCTTCATTGCGGCGGTCTCCGGAAAGCGAAGGGGTAAAGACATGGATTCGATGTTAGCACTCTAGCAAAGGGAGTGCTAATTCGACTATTGCGGCGCGTCAAAGTTTCGTTTTTCCGGTATGTCCCTATTTTAAATCCACACCGGTTGCCGGACCTGCGCCGGCCGGGAGCTTGCGCCTACCAGCCCAGCCGTTTCAGGCCGGCCGCGGTGGCCTCGCCGTCCGGACGCACGAACAACGCGCCACGGGGATCCATATAGATCTGGTACTTCGCGCCGTCGAACAGCGGCATATAGGCCGCGCTGCCAAATTGGACATCGACGAACGGGAACCAGTTCGGAAAGCGCTGCTTGAGCGAACCCAGGTCCGGCGCCGGCCAGTCATCCAGCGCATGGACGGATCGGGTGGCCGATGCCTCGCGCGCGGCGTCGCTGTAGCGGCCCGACAGGCGTTCCAGGCGGTACAGCGGCGGCGCGCCGGCCATCAGGGCCGGCAGACGCCAACGCACCACCCGCGCATCGATCTGCCACTGGTCGCCGTAGAGCACGTACGGCTTGTCGCCCACGCCTGACGCGCTGGCATTGACCAGGAACTGACCCTCAGCCTGCTGGCGCACCTCGATGCGGGCCACGGGTTCGTCGGCGGTCAGGCGGAAGAACTGCACCAGCGACAACGCCAGCAACCCCGACACCCCGCCCAGTAGCAGCAGCATCAGGCCGAACAGGCGCCGCACCGGGCGGAACTGGAAGGTACGCCGGCCGCGCTCATCACGCGGGCCGCCGCGGCCCAACAGCATCGCCAGGCCCGGCAGGAATACGACCACCGCGGCCAGCAAGATCCAGACGAAGGGAGCGATTCCGTTGATCAAATCAGGCGATCCTATGCGGGGAACGCCGTGGTCGGGCCCCGGACGCCAGGCGTCGCGGGCCTGCCACGGCAGGCCGCCCAGTATAGAAGCGAGGCATCAGCCCGCCGGTTTTCCAAGCCGCTCGACGTGAAACCGGATGTGATCCTCGATGAAGGTCGAGATGAAGTAATAGCCATGGTCGTAACCTTCCTGGCGGCGCAGCGCCAGCGGCTGGCCGGCGGCGGCGCAGGCCGCCTCGAATACCTCGGGATACAACTGCTCGGCCAGGAACTGGTCGGCCGTGCCCTGGTCGACCAGGATGCCCGCGGGAAACGGCTGGCGCAGGCCGCGCATCAGCGCCGACGCATCGTAGGCGGCCCAATCGTCGGGCTTGTCACCCAGGTAGGCGCCGAATGCCTTCTTGCCCCAGGGGCATTGGCTGGGCGCGGCGATCGGCGCGAAGGCCGAGACCGACCGGAACTTGCCCGGGTTGCGCAACGCCAGCACCAGGGCGCCATGACCGCCCATCGAATGCCCGAAGATGCCGACCCGCGCCGCATCGCCGGGCAGGACGCCAGTGACGATGGCATGCAGTTCGCGCGTCACGTAGCTGTCCATGCGGTAATGATCGCGCCAGGGGCCGGTGGTGGCATCCAGGTAGAAGCCGGCGCCGGTGCCAAGATCCCAGCTTTCATCCTCGCCGGGCACGTTGGCGCCGCGCGGGCTGGTGTCGGGCGCCACCAGCATGACACCGAGCTCGGCCGCCAGGCGCTGGGCGCCAGCCTTGATCATGAAGGTTTCCTCGGTGCAGGTCAGGCCGGCCAGATAGAACAGTACCGGCACCGGCCCCTGCTCGGCCTGGGGCGGCACGAACACCGAGAACCGCATCGGCAGGCCGATCTCGGCCGAGTCGTGGCGGTAATAGCGCTGCGAGCCGCCGAAACAACGATGCTGGGAAATGAGTTCCAGGGCGGCGGGCATGGCAGGGGTCTCCGGGTCTGAAATAGGAAGAAAAATTCGGGCGGGATTAGGGTATATCCACGGTACGACGATCCGTCGCCGAATGTTAACCTGCCCGAAACGGAGTCCTTCCCACAAAAAGTATCGATTCCGTGCCCATATTGTGCTTACGGGGCTTGACCAGCGTCCACCGTGGCACTATTTATATACGTGAGAGAAGACAACCCGTTCTTCTGGAAGCGCAAGCCCTGACACTATGGCCCGTCTGCCCCGTCTGTACGCCCCTGGGCTGCCCCAACTGGTGCAGGCCAATTTCATCCAGCCGCTGGCGGCGCCGTCGCAGCCCGCCCCGGCCGATATCCTCAACCAGCTCGCCACGTGGCTGGGCGAATCCGCCCAGCGCCATCGCGTCTCAGTGCACGGCTGGCTGCTGGCCAACGATCGCATTCTGCTGCTCGCGACGCCGGCCGACGAAGAGGGCCTGCCGCGCCTGATGCAGACCCTGGGCCGCAACCTGGCCGCGCGCCTGCGTGGCGGGCGGGTGTTTGCCGGCCGCTACCGCTCGGCCTTGCTCGAACCCGGCGCCTGGGTGCTGCCCGCGCTGGTCTGGCTGGAAACCTACCCGGTACGCAGCGGCGCGTCGCAGGATCCCGACTCCTGGCCTTGGTCATCGGCCTCCAGCCACACCGGCAATACAACAGCCGCGCCGGCGCAATGGCAGTCCGACCACGCCGACTACTGGGCCTGCGGCAACACGCCGTTCGACCGCCAGGCCAATTACCGCAAGCGCCTGCAGGATGGCCTGTCGCGCGAGGAATCGCAGCGCATCGACCAGGCCGTCTCCGGCCAATGGGCGCTGGGCGGCCCGAGCTTCATCGCCAGCCTGGCCCATACCGCCAGCCGGCGCGTGGCGCCCGGCCAGCGGGGGCGTCCGCGCAAGAAACCCGCCGCGCCAGCCGGCGCCGATACCGACACGCCCCCGGCCACCACGCCGGCGCCGCCAGCCGGCAACGGCAACGGGCCCGGCCCGGGCGCCGGTTCCAGCTCCGCATCCTGACACAGCGCCTTCGGGCGCTTTTTTCATGCCTGCCCGACCCGCCCGTGGCGGGAGGGCACACCCATCCCGCGCGCCGCGAGGCCGTTCCCGCAGCCAAAAAGCATCACAATAAACAGGGACACATAAAGAGGGAAATAGGGATTCCACCTACCCGGAACCGACCCGGGAGACCCCATGGGTCTGGACAGCCTTTATTGGCGCGCCAGTTGCTATGTCCCTATATTAATGCCCTATGGCAGTGCGCCTAATTAAATAGGGTCACACCCCGTATGTTTCTGTTGCGCCCTACTGCGCGTGGGGGTATTGTCCGATCCTGCACTGCAACATTAGAACGCAGTCTTTACTGCGGAGCACGCCATGCCCCAAATCCTTCCGAACGATTCCTGTCCCACCCCCAAGGCGACCCCGATCGATGCCAGCCGCATCGGTCTGCCGCCTGCCCAGGGCCTGTACCACCCCAAGAACGAACATGACGCCTGTGGCGTGGGTTTCGTGGCGCATATCAAGGGCAAGAAAAGCCACGCCATCATCCAGCAAGGCCTGAAGATCCTGGAAAACCTGGATCACCGCGGCGCGGTGGGCGCTGACAAGCTGATGGGCGACGGCGCCGGCATCCTGATCCAGATTCCCGATACGCTGTACCGCGACGAGTTCGCGCAGCATGGCGTCACGCTGCCGCCGCCCGGCGAGTATGGCGTGGCGATGGTGTTCCTGCCCAAGGAAACCGCCTCGCGCCTGGCCTGCGAGCAGGAGCTGGAACGCTCGGTGCGCGCCGAAGGCCAGGTTGTGCTGGGTTGGCGCGACGTGCCGGTGGACGTCGACATGCCGATGTCGCCCACCGTGCGCGACTGCGAACCCGTGATCCGCCAGCTGTTCATCGGCCGCGGCGCCGACGTGATGGTGCCGGACGCGCTCGAGCGCAAGCTGTACGTGATCCGCAAGACCGCCAGCCACGCCATCCAGAACATGCACCTGGCGCATGGCAAGGAATACTTCGTGCCCTCGGCCTCGGTGCGCACCGTGGTCTACAAAGGCCTGCTGCTGGCCGACCAGGTCGGCCGCTACTACCGCGACCTGGCCGACCCGCGCACCGTGTCGGCCCTGGCGCTGGTGCACCAACGCTTCTCGACCAACACCTTCCCGGCCTGGCCGCTGGCCCACCCGTACCGCATGATCGCCCACAACGGCGAAATCAATACGGTCAAGGGCAACTTCAACTGGCTGCGCGCCCGCGAAGGCATGATGCAGTCGGCGGTGCTGGGCGACGACCTGAAGAAGCTGTACCCCATCGTCTACGAAGGCCAGTCGGACACCGCCACGTTCGACAACTGCCTCGAACTGCTGGTGAACTCGGGCTATTCGCTGGCCCACGCCATGATGATGATGATCCCGGAAGCCTGGGAGCAGCACACGCAGATGGACGAAAGCCGCCGCGCTTTCTACGAATACCACGCCGCCATGATGGAGCCGTGGGACGGCCCCGCCGCGGTCGCCTTCACCGACGGCCGCCAGATCGGCGCCACGCTCGACCGCAACGGCCTGCGCCCGGCCCGCTACCTGGTGACGGACGACGATATGGTCATCCTGGCCTCGGAAGCCGGCACCCTGTCGATTCCCGAGAACCGCATCGTCAAGAAGTGGCGCCTGCAGCCGGGCAAGATGTTCCTGATCGACCTGGAACAGGGCCGCATCATCGACGACGCCGAGATCAAGCTGCAACTGGCCAACAGCCGGCCGTACCGCCAATGGATCGAGCGCCTGCAGATCAAGCTGGAGTCGCTGCCGGCCCCGCGCCAGGCCGCTGTCGCCACGCAATCGTCGGTGTCGCTGCTGGATCGCCAGCAGGCTTTCGGCTGGACCCAGGAAGATTACAAGTTCATCCTGGAACCGATGGCCTCGACCGGCGAGGAAGTGATCGGCTCGATGGGCAACGACGCCCCGCTGGCTGTGCTGTCCGACCGCGCCAAGCCGTTCTACAACTATTTCCGCCAGCTGTTCGCCCAGGTCACCAACCCGCCGATCGACCCGATCCGTGAGCAGATGGTGATGTCGCTGGTGTCGTTCATCGGCCCCAAGCCCAACCTGCTGGACATCAACAACGTCAATCCGCCGCTGCGCCTGGAAGTGTCGCAGCCGGTGCTGGACTTCGCCGCCATGGCGCAGATCCGCGACATCGAGCAGGTGACGGGCAAGAAATTCCGCAGCTACGAACTCGACATCACCTATCCGGCGGCCTGGGGCTCCGAGGGTATCGAAGCCCGCGTGGCGGCGCTGTGCGCGCGCGCCGTGGACGCGGTGCAAAGCGGCTACAACATCCTGATCGTGTCCGACCGCCTGGTCGATAGCGAACGCGTGGCGATTCCGGCGCTGCTGGCCACCTCGGCGGTGCACCAGCACCTGATCCGCGCCGGCCTGCGTACCAACACCGGCCTGGTGGTGGAAACCGGCTCGGCCCGCGAAGTGCATCATTTCGCGCTGCTGGGCGGCTACGGCGCCGAAGCCATCCACCCCTACCTGGCGCTGGAATCGCTGGGCAAGATGAACGACCCGGACAAGGCCGTCAAGAACTTCATCAAGGCGATCGGCAAGGGCCTGAACAAAGTGATGTCCAAGATGGGCATCTCCACCTACATGTCGTACACCGGCGCGCAGATCTTCGAAGCGGTCGGCCTGCAGAGCAGTCTGGTGAACAAGTACTTCACCGGCACCGCCTCCAACATCGAAGGCATTGGCATTTTCCAGGTGGCCGAGGAAGCGCTGCGCCAGCATCGCGCCGCGTTCGGCAGCGACCCGGTCCTGGCCAACGACCTGGATGCGGGCGGCGAATACGCCTACCGCGTGCGTGGCGAAGAGCACATGTGGACGCCCGACTCCATCGCCAAGCTGCAGCACGCCTCGCGCGCCAACAACTACCGCACGTACAAAGAGTACGCGCAGATCATCAACGACCAGAGCCGCCGCCACATGACGCTGCGCGGCCTGTTCGAGTTCCGCTTCGATCCGTCGCGCGCCATCCCGCTCGATGACGTCGAACCGGCCAAGGAAATCGTCAAGCGCTTCGCCACCGGCGCCATGTCGCTCGGCTCGATCTCGACCGAAGCGCACTCGGTGCTGGCCGTGGCCATGAACCGCATCGGCGGCAAGTCCAACACCGGCGAAGGCGGCGAGGACGAACTGCGCTACCGCGCCGAAATGCGCGACGGCCGCAGCGGCATCAAGGACGGCGACACGCTGGCCTCGGTGCTGGGCTCGGATCGTATCGAAGCGGATGTCGCGCTCAAGAAGGGCGACTCGCTGCGCTCGAAGATCAAGCAGGTGGCCTCGGGCCGCTTCGGCGTCACCGCCGAATACCTGTCGTCGGCCGACCAGATCCAGATCAAGATGGCGCAGGGCGCCAAGCCCGGCGAAGGCGGCCAGTTGCCCGGCCACAAGGTCTCGGAATACATCGCCAAGCTGCGCTATTCGGTGCCGGGCGTGGGCCTGATCTCGCCGCCGCCGCACCATGACATCTACTCGATCGAAGACCTGGCGCAGCTGATCCACGACCTGAAGAACGTCAATGCCAAGGCCTCGATCTCGGTCAAGCTGGTGTCGGAAGTCGGCGTCGGCACGGTGGCCGCGGGCGTGGCCAAGGCCAAGGCCGACCACGTCGTGATCGCCGGCCATGACGGCGGCACGGGCGCCTCGCCGGTGTCGTCCATCAAGCATGTGGGCACGCCGTGGGAACTGGGCCTGGCCGAAACCCAGCAGACGCTGGTGCTGAACCGCCTGCGCAGCCGTATCCGCGTGCAGGCCGACGGCCAGATGAAGACCGGCCGCGACGTCGTCATCGGTGCGCTGCTGGGCGCCGACGAATTCGGCTTCGCCACGGCCCCGCTGGTCGTCGAAGGCTGCATCATGATGCGCAAGTGCCACCTGAATACCTGCCCGGTGGGCGTGGCCACGCAGGATCCGGAACTGCGCAAGAAGTTCCAGGGCAAGCCCGAACACGTCGTCAACTTCTTCTTCTTCATCGCCGAGGAAGTGCGCGAAATCATGGCCCAGTTGGGCATCCGCAAGTTCGACGACCTGATCGGCCGCGCCGATCTGCTCGACATGCGCTCGGGCGTGTCCCACTGGAAGGCGCAGGGCCTGGACTTCACCCGCGTGTTCCACCAGACCCAGTCCGACGCCGACGTGCGCCAGACCGAAACGCAGGATCACGGCCTGGCCGGCGCGCTGGATCACCAGTTGATCGAACGCAGCAAACCGGCGCTGGAACGGGGCGAGAAGGTCTCGTTCATCGTGCCGGTGCGCAACCGCAACCGCACCATCGGCGCCATGCTGTCGGGCGCGGTGGCGGCGCGCTACGGCCACGACGGCCTGCCCGATGACACCATCCACATCCAGTGCAACGGCACCGCCGGCCAGAGTTTCGGCGCGTTCCTGGCGCACGGCATCACCATGGATCTGGTGGGCGAGGGCAACGACTACGTCGGCAAGGGCCTGTCGGGCGGCCGCATCATCGTGCGTTCGCCCAATGATTTCCGCGGCTTCGGCCCCGACCACATCATCGCCGGCAACACCGTCCTGTACGGCGCGCTGGCGGGAGAGGCCTTCTTCAACGGCGTGGCCGGCGAACGCTTCGCGGTGCGCAACTCGGGCGCCGCCACCGTGGTGGAAGGCACTGGCGATCACGGCTGCGAATACATGACGGGTGGCACCGTGGTGGTGCTGGGCGCCACCGGCCGCAACTTCGCCGCCGGCATGTCGGGCGGCGTGGCCTACGTGTGGGATCCGGAACGCACGCTCAAGCAGCGCGCCAACCTGTCGATGGTCGAACTGGAACCCGTGCTGCCGCATGCCGAGCAACAGGCCCAGAACAACATCGACGTCTGGCACAGCGCGCAGCGCGGCGGCGAGCGCGAAACCGATGAAGCCATCCTGCGCCGCCTGGTGGAAGACCACTTCCGCTACACCGGCAGCTTCCGCGCCCGCGAAATCCTGGGCGACTGGGAGGCCTCGCGCGGCAAATTCGTAAAGATCATGCCGACGGACTACCGCCGCGCATTGGGTGAAATGTGGCGTGCAGCCAACCCGCAACAACTGGCTGCGTGAGGGATACCATGGGAAAGATTACCGGCTTTATGGAATATCAGCGCCTGCAGGAGGCCGCCGAGGCCCCGCAGAAGCGCTTGAAGAACTGGCGCGAATTCGTTCTGCACCTGACCGACGACCAGGCCAAGCAGCAGGCGGCGCGCTGCATGGACTGCGGCATCCCGTTCTGCAACAACGGCTGCCCGGTCAACAACATCATCCCCGACTGGAATGACCTGGTGTACAAGCAGGACTGGCGCCGCGCGCTGGACGTGCTGCACTCCACCAACAACTTCCCGGAGTTCACCGGCCGCATCTGTCCGGCGCCGTGTGAAGCCGCCTGTACCTTGAACATCAACAGCGACGCCGTGGGCATCAAGTCCATCGAGCACGCCATCATCGACAAGGGCTGGGAAGAAGGTTGGGTCGTGCCGCAAGTGCCGGCGCGCAAGACCGGGAAGAAGGTCGCCGTGGTCGGCTCGGGTCCGGCCGGCCTGGCTTGCTCGCAGCAGTTGGCGCGCGCCGGCCACTCCGTGACGCTGTTCGAGAAGAGCGACCGCATCGGCGGCCTGCTGCGCTACGGCATCCCCGACTTCAAGCTGGAAAAGCACCAGATCGACCGCCGCATTTCGCAGATGGAAGCCGAAGGCGTGGAATTCGCGCCCTCGACCTACATCGGCAACCCGTCCGACCCGGTGGCCGACGGCCTGACCGTGCGCACGCCCGAATCGCTGCTGGCCGAATTCGACGCCGTGGTGATGAGCGGCGGCTCGGAAACCCCGCGCGACCTGCCGGTGCCGGGCCGCGAGCTGTCGGGCGTGTACTTCGCCATGGACTTCCTGCGCCAGCAGAACAAGGCCGTGGCCGGCGACCGCCTGGCCAACCAGACGCTGACCAAGGGCAAGCACGTGGTGGTGATCGGCGGCGGCGACACCGGTTCCGACTGCGTCGGCACCAGCAACCGCCACGGCGCCGCGTCGGTCACGCAGTTCGAACTGCTGCCGCAGCCGCCCGAGTCCGAGAACAAGACCATGACCTGGCCCTATTGGCCGCTGAAGCTGCGCACCTCGTCCTCGCACGAGGAAGGCTGCGAACGCGACTGGTCGGTGACCACCAAACTGCTCAAGGGCAGCAATGGCAAGGTCGAGAAACTGGTCGGCGCCCGCGTCGAGTGGTTCAAGGACGACTCGACCGGCCAGATGAAGATGCGCGAGGTCGAAGGCTCGGAATTCGAGATCAAGGCCGACCTGGTGTTGCTGGCCATGGGCTTCGTGTCGCCGGTGCAGACCGTGCTGGACGCTTTCGGTGTCGACCGCGACGCGCGCGGCAATGTGCGTGCGAACACCGACGACTACCGCACCAACGTGGAGAAGGTCTTCACCGCCGGGGACATGCGCCGCGGCCAGTCGCTGGTGGTCTGGGCGATCCGTGAAGGCCGCCAGTGCGCGCGCTCGGTGGACGCCTACCTGATGGGGTCGAGCGAACTGCCGCGCTGATCGCGCCCCTCGAAAAAGGCCGGGCCTCGCGAGAGGCCCGGCCTTTTTCATGCATCCGGGACGCCGATCCCCGGGTTCACGCGCCGCCGCGCTGCAGGCGCGGCCCGGACACCGCGGCACGCGCGAGCCAGTACACAAGGCCCGCCACCGCGAAGCTGGCCGGCGCCGCGAACGTGGCGGCCAGCCCGTTCACATGCATCAGCGCCAGGCCGCTGACCGCCCCCGCGAACCAGGCGCCCAGGCCACTGCGGTTATAGGCGCTGCCGCCGCCCGCCGCCTCGGGCGCATCGCCGGCCGCCAGAATGTGCACCAGCGCCACCGCGACCCACGCCACCACGAAGATGCCCTGATAGGCGAGCGCCTGCAGCAGATACGCGAACACGTCGAACAGCATCAGCGCATACGACACCAGGCCCACGATCACCGCCCACACCGCCTTGGACGGACCGCCCAGGCCGAAGCGCGCGAAGAAGGCCTGCATGTTGATGGTGGCCAGGTAATAGTTGGCGGTATTGATGCGGGTCTGCGTCACCCAGACGAAGAACAGGCCGCCCAGCCCCATCAGCTTGAGCAATGCCAGCACCACCGACACTTCGCTCAGGGCGCCGTCGCCCGGGATGATGCTGACCAGGTAGATCCCGGCCACGCCGTTGAGCAGGAAGGTGACCAGGTAGAACGGCATGCCGAAGTTGTAGCGGCCATGGTAGCGCGCGTCCTCGCGGCGGCCGAAGCGCGCGTAGTCGAAGGTGAACATCATCAGGATCCATACGCCCATGTAGTACACATAGGCATCCCACCAGCCGCCCGCCACCGGCCCGCCGGCCGGGCCAAAGGCCAGCCAGGCGTCGCTGTAGCCATATTCGCGCGTGGCCAGCGCCACCGCCAGCAGCAGGCCGCCCAGGTAGAACGGCAGCAGCACACCGTTGAACTTGTCGAGCCAGCGCTGCACGCTGCCGAAGATCAGCAGCACGCTGTAGATGACCACCATCAACGCGAACGCCCAATAGGGCACGGCGGGAAACATGTGGTGCGCGGCGACCGCCATCACCGAGCCTTCGAACACCGCGTAGTAAATGGCGGTGGCGAAGAAGATCAGGGTGGCCAGCGCCGCGCCCGAGGTGCCGAACACGGTGCGCGAGAACAGCGCCACCGATTGGCCGGTGCGTATCGCGTAACGCGAGATCACGGCGTTGATCAGGCCATAGGAGATCACCGACAGCACCATGCCGATGATGGCGTTGCGGGCGCCGTAGTTGAGCGCCAGCGTGGCCCCGACCACGATGTAGAAGATGGCGCTACAGACGGCCCACCAGGCCATGGTGAGCGGGAATCGGCCCATGCGGTCGGCATCGGCTACGGTGGCCAGGGAGGTGTCCCGGTCGGAGGATGAGGAGCTGGAAGCAAGGTTGGCCATGGAGGCTCTCCTGACGTGCTGAAGAACCGCGGAACGCGGACGGGTACGGCATGCAGCATGTGAAACGGGAAAAGCACAGGCGCGAGCGCGCCCGCCCGGCCTGTCGCGACAGGCCGGAGGGAAAGCGGCAATCAACGGGAAAGCGGGGCGGCGATCAGCCCAGGGCGGCGCGCAAGCGTTCGAGGCGGGCGCGGTAGTCCTTGCGGGCCTGCAAGGCCGCCGCCAGCGTGATGCGCTCGAAGCGGGCCTGCTGGTTGGGCTGCATCTGGCCGACCTTGTCCAGGTCGGCGCTGATCACCGTGCCGATCATGGCGTAGCCGCCGCCGGAAACGGCATCGCGGTGCAGGATGATGGGTTCCACCCCGGCCGGCACCTGGATCGACCCGATCGGATAGCAGGCATCGACGATGTTGGACGGGTCCGCCCCCGCGCCAAAGGGTTGCTCGCGCGGCTGGAACTTGAGCGCCCGTCCCTTCTTGTAGCGGTAGCCAATGCGGTCGGCCTCCGAGGTCACGCTCCAGGCGTCCTCGTAGAACGAGGCGGCCGACTCCGGCATCAGGCGGTGGTCGTACAGACCCGGCACCACGCGCAGCACCTGTTCCTTGGGGCATTCGCCGGCCAGTTCCGCCGGCAGCGCGCGGCCGGCCCGCGCCCCGGGACGCGGCGCGCCCACGCGCAGGCGGTCGCCGGCCTGCAGGCGGCGGCCCTCGAAGCCGCCGATGGCGCCCAGCGTGTAGGTCGAGCGGCTGCCCAGCACCTCGGGCACGTCGATGCCGCCGGCGATCGCCAGGCAGGCGCGCGCGCCGGCCTGCACGAAGTCGAACGACAACCGGGCGCCGGCCGGCACCGCCAGCGCGACGTTGCAGGCCTGCGCCTGGCCGTCGATCCTGGGCACCATGGTGGCGCCGGTAACGGCGATCACCGCGGCGCGCGTGAAGCGCAGTTCGGGGCCCATCAGCGTGCATTCCAGCACGGCGGCGTCCTCGGGGTTGCCCACCAGCAGGTTGGCGGCGGCCAGCGCGTACTGGTCGAGCGCGCCCGACGGCGGAATGCCGAGGTGGTAGTAGCCCTGGCGGCCACGGTCCTGGACCGACGTCGCCAGCCCGGGCTTGATCACTTCGATGAGCGGTTCGTCATGCGACATGGAGCGTCTCCAGAAGGCGGGCGTTGTACTGCTGCGGCGCGGCCATGAATTCGGCCAGCGAGAACGACACTGGGCGGATGTCGAGCCGGAAGGTGCCGGCCTCGACCTCGGCCACCGCGGCGTCATAGTCGGCACGGCTGATCGGCTTGAACTTGACGATGTCGCCGGGACGGAAGAACACCATGGAATCGCGCAGGTGCGCCTGGCGCTGGGCCGGCTCGAAGATCGGCGCGGGCGTCACGCCGAACATCTGGTAGCCGCCGGCGCCGCGCACGGAATAGATGCAGGCGAAGCAGCCGCCATGCCCCACCGTGTGCTTGGGCGTGTCGGTGCGCGGCCGCAGGTACTTGGGCACTTCGAGCTGGCGCTCGCGCTCGACCATCTGGAACATGAACGGCAGGCCGGCCACGAAGCCGACCATCGACACGAACCAGGGCGCGCTGGAATGCGCCGCGATGAACTCGTCGACATCCGCAAAACCGTTGATGCGCGCGGCGTATTCCAGGTCGGTCGAGTCCGGGTCCTGGTGGCGCTCGCGAAAACGCATCAGCGTCTCGTGAGTCCAGGGGTCGTTGTAGAGCACCGGCACCTCGATGATGCGGGTGTCGAGCCGCAGGTTGTCCAGGTCGATGGAAGCCTCGATCTCGCGCAGGATGGCCAGCATGGCCTCGGGCGCGACCTGCTCGGGGTCGTAGCGGATCTGGTAGGAAGCGTTGGCCGGGCAAATCTCGCTGACGCCGGGCACGGCGCGTTCGCGCAGGGCGCGGGTGATCGCCATGCCCTTGAAGAACGCAGCCAGCGACATCGATTCGCTGATCTCGGCGAAGATGAATTCATCGCCGCCATGGGTGTAGCGCACCGTCATTGGGTTCCCTCCCGCTGCTGCATCCAGCTTTCCAGATAGTTGGTGTGATAGTCGCCCGCGATCACGCCCGCGTCGGCCACCAGGGCGCGGTGCAGGGCCAGCGTCGACGGCACGCCTTCGAATTCGGTTTCGTCCAGCGCCCGCGCCATGCGCGCCAGCGCGGCGGCGCGATCCTCGTCCCAGACGATCAGCTTGGCCAGCAGCGAATCGTAATAGGGCGGCACCACGCTGCCGGCGTACACCATCGAGTCGATGCGCACCCCCGGGCCGGCCGGCCAGCGCACGTGCGACACGGTGCCGGGGCCAGGCGCAAAATTGCGCGCCGGGTCTTCCGCATTCAGGCGACATTCGATGGCGGCGCCGCGCATGACGATGTCCGATTGCGCGAGGCGCAGCGGTTCGCCGTCGGCAATGCGCAGCATCTCGCGCACCAGGTCGATGCCGGTGATGGCCTCGGTGATCGGATGCTCGACCTGGATGCGCGTATTCATCTCGATGAAGTAGAACTCGCCGCGGACCTCGTCGTACAGGTATTCCAGCGTGCCGGCGCCGCGATAGCCCACCGATTCGGTCAGGCGCAACGCCGATTCGCACAACGCCTGGCGCAGCGCGGGGCTGAGCGCCGGCGACGGCGCTTCCTCGAACACCTTCTGGCGGCGGCGCTGCAGCGAGCATTCGCGTTCGAACAGATGCACCGCGCGCGTGCCGTCGCCCAGCACCTGCACTTCGATATGGCGCGCGCGCGGCAGGTAGCGTTCCAGATAGACGCCGCCGTCGCCGAACGCGGCGCGCGCCTCGGCCTGCGCCATAGGGATGGCTTCGCGCAGTTGCGCCTCGTCGGCCGCCACGCGGATGCCGCGTCCGCCGCCGCCGGCGGACGCCTTGATCATCAGCGGATAGCCGATCTGCGCCGCGTGGCTCAGGGCCTCGTCCAGCGAACCGACCACGCCCTCGCTGCCCGGCACGGTGGGCACGCCCGCCGCCTTGGCGCAGGCGCGCGCCGCGGCCTTGTCGCCCATGCTGCGGATAGTACGGGCGTCGGGGCCGACGAACACCAGGCCGGCGTCGGTCACGGCCTGGGAGAAGTCGGCGTTCTCGGCCAGGAAGCCATAGCCCGGATGGATCGCGTCGGCGCCGCTCTCGCGCGCCGCCGCCAGCAGGGCGTCGGCGTTCAGATAGCTGCGGCTGGCATGGGCCGGCCCGATATGCACGGCCGCGTCGGCCAGGCGCACCGCGAGCGCGTCGCGGTCGGCATCGCTATAGACGGCCACCGTGCGCATACCCAGTTCGCGCGCGGCGCGGATCACGCGCAGCGCGATTTCGCCGCGATTGGCGACCAGCAGCGTGTGGATGCGGCGGGGACGGTAGAAGGATTGCACGCCCATGCCTCAGCCCTCGATCCGCAGCAGCGCCTGGCCGGGTTCGACCGGATCGCCGTCGGCCACCAGGATCTCGGCGACCACGCCGCCGATCTCGGCCTCGATCTGGTTGAACTGCTTCATCACCTCGACAATGCCGACCACGTCGCCGGGCTTGACGCTGGCGCCGACCTCGACGAACGGCGCGGCGTCGGGGCTGGGACGACGATAGAAGGTGCCGGGCAGGGGGCTCTGGATCTCTTGCTGCGACATGGTTTTCTCCTTGGAATGTGTAGGAATGTTGGGCGGATCAGGACAGTTGCGGCGGCGCGATGCGGATACCGCGCGCCTCCAGGCGGGCCCGGGTGGCCTGCACCAGCGCCAGCGCGCCGGGGGTATCGCTGTGGATGCAAACGGAATCGAAACCGATCGGAATATCGCGGCCGTCCACGGTGCGCACCTTGCCTTCGGTACACGCGCGCAACACCTTGTCGGCCACCTGTTCCGGATCGAGCGCCTGGGTGTAGCGCGTGAACACGATCGAGCCGCTGCTGTCGTAGTCGCGATCGGCATAGAACTCGCGCACCACCGGCAGGCCCATTTCGCGCGCCACCTTGCAGGTCAGCGAGTTCTCCATGCAATACAGCATCAGCGTGGGCTCCAGGTCGCGCAGCGTCTGCACCAGCCGGCGCGACAGGGTCTCGTCGCGCGCGGCCCGCATGTAGAGCGCGCCATGCGGCTTGACGTGCTGCAGCCGCAGGCCATGGAGGCGGGCGAACTCGCGCAGCGCGCCGACCTGGTAGACGATGTCGTTGACCAGCCCTTCGGCGTTCTCGTTCAGGTCGCGGCGGCCGAAGCCGACCAGATCGCGAAAGCCCGGATGCGCGCCGATGCCGATGCCGTGTTCGCGCGCCATCACCACGGTGCGGTTCATGATGTTGGGATCGCCGGCATGAAAGCCGGTGGCGATGTTGGCCGAGCTGATCAGCGGCATGATGGCGTCATCGACGTCATCGCCGATCTTCCAGGAACCAAAGCCCTCGCCCATGTCGGAGTTCAGGTCTATCGTCGCCTTGCTCATGAAACAGGATCTCCTTCCATTTGCGGGCCGGTGGCCCGCGCAATGCCTGCACAGTAGCGAAGCGCCCAGGGGATAAAAAGTTCTTTTTTTGGATCAATGCTTATCTGAATTTTTGATGCCCCACATTGCGCACCAAATCAGGGCGATTGCCAGATTCCTATGAAATTTCAGGGATTTCCCTGAGATTCGCTGCACCCCTGTGATGCGGATAAACAGATATTCTGGTGGATGACTATCTATTAATCAGATATTGCCGCCATGTCACTCACCCTCCGGCAGCTCAAATATTTCGTCGCCGCCGCCGAACTCGGACAGATATCGCAGGCAGCCATCCAGTTGGCGATCTCGCAATCGGCCGTCACCACGGCGATCCGCGAACTCGAGGACATCGTCGGCTCGCCGCTGTTCCTGCGCAGCGCCAGCGGGGTGGCGCTGACCGAGACCGGGCGCGGCTTCCTCAACCATGCCTACAACATCCTGTCGTCGGTCGACGAGGCGCTGCGCATGCCCAGCGCCGATGGGCGCGAAAGCGGGCGCCTGCTGCTGGCGGCGTCCTACACCGTGATTGGCTATTTCCTGCCCTATCACCTGCAGCGCCTGTCGCAGCTCTATCCGAACCTGGACATCCAACTGCACGAGCTGAACCGCAACGCCATCGAGGAAGGCCTGATCGCGCACCGCTACGACATGGCGGTGCTGCTGACCTCGAACGTGGTGAACCCGGAACTGGCGGTCGAGCACTTCTTCGGCTCGCCGCGGCGGCTGTGGGTGGCGGCGCGCCATCCGCTGCTGGCGCGCGACACCGTGACGCTGGAAGACGTGGCCCACGAGCCATTCATCATGCTGACCGTCGACGAGGCCGCGCATACCGCATTGCGCTACTGGAGCGAGACGCCGTTCCGCCCGGACGTGCGCCTGCGCACGTCGTCGGTCGAGGCGGTGCGCAGCATGGTGGCTAACGGCGGCGGCGTGGCGGTGCTGTCGGACATGGTCTATCGCCCCTGGTCACTGGAAGGCCGCCGCATCGAGACCATCCAGTTGAAGGACCCGATTCCGCCGATGAACGTGGGGCTGGCATGGCGCAAGGGCGCCGAGGTCACCGGACCCATGCGCGCCGTGCGCGACTATTTCCGCCATGCGTATGCGGTGCCGCGCGGCACCGACACCCTGCGCTGAGTCCGATTCAGCGCGCAGTTGTGGCGCAGCAACCACGCGCCATGTCCCCGCTTGATACACGTCAAGACCGGCTTTTCCCGCCTCTGCGAACCTGAGTGCCTGCATTCACGCAATACACGGAGAGAGGAAAATGTTCGCGATGTATCGGCGCACCCGCGCCCTGGCCCTGGCCACTGCCTGCGGCGCCACCCTGATGCTTGCCGCCCCCGCCCACGCCCACGAAGCCGGCGATATCCTGTTCCGGGTCGGCGCCACCCAGGTGCGTCCCGCGTCCAACAACGGCACGGTGCTCGACGGCAGCGTCAAGCTCGACGCCAGCAACAACGTGCGCCCCAGCTTCACGCTGGCCTACATGGCCACGCGCAACATCGGCATCGAGCTGCTGGGCGCCTGGCCGTTCCAGCACGACGTGCGCGGCAGCGGCCTGGGCAAGATCGGTTCCAGCAAGCAGCTGCCGCCGACACTCAGCCTGCAATGGCATATCCTGCCCGACAGCATGGTCCAGCCGTACATCGGCGTGGGCATCAACTACACCAAGTTCTTCGACACCAAGGCCGAGGGCGCGCTCAAGGGTTCCGACCTGAAGATGGGCGATTCCTGGGGCGTGGCCGCGCAACTGGGCGCGGACATCAAGATCAATGAACGCTGGTTCATGAACGCCGACATCCGCTACATCGACATCAAGTCGAAGGTGAAGCTCAACGGCGAGCACATCGGCACCGCCCGCATCAACCCGTGGGTCGCCACGCTGGGCGTCGGCTACCGCTTCTGATCGCCTCCCGCCCCAGGCTACTGGCGCCGCTGCGCCAGTAGTTGCCGCAACGCCTGCAATGCAGGCGTTTCGTCGTCTGCGCGCCAGATCAATCGCGTCTGCGCACGGCCGTGTTTGCCGGACAGCGGCGTCACGCGCAGCGACGGCTCCGCGCCCAGCAGCGCCAGCACCGAGCGCGGCACGATCGCCACGCCCGAACCCGCCGCCACGCATGCGACGATGGCGTGGTACGACGCGAACTCCATCACCTTGCCCGGCGCCACGCCATCCTGGCCGAACCATGATTCGAGGATGCGGCGATACGAGCAGCCCGCGGCGAACGCGATCACGCTACGCTCGCCCACATCCTTGGGGCCATGGATCGCGGGCCAGGCCAGCGGCGAGATCAGGGCCAGCTCTTCGTCGAACGCCGGCTGCTGCGCCAACCCTTGCGACTCGAACGGCTGCGCCACGAACGCGGCCTCGATCTCGTAGTTGCGCACCATGGCGGCCAGCGCGCCCGAGGTGCCCGTCACCAGCTCGATACGCACCTGCGGCCAGGCCGCGTGATAGGCCGCCAGGATCGGCGGCAGGCGCGCCGCGGCCGTGCTTTCCATAGTGCCAAGCCGCAGCAGGCCTTGCGGCGCGCCGTCGCGCACCGCCGCCTGGGCCTCGGCCGACAGGCGCAGCAACCGGTCGGCGTAGGACAGCAGCACGCGCCCCTGTTCCGACAGCACCAGACGCCGGTTCTGGCGCCGGAACAACGGCGCCTCCAGCGAGGCTTCCAACTGCTTCAGGCGCGTGGACACATTCGACTGCACCCGGTTCAAGTGGGCGGCGGCGCGCGCCACGCCGCCCTGTTCGGCCACGGCCTTGAAGATCTGCAGCGCGTCGAGGTCCAAGTTTCTCATTTCAAGAACTCTAGTTCTTAATAATTCACTATTCAAGATATGAGTACAGCCGTAGAGTGGGAGCCATGTCAAGCGCTATCTCCCCTGATCCCGCCCGCCCGCGCGGCGCCCTCGCCCTGGCCTTGCCGGCCGCGCTGGCGCTGGCCGCCGCCATGGGTATCGGCCGCTTCGCCTTCACGCCGATCTGGCCGTTGATGGCGCAGGAAGCCGGCCTGTCGCTGGCGCAGGGCAGTTGGCTGGCCTCGGCCAATTACGCCGGCTATCTGCTGGGTGCGTTGGCCGCCGCCGCGCGGCCGCCACGCCATCCGCGCGCCACGCTGGCCGCCAGCCTGCTGGCCGTGGCGCTGCTGACGCTGGCCATGCCTTGGTGCCATGGCGTCCTGGCCTGGAGCCTGCTGCGGCTGGCGGCGGGCTACGGCAGCGCCAGCGCTTTCATCTGCGTGGCCGCGACGCGGCGCGTGGGTCCCGGCGACCCGCGCGCGCCGGCGGTGGCAGCCATCACCTACGCCGGGGTCGGCGCCGGCATCGCGCTGACAGGCCTGGCCTGTCTGGCGCTGATGGCCGCAGGCGCCGGCGCCAATGCCAACTGGACCGCGCTGGGCGCGCTGACCCTGGCGCTGTCGACACTGGCCTGGGCCGGCCTGAAACAGCCGGCGGCGGCCCGCCCGCAGGGCGCCGCGCCGGCCCCGGGGCCGCTGCCGCCGGGCCTGGGCCGGCTGGCGTTGCATTACGGCGTGTTCGGCGCCGGCTACATCATCCCCGCCACCTTCCTGCCGGCCATGGCGCGCGAGATCATCCCCGATCCCGCGGTGTTCGGCTGGGCTTGGCCGCTGTTCGGCCTGGCCGCCGCGCTGTCCTGCCTGCTGGCCCCGCGCGTGGCCCGGGCCCGCGACGACAAGACGGTGTGGCGCGGCGCGCAGGCGCTGATGGCGCTGGGCATGCTGGCTGTCGCGCTGTGGCACAACATCACCGCCGTCATTGTCGCGGCGCTGCTGGTCGGCGGCACATTCATGGTCATTACACAATCGGGCATGCTGGTGGCCCAGCGCCTGGCCGGGGCCGCCGCGCCGCGGGCCGCCGCCGTGATGACCTCGGCGTTCGCCGCCGGGCAGATCGTGGGGCCGCTGCTGGCCTCGGGCGCCGCGCGCTGGGGCGCGACGCTGCCGCAGGTGCTGGCCGGCGGCGCGGTCCTGTTGGCGCTGTCGGCCTGGCGCTTGGGAAAAATCAGCGCCGCGGGCAGCAACGCTGGGCATAATGCGATGGGTTCCCAGGAACCACCACATTAAGAATGAGGAGTCACCCCAGCATGAAATCGTTCCGTCCCCTGATCGCCGCCCTGGCTACCTGCGCCGCCCTCGGCGGCACCGCCCAGGCCCAAGCCACCGACTGGCCCACCAAGCCCATCACCATGATCGTGCCCTACGCGCCGGGCGGCTTCGCCGACACCCGCGTGCGCCTGCTGGCGCGCAAGCTGGGCGAGTCGCTGGGCCAGCCGATCGTGGTCGAGAACAAGGCGGGCGCGGGCGGCGTGGTCGGCACCAACCTGATCGCCAAGGCCGCCCCCGACGGCTACACCATCGGCACCGGCAACCTGGCGCCGATGGCGGTCAACCCGTCGTTGATGAAGGACATGCCGTACGACCCGCAAAAGGACCTGGCCCCCATCATCCTGATCGAAACCAGCCCGCTGGTGCTGAGCGTCAACAACGAGCTGCCGGTCAAGTCCCTGGCCGACCTGATCGCCCTGGCCAAGAAACAGCCAGGCAAGCTGTCGTTCGGCTCGTCCGGCGTGGGCGGCGCGCACCACCTGTCCGGCGAAATGTTCCGCGAACAGGCCAAGATCGACATCGTGCACGTCCCCTACAAGGGGGGCAGCCTGGCCGCGACCGACCTGATGGGCGGCCATATCTCGATGATGTTCGAGATGGGGTATTCGGCGCTGCCCGCCATCCAGGGCAAGAAGATCCACCCGATCGCGGTGACGTCGGCCCAGCGTCTGGCGGTGCTGCCGGACGTGCCGACCATGGCCGAATCCGGCCTGCCGGGCTTCGAGTCGTACAACTGGCAGGGCATCGTCGCCCCCGCCGGCACGCCGGCGCCCATCATCGCCAAGCTCAACACCGAATTCAACCGCATCCTGAAGGAAGCGGACGTGCAAAAGGCCATCGCCGACACCGGCAGCCAGGCCGGCGGCGGCACGCCCGAGGAATTCGGCGCCTTCATCAAGAATGAAACGGCCAAGTGGGCGCAGGTCATCAAGGCTGGAAACATCCAGCTCCAGTAAACCAACCAGGAGTATCCCCATGACATCCCGCCTGCTCGACCGGCTCCCGCTCGACCACCCCATCATCCAGGCGCCCATGGCGGGCGGCGCGACGACGGTGGAACTGGTGTCGGAGGCGTCGAAGGCGGGGGGTCTGGGTTCCCTCGGGGCCGCCTATATGAGCCCTGAACAGATCGAGGCGGCCGTCGCCGCGATCCGCCAGCGCACCGACCGGCCATTCGCCATCAACCTGTTCGCCACGGTCCCCGAGGCCGCATTCACGGGCGATGCCAGCCGCATGCTGGCGCTGCTGGCGCGCTACCATGCCCAGCTCGGCCTGCCGCCCCCCGTGGCGCCCGGGCCGCAACCCGACCCGCTGCCCGGCCAGATCGAGGCAGTGCTGCGGCTGCGTCCGGCCGTCTTCAGCTTCACCTTCGGTCGCATGCCGGCCGCCGCACTGACGCGCTGCCGCGAACTGGGCATCCTGACGGTCGGCACCGCCACCACCGTGCGCGAGGCGGTAGCGCTGCAACAGGACGGAGTCGATGCCATCGTGGCCCAGGGCGCCGAGGCAGGCGGGCATCGCGGCACCTTCCTGGACGATTTCGAGCATTCGCTGATCGGCACCATGGCCCTGGTGCCGCAGATGGCCGACGCGGTGTCGGTCCCGGTGATCGCCTCGGGCGGCATCATGGATGGCCGCGGCATCGCCGCCGCGCTGGCCCTGGGCGCCGCCGCGGCGCAAATGGGGACGGCCTTCCTGGCCACCGATGAAGCCGGTATCGGCGAGGCCTACAAGGCGGTGCTGCCGGCCTCCCGGCCGGAACAATCGCGCATCACCCGGGCCTTTTCCGGCCGGCCGGCGCGCGGGATCGTAAACGCCTTCATGCGCGACGCCGACCAACTATCAGACGATATCCTGCCATACCCGCTGCAAAACGCCCTGACCCGGCCGATGCGCACCGCTGGCGGCAAGGCTGGCAATATTGCCGTCCTGTCGCTGTGGGCCGGGCAGGGCGCGCCCCTGGCACGCCGCGAAAGCACCGCTGCCCTGATGGCACGGCTGGTACGCGAGACGGCCGCCGCGCGCGGCCACGCCTGACACCGCCGCGGCGGGGTGGGAACGGGCCGGGACGGCTCGGATTGTTCCTAATGGCGAAAACACTGTTCCACGAACAGGCATATCCCACTGCGGTGACAATTGGTCGGGCTACAATGGCCCCTCGCCGCCGGGTGCGACTGGTTTTTCCGCGTCCCCGGCATATGAGTAACAGGGCGCTTCCCGACGCAGCCCGTCTCGCTCGCGCCGGCCGGATTCCCGCCCCGCACGAGCGCGGCGGCAGGGCATCCGCCACCGAAACACCCGTTTGTTGCCCATGCCCGATCAAACCCGCAGCACCCCGGAATTCGCCCTGCGCCTGGAAGGTGTGGCGCTAGGCTACGGCGATTTCACCGTCTTGCGCGACATTTCCATGGAAGCGCGTCCGGGCCAGGTGGTCGCCATCATGGGCGGCTCGGGCTCGGGCAAGACCACGCTGCTGCGGGCCGCCACCGGCCAGCTCACCGCGCAACAAGGCACGGTGCGGGCGTTCGGCCAGGACATCGCCCAGGCCACGCCGGCCGGGTTGCAGTCCCTGCGCAAGCGCATGGGCGTGCTGTTCCAGCAGGGCGCGCTGTTCACCGACCTGAACGTGTTCGAAAACGTCGCCTTCCCGCTGCGCGAACATACCAGCCTGGCCGAATCCGAGATCACCACCCGCGTGCTGGACAAGCTCGACGCCGTCGGCCTGCGCGCCGCCGCCCACCTGAAGGTGGCCGAGATCTCCGGCGGCATGGCGCGCCGGGTGGCGCTGGCCCGCGCGATCGTGCTGGAGCCCGAACTCATTCTGTACGACGAGCCCTTCGCCGGCCTCGATCCGATTTCGCTGGGCATCACCGCCCGCCTGATCCGCAGCCTGGCCGACCGCCTGGGCTGCGCCTCGGTGCTCATCACCCACGACGTGCACGAGTCGTTCGCCATCGCCGACCAGGTCTATCTGGTGGGACAGGGCCAACTCAAGGCCGCCGGCACGCCGGACAGCCTGTCGTCCTCGCCGGACCCCTACGTGCAGCAATTCCTCAAGGGCGAACCCGACGGCCCGGTCGCGTTCCAGTATCCCGAAACGCCGGCTTTCCAGAAGTGGCTTTCGCAACAACAAGGGCGCAAGGCATGAGCGGATCCAACAACGCCGTGGGCGCGCTGGGCGGCTGGGTACGCACCCGCATCGCCGGCATCGGCTACTTCACCCGGTTCTTCGGCGCCATGCTGGCGCGCAGCGGCATCGCGCTGTCGCGGCCGCGGCTGGTGTCGCAGCAAGTCCATTTCATCGGCAACTACTCGCTGCTGATCATCGCCGTGTCCGGCATGTTCGTGGGCTTCGTGCTGGGCCTGCAGGGTTACTACACGCTGAACCGCTACGGCGCCGAGGAATCGCTCGGCCTGCTGGTGGCGCTGTCGCTGGTGCGCGAACTGGGCCCGGTGGTCACCGCGCTGCTGTTCGCCGGGCGCGCCGGCACCTCCCTGACCGCCGAGATCGGGCTGATGAAGGCCGGCGAGCAGCTGTCGGCCATGGAAGTCATGGCGGTCGACCCGATGCGGCGTGTGCTGGTGCCGCGCCTGTGGGGCGGCATCATCGCCATGCCGATCCTGGCCGCCGTGTTCTCCATGGTGGGCATCATGGGCGGCTGGGTGGTCGGGGTGCTGATGATCGGCGTGGACGCCGGCGCCTTCTGGTCGCAGATGCAAGGCGGCGTCGATGTCTGGGACGACGTCGCCAACGGCGTCATCAAAAGCCTGGTGTTCGGCGTCACGGTGACGCTGGTTGCGCTGTACGAGGGCTGGCAGGCCAAGCCCACGCCCGAGGGCGTCGCCCGCGCCACCACCCGTACGGTCGTGGTGGGTTCGCTGGCGGTGCTGGGGCTGGACTTCCTGCTCACCGCCTTGATGTTTGGAAACTGATTACGGATCGATCATGTCTCGTGAAAAAACCGATTTCTGGGTAGGCCTGTTCGTCTTGCTGGGCGCGGCCGCGCTGGCGTTCCTGGCGTTGCGCGCCGGCAACTTGAGCACCTTTTCTTTCGCGCCCACCTATACGCTGACGGCCAATTTCGATAACGTAGGCGGCCTCAAGGTGCGGGCCCCCGTGAAAAGCGCCGGGGTCGTGGTGGGACGGATCGCCAAGATTTCCTTTGACGACAAGACCTTCCAGGCGGTGGTCGCGATCAACCTGGAGACCGCCTACCAGTTTCCCAAGGACTCTTCCGCCGCCATTCTCACGTCTGGCCTGCTGGGCGAGCAGTATCTGGGCCTGACGCCGGGAAGCGACGAAAACAACCTGGCCGATGGCGGCAAGATCCGCTATACCCAGAGCGCCATCGTGCTGGAACAGCTGATCAGCAAGTTCCTGTATGGGTCGGCCGAGAAGGAAGGCACGAAAGCGCCGGCAAATTAAAGAGGATCCGTCACGCGCGGCAACAACCCGCCGCTTGACGCACGCTGCAATAAGAATACAAATCTGTTGATAGGGATGCCCTGATCATGAACAAGAACGCTCTCTCCCGAATCGCCACCATCGCCGCCGCCGGGGCGCTGATGGCGGGTTGCGCCGCGCCGCAACAGCCGGATCCGCGCGATCCCTGGGAAGGCTTCAACCGCGGCGTCTACAAGTTCAACGACACCGTCGACCGCGCGGTCTTCAAGCCGGTGGCGCAGGCCTATACCTACGTCACGCCGGAACCGGTGCGCAGCTGCGTGCACAACATCTTCAGCAACGTCGGCGACCTGTGGTCGGGCACCAACAGCTTCCTGCAGGGCCGCGGCCACGACTTCGTCAACACGCTCGGCCGTTTCCTGTTCAACACCACCATGGGCGTGGGCGGCTGTTTCGACGTCGCCTCGGCCAACGGCGCGCGCAAGATCCCCAACGACTTCGGCACCACCCTGGGCGTCTGGGGCTTGGGCCAGGGCCCGTACCTGGTGCTGCCATTCTTCGGCTCGTCCAGCGTGCGCGATGGCGTCGGCCTGATCGGCGACTGGCAGGGCCGCATGCATGGCTACATGGGCGTGAGCGCCATCGACAACGTGCCGCTGCGCAACTCGCTGTGGGGCCTGGAAGTGGTCGACACCCGCGCCAGCCTGCTCAACGCCACCGACACCATCGACCGCGTGGCGCTCGACCCGTACAGCTTCGTGCGCGATGCCTATCTGCAACGCCGTGCCGCCATGGTGAACGGCCAGCGCGCGGATGACGAATCCAACCTGCCCAACTACGAGGACGACGAGGGCTCCGGCGCCGGCCAGGCCAAGGGCGCCCCCGCCCCCGTGACGAATCCCGCGACCAAATAAGCTGTTGGATCGCGTTTTCAGTACAGCAAGGAGTTTCCATGCGGTTTTCTTTTTTCCCCCTGCTCCAGCGTCTGGCCTTTGCCGGTCTGCTGGGTCTGGCGGCTTCGGCCGCCGCGCAGGCGCAACCCGACGCCCACAGCGCGCCGGACCAGTTCGTGCTGGCCGTGGCCAATGAGACCCTGGACGTCCTGAAGGCCGACGGCGCCGCCAAGGCGGGCAACACGGCCCTCATCAACCAGGTCGTCAACGAGCACATCCTGCCCTACGTCAACTTCCAGAAGACCACGCGCCTGGCGGCTGGCCGCTACTGGCGCCAAGCCTCCGAGCAGCAGAAGACGGCCCTGGCCGATGCGTTCCGCGGCACGCTGGTGCGCACCTACAGCGGCGCGCTGACCCGCGTCACGTCCAGCACCAAGATCACGGCCCTGCCGTTCCGCGGCGACCCCAAGGCCGACGACGTGGTCGTGCGCACGCTCATCAGCCAGTCCAATGGCCAACCCACCGGCGTCGACTACCGCCTGGAAAAAACGCCCCAGGGCTGGAAGATCTACGACATGAACGTCGAAGGCATCTGGTTGATCGAGAACTACCGCAACCAGTTCGCCCAGCAGATCAACCAGAATGGCATCGACGGCCTGATCCAGGCGCTGAACCAGCGCAACCAATAGGTCAGGGTCCAGGCTGTTCCCGGCCCGGCGCGCCTTGCGGCCCGCCGGGCCAGTTATTTTGGGGACAATTCACTCCCGTCCGCCCCCACGGCCGCCGGGGCTATCGGCGCCTCGGGTAACGGGGCGCTTATATAATGATCAATTCGCTCTTTGCCGGGCTCCCTCGCCGCCGTCATGTCTGCCGTCAGTCTTGAGAACGTCTCCAAAATCTACTCGCCGCGCCGCAGCGGCTGGGACAGGCTCACCGGGCGCGCGCCCGGCGCCGGCTTCCAGGCGCTGGACAATGTCAGCCTGAACATCGAGCACGGCGAGTTCTTCGGCCTGCTCGGCCCCAACGGCGCCGGCAAGACCACCCTGATTTCCATCCTGGCCGGCCTGGCGCGCGCCACCACCGGCCGCGCCAGCGTCTGTGGCTACGATGTCGTGGCCGACTACAAGTCGGCACGGCGGTCGCTGGGCGTGGTGCCGCAGGAACTGGTCTATGACCCGTTCTTCACGGTGCGCGAGACGCTACGCATCCAGTCGGGCTACTTCGGCCTGCGCAAGAACGACGACTGGATCGACGAGATCCTCTTCAACCTGGGGCTGGCCGACAAGGCCAACGCGAACATGCGCGCGCTGTCCGGCGGCATGAAGCGCCGCGTGCTGGTGGCGCAGGCGCTGGTGCACCGCCCGCCCGTGATCGTGCTGGACGAACCCACCGCGGGCGTCGACGTCGACCTGCGCCGCACGCTGTGGGAATTCATCTCGCGCCTGAACAAGGCCGGCCACACCATCATGCTGACCACCCACTACCTGGAAGAGGCGGAAGCCCTGTGCGGCCGCATCGCCATGCTCAAGGGCGGCCGCATCGTGGCGCTGGACACCACCCAGGCGCTGCTGGCGCGTGTCGGCGGCGTCGATCTCGAAGACGCCTTCGTGCGCATCATGCATCAGGACGACACGCCGCAACCTGAAGAGATTTCGCAATGACGCAGTCCGCCGCCAACGCCAACCAGCCATTGGTGCAGCCCCGCCTGGACGCGGGCTCGGGCTTTCCGACCCTGCTGCGCAAGGAATTGCTGCGCTTCTGGAAAGTCAGTTTCCAGACCATCGCCGCGCCCGTCATCACCGCGCTGCTGTACCTGCTGGTGTTCGCCCACGTGCTCGAAGGGCGCGTCATGGTCTATGGCAGCGTGCCGTACACCGCGTTCCTGATCCCCGGGCTCATGATGATGAGCATGCTGCAGAACGCCTTCGCCAACCCGTCGTCGTCGCTGATCCAGAGCCGCATCACCGGCAACCTGGTGTTCATGCTGCTGCCGCCGCTGTCGCACCGTGACATCTTCGCCGCCTACGTGCTGGCGGCGGTGGTGCGCGGGCTGGCGGTGGGCCTGTGCGTCTGGCTGGTGGCGCTGTTCTTCGTCTCGCTGGTGCCGTCCAACCCGCTGTGGCTGCTGCTGTTCGCGGTGCTGGCCTGCGGCATCATGGGCGTGCTCGGCCTGATCGCCGGCCTGTGGTCCGAAAAATTCGACCAGTTGGCGGCGTTCCAGAATTTCCTCATCATGCCGGCCACCTTCCTGTCCGGCGTGTTCTATTCCATCCATACGCTCCCGGCCTTCTGGCAGGGGGTGTCCCACTGGAACCCCATCTTCTACACCATCGACGGTTTCCGCTACGGATTCTTCTCGGTGTCGGACGTCTCCCCCTGGCGCAGCCTGGCGGTGGTGACGGGGGTGTTCCTCGCGCTTTCGATCTATGCGCTGCGGCTCCTGGCCAGCGGCTACAAACTCAGGAACTGACGTCCATGCTTCCCACTCCCGCGCAAGTCCGCCAATACATCGCGGACGGCCTGCCCTGTGAACACCTCGACGTACAGGGCGACGGCTCGCATTTCGACGCGGTCATCGTCAGCGCGGCCTTCGAAGGCAAGCGCCTGATCCAGCGCCATCAGTTGGTCTACGCGGCGCTGGGCGACCGCATGAAGGCCGAGATCCATGCCTTGTCGATGCGCACCCTGACCCCGGCTGAATACGCCCAGGCGGGCAAGTGACCATGGACAAACTCCGCATTACCGGCGGCGCGCAACTGCACGGCGAGATCGCCATCTCCGGCGCCAAGAACTCGGCCCTGCCGATCCTGTGCGCCGGCCTGCTGACGGCCGACGCGCTGACCATCTCCAATGTGCCGCACCTGAACGACACCGCCACCATGCTGCGCCTCTTGGGCCGCATGGGCGTGCGCGCCGAACGCGGCAGCGATGGCATCGTCACCCTGCAGGCCGACCGCGTCGACAGCCTTGAAGCGCCGTACGACCTGGTCAAGACGATGCGCGCCTCGATCCTGGTGCTGGGCCCGCTGGTGGCGCGCTTCGGCGAGGCCCGCGTCAGCCTGCCGGGCGGCTGCACCATCGGCCAGCGGCCGGTGGACCAGCACATCAAGGGCCTGGCGGCGCTGGGCGCCGACATCAGCATCGAGCACGGCTTCGTGGTGGCGCGCGCCAAGCGCCTGAAGGGCGCTTCCATCCGCACCGACATGGTCACCGTCACCGGCACCGAGAACCTGCTGATGGCCGCGGTGCTGGCCGACGGCCAGACCGTGCTGGAAAACGCCGCGCGCGAGCCCGAAGTGGTGGACCTGGCCGAACTGCTCATCAAGATGGGCGCCCGCATCCAGGGCCACGGCACCGACCGCATCGTGATCGACGGCGTCGAGCGCCTGCACGGCGCCGCGCACCGCGTGATCTCCGACCGCATCGAGGCCGGCACCTTCCTGTGCGCGGTGGGCGCGGCCGGCGGCGACATCATGCTGCGCAACACCGACGCCGGCATTCTCGGCGCCACGCTGGACAAGCTGACCGAGGCCGGCCTGACCATCGAGACCGGGCCCGACTGGATCCGCGGCGCCATGTCCACGCGCCCCAGGGCCGTCGGCTTCCGCACCCACGAGTACCCCGGCTTCGCCACCGACATGCAGGCCCAGCTGATGACGCTGAACACGGTGGCCGAGGGCACCTCGGTGATCGTCGAGACCATCTTCGAGAACCGCTACATGCACGTGCAGGAACTGCGCCGCATGGGCGCGGACATCGACATCGACGGCCATACCGCCATCGTCCGCGGCATCCCCCGCCTGTCGGGCGCGACCGTCATGGCCACCGACCTGCGGGCCTCGGCCAGCCTGGTCATCGCCGGCCTGGCCGCCGACGGCGACACACTGGTCGACCGCATCTACCACCTGGATCGCGGCTACGACCGGATGGAAGTCAAGCTGCGCGCCCTGGGCGCCAACATTCAACGCGTTACCGGCAAGGAATCGGCATGAGCAATGCCCCGCTCGCCCCCCTGACCCTGGCTCTGTCCAAGGGGCGCATCTTCGAAGAAACCATGCCTCTGCTGGCCGAAGCCGGCATCGAGGTGCCCGAGAATCCCGAAAGCTCGCGCAAGCTGATCCTGCCGACCAGCGATCCCGGCCTGCGGCTGATCATCGTGCGCGCTTCCGACGTGCCCACCTACGTGCAGTACGGCGCGGCCGACCTCGGCATCGCCGGCAAGGACGTGCTGATCGAGCACGCCGCGCAGCAGCCCGGGGGCCTGTACCAGCCGATCGACCTGAACATCGCCAAGTGCCGCCTGGCCGTGGCCGTGCGCAACGGCTTCGACTACGAGGCCGCGGTGCACCAGGGCGCGCGCCTGCGCGTGGCCACCAAGTACGTGCAGTCAGCCCGTGAACACTTTGCGGCCAAGGGTGTGTACGTCGACATCATCAAGCTGTATGGTTCGATGGAACTGGCGCCGCTGGTGGGCCTGGCCGATTGCATCGTGGATCTGGTGTCCACCGGCGGTACGCTGCGCGCCAACGACCTGGTCGCGGTCGAGGACATCATGCCGATCTCCTCGCGCCTGATCGTCAACCAGGCCGCGCTCAAGACCCGCGGCGAACGCCTGCAACCGCTGCTGGACGCTTTCGAGCGCGCCGCTTCCCGCAACGCCTGACCCAGGCCGCCGCGCCCCGGCGCGGCCGCCGCCACCCGCCTGAACGCCATGGCCCTGATCAATCGTCTCGACTCCCGCGATCCCGGATTCGCATCCGCCCTGTCCAAGCTGCTGGCCTTCGAGGCCACCGAGGACGAGTCCATCGACCGCGCCGCCGCCGGCATCCTGGCCGACGTGCGCGCCCGCGGCGATGCCGCGCTGGTGGAATACACCCAGCGTTTCGACCGCATGCCGCATGTGTCCGCGGACACGCTCGAAATCCCCAAGGCCGACTGGCATGCGGCCCTGGCCGCGCTGCCGGCCGCCCAGCGCGACGCGCTGCAGGCCGCCGCCGAGCGCGTGCGTCGCTACCACGAGCGCCAGCGCGCCGAAACCTGGACCTACACCGAGACTGACGGCACCATGCTGGGCCAACAGATCACGCCGCTGGACCGCGTCGGCCTGTACGTGCCGGGCGGCAAGGCCGCGTATCCCTCGTCGGTGCTGATGAATGCCATCCCCGCCAAGGTCGCCGGGGTGCAGGAACTGGTCATGGTCACGCCCACGCCGGACGGCGCGCGCAACCCGATCGTGCTGGCCGCGGCCGCCATCAGCGGCGTCGACCGCGTGTTCGCCATCGGCGGCGCGCAGGCCGTGGGCGCGCTGGCCTACGGCACCGCCACCGTGCCCGCCGTGGACAAGATCGTCGGCCCCGGCAATGCCTACGTGGCCGCCGCCAAGCGCCGCGTGTTCGGCGTGGTCGGCATCGACATGATCGCCGGCCCCAGCGAAATCCTGGTGATCTGCGACGGCAAGACGCCGGCCGACTGGATCGCCATGGACCTGTTCTCGCAGGCCGAGCACGACGAGCTGGCCCAATCCATCCTGCTGTGCCCGGACGCCGCCTTCATCGCCGAGGTCGAGGCCGCCATCGCGCGCCTGCTGCCGACCATGCCGCGCGCCGACATCCTGCGCACCAGCCTGGCCAACCGCGGCGCGCTGATCCAGGTGCGCGACCTGGACGAAGCCTGCCGCATCGCCAACGACATCGCCCCGGAACACCTGGAGATCTCCACCGAGCAGCCCGAGGCCTGGACCGCGAAGATCCGCCACGCCGGCGCCATCTTCATGGGCCGCTTCAGCTCGGAAGCCCTGGGCGACTACTGTGCCGGCCCCAACCACGTGCTGCCGACCTCGCGCACCGCGCGTTTCTCGTCGCCGCTGGGTGTGTATGACTTCCAGAAGCGCTCCAGCCTGATCCAGGTGTCGCACCAGGGCGCCCAGACGCTTGGCCGCATCGCCGCGGAACTGGCGCTGGGCGAGGGCCTGCAGGCCCACGCCGCCAGCGCCCAGTACCGGATCGACCAGCCATGAGCGAGGTCGCCGGCCGCATCGCCGGCACCATCCGGCCCGATATCCGCGAACTGAGCGCCTATCCGGTCGCGCACGCCGAAGGCTGCATCAAGCTGGACGCGATGGAATCGCCCTACGAACTGCCCGAGGCGGTGCGCGACGACCTGGCGCGCGTGCTGCGCGACACGCCGCTGAACCGCTACCCGGCCGCCGACCTGGCCGAACTGCGCCAGGCGGTGAAATCGGCCTTCGGCGTGCCCGCCGAGGCCGGCGTGCTGTTCGGCAACGGTTCGGACGAACTGATCCACATGGCGGTGCAGGCCTGCTGCAACCCGGGCGAGGTGGTGCTGGCGCCGTGGCCATCGTTCGTCTATTTCGACATGGCCGCGCGCTTCGACCACGCCCGCTTCGTCGGCGTGCCGCTCACCGAAGATCTGTCCCTGGATCTTCCAGCCATGCTGGCGGCGATCCGCGAGCACCAGCCCAAGGTGGTGTTCCTGGCGGTGCCCAACAATCCCACCGGCGGCGCCTGGTCGGACGCGGACATGGCCGCCATCATCGCCGCCGCGCCCGGTCTGGTGGTGGTGGACGAGGCCTACCAGCCGTTCACCGACCGCAGTTGGATGCCGCGCCTGCTGGACGCGCCGAACGTGGTGGTGATGCGCACGGTGTCCAAGATCGGCCTGGCGGGCCTGCGCTTCGGCTACCTGGCCGGCCACCCCGACTGGATCGCCGAGCTGGACAAAGTGCGCCCGCCCTACAACCTGGACGTGCTGACCCAGGCCGCGCTGCTGACCGTGCTGCGCCACAAAACGGTGCTGGACGAACAGGCCGCCCGCCTGCGCGCCGACCGCGAGCCGCTGGCCGCGGCCCTGGCGGCGCTGCCCGGCGTCAGGGTATTCCCTTCCGCGGCCAACTTCGTACTCGCGCGCTTTTCCGGCAAGCTGGACGGCAACGCCGTGCATCTTGCCCTGAAACAGCGCAAAATATTGGTTCGTAACTTCGCCAACGCCCACCCGCTCCTGGCCGACTGCCTCCGCATCTCGGTAGGCGCACCGGCCGAGAACGCCGCTTTGCTATCGGCACTGCAAGACATCCTCAGTGCCTAATCGAGTCCTGACATGCGTACCGCAGAGATCACCCGCAACACCAACGAAACCCGCATCCGCGTGGCCATCAACCTGGATGGCACCGGCAAGCAGACGATCGACACCGGCGTGCCGTTCCTGGACCACATGCTGGACCAGATCGCGCGCCATGGCCTGATCGACCTCGACATCAAGGCCGAGGGCGACCTGCACATCGATGCGCATCACACGGTGGAAGACGTGGGCATCACGCTGGGCATGGCCATCGCCAAGGCGGTCGGCACCAAGGCCGGCCTGCGCCGCTACGGCCACGCCTACGTGCCGCTGGACGAGGCGCTGTCGCGCGTGGTGGTCGACTTCTCCGGCCGCCCGGGCCTGGAATATCACATCCCCTTCACCCGTTCGCACATCGGCGCCTTCGACGTCGACCTGACGCGCGAGTTCTTCCAGGGGCTGGTCAACCACGCGCTGATCACCCTGCACATCGACAACCTGCGCGGCACCAACGCCCACCACCAATGCGAAACAGTCTTCAAGGCCTGTGGCCGCGCGCTGCGCATGGCCATCGAAGTCGACCCGCGCATGGGCGACGTCGTGCCCTCGACCAAGGGCGTGCTGTAAGCTGCGCGACCTCCCGCCACGCACCAGGTAAACCGAAGTGACCACTATCGCCATCGTCGACTACGGAATGGGCAACTTCCACTCCGTCGCGCGCGCGCTCAAGTACGCCGCCCCCGACGCGGACATCCGCATCTGCAACCAGCCCCAAGAAATCGACGCGGCCGACCGCGTGGTGTTTCCCGGGCAGGGCGCCATGGCGGACTGCATGCGCACCCTGAACGAATCCGGCCTGCGCGAAGCGGTCGTCAAGGCCGCCCGCAGCAAGCCCCTGCTGGGCGTCTGCGTGGGCGAACAGATGCTGTTCGAGTCCAGCGAAGAGGGCGACACCCCGTGCCTGGGCCTGTTCCCGGGCGTGGTGCGGCGCTTTGCCGGCCCGCGCTTCGCCGACCCGGTCGCGGCCGACGACGCGGCCTGCGAGGCCGACACCGGCGCCGCCGGACTGGTCGACGTCCGCCCCGAACGCTTGAAAGTCCCGCACATGGGATGGAACAAAGTCCGCCAGACGCGCTCTCACCCTATCTGGGACGGCATTCCGGACGACACGCATTTCTATTTCGTCCATAGTTACTACGCCGACCCGGCCGATACCAGCCTGACCGTTGGTGAAACCGATTACGGCGTTGCCTTTACCTGCGCGGTGGCGGCAGCTAACATTTTCGCGGTGCAGTTCCACCCCGAGAAGAGCGCCGAGCACGGTTTGCGCCTGTATCGCAATTTTGTAGACTGGCAGCCGTAAGCCGCAAGCACACCGCTGCGGCCCACGCGCTCCAGACCATTCAACCCCATATTTTCCCGCTGCCCACCATGCTGCTGATCCCCGCCATCGATCTCAAAGACGGACGCTGCGTGCGTCTGCGCCAGGGCGACCTGGACGATGCAACGGTGTTCTCCGAAGACCCCGCCTCCATGGCCTCCAAGTGGCTCGAACAGGGCGCCCGCCGCCTGCACCTGGTCGACCTGAACGGCGCCGTCGCCGGCAAGCCCAAGAACGAAGCGCCCATCAAGGCCATCCTGGAAGCCGTCGGCGACGACATTCCCGTGCAGATCGGCGGCGGCATCCGCGACCTCGACACCATCGAGCGCTATCTCGACGCCGGCATCTCCTACGTGATCATCGGCACCGCCGCGGTCAAGAACCCGGGTTTCCTGCAGGACGCCTGCGGCGCCTTCCCCGGCCAGATCATCGTCGGCCTGGATGCCCGCGACGGCAAGATCGCCACCGACGGCTGGAGCAAGCTGACGCGCCACGACGTGCTCGACCTGGCCAAGAAGTTCGAGGACTACGGCTGCGAAGCCATCATCTACACCGACATCGGCCGCGACGGCATGCTGTCGGGCGTGAACGTCGAGGCCACCGTGCGCCTGGCGCAGCACGTGCGCATCCCGGTGTACGCCTCGGGCGGCATCGCCGGCATCCAGGACATCGAGGCACTGTGCGCCGTCGAGGAAGAGGGCGTCGAAGGCGCCATCCTGGGCCGCAGCATCTACGAAGGCACGCTCAACTTCCAGGCGGCGCAGGCCCGCGCCGACGAATTGGCCAAATGACCAACGCCAGCAGGTCCACCGGGGCCGGCGCGCCCGTCCAGAGCGCGCTGACCCGCCGCATCATTCCCTGCCTTGACGTCACCGCCGGCCGCGTCGTCAAGGGCGTCAATTTCGTCAACCTCGCCGATGCCGGCGATCCCGTCGAGATCGCCCGCCGCTACAACGAGCAGGGCGCCGACGAGCTCACCTTCCTGGACATCACCGCCACCAGCGACGGCCGCGACTTGATCCTGCCCATCATCGAGCAGGTCGCCTCGCAGGTCTTCATCCCCCTGACGGTGGGCGGCGGCGTGCGCCAGGTATCGGACATCCAGCGCCTGCTGAACGCCGGCGCCGACAAGATCAGCATCAACAGCGCCGCCGTGGCCAACCCGGAACTGGTGCGCGCGGCCTCCGACTACCACGGCTCGCAATGCGTGGTGGTGGCGATCGACGCGCGCCGCGTCTCGGCCGCGGGCGAGGCGCCGCGCTGGGAAGTCTTCACCCATGGCGGCCGCAAGGCCACCGGGCTGGACGCCGTGGCCTGGGCGCGCCGCATGGCGGCCTATGGCGCCGGCGAGATCCTGCTGACCAGCATGGACCGCGACGGCACCAAGTCGGGCTTCGACCTCGAACTGACCCGTACCGTGTCGGACGCCGTGCCGGTGCCCGTCATCGCCTCGGGCGGCGTCGGCACCCTGCAGCACCTGGCCGACGGCGTCACCACCGGCCGCGCCAGCGCCGTGCTGGCCGCCAGCATCTTCCACTTCGGCCAGCACACGGTCGGCGAATGCAAGCGCTTCATGGCCGCGCAGGGCATTGAAGTAAGGATATGACGATGAGCAACGAACCCGGCTGGATGGCCGATGTCGTCTTCGACGAGAACGGCCTGATCCCCGCCATCGCGCAGGACGCCGACAACGGCCAGATCATGATGGTGGCCTGGATGAACCGCGAATCGCTGGCCGAGACCGCCGCCACCGGCCGCGCGGTGTACTGGTCGCGCTCGCGCCAGCGCCTGTGGCGCAAGGGCGAGGAGTCCGGTCACGTGCAGCAGGTGCACGAGCTGCGCCTCGATTGCGACGGCGACGTGGTGCTGCTCAAGGTGCACCAGGAAGGCGGCATCGCCTGCCACACCGGCCGCGCCAGCTGCTTCTACCGCCGCCTGGAAGGCCCGACCGACCAGGCCTCCTGGGTCACGGTCGATCCGGTGCTGAAAGACCCCGAACTGATCTACAAATGACCGACTCGCCCCTGACCGCCCACGACGTCCTGGCCCGCATCGCCGACACCCTGGAGACCCGCCGCCCCGAGAACGGCGGTGATCCCAAGGCCTCGTACGCGGCCAAGCTGCTGTCCAAGGGCCCCGACGCCTTCCTCAAGAAGATCGGCGAAGAAGCCACCGAACTGGTCATGGCCGCCAAGGATGGCGTGCCCGAACGCATCGTCAGCGAAACCGCCGACCTGTGGTTTCATTGCCTGGTCGCGCTGACGCACTTCAACCTGCGCCCCGACGACGTGCTGGCCGAGCTGGCCCGCCGCGAAGGGCTGTCGGGCCTGGCCGAGAAGGCCAGCCGTCCCCAGGACTGACACGGAACCGGAAAAATGAGCGCCAACTGTATTTTCTGCAAGATCGCCGCCGGCGAGATCCCGTCCAAGAAGGTCTACGAGGACGAGGAGTTTGTTGCATTCCACGATATCAACCCGGCCGCACCGGTGCATTTATTGCTGATCCCTCGACGTCATGTCACATCCATGCAGGATATTACGGCCGAGGACGCAGGTTGGTTGGGTAGAATGATGGCATTGGCGCCGCGGCTTGCCGCTGAAAACGGTTGCCGTCCGGGCCCCGATGGCGGATTTCGCATCATGATCAACTCTGGCGTCGAAGGCGGCCAGGAAGTCCCGCATCTGCATTTCCACATCCTCGGCGGCCAGCGACCCTGGAAAGGGCGCATGGCCCCCACCGCGTAATACGGAGAACCGTCATGGGTAGCTTTAGCATTTGGCATTGGTTGGTCGTTCTGGTCATCGTGGCGCTGATTTTCGGCACCAAGAAACTGCGCAACATCGGGTCCGACCTCGGCGGCGCCGTCAAGGGCTTCAAGGAAGGCATGAAAGACGCCAACAGCGACAAACCGGCCGAGCCGATCGCGCAACAACGCGTCTCCGGCGATACCATCGACGTGCAGGCCAAGGAAAAATCCAACTCCTGAGCCCTGCCCCCCGGACCGGCCTGAAACCGCCGGTCCTCATTGCCTCAATTTCCGAGCGGCCGTCGAATGTTTGATGTCAGCCTCACTGAACTGATGGTGATCGGCGTCATCGCGCTGATCGTCATCGGCCCCGAACGCCTGCCCAAGGTCGCCCGCACGGTCGGCCACCTGCTTGGCCGCGCCCAGCGCTACGTCAATGATGTGAAGTCCGACATCCAGCGCGAAATCGAGCTGGACGAACTGCGCAAGTTCAAGAGCGAGATGGAAACCGCCGCGCAAGACGTGCAGCAATCGCTGCACGACACCCACAATGCGCTGCAGGAGCCGGTGCAGCAGTTCCGCGCCGAGCTCGACGAGGTGGCCCGCGAAGCCAGCGGCAAGCCCGCCATCGCGGCCGGAACGGCCGGCGCCACCGCCGCCAGCGGGCCACTGATGACACCGCTGGCCGCCGAGCCGGCCGAAGCGCCGCCGTCCATCGCGCCGCCCAGCCCCAACCTGAACCTGGACCTGGATCCGCCCGCCCCCGCGGCCGGCGGCCAGCCCGCTCCCGCCCCGCAACCCGCG
>NZ_CADIJV010000013.1 GCF_902859765.1 Achromobacter pulmonis
GCGCGCGTGCAGTCGCTGGCCGTGGGCGAGACGCTGACCGAGACCATCACCGTCACCACCGCCGACGGCACCACCGGCACGGTCACCATCACCATCAACGGCACCAACGACACCCCGACCATCAGCGGCGAAGCCGCCGGCGCGGTCAAGGAAGACGGCACGCAGGAAGTGTCTGGCCAGCTGGACAAGGCCGACGTCGACGCCAGCGACACTCACACCTGGTCCGCCAACGACGGCGGCAAGGGTCAGTACGGCACACTCACGGTCGACCAGAGCGGCAGGTGGACCTATGTGCTGGACAACGGCAGCGACAAGGTCCAGGCGCTGACCGATGGCCAGAAGGTCACCGACACCCTCACCGTCACGGTGGATGATGGCCATGGCGGCACCGCCACCGAAACCATCACCGTCGAAATCACCGGCACCCGCGACGCCGCCATCATCACCCCGAGCAAGCCGGGCGATGACGCCGGCACCGTGCAGGAAGACAAGGCCTACACGGCCAATGGCAAGCTCGACGTCACGGACAAAGACGCTGGTCAGGCCAGCTTCAACGCCCAGACCGACGCCAAGGGCGAGCACGGCTCGTTCTCGATCGACGCCAACGGCAACTGGACCTACACGCTCGACAACACCGATCCCAAGGTTCAGGCCCTGGCCGTGGGTGAGAAGCTCGCCGAGACCTTCACCGTCACTACCGACGACGGCACCCAGAGCACCGTTACCGTCACCATCGACGGCACCAACGACAAGCCCGAACTCAGCGGCAAGACCGATGGCGCCGTGACCGAGGACGACACCGACACCGCCACCGCCACCGGCAAGCTCGACGTCAGCGACATCGACACCCGCGACACGCACACCTGGACCGTCGGCAACGATGGCAAGGGCCAGTACGGCACCTTCACCGTCGAGCAGAACGGCAACTGGAAGTTTGAGCTGGACAACGAGAGTGCCAAGGTCCAGGAGCTGGCAGAAGGCCAGCAGGTCACCGACACCTTCACCGTCACGGTGGACGACGGCCATGGCGGCACCGCCACCGAAACCATCACCGTCGAAATCACTGGCACCAACGACGCCCCGACCATCACCGGCACGGCCACCGGCAAGATCCAGGAAGGCAGCACCCAGGCGCTGACCGGCCAGCTCACCCAGCATGACGTCGACACCAACGACACCCATACCTGGTCGCTGAACAACGACGGCAAGGGCCAGTACGGCAGCTTCACGCTCGACCAGCATGGCAATTGGACCTACAAGCTCGACAACGCCAATACGGACGTCAAGGCGCTCAAGGACGGCGAACACCTGACCGAAACCATCACCGTGACGGTCGACGACGGGCAGGGCGGCAAGGCCACGCAGGTCATCGCCATCACGGTCGATGGCACCAGCGACGGCGCCGTCATCACCCCGAGCAAGCCGGGCGATGACGCCGGCACCGTCGAGGAAGACGCCACGCTGACCGCCAGCGGCAAGCTCGATGTCATCGATCCGGATGCCGGCGAGGCCGTGTTCCGTCCGCAGACCGACTTCGCGGGCCAGTACGGCACGTTCTCGATCGACGCCAATGGCAACTGGCGCTTCAAGCTCGACAACAACGCCCAGGCCATCCAGCAACTGGGCGCCAAGGATCACCTGACGGAAGTGTTCACGGTCATCACCGCCGACGGCACTAACGGCCAGGTCACCATCACCATCAACGGCACCAACGACGCGCCCACCCTCAGCGGCGCGGTTACCGGCGCCGTCAGGGAAGACGGCGCCCAGACCGCTTCCGGTCAACTGGACAAGGCTGACATCGACGCCAGTGACACGCATACCTGGACCGTCAGCAATGACGGCAAGGGCCAGTACGGCTCGTTCACCGTGGACGGCAGCGGCAAGTGGACCTACACGCTGGACAACGCCAGCGACAAGGTCCAGGCCCTCAAGGATGGCGAGACCGTCACCGACACCCTCACCGTCACGGTGGACGATGGCCATGGCGGCACGGCCACCGAAACCATCACCGTCGAAATCACCGGTACCCGCGACGCCGCCATCATCACCCCGAGCAGGCCGGGCGATGACGCCGGCACTGTGCAGGAAGACAAGGTCTACACGGCCAATGGCAAGCTCGACGTCACGGACAAAGACGCTGGTCAGGCCAGCTTCACGCCGCAGACCGACCACCAGGGCCAGTACGGCAAGTTCTCGATCGACGCCATCGGCAACTGGACCTTCACGCTCGACAACGACGCCCAGGCCGTCCAGCAACTGGGCGCCAAGGATCACCTGACGGAAGTGTTCACGGTCACCACCGCCGACGGCACCAGCGGCAAGGTCACCATCACCATCAACGGCGCCAACGACGCGCCGGTGGCTGCCGACAGTGCCGCCAGCGTGACCGAGGGAGGCCGCCACACCTTCACCGCCGCCGAGTTCAACTTCAACGATGGCGCCGAAGGCAATTCGCTCGACAGCGTCATCATCACGCGCCTGCCCGTCGACGGCGCGCTGGCGCTGAACGGCCGGCCGATCACCGCGAACACCGTGGTCCCGGCCGCGGACCTCGCCGCGGGCAAGCTGGTCTACACGCCGTCGGCAACGGGTCAGAACGCCTCTTTCGGCTTCAAGGTGCGCGACAACGGCGGCACCGCCGATGGCGGCCGCGACACTTCCGGCGAGTACAACTTCGTCATCAAGACCAACGCATTCATCGCCGGCGACAACGACAGCAGCGGCACGGGCGCCAAGCCGCCCCTCAGCGGCGGCGCCGGTGACGACGTCATCCTGGGCGACAAGGGCGGCACCGTCACCACGGTCGAACCGGGCAAGAACTACAGCATCGCGCTGGTGGTCGACACATCGGAAAGTATGTTGGACCCTTCGGGCACGAAGGACATGAACCGGATGCAGTTGACGATCGACGCGCTCAAGAACCTGGCGAATACGCTGAAGGGCCACGACGGCATCATCAACCTGGCGCTGATCAGCTTCCAAGGATCTTCTGCTATCAGGCACACGGTCAAGGGCCTGAATGGAGACAACGTCGGCAGCTTGATTAAGGCCATCGAGGGACTCTCGGCCAAAGGGGGTACCAACTATGCGGACGCGTTCTGGCAAGCGAACAGATGGTTCAACATGCAGCCGGAGGCCTCCAAGGGCGCGCCGTTCGAAAAGGTCGTGTATTTTCTTACGGACGGCGACTCGATTTCCATGGATTACGCTGTCGCGCAGTTCAAGCTCCTGACCGACAAGGGCGCCACGGTCCACGCTATCGGCATCGGCCAGGGCGTCAAGGAGGAATACCTGAAGTTCTTCGATAACTCGGGCGAGATGGAGATGGGCAAGTTGACGTTGCCTGGTGGCGATGTCGTCGCCCCGGTTGGCCAGCCCGAGATCGTCAACACCGCCGAGGAGTTGAAGGCTGCCCTGCAGAGCGGATCGTCCAAGACGGATCCAACCGCCGTTGGCGACGACGTGGTCAAGGGTGACGCCGGTCACGATCTCATTTTCGGCGACGTCCTGAACACCGATGGCGACGTGCTGGACTGGTCCGCCGTGGGCGGCCGCCCGGCCGACCTGGCGCAAGGGGCGGGCGTGAAGGCGCTGCAGGTGTTCCTGGAGATGCGCGACGGCCATACGCCGAGCAACGGCGAGCTGTACCAGTACATCAAGGAGCACCACGCCGACTTCAACCTGGCCGACGACGCGCGCGGCGGCGATGACACCATCCACGGTGGCAGCGGCGACGACATCATCTACGGGCAGGGCGGCAACGACACGCTGTACGGCGACGATGGCAGCGACATCCTCTATGGCGGCACCGGCGACGACAAACTTCATGGCGGTGACGGCAACGATATGCTGCATGGCGGTTCGGGCGACGACAGGCTCGATGGTGGCAATGGCAGCGACTTGCTGATCGGCGGCAAGGGTGACGACATCCTGACCGGCGGGGACGGCAGCGATGTCTTCAAGTGGGAGTTGGGCGACCAGGGCACGACCGCCAAGCCGTCCGTCGATACCATCAAGGACTTCTCGCTAGCCGCCGCGTCGGCAGGCGGCGATGTGCTGGATCTACGGGACCTGCTAACCGTCGGCAAGGCGGGCAGCCTGGCCCATTACCTGAACTTTCACAAGGAAGGCAACAACACAGTCATCGACGTCAACACCAAGGGCGAGCTGGGTTCCCAGGGCGCGGACCAGAAGATTGTGCTGGAGAATGTCGACCTGACGCACGATGGCCAGTTGAACAACCAAGCCATCATTGATGACCTGTTGCAGAAGGGCAAGCTCAACGTTGACCTGGGTTAGATCCATCCCGGTCCCCCAAGCCGATGACGGCCCCCGTCCTCCTCAGGCCCGGGGGGGGGGCTGATGGGTTATTTCATCGCCCGGTTGATTGCGCGGGTATGCTCGAGGAACTCGGAGATGGCAGGAAGTGGATCACCGGGTCGCTCGAAGCGCCTCTGGGTAGAGGCGTGAATCAGCGTCCGCCAGTTCCTGGTGCAAGACCCGGACGGGTACTTGCTTCGCTTCCCGTCAACTCTCGGCGAGCGGCCGTTCGCCGGGTCGCCCGGCGGTGCGGGCCGACCCGCCGGAAGCTCCTGCGTCTGATCCAGATTCACTCGGGACCGGGGCGACCGTTTGACAAATTTAGACCATCGGTCTAAATTGGCTTTACCCCTCATTCAGCCGCGCAATCCGCGTGATTCCATCTTGTCCGCCTCCACGCCAGCCACTCGTGCCAGATTCACCGCGCTAAGCGATGACGCGCGCGCGCGCTGGCTTGACCCGGCCGAAATCGAGTTCAGTGAACATGGGTTCGAAAATGCTTCGCTCAACCGCATCATTGCGGCAGCGGGAGAAAGCAAGGGGCGGACCTATCATTACTTTGCCGACAAGGGCGAACTGTTCCGCGCCACGCTTGAACGCAGTCTCGCCCGCCTAGGAAGGTTCGACGCGCAGGCCGAAGCGCTTGCCGGCGCCGCGCGAGATGCCTACTGGGCGCGGATCGCGGCCCTGTGCCGTCGATTGGCCGAGGCGCTTCAGCAGGATGAGCGCCTGGCCTGCCTGGTGCGGACCCTGCATCTGGAAGCCGCCGCGCAACGCGCCTGCGCCGAGCCGCTCGCGCAACTGCGGCGCCAGATCGAATCCATGCTGGCGTCCGGGCAAGCGGCCGCCGCAGTCCGAAACGACCTTCCTCTCGCGCTTCTGGCGGATGTTGCCTTGAGCCTTATCGTCACGGTGGACCGTTGGTTTGCGATGCATGCCTCTGCGCTGGATAAGCGCGAAGCGGCGCGCCTTTCCGAGGGCGCTTTTTCGCTGCTGATGGCGCCGCTTTTGCCCCCGGGCAATCCCGGAAAGACGAACCCATGATCCCGACGCGCGGTCTTGCCGCTCTGCTCGTTCTCAGCGCCGTGAACCTGGCCCTGATGGTGCCGGGCGGCCTTGTGGAAACCCGCAACTTTCCGGGATACAGCGTTGCCGTGCTGGCCGCGTTCAACCTCTTTCTGACGCTGCTCGGTCTCGGCAGCCTGGTCTTGGCCTATCGCGTTTTACGGTCTGGGCGGGGCGGGGCTTTTTCGGTGCTTGCCGGTGCCGCATTCATGGCGGTCTATCTGCTGGATCTGGCGACCGTCTTTCCCATTGCGGCGGCGCCGATGTCGACGACGCTCGCGGCCATGGAGTGGACTGGAACCGTCTTGGGCCTTGCGACCATGGCCGCCGGCGCATGGCTGGCGTTCGCGCAGGGTAAGCAGCAGGCCCGGTCTTCGCGGCTGCCGCTCGGGCTGCTGATCGCCATGGGCGTGATGACGGTGGCAATCGTCACGTTCGCCACGTTATCCGCGCGGTAGGTCTGGGCGGCCGATCCGGTGGTGGCTTCATGGAAATGGCCGAGGGCGCGATAGCGGCGGCGGCTTGGGCGAACTTCCAGGGGCCGCTCCGCGTAACAGTGACCGGGCAGGTCAGGCGGCATCGCCCGTCGCCGTGGCAACTTCGTTGTTATCCAGAGGTACGTTGATCTGGCACGAGATCCCCTCCTGCCTGAATTCCAATGTTGCTTTGGCGCGTAGCGTGAAAGCCAGTGCATGTTCGATCAGCTCGCTGCCGTAGCCGCGGCGGGTCGCGTTTGGCGCCACCGGCGCGCCGGTTTCGGTCCAGTCGATCACCAAGTGATCCTTGCTGTCTTGCGGCTGCACCCGCCACACGATATCCAGGCGACCGGCGCTATGGCTCAGCGCGCCGTACTTGACGGCATTGGTGGCCAGTTCGTGGATGGCCAGCGCCAAAGTCTGGATGTGATCCGCCTGCACCAGTACCGGCGGTCCCGAGAACGTGATCTGGTGTTCATTGCCGACGGCTTCCAGCTCGCGGCGCAACATGCCGCCGAATTCGATGCGCGCGGTGTCGCTTTCGCCCAGTAGATCCTGCACCCGGTCTAACGCGGCAAGGCGGGTGTCCAGGCGCTTGAAGGGTTCGCCGTCGCCCAGCGTGCGCCGGGCTACGTTTTTGACTAGCGCCAGCAGGTTACGGGTGCGGTGTTGTAGCTCGGATATCAGGATGCGGTGGCGCCGCTCCGCGTGGGTGACCTGCGTGATGTCGATGAATGTCACGACCACGCCGTCCACCTGGCTATCGCTGCCACGGTAGGGGACCAGGCGCAGTAGGTAATGTTTGCCATCCAGCGTTCCAGCGATGCGCCGTTCGATCGGCAGGTAACGATCGTAGACGTGCTGGATATCGCTGGCGAACGAGGGCAGGTCGAAACGGCTGGCCAAGTCGGTGATGGGGCGTCCGCAGTCGCTGGGCAAAATATTGAACACGTCACTGACCGCTGGCGTGAAGCTACGGATGATCAAGTTCTGATCCAGGAAAAGCGTAGCGATGGCTGTGCTTTCGAACAGGTTGTGCAGGTCGCTGTTGCTGCGGTCCAGCTCGTCGACCTTGCCATGCAACTCGGCATTGACAGTGTGCAGTTCTTCGTTCAGCGAGACCAGTTCTTCCTTGGAGGCTTCCAGCTCCTCGTTGGTCGATTGCAGCTCTTCATTGACAGACAGCAGCTCTTCATTGGAAGACTTCAATTCTTCAAGAGCAGTTTCGTATTCCTCGATCATCGACTGCAACCGTTCGCGCATGTCGCGCAATTCGCTTTCCAGGTGCCGTGTTGCGTCGTGACGCTGTGGATACGCGAGGTCTTGTGCCTCGTCCCGCGGCAGGACGGGGCCCTGGTCGTCGAACAGGATCAGATAGAGGGGCTCGGTTTCGTGTCGCGCCGCCAGGGGTTCGACAGTTAACGATATTTGCTGCACGCGGCCTTCGTCATCTTCCAGCGCGACATTTTTTCGAACGGCTGCCTGGCCCGTCTCGACGGCTTCATGCAGTAGCGTGCGCAGATCAAGTCGCAGGTCTTTACGGGCCAACGTCAGTACCTGCCGGGTGGGGGCCCCGGCCGCCGCTTCCAGGTATTTTCCGGTGCGGCTGGAGTAATAAACGATGTCGCCATCGCGGTTGACCAGCACATGCGCGGGGGCATGTTGCGACAACACTTGTGCGTCGACGGCTTGGCGTAGCGCGGTAGCGCCTGTTTGTTGGCGCGGCGTGCCGATGCTGGGTTGCCCCCGCGTCTGCAGCGCGGCCACTGGCAGCGCGGGGCGAGGTGGCGCGGCAATGTCTGCGCGGCGTTGGAAAATACGGTGTTTCTTCTCGATGGGGATGAAAAGCTCGCTGAATTGGCTGACGTTTTCAGACATTCCCAGGAATAGGTAACCGCCGGGGCGCAACGAATAGTGGAAGGTCGGAATGACTTGCTTCTGGATATCGCTGCCAAAGTAGATCAGCAGATTACGGCAGGAGATCAGGTCGATACGCGAAAACGGCGGATCCCGTAGGACACTGTGCGGCGAAAAAATGCAGATCTCGCGCACTTGTTTGTTGACTACGTAGCTGTCCCCGTCTGCATAAAAATGGCGATCGCGCCGCTCCTGCGACAAGTTTTCCAGCAGTTGACCGGGATAGCGTGCGGCCCGGGCCACGGCCAGCGCCCGGTCGTCGATATCGGTGGCGAACAACTGGATTTGCGGCGGTGACGGCATGCTGTCCATGTGCTCGCGCAGCAAAATCGCCAGGGAATAGACCTCTTCGCCAGTGGCGCAGCCCGGTATCCAGAGACGTACGGATTCGGCCGGGCCGCGGCCGTCCAGCAACTTCGGGATGACCAGACGCTGCAATGAATCGAACGCATCCTTGTCACGGAAGAAATTGGTGACGCTAATAAGCAGGTCGCGAAATAGCGCGCCAGCCTCTTGCGGGGACTGTTTCAGGCGCTCGATGTAGGCGTCTATGCCCTCGATTTGGTTGACATGCATGCGTCGCTGCACCCGGCGCATGAAAGTCTTGTTCTTGTAGCCGCTGAAGTCATGGCCGATGCGGCTACGCAGCAAGTTGCTAATTGCGAGTCCTGCCGCATCCAGGCACACCGGGCCGCTGCCCTGCGGCTCGGGGGGCGGAACGTGCCGCGCGAATTCGGCTAACCGCGGGCCCATCTGCCCGACCGGGAGCACGAAATCGATCAGGCCGCTGGCAATCGCACTGTCAGGCATCTCGGGATTCAGGGGGCCAAACTCGTTCGTCGCTTGCGCCAGGGTCAGGCCCCCGTGCTCCTTGATGGCCTTGATGCCTAGAGTGCCGTCGGAATTACCGCCCGATAGGATGACCCCCGCGGCGACATCACCGCAATCGCGCGCCAAGGCGGTAAAAAACAGATCGATAGGGCGGCGGCCAGGCAAGTCCGCAGGCCGCTTGAGCACCCGCAGGCGGCGATGGCTGATCGACATGAGCGCGTCTTGCGGCAGCACATAAATGCAATTGACATCGACCTGCTGATTGTCGACCGCGGGCAGCACCTGCAGCGTGGTGTAGCGCGACAGAACTTCTGACAGATGGCTTTCCCGCGACGGGCTCAGGTGCGTGATGACCACGATGGCCACACCGGGCGAAGGGGGCAGCCCGCGCAAGAACCCTTCGAGCGCTTCGATGCCGCCGGCGGAGGCGCCCACCCCCACGATAGGGAACTCCTGTTTGAGCGTCATGGCGCGGGGTACATGATTGACGGGATAAACAACGGATATGGGAGCATGGGACTCGCTGTGCCGTGGGCTATTGTTGTGAGCCAAGAAAACCGCATTTGGCCCGCGAGACTTGCTGCATGGGAAAGGTTCGTCGTATTGACGGGGTATTTATCAACATTACCACGGACGTATCGCATTTGTAATAAGGCGTGATTTAGCGTCGACCGGTTGGCGGGATGCGTGCCCTTATAGGGTTGTTGCGCCAAAGATGCCACCCCCAACAACGCCATAAGGCGCCAATAAAAAAGCCCTCGGCTCTATGCCAAAGGCTTCGCATACGGATCAGACATTCAAAAGATCCCTAGAAACTCACTGAGTGGTCAAGCGTCGTTAATGTGACCGCATTCTCGAATCAATGACGATGCCTGCAGCGCTGCTTAGTGCTGGCCGGCCGGAGGGGCCTTTTTGCCGCTTTGGTCTGCCGGAGCAGCCTTGCGCGCCGCGTCCTCCTTCTGCTGCTGGGTTTGCTGCTCGGCCTGCTTTTGGGCGGGATCGCCCTGACCGGGCTGGGTCGGTGAGTTGGATGATGCACTTTGACGAATGGTCGAAGACATTGTGCGTACCTCTATAGTGGTTGTGACGAAGATGCCACCCCCCCAACGTACGCCGGTCCGATGGCATCTCCTAGGTCTCAATTGAAACAAGCTCTGTTGAGCGCGGACTCAGGCGCGAAATGCGGTCTGGCCGGGGCTGCGGCCGCTTGCCGCATTCGCTGCGGCTGCCGCGCCGGGCAGCGCCAATTGCTGCTGCAGCCACGCCAGATAGTCTTGGATGCCGGCCTCATTGCGCTGGCAGTACGACCATTTCTGATGTCGGCGCACGGTGATGAATCCCGCCTGGCGCAGGATGTCCAGATGGCGGCTGGCGGTGGGCTGGGAGACCTCCAGCATTTCGGCGATCAGTGTCATGCATACCCCGAAGGTTTCGGGGTCGGCGGACCATTGGTGGCCGAAGTGCTGCTTCGCCTGTGCCAGGTAACGCAGGATGGACAGGCGCACTTCGCTGGCCATGGCCTTGATTTGCAGGGATCGTGTCATTTGCCTATTATATTATCACTTAGCTAAATGACTATATGAGGGCCGCGCGTGCTCGACTTGCCGCACACCACGTTGATTCAGGGAAACGCCGTCCGCTGGGGCCGATTCGGCAGTGGCCCGCCTTTGGTGGCGATTCACGGCACGCCGTTTTCCTCGCAGGTCTGGCGCCGCATCGTGCCGGCGCTGACCGATCGCCGCACCGTCTATTGTTTCGATCTGGTGGGTTACGGGCAGTCCGAGATGCGCGATGGGCAGGACGTGTCGCTGGGGGTGCAGAACCGGGTGCTGGCGGCGCTGTTCAAGGAATGGGGCCTGCAGCGTCCGGATGTCCTGGCGCACGATTTCGGCGGCGCCACGGCGCTGCGCGCGTATTTCCTGGATGGGTTGCGCTACGCCTCGCTGACGATTTTCGACGCGGTGGCCCTGGCGCCCTGGGGCTCGCCCTTTGTCCAACACGTGCGCCAGCACGAACAGGCGTTCGCGGCGATGCCCGACTACATGCATCGCGCGCTGTTGCGGGCCTACCTGCAAACGGCGGCCCATCAGCCGCTGTCCGAGGAGGCGCTGTCGGTCTATTGCGCGCCGTGGCTGGGCGCAACCGGCCAACCGGCGTTCTACCGGCAGATCGCGCAGATGGACCCGCGCTATACCGACGAGGTCCAGGGCAGCTACCGCGCGCTAGATTGTCCGGTACAGGTGCTGTGGGGAGAACAGGACCAATGGATTCCCCCGGGCCAGGGCGTGGCCCTGGCGGCGCTGATTTCCGATCGCCCCTGCCTGCCGGTGGCGGGCGCTGGCCACTTGGTGCAGGAAGACCGGCCCGAAGCCATTGTCGCGGCCGTGCTCAAGCAGATCGCGGCCGCCTGAGCGTGCGGCGAAGTCATGCCTGGACCGCGCTTTCGAACGACGACACGCTTGGTTGCACTAGAATCCCGGCAAATAGTCCGCCTGCACTGTTTTGGGAGCGCACGCCATGCTATCGACACTGATATATCGCAGCCGCGCCAGTCACTTGCAGAACCTCGACGCAATGAGCGGCCTGTTGGAGCTGGCCCGGCAGCGCAACACCGCCATGCACGTGACGGGCATATTGCTTTTCGATGGCGTCCATTTCGTGCAGCTTCTCGAAGGGCCCGATGCGGCGGTGGATGCGTTGTTCGAGTCGATCGGGCGGGATTCGCGCCATGGCAATGTCGTTCGTCTCATGCGCGACCACGCGGCGGCGCGTCGATTCGAAGGCGATTCGATGGCCCTGATCGACTTGCGCGAGCTCGATCCTGGGCAGGTGTCGTCGCGGCTACTCGCCCAAATGAAGACAAAGGGCCCTCTGTCCGGCAGCGATGACCGGGTGATCAACATCCTGATCTGGTATGCCCTGGCCCGCGGAACCCGCCATGTCGTCGACGGCGAGGATGCCAGCAACTGGCGGTTCGTGCGCGGCGGGCCGCCGGCGGATCAGGCCGCGCCTGGGGTCCAAGGACAGCGCTACCAGTTTGCGCTGCAGCCGATCGTGAAGCCGATGCACAGGGAAGTCAGTTCGTTCGAGTTTCTGATTCGAGGCCCCCACGGAGGTCCACCCGAGGAACTGTTTTCCTCCATTGCGCCCGGCGAATTGCATCGCATCGACCTGGAGTCCAAGGCGCTTGCCTTTCGCCTGGCCGGTCGATTGCCCTTGAAAGACACCAAAATTGCGGTCAATCTCTTGCCAAGATCATTGATGGCGGAGCCGCAGGCGGTGGAATTCCTGGCCGATCAGATCGCAGCGGCGGGGTTGTCGTCCCAGCAAGTCATCGTCGAGGTGACCGAGCAGGAGGCCGTGTCCAGCCCAAGCACCTTCAGCGGCGTGATCGAGCGCCTGCGCAGGGCAGGCATCGGTGTGGCAATCGATGATTTCGGCGCGGGTTTTGCCGGTTTGTCGTTGCTCGCGGAATTCCAGCCCGACAAACTCAAGATCGATCGCAAGCTCATTCAGGACATCCATTTGGATGGCCCTCGCCAGGCCATCGTGGTTGCGATTGTCGAGGCCTGCGCCGCGATGGGCATTACGCCCGTGGCGGAAGGCGTTGAGCGGGTAGAGGAATGGTGCTGGCTGCAAGCCGCCGGCATCCAGCGTTTCCAAGGTTATCTATTTGCAAAGCCTGCGCTCAATGGCATGCCCGAAATAAGCTGGCCTGAACGCGTGTAGCGGTATGCGTCGGCGGCGACTCGCGAGTCTGTCGTATTGCCCAGGGATGCGAAAAGCCCCCCGGCCATCGAATGGAACGATGGCCGGGGGGCCCAAGTGGCTGAGCTACGGCGCGATCAACGCAGCAGCGACAGCACCGTCTGCGGGACCTGGTTGGCCTGCGCCAGCACCGAGGTGCCGGCCTGTTGCAGGATCTGGGCCTTCGACATGTTCGACACTTCCGTGGCGTAGTCGGCGTCCTCGATGCGCGAACGCGCATTGGCCAGGTTGTTGATCACGTTGTTCAGGTTGGCGATGGTCGATTCCAGGCGGTTCTGCACCGCGCCCAGTTCACCGGTCATCTTGTCCAGCATGGTGAAAGCGGCGTCCAGCGTCTTCATGGGGTCTTCGGTCTTCGTGCCCTTGCTGGTGGTGTCGGTGGTCAGCTTGCCTGAGGCGCTGACGTAGGCGAGCGAACCGGTCTTGGGAGCGTAGTCGCCCGTGCCGGTGCCGCCCGTCACGGTGGCTTGGCCCGAGGTGGGATCGACATGGTAGTTCGTCGTGAATTCCTTGGTGGTGGTGAACTCATTCCTTTCGTCGACGTAGGTGTTGGTCGACGTGCCGGAGGTGAATTGCACGTTGGCGGAGGTGATGCCCGAGCCCAGCGTGATGGCCACGTCGTTGGCGGTGGCGTTGGCCTTGACCTTGGCCAGCAACGCATCGGACGAGATGGTGTCGACGAAGGAGATGTGGGTATTGTTAGTCCCCCCAAGGCCCATGTTTTGGTACGTCTTGCCGCCGATGGTCAGCGACGACAGGCCAGCGGCATTGGTATTAGCGCCGACGGCGGTCAACACGGTAGTGAGCGTGGCGGCGGTGCCGCCGGCGTTGTTGGTGCTCATGTTGCCGCCGGCATCGAGGTATGCGATCTGGCCGCCTATCTTGATGGCGCCCGTGGCGTCGACGTCGAAATCACTCCACGCGGTGCCGTTGGAGTGCACGTAGTGGCCGGTGGCGGTGCCGGTGGGCGGGCGCAGCGCGGTGGCCAGGGCGGTTATGGCGGCGGTGTCGGTGGTCGACTTGTCGGTGAACGAGAAATTGTTCTTGCTGGCGTCGTAGGTGTAGACGGTGGCGGAGGAAGGCACGGCCGGCCCGAAGGTGACCTTGTTGCCATTTTCCAGCTTGGCGAACACCTGGTCGGCGGTGGCGCTGGCGTGATTGGTCTGCACCACCCAGTCGTTGCCGGTGGCGGTACCGTTGGCGGCTGCCAAGTCGGTCACGGTGGCCGTGCGGTTCTGGGTCACGCCCGTGCCGTTGACGTTGAAGCCGTCCAGACCCAGCGTCTTGGCGCTGATTTCGGTCAGGTTCAGGGTGATGGTTTCGTTGTCGTTGGCGCCGACCTGCAAGGTCAGGGGCGTGGCCTTGTCCGACAGAACCTTGACGCCGTTGAAATCGGTTTGCTGCGAGATGCGGTCGATGTCCGACAGGCGCTGGTTGATTTCGTCCTGGATCGAGTTGAGCTGTTCCGACGAATAGCTGCCGTTGGCGGCCTGCACCGCCAGTTCGCGCACGCGCTGCAGGTGGGTGTTGATTTCGGCCGACGCGCCTTCGGTGGTCTGCGCCAGCGAGATGCCGTCGTTGGCGTTGCGGGCGGCCTGGGTCAGGCCCTTGACGTTGGCGGTGAAGCGGTTGGCGATGGCCATGCCGGCGGCATCGTCCTTGGCGCTGTTGATGCGCAGGCCCGACGACAGGCGTTCGATGGCGGTGCCCAGCGAGGCCTGGGACTTGTTGAGGTTGTTCTGCGCAACCAGCGACAAGTAGTTGGTGTTGATGACTGCAGCCATGTGTTTGCTCCTGGAGAGGGTGGCTTTACGGGATCGGGCCGCGGAGGCGGCCCGATGGAAACGCGGTGAGCCGCTGTGCGGGTGCGCGGCTCGTCCGTTGCCAGGACTACGACCCTCGCCGATTTGTTCTTTAGCGGTTTGCCTGGGGCAGGCGGGTTTTATGATTATTTATGAGCTTTTGCTCGCCATGTGGCGCCGGGCCGTACCGCGGAACACGAAAAAGAAAGCCCCACCCGCGGGTAAGCGGGTAGGGCTTTCAGGTCTAGGCTCTCTTGGGGAAAGTTCTAAGACAAGGGCAGTGTAGGGCTTTTTGGGGCGTTGAAAACTCATCAATGCTCAAACGCGCGCGGGGGGCAGGCCCGCGCCGCGAGGCGCACGGAGATGTCGCGCAGCACCAGCAAGGATCCCTCGGAATAGATGTTGCGGATCTGCATGGGCGTGCCGTGGATCGTGGCGAGTTTCTTGCGCACCCGGTAGAGCAGGGCGTCGATGCGGTGCTTGTCGTAGATGACCTCGGGGTAGCCCAGGATCTGCGACAGGCGTTTGTGGCTGATGGGAAACTTCGGGCTCTGGATCAGCGAGGCCATGACGATGGATTCCTTGGCGGTCAGGCTGACCTGCTCGCCCTGCGCCGAGCGCAACTGGCGGGATTCGACGTCCAGGGTCCAGTCGCCAGGCTGCAGCGGGGCGGGCGAGGCCGTGACCAGGCGCCGTTCCAGCGCGCTCAGCGTCACCGCCAGCAATGGCAGTTGCACCGGCTTGATCAGGTAGTGGTCGGCGCCATCGCTCATGCCCTGCAATTGCGTCGTGATGCGCACGTTGGCAGTCAGCACGATGATGCCCATGGTGGGAAAGGCGCGATGCAGCGCGGCGATGTGCGCGAGCATGTCGCCGTCCGGCAGCGGCGCGCCGCTGACGAGGATTTGCGGCGGTTCGCGCCGGATGCGGTCGAGCGCGTCGTGCAGGGTGCCGCAGGTGTGCACGTCATGGCCAAGCCCGGCGACATGCCGGGACACGGTTTCGGCCCACTCGGGGGGATCTTCGACGACGAGAATGCGCATGCCAGCTCTTGCCCAGTCCGGCCGCGTACAGGGGGGCGCGGCGGAACGGGTGGAACGCGCGGCGTTCCACCTTGAATTCGATACAAGCGGAATTCTAGGGTCGCGCGGGCCTGCAACTGCCGGTCGGAGTCCTGCTTTTGTCTGATATTCATGCCGGCCAGAGTTCGTGGGGGTTTCTGACTTTTAGCTGAAAAATCATCGATATTTATCCAGGGCATCTTCTTTTAGTCCGACCTATAATCATCTCGAGAAGCGTTTTCATTCGTATATAGGGGCGATGAATCTTGACCAACAATAAGCAATCGATCCTGGCGCAACACGCCAGGCGGCACGCGCCGCGTTTCGCGCTGGCGCTGGCATTTCCTTGCGCCGGCGCGCTGGCGCAAAGCGCGGCGCCCACGCTGCAACCGGTGACGGTGACGGCGGATTCGGTGCAGAACACGGACCTGCCCGCGCCATACGCGGGGGGGCAGGTGGCGCAGGGCGCGCGCCTGGGCCTGATGGGGAACCGGGACGTGATGGACACACCCTTTAACGTCACCAGCTATACCTCCGAACTGATCCGCAACCAGCAGGCCCGCACGCTGGCCGACGTGCTGGCCAACGACGCGTCGGTGCGCTTCACCACTTCCAGCGGCCACGCGTACGAGAACTTCCGCATTCGCGGCTTTGACGTCAACCAGAACGACGTGGCCATCAACGGGCTGTATGGCCTGGCGCCGATGGGCCGCACGCCGGTCGAATTTGTCGAGCGGGTCGAGGTGCTCAAGGGACCGAACGCCCTGTTTAGCGGTATGGCGCCCAGCGGCGCGGTGGGCGGCACCATCAATCTGGTGCCCAAGCGCGCCGACGACATCCCCAATGCCACCTTCGGCCTTAACTGGCAGGGCGACGGACAGTTGGGCACGACCATTGACGCTGGCCGGCGCTTTGGCGCCGACAACGCCTGGGGCGCCCGGGTCAACGGCGCATTCAGCGAAGGCGCCACCACGCTCGATGGCCAATCGCGCAAGCGTCAATTCCTGTCCGCCGGGTTGGACTACCGGGGAACCGCGCTGACCGCCTCGATCGACGCCTATCACAGCCAGGAATCGTTCAGCGGCGGCACGCCGGCCATGTTCTGGTTCGGCGGCTCGGTGGTGCCGAAGGCGCCCGATCCGCGCATCAACCAGTTCAGCACGGGCTACGGCAGCATCCAGAGCAATGCGGTGATCGGACGCGCCGAGTACCGCTTCAATGACAACGTGTCGGTATTCGGCGCCATTGGCCGGCGCGACAGCCACCAATCGGGTCTGATCAATGGCACCCATGCGCGCCAGATCGACGCCAACGGCAACTTCACCGGCTCGATCATCGGTCAGCGCGCCTATACCGACGCTACGTCGGCCGAAGGCGGTGTGCGAACGCGCTTCAGGACCGGCAGCGTGGGCCACGAACTGGTGCTGCAGGCCTCCTTGCTGGATCTGGAAGACGGCTCGGCCACTGGCAAGGCGTCGATGTTCAAGTCCAATATCTACCACCCGATCACGCCGGTCATGCCCGGCGTGCCCGACAGCGCCTCCAAGACCGCCGAGAACAAACTGTCGAGTCTGGCGCTGGTCGACACGCTGTCGTTCTTCGACGACAAACTGTTGCTGACCGGCGGGGTGCGCAACCAGCGCGTCAAGACCACCAACTTCGACAAGAGCGGCAGTGTCACCACGCGCTACGACAAGGAGGCCGTTACGCCTGCGGTGGCGGTGGTGGTCAAGCCATGGGGACCGGATCTTTCGTTCTACGCCAACTATGTGCAGGGCCTGAGCAAGGGCGACAGCGTCACGGATACCTCGGCCACCAATTTCGGGCAGGTGTTCGCGCCGTACAAGACCGAGCAGAAGGAAGTCGGCGTCAAATGGAACGCCGGCACTTTCACCAACACGCTGGCGCTGTTCCAGATCGACAAGCCGATGCTGGTGACCGAGGGCTCGACCTTGCGGCCGACCTACGCCGATGGCGGTGAAAAGCGCGTGCGCGGGGTGGAGTGGAACACTTTCGGCGAGCTGGGGCGCGGCGTGCGCGTGCTGGGCGGCGTGACGTATACGCAAGGCACGCAGACCAAGACCTCGTATGGTCGCTACGACGGCAACACGGCGGTCGGCGCGCCGCGCTGGCAGGCCAATACCGGGCTGGAATGGGATACCCCTTGGGTGCCCGGCCTGACCCTGAGCGCCCGCGTGCAGGCCACCTCCAGCCAGTATGCCGACGCCGCCAACAAGCTCAGGATCCCGGGCTGGGGCCAACTGGACTTGGGCGCGCGCTACGCGATGCTGGTCAACGGCAAGGATGTCGTGCTGCGCCTGAATGTCAATAACGTGTTCGACAAACACTATTACGCCGGCAGCTTCAGCGACACCACCCCGATCGCCACGCTGGGGCCGGCGCGCACCGTGACCGCCTCGGCCAGCATCAGCTTCTGAGCCCGTTGCCGCGCGTGATCAGCGCCCCGTTGCCGGACGGATCTGTCCGGCAACGGGGCGCCGCTTGCAAGGATGACTATGCCTTCCCTGGTTCTTCCCAGCCTGTTCGTGCTGTTTCTGGGCTGTCTGTGCCTGTATCTCGCCTCGCCCAACCAGCGCTGGCGCCGCGCGCCGAGTCCGCCGCTGGCCGCGCGCGGCGCGGGTGTCGTGCTGCTGGCGCTGGGCGGTGCGGGCTGCCTGCGCGCCTTCTCCACGGTGGCGGCTGTTTTTGTGTTTTGCACCGCCCTGATGCTGTTCTTCAGCCTGATCCCCTATCTGGGCGCACTGGCCGCGTTGCGGCGCAGCGATGCCGATGCGGCGCGCTGAATCCGCCAGGCCGGACAGGCCCGCTTCGATCCGCCGCGACTGGGTCGCCAAGACCCTGGCCGGCGCCTTGCTGGGTTTCGCGCTGGCGCTCGGAGCCAGCGCCGTGCTGGCCGCATTGACCCAGGCCGTTCCCCTGGCGACCCGCTCGCAGCTTGCCATGTGGCTTGTGCCGCCGGTGTGGCTGGGCGTGCTCGCCGGCGTCTATTTCTTTTCCAGTGGGCTGCGGGCCTGGTGCTGGCTGGGCGGGGCCTGCGCGCTGCTGTACGGCGGGCTGTTCCTGGCCGGCGCGCTGTGAGGTGTTGTGGCGATCATGAAAGCCGACTACATACGCATCTACAAGTCGGTCCACACCTGGACCGGCATCCTGGCGGGCATGGCGTTGTTCATCGCCTTCTATGCCGGCGCGCTGACGCTGTTCAAGGAACCCCTGTCGCGCTGGGCAACGCCGCCATCGGCACAGGCGCAGGTGCCGCTGGACGAAACCCCCGACCTGATCGCCCGGACCCTGGCGGCGCGGCCGGAGGTGGCCAAGGGCTTCGACATATACCTGCGGCAGACCGAAAACGTGCCGGCTCGGCTGGGTTGGGAAGTGCGCGACGCGCGGGCCGACGAGCACGATGAGTCGGCGGTGCGCCACTATGTCGCGGTGCCCGGGGCCGACGGCGGGCTGCGGCTGGAGCAGGCCGCGCCCAGCGGGCTGGCTGCGTTCATCGACGTGCTGCACCGGGTGGTGGGCCTGCCGGTCGACACCGACCCCAATCGCTGGATCATGGGGGTGATCGCCGCGCTGTACGCGCTGGCGCTGGTATCGGGTGTGGTGGTGCTGTTGCCCTCGCTGGTCAAGGATTTCTTCGCCCTGCGCATCGGCAAGAACCGCAAGCGCATGTGGCTGGACGCGCACAATGTGGTGGGCATCGTGTCGTTGCCGTTCCATCTGGTCATGGCGCTCAGTTCGGTGGTGTTCGCGTTCCATGACGGTATCTATGACCTGCAGGACAAGCTGATGTACCAAGGCAGGCTGGAGGCGGTGTTCCAGCGCCCGGGCGGCGCGGCCGGGGATGCGCCGCGGCGCGATCCGGCGGCCATGCTGGCGCCGCGTGAACTGTTGGCGCGGGCGCACGCGGCGGCCCCGGGTTTCGTGCCCGAGGTGCTGCAGTACCAGCAGGTCGACGGGCCGCGCGCGGTGGTGCGGGTGTGGGGCAAGGACCCGCGCGCGGTGTCGCCGCGCGCGCGCGGCGGCTTCGTGGCGATCGATCCGTACTCGGGCCGTATCGTCAACCGCGATTACCTTCCCGGCGCGCAAAGCGCCGCCAATCTGTGGATCAGCAGCTTCTTCGCCCTGCACATGGCGGCCTTTGGCGGCGTGACCGTGCAGTGGCTGTATTTCCTGCTGGCGCTGGCGGGCGCCTGGCTGTTCTACAGCGGCAACCTGTTGTGGATCGAAACGCGCCGCAAGAGCGCCGACCGCAAGACGGGCGCGATTCCGGCGCAGCGGCGCGACACGCGGCTGATGGCGGCGGCCACGGTAGGGGTCTGCCTGGGCAGCGTGTGCGGGATTTCGCTGATGATCGTCGCGGCCAAATGGCTCAATGGCCACGTCGCGGGCCTGGATGGCTGGCTGCGCGGGCTGTACTACACGGGCTTTTTCGCCAGCATCGCGTGGGCGTTCCTGCGGGGCGGCGCGATAGCAGGCGTGCAGCTGCTGTGGACGGCGGCGGCAGTGACGCTGGCGATTCCGTTGACGTCACTGGTGGGCGCGTTGTGGCCCGCCAGCGGCCTGTGGGCGCATACCTCGGCCGCGGCGTTGGCCGTGGATGCCACGGCACTGGTGGCTGCCCTGGGTTTTGCCGGGATGGCGCGGGCCAGCGCGCGGCGCGTTCGAGACGGCGCACGCGACAGCGTCTGGGCGCTTGGCGCCGAGGCGCGCGCGCGCACGTGATTCCGCGCGGCACTAAGAATGAGTCCGCGCGCGCGGCGCTAGGCCCGCTTGCCGCGCGTGGCCGCGGCCGCCTTGGCATCGCCGCCACACGCCAACACAGCTTCGCGGAACTCGTTCATCAGCGGCGACCAGGTGGTGCCACGGCGTGAGATCAAGGCAATACTGCGCCGCAAGGGTTGCCCCAGCGCCACCGGCAACGGCGTGACGGCCACCGTACCGGCCAGCGCGCTCAGCGGCAGCACGGCCAGCATGTCGCCCTCGGCCAGCAACTGCAACGATCCCGGAGAAAAATGCTCCACTTCGAGCGCCGCGGCCGGCGGCGTCAGGCCGGCCTCGGCGAACCGCGCATCCAGCATGCGGCGCACCACCGAGGTCGGGCGGGGCAGGATCCAGCGCTGCCCGGCCAGGTCGCGCCAGTGCAGGCGCGCCCGGGCGGCCAGGGGATGGCGCCGGCTGGCGGCCACGCACAAACCATCCTCGAACATGATCTCGTGGAGCAGGGTGGCGGGGCCGTCGGCATAGACCGGGGTTACCGCCAGGTCGAGGCCGCCGCGCTCGACCTGCTGGTTCAGGTCGTCGGACAGGCCTTGCGTGAGCTGCAGCCGCAGCGCTGGCCGGCGCGGCAGCAGGCGCCGCAGGGCGGGCATGACCACGCTATCCACCGTGACGCCGGTGGCGCCTACGCGCAACAGGCCGGCCTCGCCCATGCGCAGCTCCATCGCGTGGCGCACCGCGTCGCGGTACTCGGCCCAGAGCTTGTTGGCGTGCTGCAGGAACACCAGGCCCTCGGAAGAGAGCCGCAGGCCGCGCCCGTGGCGCTGCATCAGCGCCAGCCCGGTATCGGCCTCCAGCCGCCGCAACGACTTGGACAGCGCCGGCTGGCTCACGCCGCAGGCGGCGGCGGCGCGCTCCAGGTGGCCATGCTCGACCGCGGCCAGGAAGTACTCGATATCGCGCAATGACAGATTCATGAATCTTGGTTATTCCAGATCACACTTTCAGGAATGTTAAGACCGGATGACGCTTTTAGAATCCCGGACATACCCCGAGACCCTCCAGGAAACGCCGTTATGTCCCATCGCCCCAATATCGTGCTGATCGTCGCCGACAATCTCGGCTGGGGCGAGCTGGGCTGTTATGGCGGCGGGGCGCTGCGCGGGGCGCCTACGCCGCACATCGACCGGCTCGCCAGCGAAGGGCTGCTGTTGCAGAACTTCAACGTCGAAAGCGACTGCGTGCCGACCCGTTCGGCGCTGATGAGCGGCCGCCACCCGATCCGCACCGGCTGCCTGCAATCGGTGCCGCCGGGCCTGCCGCAGGGCCTGACGCGCGACGAGATCACGCTGGCGCAGCAGTTGTCGGGCCAGGGTTACGCCACGGCGCATTACGGCAAGTGGCACCTGGGCGACATTCCCGGCCGGTTTCCGTCGGATCGCGGCTTCGACCATTGGTACGGCATTCCGCGCACCACCGACGAAAGCCAGTTCACCTCGTCCATCGGTTTCGATCCCAGTGTGGCGGATCTGCCCTACATCATGGAGGGCCGCGCCGGCCAGGCGTCGACCCAGGTCAAGCTGTACGACCTGGACAGCCGCCGCGGCATCGACGCCGACCTGGTGCGCCACGCCCAGGCCTTCATGCGCGAGCAGGCGCACGCCGCGCGCCCGTTCTTCCTGTATCTGCCGCTGGTGCATCTGCACTTTCCGACGCTGCCGCATCCGGACTTCGCCGGCCGTACCGGCGCGGGCGACTTCGCCGACTCCATGGTGGAAATGGACCATCGCGTGGGCCAGATCGTGGCCGAGGTGGACCAACTGGGGCTGCGCGACGACACGGTGTTCATCTTCTGCAGCGACAACGGTCCGGAGTTCCGCAAGCCCTACCGGGGCACCGCCGGCCCCTGGAGCGGCACCTATCACACCGCCATGGAAGGCAGCCTGCGCGTGCCGTTCATCATCCGCTGGCCTGGCAAGGTGGCACCCGGCCGCGTGTCCAACGAAATGGTGCACGTGACCGACCTGTTCACGACGCTGTCGCGCATCGGCGGCGCCGACATCCCGGCCGACCGGCCGATCGACGGCATCGACCAGACCGACTTCTTCACTGGCGCGCGCGCCGATTCCACGCGCGAGGGCTTCCTGTTCTACATCAAGAACGAGTTGCGCGCGGTCAAGTGGCGCGACTGGAAGCTGCACTTCTATTGGGAACCCGAGGTCAACGAAGGCAAGGGCAAGCTCGAATCGCCTTACCTGTTCAATCTGAAACAGGACCCCAAGGAAGAAAGCGACATCCTGATCTTCAACACCTGGGTGCTCGGGCCGATGCTGAAAATGGTGCAGGCATTCAACCAATCCTGCGCCGAGCATCCCAACACCACACCCGGCCGGCCCGACCGGGATTGAGCCGCCCGCGCAGACGGGGGGCGTTCATACAAGGGGAAATCATGAAATCCGTCATCCGACGCTTCGCACTCTGGCTGGGGTGCGCCACGGCCCTGGCGCCAGCCTGGTCCGCGCAGGCCGAACCGGCCCTGGCCTGGCCCGCCCGGCAGATCACCTGGGTCGTGGGCTTCGTGCCCGGCGGCACCGCCGACGTACTGACCCGCGTTGCCGCGCAGGAACTCTCGCGCCGCAGCGGCCTGACGGTGGTGGTGGAAAACAAGGCGGGCGCGTCCGGCGCGATCGCGCTGCAACTGGTGGCGCGCAGCCAGGCCAGCGATGGCTACCTGATCACCGTGCCCGGGCCCCTCATCTATCCCAACCCGCAGCCGGCGATCGGCAAGGAACTTGCGCCGGTGATGCTGCTGGCGCAAGGGCCCATGGTGATTGTGGGGCCGGCCTCGCGCAGCCTGCCGGGCCTGGCCGAGGTGCTGGCCGATGCGCGCAAGCATCCCGAGGCGTGGAGCTTCGGCAGCTCGGGCAACGGCACGTCGCAACACCTGGCTGGCGAGCTGCTGAACCAGTACGCCGGCACGCGCATTATGCACGTGCCCTACAAGGGCGGCGGCCAGGCCGTTTCGGATGTCGCGGGCGGCCAGATTCCGCTGGCCATCCTGGGCTCGGCGCCGGTGCTGCCACAGATCCGCGCCGGCGTGCTCAAGGCCTATGCGGTCACCACGCGCGCGCGCCTGGCTTCGCTGCCGGATGTGCCCACCGTGGCTGAATCGGGCTTTCCGGACTACGACGCGAGCCAGTGGTTTTCAGTGGCGGCCTCGCCCGCGATCGACGCGGCGGTGCTCGACCAATTGAACGCGCTGCTGCGCCAGACGGTGCAGTCGCGCGCCTTCCAGGACGCGGTCGCCACCGCCGGCATGACCGCTGGCGGCGGCTCGCGCGCCGATTTGCAGCGCTTCATCGCCGATGACTCGGCCAAGTGGCGCAAGCTGCTCGACAGCGGCGCGATCAAGCTGGGCAACTGACGCGCCGTCCGCGTTCACGCCGGGTCCGCCGGCGTGGGCAGCGGCGCGCCGGCGCCGGTGCGCTCGACGATCAACTGGTAGTGGCGCGGGCTGCGGTGCTTGGCGAAATTGAACACGTGCTCGCGGAAGGTCTGGCCCATGGCCAGATCGATCCGGGCCGTGATGACTTCGTCCTCTTCATAGGTCGAGCGCGCCACGATTTCTCCGGACGGCGCCACGATCATCGAACTGCCGATCATGTGGTGGCCGTCTTCCGAGCCGCATTTGCCGGCCGCGCCGATCCACACGGCATTCTGGTAGGCGCTGGCCTGCAGCACGATCTCGTGCGTGCTGGTGCGCCAGTGCGCCGGTTCGTTCCAGTGGATGTTGAGCGAGGGCGTGTTGTAGCCCAGCACGATCAGCTCGGCGCTTTGCAGTGACATCACGCGGTAGGTCTCGGGCCAGCGGCGGTCGTTGCACAGGCACATGCCGACCTGGGTGCCTTCCAGGTCCCATACGCCGAAGCCCAGATCGCCGACTTCGAAGAATTTCTTTTCCAGGTGCTGGAAGGGCGCATCGGTCTTGTGGTCGTCGTGGCCGGGCAGGTGGATCTTGCGGTACTTGCCGATGATGCGCGCGGTCCGGTCGACCAGCACGGCCGTGTTGTAGCGGCGGCCGTCCGGCGTGATTTCGGCATAGCCAAGGTAGAAGCCGATGCCCAGGTCGCGGGCGGTGTCGAACAGCGGCTGCACGTCGGCGTTGGGCATGCTGCGCTCGAAGAAGCGCTCGACCGCCTCGGCTTCGCTCATCCAGTAGCGCGGGAAGAACGTGGTCAGCGCCAGTTCCGGAAAGACCACGAATTCGCTGCCGCGCGCGGACGCCTCGCGCATCATTTCGACCAGTCGTTTGACCACGGCGGCCCGATCGTCGGCCAGATGCACCGGGCCCATTTGCGCGACCGCCAGGCCAAGCTTGCGGCGGGTGGACGTTTTGCTCACAGGAAAGCTCCTCGTAGGGGGATCGAGGCCTGGCATGCGGCCCCTTGGATTCAAAGCGCGTAGATTGCCCGCTGGCGAGCGATAGGGGAACCCGGGGCGGACGGGCGCGGGCGCCCGTCCCGGAACTGGCGTTGTCCGGGTAAGTGGCTGTTTTGAATGATGATTTTTCAGCCCGGCTGGCGCGCGCGTGGCGCCGGGCATAACCCCGGCGCATGGGTCATGCGCAAAGATTGATAGGCGGGCGGAGCGTGCGCGCCGCGCGCCTTACGGGAAGCGCCAGCGCAGCCCCGCCGACAGGCCATTGCTGGCCACGCCGCCACGGCCGAATTGCAGGGTGCCGTTGACGAACCAGGACAGCGCGTTGCCGAGCTGGGCGCGGACGCCCATGCCGACCCAGCCGCTATGGCGCGGCAGCCCGATGCCTTCGACCTGGAAGCTGGCGTCGGGGGCGCCGCCAAAGGCGGCCGTGAAGTCCAGCCGCGCCGGATTGCCGTAGCGGTAGGCGCCATAGGCGCTGAAGGTGGTGAGGCCGCCGGCCCAGTCCACCGGCGCGGCGCGCAGCCGCAGGCCCAGCAGTCCGGCGCTCTGGTCGTAGGCGCGCGCGCCGGACTTCAGGGCGAAGGGATGGCTGCCCTCGTCGATGGCGCCGCGCCGCAGGTGGTCGTGCGACAGGCCCACGAACGGGGTGAGGCGGCTGCCATGGCCGGCGAAGGCGTGGCCGGCTTCAAGGTACAGCGAGGTCAGGCCGTCGGCGCGCCCGCTGTCCAGGCGCGTGGTGGCGCCCACCAGGACATCGCGGCGGACGTCGGCGTGGATCCATTCATGGCCGGCGCGGGCCGCCACATAGGGCCCCTGGTCGGCGCCCAGGCGCGCATACAGCGATAGCCCGGCGCCCTGGCTCCTGGCGCGGCCGCCGTAGCTGTCGAAGCTGGCCTTGGCGTCAGACCAGGCCAGGGCGATGCCCACCACGGTGTCGGCGTTGATGGCGTGGTCGAAGCCGGCCTGGCCGCCATACAGGCGGGTGTTGGCGCTGGCGTAGCCGGACTGGCGCAGCCGGCCCGTGGCGCCGATCATGTTGACCCAGCCGCCGGTGCGCGCGCCGGACGGCGCGAGGTCGTCGAGGCGGTCGGTCAAGGCGCGGTCCACCGTCTGCGCCTGCTGGAATGCCAGCGCCTGCGACGAGGCGTGGATCTGTCCGCTGACGCTGTCCAGGGCGGCGGCCAGCGACGTGGCGTCGGCCACGGCTTGCAACTGGGCCGCGCCCGCGACGAAGGCGTCGCTGACGCGGGCCTCCGCGCCCAGCGCTTTCTCGTCGGCGGCCTGGAAGGCGGTTTCGACGGCTTGCGCGGCGGCCAGCCGGCCGGGCTGGCCGGCGTACAGGCCTTGCGCCACCTCCGCGACGTCCTTGCGCGCCACGTTCAGGTCGACCTGGGTGGCCGAGTAGTCGGGGCTGACCGCATACAACAGGCCCGCGCCCGCGGTCACCGTGCCGAAACGGCCGATCACCGCGCCGGCCTTGACCGCGGTCTCGCGCGACATGACGACGTAGGCGTCGTCCGGTTTGGTGACCACCAGGGTGGAATCGTTCAGGCTGGCGGCGCCATCGACCGTCAGGGCCGTGCCGAGCTGGGTGGTCAGGTTGGCTTCGCGCTCGGCGGTGTAGTCGCCGAGGATGTGCAGGCCATTGCCGTCGGTCCGCAGTGTGCCGCGGTTGTCCACCGAGCGTCGCGCCACGCCGCCGTCGGCGCTCAGGGCGCCGTCAGGCTGGATGGCGATGTCGCCGGCAAGGCTGCCGTACAGCTCGACGGTGCCGTTGTTGATGGTGGTGGTGCCGGCGTAGCTGTTCTGGCCCCACAGCACCAGCGTGCCGGTGCCGCCCTTGGTCAGGCCGGCGTCGCCGCCGATGTCGTTGAAGAACTCCGAGCGCATGTCATCGAAACTGGCCACGAAGTCGCCGCCAAGCGTCAGGCGCGTGTCGAACAGGGCGGGGCCGCGCACGGCGCGCTCAATGTTCAACTTGCCCCAGCCAAAGCGCGCCCGGTCGCCCAGGTCGTCGGTGGTCGACAGCACGGTCTGGCGCAGGGCGCTGTTGTCCATCCAGGGATAGGCCTGCGCCACCAGCGCCGCGGTGGCCGCGACCATGGGCGCGGCGAACGAAGTGCCGGTGAGGGATTTGGCGCGCGTGCGTACGCTCAGGCACCAGTTCGCCGCGACACCGCAGGCGTCGGACCACAACGCGAGATTATCAGCCCCGGACTCCAATTGCGTGACCGTGAGCCAGCCGCGTTCAAGCGCGGGCATGACATACGGCGCGCCCGCGATCAGGTAGGGATTGTCCCGCGATTCGTTGCCGTTGGCCCAGACCAACAACTGGTTGTTGCGGGTCACGGCGGTCAAGTACATCGGGAAATAACCCCTGACGGTGGCTGAGTCGGGCCGGGCTTCGCTACCGTCTGGCAGCGCCTGCGAGGCGACGATGGTGAAGGACCAGGAGTTGTTGATGATCCTGACCCCGCGCGCGTTCATGGCGGTCATCAGGTTTTGCAGGTGTACGTTCGAGAAGCTGGTAGGCCGGTTGGCCTGGTACAGGTTGACACCGGTGGCCACACCCCTGGGAAAGCTGTCGCCCGCCACGCTCTGGCCGGCGAGGACGCGGCTGACCATGGCGCCGTGGGTGGTGACCGCGCCCCTGGCGTCAGTAGGCTCGGCGGATTCCGGGGCGATGACCTCGCGCAGCGCGCCGGCCACCGCGGTCTTGTGGTGATCCTTGGCGGGGTCGGCTTCGAAGCCATTGTCGATCACGCCGACATTGACGCCGGTGCCGTCGAACGCGGTCACCAGCGGCACCGCCGGCATAGGCGACGTGGGCCGCCAGCCGGGAATGCCGCCGTCGCTGATGGGCACGGGCGGGCCGATCGGAATGGGGGCGGGCAGCGGCTCGGCGGGCTCGACGGGAACGGCGGTTGGGCCGGCGGAGGTGTCGGTATCGGCTGAGGTGTCGGTATTGACGGGTGTGTCGGTATTGACGGGTGTGTCGGTATCGGCGGGCGTGTCGGTATTGACGGGTGTGTCGGTATCGACGGGCGTGTCGGTATTGACAGGTGTGTCGGTATTGACGGGTGCGTCGGTATCGACGGGCGTGTCGGTATTGACGGGGGCGTCGGTATCGACGGGCGTGTCGGTCTTGACGGGTGTGTCGGTATCGGCGGGCGTGTCGGTATTGACGGGTGTGTCGGTATCGGCGGGCGTGTCGGTATTGACGGGTGCGTCGGTATCGACGGGCGTGTCGGTCTTGACGGGTGTGTCGGTCTCGACAGGCGCGTCGGTCTCGGCTGGTGGGACCGTGTCGTCGGGCGGGACTGGCGTGTCGGGCGCAGGCTCGACGGGAACGGCGGTAGGGCCTGGGTCGGCGGACGTACTGGAGTCGTCAGGCGTGCCGGTATCAGCGGGTGGGAGAGGCGCGACGGGTATGGGTTCAACGGGCACCGGCTCGACAGGAACAGGCTCGGCGGGAACGGCGGCTGGGTCCGGGTCGGCGGGCGTGTCCGTATCGGCGTGGGCGTCAGGATCTGCGGGCGCGTCAGGATCGTCAGGAAGCGCCGGCGCAACCGGGGCGGCCGGTTCATCAGGATTGTCGGGTGCGACCGGATCGACAGTCACGACAGGCTCGTCGCGCGTACCTGGGTCCACCGGCTCGACAGGCGCAACCGGAACCACTGGAACAACCGGAACAACCGGAACAACTGGATCCACCGGCGCGGCTGGCGCCGCCGTGTTCTCGCTACCGCTGCCGCCGCCTGCGGGGCCGGGCAGGGGCGCGTTCGCCCCCGAGGCGCCTTGACGCGAACCGCCACCGCCACCGCCACCGCCACCGCAGGCGGCCAGGATGGACAGGGCAAGAATGGACAGGGCGCGTCGGGATGCGATCCGCAGGGATCCGGGTGTGCGCATGGTGGGACGGGTCTCCGTGAACGTCTGGGCCTCGCGAGCGAGGCGTGAAGGGGGGCATTGCCCTTGAGCCAGTCCCGGTTCTTTGCAATGCCCCGGGCTCGACGCCGCACCATGCTCACCGCCGCGCATTAACCCGACGTTAGCGGGCGGCGAGACTGCAAAAGCGCGCGCGCGTTCTCGGACTGAACAACGGATTTGTCCACCGTCCCACGCGCTGCGCGCGCATTGCAAAAATTTATAGAGGCCTTAAGCAAATGCTTGAACCAGCAGCGGGAAAAGTCGCAAAAACCCGCTTTTCCTAGTGTTATCCCGGCCGGTGCCTTGGTCCTACGATGCAAGTCCGGCTCAACACAGCCCCGGCACAACAACAGGCGGTATCACGCCATCGGGCCGCGGCACCCTAGGGAGCAAGCATGTTTCGGCTTTTTTCTGGTTTGCGTATCCGTGCCCGCCTGTCGGGCGCATTTCTGATGGTGGCGCTATTGGGAGGCGCGATCGGCGCTTTCGGCGTCTGGGCCATGGCCCGCATCAACGACATGAACACCGAGCTTTACGATGTCGAGCTGCGTGGCCTGACCGCAATCAAGGACGCCAACCTCCAACTGGTGTACGCCGGCCGCGCCCGCAACAGCTACCTGGCGGCGACCAGCGAGCGCGAGCGCGAGGCCATCCGTCAGCAGTTCGACACCGCCGTGAGCAAGCTGGACGCGTTGCGCGAGCGCGCCCATGGCTACTTCCACACCGAGGAAGGGCGCCGCATGCTGGTGTCGTTCAAACAGATGGAAGACGCCTGGCGGCGCGACGCCGATGCGTTCTTCAACGAAGCCGCCAGACTGCCGCTGATGCAGAAGGATCCACGCGCCGTCGAGATCGAAAAGCAGTTGATCGCGTCTTCGGAAATGCTGGACGCCCTCATGGCAAAACTCGCCCGCAACAAGGAAAACGCCACCGCGCAGTCGGTGCAGGCCGGTTCCGATCTGTATGAGCGCACCCGCGACATCATGGTCGCGCTGTCGTTCGGCGGCGTGGCGCTCGGGATTCTACTGGGCTGGCTGATGACGCGCGGCATCGTCGGGCCGCTCGGCCAGGCGGTGAACGCGGCGCGCCAGGTGGCCGCCGGCGACCTGACCGGCGACATCCGCGTTCTCAGCCGCGATGAGACCGGTGACCTGATGACCGCGCTCAAGGACATGAACGACGGCCTGGCGTGCATTGTGCGCGACGTGCGCGATGGCTGCGAAGGCATTGCCGCGGCCTCTTCCGAGATCGCGCAGGGCAATGCCGATCTGTCGCAACGCACCGAGGCGCAGGCGGCGTCGCTGGAAGAAACCGCGGCGTCGATGGAGCAACTGACCAGCACCGTGCAGTTGAACGCCAACCATGCGAGTCAGGCCGAGCAGCTCGTCACCCGCGCCTCCAGCGTGGCCACGCGCGGCGGCGAGGAAGTCGACGGCGTGGTGCGAACCATGGAAGCGATCGCGGAAAGCTCGCGCCGGATCGCCGACATCACGAACGTGATAGATGGCATCGCGTTTCAGACCAATATCCTGGCGCTCAATGCCGCCGTCGAAGCCGCGCGCGCTGGCGCGCAGGGCCGCGGCTTCGCGGTGGTGGCCGGCGAGGTCCGCACGCTGGCGCAGCGTTCGGCGGTGGCGGCCAAGGAAATCAACGCGCTGATCAACGAATCGGTCAGCCGCGTCGAGGACGGCACCCGCCAGGCCGACGAGGCCGGCCGCACCATGCGGGAAGTGGTGGAGAGCGTGCACCGCACCGTGACGCTGGTTCGCGAGATCGCGGGCGCCTCGGTCGAACAGTCCACCGGCATCGGCCAGGTCAATCAGGCCGTGGCGCAGATGGACGACGTCACCCAGCAGAACGCCGCGCTGGTGGAGCAGGCCGCCGCCGCGGCCGTCAGCATGCGCGAGCAGTCCGGCCGGTTGGCGCAGCAAGTGCGGCGCTTCAAGGTGCATGCGGAGGCGGTGCCGGTGGGGCCGGCCGGGGCCGGCGCCACGCCGCCCTGACGGCAGGCTCGGGGTATTCCCGGCTAAGACAATTCCGGTTTTTTTCGAGGACGAAATCAGCACTTCTCCGGCTGGTAGATTGAGTTTCACAGTGAAATCAAACGTTCGTTTTGGTAAACGCTGTTCAAAAAAACTGTCGCATGGCGTGCTGCCAAGCCAAGTGCCTGAGCGGGCGGCCATGACGATGGCTTCGACTCAATAAACTGGAGGAGACAGTCGCATGATTGATTCAAGGTACCCGAAGCGCCGGCGCAAGGCGCGGATGATGGCGATCGCGCTGGCCGCCGTGCTGGGCCCCCAACTGAACGCCCTGGCCTCGCCCTATGACGAGGTCATTTTCCTGGGCGATTCGCTCACTGATACCGGGGCAATCGCCGCAAAGTCGTTTACCGGGAAGTATGTACTCGGGCCGGATGGAAGGTCCCTGCCGGAGTATTTCATGCAAGGTCCGGGGCAGGCCGAGGCGCAAAAGGCTACGGATCTGATCATGGGCCAAATTAAAGCGAATAGGGCAGACGTAGTTGATTTTGCACAACAAGCTGTCCAGGACGCAATATTAAAAGCTGCCAGTTCGTGGCTAGGCGGCGCTATGTCGTGGGTGGGCGGCCCTCTAAATAGCGCCGTCTCACCGCAGATACCCGATCTCGTCGATCAAGCGATGGTGACGGGAAAACCCCGGATTCTAGAGGTATTGAAGACCCAGGTCCTGCCAAATTATGCCCTCCACCTGGCGCAGCCATTATCCCGCGCCGCATCCACGATGACGGTAGCCGACACGGCCTACATTCTCTGGGGCAGGCCCCTGCTGCCCGCCCACACGACCAATCCGGATTCCACCTGGGCGTTCCATCTGGCCCGGGCCTTGGGTGGTGGCAATGCGGATGCCTGGAAACCGGCGGGGGATGGCGGCAACAACTACGCCTGGGGCGGCGCGCGCACGACACAGGCCACCCAATACCTATTGCCCGAGCTGGATACCGGGATGGGGAAAGTGTCCCTGCACTACATGATTCCCTCGGTCAAAGATCAGATCTCGGCGCTGTTGCAGAGCCGCCCTGGGGGCCTGAGCCGCAACGGCCTGTATTCGGTCTGGGTGGGCGCCAACGATCTGATGGCGACGATGGAGACCTATCAAGGTTCGTTGGCGGTACCCGTGACGCGGGCCGACGCCGCACGGCAGGTGCTGGCGATCTCCGGCCAGACCGCCGTCGACGTCGCCGGCCAGGTCATGCGCTTGCGCGACGCCGGCGCGGGCACCGTGCTCGTCGTCAACCTGCCCGACATTGGCCGCACCCCCCGGGCGCTGGGCTTGCCGGCCCAGGCGCGCAGCCTGTTGAGCTACATGGCCTCGACCTTCAATGATTCGCTGAACAGCCAGCTCGCGGATTACCAGGGCAACCTGGTCGCCCTTGATGTCCATGGTCTGCTCAATGAGGTGATCGACCATCCGCAGCGCTACGGCCTGCGCAACGTGACCACGCCCGCGTGTGGGGCCGAGGCGGCGATCTGGTGCGGCCGCGCCAACCTGGTGGCGCCCGATGCGGACCGTACCTATCTGTTCGCGGACGGCATCCACCCCAGCGGCATCGGGCACGCGCTGCTGTCCGATTACGTGCTGTCGGTGCTGCAGGCGCCCACCCGCATCGGCCTGCTGGCCGAAGCGCCGGTGGCGGGCACGCGCGCCAGCCTGTCCGCGATCGGAGACCGTCTGCGCGTGCGTGACAACACCTCCGGCGTGCAGACCTATGCCTCGTATCAGCGCGCCAGCGATAGCCAGCGTGGCGGCGACGCCTGGAAGCCCGGCTTCGGCAACCGCATGGACATGTTGCTCATTGGCATCGACGGCGGCGTTGGCCAGAACTGGCTCGTGGGGGTCGGCGCGTCCCAGGTCCAGCACCACGCCACGCTGGGACGGGACGCCGGCTGGTTCCGCCTTGGCCAGACCCAGTTGTCGGCGTACGGCCGTTATCGCACGGGCGATTGGTCGGCGGCGCTGATCGGTAGCGTTGGCTACCTGAGCTATGGCGACGTGGCCCGCGAGTTCGCCATCGGGCCTGCCCGCTTGCGCGAGCAGGGTTCGACTACTGGGACGACCTCCGCCTTGTCCGCCTCGACGCAATACGACTGGCATGCGGGCGCCTTCACGTTGATCCCTTCGCTCGGCCTGACCTGGCAAAACATCAATGTCAGGGGCTACAACGAGTCGCGCGATGGCGGGCGCACCGCGACCAGCATGAATTACCGCGAACAGACCCGGCGCTCGCTGGCGTCCACGCTGGGGCTGCGCCTGCAGGCCGATCTGCGCCATGGCGAGTACCTGTGGCGACCCTACGCCGGCCTGGCCTGGGAGCACGAGTTCCAGCGCAAGACCCGCGAAGTGCGCGGCCACTTGCGCGGCATGGCGGGCAGCTTCGGGCAGACCATCGCAATGGCGCCGGCCGACCGCATGCTGGTCTCGGCCGGCCTGAGCGTCGCCAATGGCGGCGCCTGGAGCGGGCGGGTGGGCTACCAGGGCCGCTATGGCGGCGGGGAGCAGTCGCGAGCGGTGCAGGCCTCGGTGCAATACCGGTTCTAGCCGCGCGCCGCGCTGGCCGCCATGCGGCGGCACAGCGCGGCGGCGTCTTCGTAGGGCCGGTCGGGGTCGGGTTTGGCCACCGGCTGGAATTCCAGGATGCATTTGCCGCCGTCCTTCAGGCCCACCTGCAGCGGCAGCGCATACGCGTCATCCAGGAAGATCTGGCCGCGCCGGCCCACCAGGGTGATGACATGGCCGCGCCCATCCATCACCGGCAGCCGCTCGGCCAGCGGCTGCCGGTCATCGGCCGACACCGCCGACAGCAGATAGCGCTGCACCTGGCGCAGATTGAAGTCCACCACCTGCACCGCGCCGCGCGCCGGCTTGAGCGACTGGATGCCGTTGGGCAGGTTGGCGTTGCGCGGCAGGCTGGTGGTGTTGATCTCGACCGCGCTTTCGCTGTAGGCGGGCAGCTCGGGGATGACCGCGTGGCCCCAGGCGTCAGTCCAGGTCGGCCCGGCCGGCGTCTGGATCTCCACCCCGCCCAGGTTGCCGACCTTGGCGATGCCGAACGTATCGCCCACTTGGTGCGGCGAAAACGCCACGGCGCCGCCGGCCGCCACCACCGCGCCCTGCACGCCCCAGTTGGTCGACACGCCGCCCTGGGCATCGCGGTTGGCCGACAGATTGACGCGGGCATAGCGCGGCAGCGTATCGATCGCCACCGACGAATTGACGGCGTGGCCGGGATTGGCCACGCTGGAGCTCAGGTTGTAGCTGAACTGCGGGCTGAGCGTGTCGGAATAGCTCGCCCCGACCGCGCTGCTGTCGCCGGCCTTGCTGACGTACACGCCGGCGCTGGCGCTACCCAACGGAAAACTGAGCGTCAGGAAATACTGATTGTCCGTGTACGCGCGCGTGTCCGCGCTCAGGTCCCGGGCCGCCGACAGCGTGACCGACGCGCGTCCGAAACTGCGGTTCCACGACAAGGTGGCGCGTTGACGCGTGGCGTCCACGCCGCCCAGGCGGCTGGCGGAATAGGTCGCTGACAGCGAGCCCAGCGTGGGCTGGAACCAGGATACGCCGGCCGTATAGGTCTGGCTCGCCCTGGCGCCGGCGCGTGGGTCGCGGGTGCGTTGCAGCACCTGCGCCAGGTCGCGGTAGTCCTCGGTCTGCCAGGTCGCCGAGACATTGGTGGACAGGCGCTCCAGGGGCGAAAGCGACAGGGTCGCGGCAATCTGCCGGCCCTGGCGCCTGGCGCCGTCGGCCGAGGCGCTCGACATGCGGATGCCGATCGAGCCGTTGAGGGCGGCGCTGGGCGAGGCGGCGAAGGTGGCCGCCAGGGCGCGGTAGGGCGCCGACACCAGCAGGCCGGCATTGAGGGTGCTGTGCTCGCCCAGGTTCCAGCCATTGCTCGCGGTGGCCACCAACGGGGTCTGGCTGTCACTGCCCCGGTAAGCCTGGTAGCGTCCCACCGCGACCGAAAGCCCCGGCGCCGTGGTGTTGCGCACGGCGCCGAAGGAAGCCGCCGGCACCACGAACTGCTGCCGTTCGCCATTGCTCGCGATCACCTGCACGTCCAGGTCGGCGTTGCCGCTGATGATGGGAACGTCGCTGATGGTGTAGGCGCCGGCCGGCACCTGCGTCATCAGGATCAACGTGCCCAGTTGCCGCACTTCGATCCGGCTCTGGCCGTTGGCGATGCCGCTGAAGCCGACGCCTGAGGCCTGGGTCTGGCGCAGCGCGTATTCCGGGAACAGCTGCGCGCCGCGCAGGGTGCCCACGGCGAACAATGAGCCGGTGGGGGATATCTGGCCCGCCTGGAACGTGGCGCGCAACGCCGGCACGGCGCGCTGCGCATAGGTGTCGCCCTGGGTGAAGGTCGAACGTCCGCCTTGCGAGTAATAGTCCTGGCGGCTGCGCACAATCCAGTCGGCGATGTTCAGGCCGGTTTCGCTGTAGGCGCGCAGGTACTGATAGCCGGTGTCGCCATTGCCGCTGCGCGCGCCGCTGATGTTGTAGTTGAGCAGGGCGGCGACACCGCCCGACGCGTATTGCCCCACCATGGATTCCTCGACCGGCGCGCGCGCGGCCAACGGTGTGACGATGTCGACCTGCGCCTGATTCGGCAACTGCGTGATGGCGGTTTCGGGGTAGGCCTTGCGATAGTCCGGGCAGTCCTGGTCGGCGGTGCCGTCCGGCACCTTCAGGCCGGCGCGCCGCAGCAGGTCGGGGGTGAAGCAGAGCGTGCCTTCCTCGTCGAAGCGCACGTCGGCCGTTCCCAGGTCGGCGCCGTTGACCCGCAGGCGTACCCGGGTGACGCCCGGCAGAAAGCGCGCGGTCTTGCTGAAATAGGCGGCCGTTTCCGGCGAGATGCCCAGCCGGCGCAAGGTCTGCGGGTCGAATTGCTGCGCGAACGCGGCGGGGGAGACCATCATGCTGAGCAGGACGGCCAGGCCCACGGCCGGGTACGCGAGCGGGTTCATTTCCCGGGCGTCGGCTTGCAGCCGTTGCCTAAGGTGATCGCGTGCTGGCCCGCGGCGTAACCGTAGACGGTCGCCGGCCAGATCGTTACCGTGCCGGTGGCGGCGGCGCGCTTGCCGGCCAGGGGCAGTTCGAAACGTTCACCGGGCAGCAGATAGGTCTTGGGCAGCGGCAGGTTGACGTTGCCGCTGTCCAGGCGCGCCTGTTGGGCCATTCGCACCACGTAGCCGCTGTCATTGCACAGGCGCAGTTTGCCGCCGTCGACGCTGGCGCTCAGGCGGGTCCAGGGGTCTTTCAGCTTTTCCAGCCCGCGCGGCTGGATGATCACCGGGATGTTCTGGCGAAAGGTCGTCTGCACCTGATTGTCGGCATCGCGCGCGAAGGGAATGCCCTCGAAGGTGGCGCGCTTGAGGCGCTGCGTGGCCAGCGGGCCCTTGCGGGTCAGCATGAAGCGCACCAACTGCGATTGGCCGGCTTCCAGACGAGCCATCGGCGGGGTCACGACCAGCAGTTCTTCGGTGTCCTCGGCGACGTTCTCGATCGCCGAATAGAGCAACACCGGCGCGGTGTCGGTGTTCTGTACGGTCATGGTGCCCTCGCCGGTGGCCTCATCGACGATGAGCACCGAGCTTTCGGGCACCACGCCGGCGGCGCCGGCGGCGTTGGCCAGCAGGGCGCCGGCCAGGGAAACAAGGGTCAGGAAGGTTTTCATGGCAGCAGGTAAAAGACGTGTTGATGCCGGCCGCAAGCGGCCCGCGGTAATGGCCCTCGGAAGGCCTACAGGAAAATCGCCGACAGGCTGATCGAGCCGTCGAGCAGGGCCTCGCGGCCCAGGTACAAGGTGGCGGTCGGTGCGATCGCCGATTCGATCCGCACGCCGGCCGTCAGGCTGCGGCCGCTGGCCGGGCGGCGTTCGCCGCCGCGCGACCAGGCGATCAGGTCGGCGTCGCCGACTACCGTGTCGTCCTGCATGTCGCGCCAGGTGGCGCCGCCGTCGGACGAGATGATCAGTTGCGCTGGCACGCCATCGAGCGTGGCGCCGTCGCGCCGCCAGCGCAGCGCGAAAGCGCCCAGTGGCCGGCCGGATGCCCGCCCGAGTCCATGGCTGGTCTGCGGCGTCAGGCCCAGCCTGCCGCCGGCCGCCGGATGGGCCGCGCCGTCGCTGGCCGACTGCCGCAAGGCGAGCCTCGCGGGCTGTTCACAGGTCAGCGTGAACTGACGTTGCTGCGGCGGCAACGGGGCGGCCTCGGCGGCGCGCAACAGGTTGCGCTTGATCCGGCCGTAGTCGATGGCGGCGCCGCCGCCAAGCTGGATCCGGCAGCCGGCCGCGGGCGGCGCCGCCCGGCTCGGGGCGCCAGGCGCGGCGCCCAGCAGGGCGCAAAGGAGTATCAGGTATGGCTTCATGATCCGCCGGCGCTCCCGGCACGAGGCGGCCGCGGCCGCTAAAGATAGACAAGTGTCAGGACCGCGCCGCCGATGAAGGGGGTCTCGCTCGACAGACCCAGTCGGGCGGTACTGTCCAAGGCCACCTGAACCCGCATCGTGCCCACGAATTCGCTGCCGGATACCGGTTCCTTCGATCCGCTCGGGCTCCAGGACTCCAGGCTGCCGTCGTCATGGAAGAAGTTGCCCACCGAGGGTTGCCAGGTAACGCCTCGGTCGCTGCTGTAGATGGAGTCGGTGGGCTGCTGGTCCACTTTGAAGCCGGGCACCAGTTGCAAGGCCCAGGCGCCCATGCTGCGTCCCGTATCGTCGCGCAGCCCATACTGCCGCGAGGGCGACCAGCTCTTGCCGCTTCCGCCGAAGAACACGATGTCTTGCGAGAATGCCACCTTCCCGGCGTTGCTGTCGCTGATGGTCAGCGCCACTTGGGATTTCGCCTCGCAGGAAATACGCAGTTCGCGGTCGAGCGTGGGCAGCAAGGTGAAGCTGTCCCTTTTCAGCGCTTTGGGCTGGATCCGCCCATAGTTGAAGGTGCCTTGTTCGGCGATCTGCAAGGCGCAGGCGGCCGGCTTGATCTGGCCCTGCACCGCGATGTTCAGGGGAACGTCCTGTGCCTGGCTCGCCAGCGGCATGGCCGCCACGGTCCAGCAAAACAAAGTTCGGAGTTTCATGTTCGTGTGGCCTTCAGCCTGCCGCCGTCTGTCGCACGGCGGCAGGCGTCCGGATCAGAGGTAGCTGAGCGTGATGGTGGCTTCGCCACGGAACGTCAGGTTGTCGTTGAGCGTGAGTTCCGACTTCGGCGAGATCACCGCGCCGATGACGATGTCGCCATCGAACAGCGAGGCCCTCACCGGCACGCTGGGTGTGGCCGCGTCCACGAAGGTCACGTAGTTCGAGCCGTCGGACTTCAGTTGCGCGGCGTTCTCATCGGTGTCGGCCGCGGTGCTCCACGCGGCCCGGTCCTCGCTGGATGCGACCAGGGCCTTGACTGCCTTGCCATCGGTGGCGGCGGCGGTCGTGTAGCGGAAGTTGCGGAACTGGAACACGTAGCGGCCGATGCGGTTCGTCGCGGTCGCGACATCCACCAGGTCGTAGATGTAGCCCTTTTTCGACGCGGCGCGGATGCCGGTGGCCTTGTGATCGAGCGACTCATCGTAAGCCTTGGCGGCCTTGAGGGCGCCAGTGACCGACAGGGCCACGGCGGCATCGCCGCCATCGCATTTGATGGACAAGGGCTGGACGATGGGGGCCAGCGGGGTTTCCGCTTTTTCCTTCAGCGAGGTCGGGTTGATCTTCTTCAGGTCGAAGGCCACCGATTTCGCGGCCGGGGTGCAACTGCCCGGGGTGATGACGCCACCCACCGCGACGTTCAGCCCGGCGGTTCCGGCGGGCGCGGACGGCGCGGCCGATGCATCGACCGAGGCCACGGCGCCGGCCGCGCAAGCCAGTGCGGCCAACAGGATCTTGCTGGATTGGAGATGGTTCATTGTTGCTCTCGGAATGTCGAAGCCTGTGCCACGCATGAATGCGCGGATCAGAGGTAGTTCAGCGTGATGGTGGCGCCGCCTTCGAATTTCAGGTCGCCGGTCAGCTTCAGGTCCTTCTTGGCGAGAATGAGAGGGGCGATGAGCAGTTCGCCTTCGAAGACGCTCGCCAGCGCCGGAACGGTTTGCGCCTTCTCGTCGGAAAAGGAGACGAAATTGCTGCCGTCGCGCTTGAGCTGGGCGGTATTCCAGCCGTTCTGGTCGCTGGTGTAGGCCCAGCTGACCTTGTCGTCGCTTGTGATCACGCTGGCCTTGGTGGACGTGGAGCCCGTGCCGCCGCCGGTGTACGTGAAGTTGCGGAACTGCATGCCGTACACGCCGATGCGCTTGTTGCCATCGGCGGGGTCGACCAGGTCGTACAGCAACGGCTCGGAGGTCGACACGCCGGCGGGATGGTTCTTCAATTCCGAATCCCATTTTGCCGGGGCGGTGGTGCTGCTGGTGACATTCAGCGCGATCGCGGTGTCGGCGGTGCAGGTGATCTTGACCTTGTTGGTCAGCGCCGGCAGCATCGTCACCTTGTCGACGTTCAGCGATTTCGGATTGATGTTCTTCATGTCGAAGGTCAGGGCGCTGGCGGCCGGCGTGCAGCTACCGGGGGCGATGGTGCCGGTGACGTTGATCTTGAAGCTGGGGGCGGCGACGGGCGCGGTCTGGGCCATGGCGCCGATGCTGGTGATGCACGCCAGAATGGCGGCGGAGAGCGTGCTGATATGGAGTTTCATGGAGTCTGAGAAGCGGAAGTGGATGCAGGTCGGTTGTTGTGTTCCAACGCGGCGGGCGCGAGCCCTTGCGTTCATCACGGAAACTAAGGTACCAACCGGACACTGCACCGCACCATCAGACGATTCCGGTACTCGCGGCGCGTAGCGAGCAGCGCGGTGTTTTGCCCCTACGAGGCGGGTTTCATGATGCGCGCCAGCCACGCCGCGCGCAGCGTGGCGATATGCGCCACCGTGATGTTCGCCCACTCCAGGGGGATCAGACGCGCGGCGACGTCGGGTGCCAGCAGCGGAATCCTGCGCCGAGCCGCTTCGCTGACCTTGGCCTTCTGGTTCGCGGGCGCGTAGTACATCGCTTCGGCGAAGGCCTGTTGCGCGGGCGGGCTCAAGGAATAATTGATGAAAGCCTGGGCCGCCTCGCCGTTCGGGCGGTCGGCCACCCGCGCGATCAGGATGGGGACGGCGATCGTGCCTTCCTGGGGCACGGTCGTGGCGTAGCCGCTGAGGCTGTCCATCTGGCTCTGGCTGCGGGAATTCCAGCCCAACGCCAACAGCGCCTGGTTGCGCGCCACCATCCAGTACTGATTGGGGCGCGGGGTCCATGTCAGGATGTTCGGCGCCAGTTTTTCCAGATAGGCGAAGGCCGCGTCGAAGCTGGTGATGCCATCGGGCGCGCCGGCCAGCCGGTTGGCGAGCGTCGTCAGCGCGATCATGCTGCCATTGACGGCCTGGTTGGTGGACACAGTCACTTTGCCGCGGTACTTGGGATCCCACATGTCGCGCCAGCTCTTGGGCGGCTGCGCGAACGCCGACTTGGCGTACACCAGCGTCATGGAATCGTACATGGCCGGCAGCGCCCAGAAGCCCAGCTCTCGGCCCATGGACCCCAGGTCGGCCGCGTTCGGGACAAGCGTGGGATCCAGCGGCGCGATCAGCTGCTCGGCCTGGGCCAGACGCGCATTGGGCGGGTCGATGATGACGACGTCGACCCGCGGCGCCATGCGTTGCGCGCGCAATACCGCCAGGGCGTTGCGCGAGTCGCGCACGGCGTAGTAGCTCACCGTGATGCCCGGATGCGCGGCTTCGAAGGGGCGGATGACCGTGCGCATGTATTTCTGGTCGAAGCCGTCCACGCCATAAGCCATGACGGTAAGCCGTGCCGGCGCAGCCGCCTGTGCCGCCACGGGCGGCAACCCGCTACCCGCGCAGGCCAGCAGCGCCAGGGCGATGAGCCGGCGCACGGGCGTCGGCCGCGCGTGAGAAAGGGGACGCGCCCCGGGGCGGCGCGATTCTAGAGGCGTGTCAGGCATGGTTTTCATTTGAAGACATCGTGATTGACGCCGAACATGACCAGTTCATGGTCGGTTTCCACATCCAGTTTGCGCATCGCGGCGATCTTGTGGGTGCTGACCGTCTTGACGCTGCGGTTCATGATGCGGGCGATGTCGCCCACCGAGGTGCCCGACAGAAAATGCCGCAGCACTTCCAGCTCTTTGGGCGAGAGCCGCGCGATCCGCGCCGCCGCATCCTGCGCTTCGCGCGGATAGGCGCTGAGCGCCGTCTGCTGCCCGCTGCGGTAGACCTGGTTCTTTTCGAGTGTGCCCAGCGCCGTCAGGATCTCGGCCAGGTCGCGGCTCTTGAACAACACGCCGCTGACGCCTTCCTCGTACAAGCTGGCGACGATCACCGGCGAGGTGATCATGGTATGGATCAGGATGCGCACCTTCGGAAAATGGCGGCGCAGGTATTGCACCAATGCCAGCCCGTCGCCATAACCGTCCTCCGACGGCATGTTGTAGTCGGTGATGATGATGTCGGGCGCCAGCTCGCGCGCCTTGCAGATGAGGTCGGTGGCGTTGGTGGCCTCGCCCACGACCTGGTAGCGGGCGGCGCCTTCGAGCACGTTGCGAACGCCCAGGATCACGACTTGGTGATCGTCGGCCAGCAGGATTCGGGTCATGGTATCGCTCCTTGTGTGATGCGCTTGGCGAGTTGGCCTGCGGTCTGTTCGGGCTGTTTTGGGGGCGTGATTACAGTTCCTTGAATTGCTCCGCGATCTGCGCCAGGGTGCTCTTGATGGCGTTTTCGAGCACGGGCGTCAGCCCATCCGTGGCGATTTTCTGTTCGAGCACGCCACAGAAGCGGGCAATGTCCTCCGCGTTGACCACGACCAGCGAGCCGCGCATGCGGTGCAGCGTCGCCACGGCCGCGGCGGGATCGCGCGCCGCCAGGGCCGCCCGCATGGCGGCCATGTCTTCGCGCATGGTGGTGTGGAAGGCCGCCCGCAGGTGATCGTCATAGAACTCCTTGGGCTTGTTCGGCGGCGGGCCGGAGAACTTGGCGCTGATGATGCGCGCGCAGGCCGTGCTGAGCGCGTCGTGCAGCGTGCGCAGGTCCACGGGCTTGACCACCCAGGCGTTCAACCCGGCGGCGAAACCGGCTTCCCGTTGCGTCTGCAGCGCGTCGGCCGTCAAGCCGATGATGGGGGCGTTGGTGCTGCGCGCGCGTAGCGTGCGCACCAGTTCGTAGCCATTCATCAGCGGCATGTTCATGTCCGTGATCAGCACGTCGAACTCGTCGCTGTTCCAGCGGGCCAGGGTTTCCACGCCATCGGCGCACAGCGTTACTTCGCAACCCAGTTCTTCCAGTTGCCGCACCAGGAGGGTCCGGTTGACGGGGTTGTCCTCGGCGGCCAGCACGCGCAATCCCAGCCTGCGCAGCCCCGCATCCGGGCGGTATGTGCCGGGGCCGGGATCATCGGTCGTGTCCGCTTCGGCCTGCTTGGCCTCGGCCGGGGTTGGCCTGCCGCGTTGCGCCAGGGCCACCGCCTCGACGATGCTGTGCCGCAGGTGACTGGTCACGTGGATTTCGGACAGGCTCCATTGCGGTTTGTCGGGGCCGTCGGGAATGCACGACACGCGCGGTCCGCTCCACTCGATCGGCGGCAGACGCTCGGGCAGCAGTTCCACCAGGATGCCGTCGTCCTTGAGGGGCGCGGTGTTGTGCAGGGGACGCGCGTTGGCGCCGGCCAGCGTCAGCCAGGCGCAGGTATCCTGCGCCAGGTCCGCCACCGGCGCTCGCACCCAGACCGACGAGGACGCGGCGATCTCGCCGTTGCCCACCCGGTGCGTGGCGTCGGCCGTGATCCGCAACGGCAGCCTGAACGTGAACGCGCTGCCGCGGCCCGGGCTGCTGTCCAGGGTGATGGTGCCTTGCATCAGTTCGCACAGGCTGTGGCAGATGTAGAGGCCCAGCCCGGTGCTGGGCAGGGCGTGTCCGGGCGTGGCGTGCGCCTGATAGAACGGCTGGAAAAGATGCGGTTGCTGATCGGGCGCAATGCCCAGCCCGGTATCGGCGATGTGCCATTCGAGCATGGCCTGATGCTCGCTCGTGGCCCCCAGAGTCAGGTCGACCCGGACCCAGCCGGCTTCGGTGAACTTGATGGCATTGCTGACGAGGTTGTTCAAGACCTGCTTGATGCGCAGCGCATCGCCGTAGGCATAGACCGGCACATCGGTGGCGATGGTCGAGAAGAACTGCAGGCCCTTGGCGTCCGCGGTGGCCGCATAGGCCTGCAAGATTTCCTCGGTGAGCGTGGCCGGGTCGAGCCGGTGATCCTTGAGGGTCATCTGGCGCGACTCGATCTTGGACACGTCCAGGATGTCGTTGATCACATTGAGCAGACCGGCCGACGAGGTCTGGATGGTGCGCAGGTAGCCGCGTTGCAGGTTGGTCAGCGGCGTCAGGCCGAGCAGCTCGACCGTACCCAGGGTGCCATAGAGCGGCGTGCGGATTTCGTGGCTCATGGTCGCCAGGAACACCGTCTTGCCCGCGTTGGCGTCGTCGGCGGCGCGCTTGGCTTGCGCCAGCGCGGTCTGCACGCGTTTGTGGTCGCTGATATCGCTGAACGTGGCCAGGACCACATCCTGGCCCTGGTAGGTCAGGCGCGAGGCGCTGAAACTCAGGTGCCGGCCATTGATCTCGACTTCGCCGGTCTTGGCCGGGCTGTCGGGCGCGAAGGTGAGGCGCCTGACGATTTCCTCGTCCCCCAGCCAGTCGTCGGCCAGGCGGTTCTTGGCGACGATGCGGTGGTCGCTCACGCGCAGCGCGCAGACCGCCACGCGCGCGGCCTCGATCACCGCGCGGTTGAAGGACTCGCTTTCGACCACCCGTTCATGGCTGGCCTGGGCCGGCCGCACCACCAGGTTGCGATGGCGCCGGTACAGCACCACACAGCCGCCCGCGCACAACAGGATCAGCGCCGCGAAAGCGGTCAACTGCCTGGGCGCGGCCTGGAAGAACTGGGTGTAGGGCACGAGGTAGCTGGCGGTCCAGCCGTCATCGCACCAGGTGGTGATGCGGGTGCCTTCCAGCCCGAAATGCACGCGGCTGTGGACTTCCTCGAGCGCGCCATGTTCGCTGGCGCCGCCTAACAGTTTGGCGCCCGGCAAAATGTCCAGGCGCTCGAAGTACACGCGGCCATAGTCCGGGTCGCCGTTGTATACGTCGCGCATTTCGATGAAGGTCGCCAGCACCAGGTCGCGCTTGGGCGTATCGGGCAGCCACAGCGCGTCCGGCAGCTCGATGGCGCTGTACACCACATAGCCGAGACGGTCCGCGCCGCCGCTGGGCAGGGTGACGCTGATCCAGCGGTCGCCGGCCGGACTGGGGCGACTCGACTGGGTGTAGATCAGTTCGCGCACCCGGTCCGCCGACAGGGGGCAGCGCCACCAGCGGTGCACGTCGTCGGTCATGGAATCCTCGGAGCACGGCACCGAGATGCTGACTGGGCTGTTCAGGTCGAGCAGGAAGCCTTGCATGCCGGGCTGCTGCCAGGCGCTGCGATAGGTGCCATAGACGTTGGACAGCCCGGCCGCCACGGTCTGCAAGCGGCTGGCCAGATCGCCGCCGGCAGCGCTGTCATCACGCTTGACCTTGATGATGTAAGGCATCGCCAGGCTTTCGCGCTGGCCCTCGTAGGTATTGGTGACAGCGTCGCTGTCGATCAGGTCGAACGAGGCCGGGCGTGCCTGCGGCGGGGCCAGCGCGAGCCGGACGGCATCGTTGCGGGTGGCGCGGGCCAGGAAGGATTCCTGGCCATGCAGGTTGGCGGCGAGCTGCTGGAAATGCGTGCGGGCCTCATTGCTGGCCAGGTGGATCAGGCCATTCACAATCCAGTAGCACAGCACCAGCATGATCACGGTAATGATCAGCGTCACGATGAAAAGCGCCTGCACCCGCAGGGAGATGCGGGCCAGATCGCCGATGGTGGCGATGCGGGTGAACCTGGGCGTTGAGCGCGGCATCGTCAGACGGCGGGATTCCGTTTGAGGAATCCCAGCAGCAATTCGGGGGTCAGGGCGCGGGATATCAGGAAGCCCTGCGCCATGTCGCACTGCATCTTCTTGAGCTGGGCCAGTTGTTCCCAGGTTTCGACGCCTTCGGCCACCACGTTCAGCGCCAAACGCCGGCCCAGTGAAACGATGCTCTCGACCGCGGCCTGCGCGCCGTCGTCGGTAACGCAGCGGCTGATCAGGGAGCGGTCTATCTTCAGTTCGGTGAAGGGGGTGGACACCAGGTTGAACACCGAGCTGTAGCCCTGGCCCGAATCGTCCTGGGCCAGGCCGAAGCCCTTCATCCTCAGGCGGCAGGCGCCCGCGTAGTAATCGCTTATCGCATCCGTGGTCGTGCCCTCGGTCAGTTCAAAGCAGATGTCCCGCGGGTTGCCCCCCAGGCGCATGACGTGGTCGTACAGGCGGTCCGGCAATTCGGCGTCCTGCAGCAGGTGCGTCGGCAAATTGACGGAGACTTCCACCCGGAAGTCATGCTGCTGCCAGGCGTGTTGCGCGGTAATGGTCTGTGCGAGCATCGACAATAGCAGGTCGTCTTCGAGCTCGTCCAGTATCAGGGCCGGCAGGAATTGGCCGGGCAGCAGCACGCTGCCATCGGGGCGAACCCAGCGCACCAGGGCTTCGGCGGCCACGATGGTGCCATCGCCGATCCGCATCTTGGGTTGGAACCAGGCGCGGATTTCGCCCGAGGTCAAGGCTTGCTGCAATGCGGCACGGTCGAACATCTGGCCCGATACCAGCGATTCCGCCTTGAGCCGCGAGGCGGCCTTCAGCTTGGCCACCAGGGCGATGATGGCCTGGGGCTGGGCCGGCTTGGACAATTGGTCGATGACGCGCATGCCCAGCGTCTTGGCCACCAGGCTGGCGCCGGAGATCAGGCGCTTGGGCGAGGAACTGATCACCGCCAGCAGCGGCGGGGTTTCGTAGGTGGACAGGCGCTGGATCAGCTGCACGCCGTCCAGCTCGGGCATGAGCAGATCGCTCAGCACCAGGTCGTAGGGTTGTTGCTCCAGCAGGCGCAAGGCATGCGAGCCGTTCTCAGCGGTTTCCACATGCGCGATGCCGGCCTGGAGAAACAGGTTTTTCAGGTACTCGCGCTGCAATAGTTGGTCGTCGACGATCAGGACGCGATAGGACAACATGGCTTGTAATCTCCAAGGGGGCGGCCCGGCTCGTCCAGGACGGAACGGGCCGAGCGGTAATGGCGTGCACGCGTCGGCGGTCGGCAGTCCGCCATTAGAGCGATCCATGACCAAGCCCGGTATCAGACGATTCCTAATCGACGGCCGGAAGGGCACGGCGTTTCGACGGCCTGGCGGTGGCGCTTTAGGAACTGTCTGATGGTCGCGGCGAAGCGGCGTTTCTAGAATCCCATGCTTCCAATTCCGTGCTTTCGCCGTGGCCCATTTCGCCTTTCTGCACAACCTGCATGTGCACGCCCAATACCTCGACCGCGCCGAGCGCCTCGCGACCTGTCTGAAGGAGTCGGTGGCGACCGTCAGCCTCTATGCGGAGACCCAGGCCAGCCTGTATGCGCGGGCTGGCGCGCCGGGCAGGCACTACCTGCTGGTCGAGGGGCGCTCGTCGTGGCTGCTGCGCTTCCTGGCGGTGCCGCATTGCCCGCGGCTGGCCGGCGTGATCGCGATCGTCAGCGATCGGGCGGGCTCGGCCGATCGCGCCAAGCTCCTGCTGGCGGGCGCGGACGTCTGCCTGCCCGGCTCGGCCTTGCCGCGGGAGATGGTGGCGGCGCTGTCGGTGTTGGCGCGTATGGAACGCCGGCTCGCCGTTGCCGACCAGGGCCAGCAGGCAGCGTGAGATTAGTTCGATTTATGGAAAACACTATTCCACCAAAGAAAAGTTTGGCAGAATGTAACCCCGGCATTCGAATTTCCACTGAGCCCATGAGCAGACCCAGAGTTGCCTTGAGCGGATGGTTGCGCGCCGCGCGCAGGAACTGGCGCCCCTTTGTCCTGGGGGTGCTGATCGTGTTTACCGTGGCGCTCGTGTGTGTCCTGTACCTGCTGGGTACGGACCGGGGCGAGCATGCGGCAATTGTCCTCGGAACGGCGCTCATCGGCATGCTCGGTCTGGGCGTCTGGGTTTGCCGCCGCTGACGATCCGGCGCCCGCGCTGCCGTCAGTCGCCGGTGCGCTCCTGGAACACGCACAGGCCCGCTTCGCAGCGGTAGCGGTTCATGCGCAGGCCGCCATAATCATCGACGTTGCCCAGCATCAACTGGCCGGCGCTGGCGGGCAGCACTGCCTTCAGCGTCTGCTCCGACCGCGGCGCCAGCATGACGGGCGTGTCGAAGCCTGGCAGCCGCTGCTTGCGGTCCGTGCCCAGCCAGAGCACCGTGACGTAGTAGGGCGATGCATTCTTGAGCGTCAGCGTGCGGCCGTCGGTGCGCGCCTGCAAGGTCTGTTCCGGCGCGGCCTCGCCGCGCGCGGCCAACTCGGCCGGGCGCAGGAACAGCTTGATCTGGCTTTGCGTGGTCAGTTGCAAAATGCTGGCGTCCTTGTCTTTCGGCGCTGGCGGGATCTCGCGCACGTTGAAATAGAACAGGCTTTCTCGGTCCTGCGGCAGGCGCGCCCTGGCGGCGGCGCTCATCTGCGCGATCCGTACCTGCGCCTTCTTGCCCGCGTCGATGCGCTGCAGCGGCGGCAGCGCCAGCAGGTCGTTGGTGATGTTGCCATCCTGGTCTTCGATCCAGGACTGCGCCAGGTAGGGAATGTCGGCGCTTTCGTTGGTCAGCACCACGGAGACTGATTTTTGCGCGGCGCCCATGATGATGCGGGTCCGGTCCACGTTGATCGCGGCCTGGCCAGGGGCGGAGCAGGCCAGCAGCGCCCCCAGGAGGGGCGCCGCCAAATGTTTGGTGTTCATGGCTGTCTGAAAAAGGAAAACGGGGGAGTCCGGATTCACGGACGGCTCGGCGCTCAAGAGTAGGCCAACGCATCAGTGACGCTGGCCGAGATCGAGCCGGGGGGGCGCGGCGGGGCCTGCAATCGGTTGGCGCAGTGGTCAAGGAAATCGAAACGCAGGTCGCCCGCGCCAGGCATCGTCAGAGGCGGAATACGCGGCGCTGACGAGCGCGCTAGGGTCGAGTCGGCGAGCGGCTTCATTGGCATGGCAGGGGCTGCGGCCCCGCCTCCAGGGTGGTTGGTGCGGGCAGGGTCAGGTGGCATTCCCGCTCGCCGGCCCAGGTCACGGTGAGCGCATCGCGGTCCTGCGCGTCCAGGCCGCTCAGGTAGACCAGCCCGTCATCGCCCACCATGCCGGCGCCGCGGCCGGTGCGGGTGGACAACACCACCGCGCCCAGCGGCGGACTGCTGCCGTCGGCCAGCCGTACGTGGCCCAGGATCTGTTCGCCCTGGCTGGCGCGGATGCGCGAGTAGCCGATGGCTCCTTCGGTCAGCACCTGGCCGATGACCGACTCGGCCACCTCCACGCCGTCGGGCAATGCGTTCACGTCCACCGAGATGCTGCTCTCGTGATAGCTCGATACGCCATTGACCACCGCGATGCCGAAGCGGTTGGTGACGCCGCTGCCGTTGTCCACCGGCACGTCGCCGATGCCGTCGGTGTCGATCATCATGCGCGGCTCGTTGCCGGCGCCGGGCTGGCCGAAGGCCGCGCCCGCGGCCGTGGCGGTCACCGAGCCATACCAGTTCAGGCCGATGTTGCGGTACTGGCCCGGCTGCACGGTGAAGTCGGCGCTGGCGCGGCCATAGGGCGTGCGGCTTTGGATGTTGCCGCTCAGGCTCTGGCGCTGCGCGTCGGCGCTGCGTTCGTCGCTCGCGCTCAGGTTCCAGGTGGTGTCCGGACGGCTGAAGTCGGTGTAGCCGGCGGTGTGCTGCATGCGGCCGTTGCCGCTGTTCTGGTAGCCGTAGTTCAATTGGCGGCTGTCGCCCAGCGGGATGCCGAGCGTGACATACATCTGGTTCTCGGTCTGGCCGTAAATGCCCTGGGTGCGGGCGAGCGACAGCGACAGGTTGACGTTGCGCAGCGCGCCGAAGCTGGCATTCTTGCTGAGCGACAGCATGTAGTGGTTGTTGCTGGCGCCGTCGTTCCAGTAGTTCAGCCGGCTCAGCGACAGCGACACGCTCATGTCGAGCGCGCGCAGGTACTGGCTGTACGCCACCGTGTAGCTCTGCTTCTCGTCGCGGAAGTATTCGTCGCGCAGGGCCGCGCGCGCGATGTAGTCCTGCAACGACAGGAAGTGCCGCCCCGAGAACCGGTAACCCATGAAGGCGATGGTGCTGCCCAGGTCGTCGAAGGTCTTGGCGTAGTTGACGCGGTAGCTGTAGCCGATGCGGCGCGGCGCGCCCGAGAACGGCAGCCGCGCATCCGAGCGTGTGACGTCGGCCGACAGCGCGCCCAGCACGCCCAGGTTCTGACCGGCGCCCAACGCCAGCGCGTGGTAGTTGCCGTTGGTGGCGATCAGGCCGCCATACAGCGAGGTGTCGTTGAACGCGCCCCAGGTGGCCTCGCCCATGATGAAGCCGGGAGCGGCCAGCTGGTTGTTGGCGCGGCCGCCGAACAACGGCCGCCCGGCCGACACCTGGTAGCGCAGGTTGCCCTTGCGCGTCATGAAGGGCACGCTGGCGGTGGTGATCTGCCAGCTGCGCGTGCTGCCGTCGCTTTCCTGCAGCGTCACGTCCAGGTTGCCGCTGATGTTGCGGTTCAGCGCCGGCAGCACGAAGGGGCCGGGCGATACCCGCGTCTGGTACAGCAGGCGGCCGTTCTGGCTGACCGTCACCTGCGCGTTGCTGTTGGCGATGCCGGTCACCTGCGGTGCATAGCCCTGCAGCGACGGCGGCAGCATGCGTTCATCACTGGCCAGCGTGATGCCGGCGAAGCGGAACGGGTCGAAGATGGAAGACGCCAGGTAGGTCTGGCCCAGCGTCAGCCTGGATTGCCACTGCGGCAGCGGCCGGAACAGGTAGGTCTGCGGCAGGCTGAAGCTGGCCTGCGTGCCGCCGCGGCTGTCGTAGCGGTTGTACTGGTAGTCGCTGCGCAGGCGCCAGGCGCCCAGGTTCAGGCCGGCGGTGCCATAGAGCGTGTAGCTGGCGGTGTCGCCGCCCTGCCGCGCCATGTTGCGGTTGGCCAGCAGGTTGTAGTCCAGCAGCACGCCGTTCACGCCGTGGCTCCAGCGCGCCGGCGGCACCCAGTCGGGGTCCTGGTATCGCAGCCAGGCCTGCGGCACGGTCACCGTCAGCGACTGGCTGTCGGGGCTGTAGTCGACCTTGCTGGTGGGCGTGTCCAGGTCGATGCAGGTGCCTTCGGCGGTGTTGACGCGGGCCAGCCGCGCGACGACGTCGTCCTTGAGCGTGAGCATGTCGAGCATTGCCGCGGTGATGCAGAATGCCGTGCCGTCGTCGATCACCGGCACGGCCTTGACCAGGTACTGGCTCTGGATCAGCCGCTGGTTCAGATAGAAATCCACCAGGTAGGCGCCGGGTGCGACGTAGCCGTCGCGGCTGAAAGTCGACAAATCGACGTTGCGCTTGTCTTTGGTATTGAGAAAGACGCTGCTGAATTCCGTGGCCTGCGCCGATAGCACAAAAGTACTGATTGCCATGATGGATGCCAAACGGGCCAGGGTCATGATGTCTTTTGCCGTCTCTCCGGCATGAGGGGGGGCCGGAAACACTCGGCGGCGACGTGGCGCGGCAGCCACCTCGGGACGAAAAGGGAACGCGCCGGCCGCGCCCCGCCGCGTGGGCGGGGGGCGGGGCGCCGCCGGGCCGCTTAGAAATAGCTCAGCGTGTAGGTGACCGAACTGTTGACCGTGCCGGCGCCGCCGACGCCGGTGGCAAAGAGCCGTGCGAAGAAGTTCAGCGCGTTGCCGGCGCCGCCGCCGTCCGTCATCTGCTGGGCGTTGGCGGCCGCGGGCGCGGTGGTGAAATTGACGGGAGCGGTGTTGGTCTTGTCGAGGATCTGGACCACGACGTTGGCGGCGGTGCCGGTATTGGTGAGCTTGCCAGTCGCCGCGTCGCTGACGGCGCCGGTGAAGGCGATGCCGACTTTCGACAGATTGGTGGCCGGCGTGCCGGTTGGTGTGCCGAAGGAGCAGCCCGTCAGGTGGATGCTGATCGGCACCGAGGCGGAGAATTTGTTGGCTGCGCTCAGGTCCTTCTTGGAGATCTGGCCCAGGTCGATGACCTGGTTCGAGTCGGCGGCGGTGATGCTGCATGGCGCTTCCGTGACCGAACCGGTGAAGGTGATGGTGCCTTGGCCCATGTCGCCGGCGGCGAACGCGGCGAGCGGGCTGAGCAGGGCGGCGCTGGCGGCGGTGGCGAGGAGCGTTTTCTTGAACATGGATAGTCCTTTTTGATATCCGTGGGGGTTTTTCTGCGCTGAATGCGGCGCAGTGGTTTAAGAAATCTCAGGAGGGCCGCGCCGGGTTCAAACAGCGGAACGGGCGGGCAGGCCCGCACCGTCAGCGGCAAGCGCCGTGCGGGGGCGGAGGAGCGGCGGGGGGGAAGGGACGGACGGCAGGGCGCGGACTGCGCGGGCATGCACCGCGCGGGAGTGCGTCGTTGGCAGGCGGAGGTGAACCCGCCAGGCAGGCGAAGGGATATGCGTCTTTTGCATCATGCGACGAATCGTGCATGACGCCAATTATCTGAACGTTAATTGCACGTCAGACTAATCTGGTTCGCGGGCGGAGGCCGCGCGGCGATTGACCCGGCCGTACCGTACCATACGCCGCGCTGGCGTGGGCGCCGCGCGGCCGGCGTATCAGGCGCGCCAGGCAAGTACGCCGGCGACCACCACGCAGACCGCCGCGAAGACCCGTTGCAGCACGGCTTGCGGCACGCGCGGCGCCACCATGCGGCCCGCCGCCATGCCGGCGATGGCGGCGGCCACGAAGGCCCATTGCGCCGCCGTCAGCGTCAGGCCGTGCAGCAGCGCCGAACTGACCGTGGCAGCCGATACCAGCGCGATGACCATGAGCGAGGTGGAGACAATGCTGATCATGCGCGCGTCGCTGAAGTGCGCCAGCGCCGGCACGATGATGAAGCCGCCGCCCACGCCCAGCATGCCGGTGCACAGACCGGACACCGCACCGATGCCGCCCAGCGTGGCGGCGGTGAGGCGGTTCCAGACGAAACGGCCGGTTTCGGGCGACAGGCGGCAGGCCTTGGGCGGCGCCTCGGGCGCGCCGTCGCCCGGCGCGCCGCGGCGCGATTGCTGCACCATGCGCGCCGCCACCAGCAGCATCACGCCGGCAAATGTCAGACTAAGCCAATGCGCCGGCAGGTGGCGGGCCAGCGACAATCCGAGGGGAGCGGTCAGCGCGCCCACCGCCGCCATCAGCATGGCGGCCTTGTAGCGCACCAGGCCGCGCAAAAGGCCCTGCAAGGCGCCGACCGCCGATGCGATGCCCACCGCGATCAGCGCCACCGGCGCGGCCTGCGGCAGCGTCAGGCCCAGGCCGAACATCAGCGCGGGCACCGCCAGGATGCCGCCGCCCGCCCCGGTCAGGCCCAGGGAGACGCCGATACACAGGCCGAGCAGGGTCGCGGTCAACATGGCTAATAACTTTTAGAAATTAACTTATTACTTGAATAAGTATAACGTGCCGGGACAGGGAGTCTGCGATGCGCATTTTGTTGGTCGAGGATGACGCTTCCATCGCCATGGCGATACAGGCCGGGCTCGGGTTGCAGGGGTTCGTGGTGGATGCCGTCGGCAGCTTGCGGCAGGCCGACCTGGCGATGCAGACATCCCATGTCTGCGCCTGTCTGCTGGATCTGTGCCTGCCCGATGGCGATGGCATGACGCTGCTGCGGAAATGGCGCGCGCGCCGCGAAAGCGTGCCGGTACTGGTGCTGAGCGCGCGCTCGGCGGTCACGCAGCGCGTCGACGCGCTGCGGGCCGGCGCCGACGATTACCTTTCCAAGCCGTTCGACCTGGACGAACTGGGCGCGCGCCTGCAGGCCGTGATCCGGCGCGTGGCCGGGCATGCCAGCGATCGCATCGACCACGGCCGCCTGACCTTGTTTCCGTCGCGCGGCGAGGTGCTGCTGGATGGCGCCCGCATCACGCTGCAGCGGCGCGAGCTGGCCTTGCTCCAGACCCTGTTGCAGCATCCCGGGCAGATCCTCACCATGGACCAGCTGCACGACAGCCTCTATGGCTTCGATGACCGGGTCGAGAGCAACGCCGTCAACGTGCACATCCATAAGCTGCGCCGCAAGTTCGGCGCGGACCTGATCGAAACCGTGCGCGGCTGGGGCTACCGGCTGGGGGCGCCGACGCCATGATCGCCGGCGGGCGCGCGATGCTGCTGCTGGGCGCCACCTGGGTCGCCGGGGTGGTGGCCGGGTGGCTGGCGGCAAGGGGGCTGCCAAGAAGGGGCGCCGAACGCCTGCCGGCGCCGCATGCGTTGGCGCGGCACATGGAAGAAACGCTGCGGCGCGAACGGCATTTTTCGGATTACGCCGCGCACGAGATGCGTTCGCCGGTCACCGCGATCAAGGCGCATCTGCAGGTGCTGCAACGGCTGCCGGCGGCGCGCGATGCGGCCAGCAGCCAGGCGATCGCGCAGGCATTGCTGGGCACCGAGCGCCTGGAGCGCCTGATCGAACAATTGTTGACGCTGGCCCGTGTCGATGGCGCCGAGGCGGCCGAGGGGCCGGCCTGCGACGCCATGACGGTGTTGGATCGGGTGGCGTGCCGCAAGCCCGCCCGGGTGCGCTGGCGCCTGCCCGGCGAACTGCCATGGGCGGCGCTGCCGGACGCCTTGCTGGACTGCGCGGTGCGCAACCTGGTGGACAACGCCCTCAAGTATTCGCCGCCGGACCGGCCGGTGGAGGTCGACGCCACGGTCTTGCCGCACTGGCTGGTGGTGGCGGTGCGCGACCACGGTCCCGGCCTGACCGCGACGCAGTGCGAACAGGCGGCCGAGCCGTTCTGGCGCGGCCAGCGTCAGGTCGAGGGGGCGGGCCTGGGGCTGTCGATCGTGGCGACCATCGCGGCGCGCCATGGCGGCATGCTGGCGCTGGCGCCGGCCGCGGGCGGCGGCCTTTGCGCGCGCCTGACCCTGCCGCTGGCCGAGACGCCGGTTATTCCCAGGATCGAGAATAGCTGTGATCCCGGAACAGCTCGGGCAGGCCCGACACCTGTTTGAAGCGCAGCACTTCGTCTTCGTCCATGCCGAGCTGGCGCGCCACGTCGGCGTCGCTCCAGCCGGCTCGCAGCAGGCGCACCACGATCTCGGTCATGGGCATCACGCCGTGCACGCCGCGGGCGCGGTTGTGGCGGATGGTGGCGGCGATGCGGTCGGCGGCCGCGTCGCGGCCGGGCCGGATCGTCACCAGCGGCAGGTAGCCGTGCACGCGCGCCTGGATCGGGCCTTTCTTCTTGCCGACGCGCTGGCGGTGAAAGCCGTCGACCACCACGTAGCGATCCGCCGCCGCATGATGGGCGACGATGGGCTGGGTATAGCCGTCGGCCGCGATCGACAGCTCCAGCAGGCGCATTTCGGGCGGCGCGACGCTGTTGGGGTTGTAGTCGTTGGCCTCGACCTGGTAGCCGGGAATCCACTGCACGCAGTCGACCGGTTCGGCCGCGAACGGGCTGTGCTCATGCAGGCAGCGCCGGATCCGGTTGATGGCGTCGATGCGCGAAGCCAGGGGCAGGTTGCGCAGTTCCTCGAACAAGGTCCTGGCGCGGTTCTCCAGATCCGTTACGTGTGGCATGCGTGTTCCTTTTCAAGGTGACCCAGTTGCCCCGGGTGGTTTGGACCTGGAAGCCGTGCGGCAGCAGCAGCGTCGCGCAGTCGCGCGGCACGCGTAGCGTGCAGGGTTGGTCGCGTTCGTCGATGAATTCGAGCACCTGGCGGCGCAGCTCCCGGAACAGGCCGCGCTGGCGCGCTTCGGGGCGGATGTAGCCGTCGCGGATGCGGACGGCGCCGGTCTGCAATTCGATGCTGACGAAACCGAGCAGGCGCTGCTGGCCGCGCCGGCGCACCACGAACCAGCGGTGGCGCGCGCTGTCGTTCAGGGGGTAGCCGCCGCAGTCGCGGCGCACCGTGGCGCTGGCGAAAAAGCGCCCCATCTGGGCGAAGAAGGCGGCCTCGTCGTCGTAGGAGGTCAGGCGCAGGAAGTCGTATTGGTTCAGGGCGGGCATGGGGACGTCCGCTGTGCAGGGGCAAGCACGGTGTCGATGTCGCGGCGGGCGGGCCCGAACGACAGTGAACGGGCCATGTCCTGCTTGAGCAGCGACAGGCCGATGCGCCGCCAGGATGGCTGCGCCTTGCGGTTTTCGAGATCGGGAATGCCGGCATCGGGCCACTGGGCCAGCGGTTGGCCGTGCTGTTCCCACCAGGCGATGAAGACGTCGATGCGGCGCGCGTATACCTGGCGCAGCGTGGCGGGCATGCTTTCGAGCAGGAACTGGCTGTACTGGCGCCAGGAACTGAAGGTGGGCGGCAGGCCGAGGCCGCCGCGATAGCCAAGAAAGCGCTGGCGGCAGTAGCGCGCGGCATAGTTGGCGCCTTCGACGCGCTTGACGGCGCGGAACCAGGTGGCCGGCTCGAGCTTGTGGAACAGGTCCAGCCCCTTGCGCTGGTCGTCGCCATAGGGTTGGCAGATGCGCATCTGCGAGTACGCCACGCCGGCGCGCAGCATCTGGTCGTAGAGCCGGTTGTAGGGGTGGCGGTGCTCGCCGGTGTAGCGCCAGATGTCTTCGAACTTCCAGTCGTAGATCGGAAAGAAGGTGACGGCCCTGTCGCTCAGCTTGTCGCGCGTGCTCCAGGCCAGCGCCTTGCGCGCGCCAGGCGGGGTCCAGGCGCATTTCTTGCTGCGGCGCTTGACCGCCAGGTAGCGGTTGAGCGATTCGTCGGAGCGGATGCCCACCAGGAACGCGGTGGACGCGTCGCGCGACAGCCAGTGGTTGAATTCGGGCACGAACTCCTCGAATTCCATGCGATGGCGGTAGAACGGGAAATAGCCGGGATCGCTGATCACGGCGGGATGCCGTGGCAGCGGGCGGATCCAGTCGGCCTCGCGGCCCGGTTCCCAGGCGCACCAGTAGGGTTCGCGCAGGCTGGAGGCATTGCGCAGGTTGATGGGCAGGCAGATCCACCACGGATGGACGTCGGGCCGCTGGAACATCTCGGTGACGTGGGCGATGGTGGCCTGGTATTGGCCTTCGAGATCGATGAAGACCGCGTGCACCGGGCCGCGTCCCATTTCGCGCGCCACGTCGAGCGCCAGATGCAGGGTGACGGAGCTGTCCTTGCCGCCCGAAAAGGCGACGCAGACGCGTTCGAAGTACTTGAACGCCAGGCGGATGCGCGCCCGGGCGGCTTCAAGGACATTGCAGTCGCGGTAATGCTTGACCGCCATTCTTCCCACCTTTGCACGGCATTACGGTCGCGCCGGGTGGCCGGGGCCATGGCGCCATGTCTCTGTCGGCCAGGAAGGGTTTATACGTATCCACCGCGACAGGCTAGTGAGAATAGCCCGAACGCGCAGGGGGCACGCGGTCATTGCGTCCGACTTTGATCGGACGGGGCGCGCGCCTCAGGTCAGCCTGGCACCGTTGGGCACATGGTGCTCGGGCGTCACCAGAATGGTGTGGTCGGCATCGTCGGCCAGGCCCAGCACCAGCACTTCGGAGCGCACCGGGCCGACCTGGCGCGGCGGGAAGTTGACCACGGCCAGCACGCGCTTGCCCGGCAATTGCTCGAGGCTGTAGCGGCCGGTGATTTGCGCCGAGCTTTTCTTGATGCCGACGCCGGCGCCGAAGTCGATGGTGAGCTTGTAGGCCGGTTTGCGCGCTTCGGGGAACGGGTCGGCGGCCATCACGGTGCCGACGCGGATGTCGACCTTCATGAAGTCGTCGAAGCTGACGGTGGCGGCGGGCGGGGTGTTCGGGTCCTGGGTGTAGTGCATGGTCTCGGGTGAGGCGAAGCGGCGCATGGGCGCGATGGTGGCGCATCGCGTCGAGCCGGCCGCGGTCCCGTCGTGCCGGCGGCGCATGGGCGCGCGCGGCACGGCAGGACCGTCAGGCGCGTCAGGGTTTGGTGGCGGCGGCCGCCGGGGCGGCGCTTTTCTTGCCGCGCGGCTTGGCCGCGGGCGTCTGGGTTACTGGCGGCGTGTCGATCTCCTGTTTGTTTCGTTCGCCCCGCGGGGTGTTTTCCGGATGGGGTTTGGGAAAGGCCCAGGGTTTCGTTTTCTGATCCATTGCTTGTACTCCTTGCACAGGCGGAACAGTAGCATTTGCCGTGGCCGTGAGTAAGTGAGGGTTGACGTCAATATTCATCGCATCGTGATGGGGAAAAGCGGCGGGCGCGGTATCGCGCCGGCTGCTGTACGACCGCCGCGGCGGCGGTGCGTTCACTATTTGATGGGGGCGTGTGTGGTGATGGGTTGTCGGAAGGCCGCGATGTCGATCGCGGACCGGGCCTGGCGGCGGATCCGGCGCCAGCGCGGACGCGCAATATACCCGGTTGGCGCGTCGCGCATGGCGCAACGCTTGCCGCGATCCGCGCGGCAATACGCATGCCAGGCGCGGTTCGGCGCAATTCTACCGCGCCCGGGGCCAGCCCCGCGTTCAGGGTATTCATCCGGATGGCATCCGGCCTCATCCCTTTGCATCGGCGAAACCCTGTATTGTCGGCCGCGCTGGAACGTCTACGATGGACGTCGTGCACATAGGGGGGATGCGCTATGGACACGAGCAAGGAATGGTATGCCGCCGTCAAGGAATGGCAGCGCGCGCGCGACGCATTGACCAGCGCCATCGCCGCCATCAAATGGCCCGATCCGACACCGGATTGCCTGGCCACTTACGATCGTGCCTATGCGCAGGAGACTGCCGCGCGCGAGCGCATGAAGCAGGCCTATGAGCGTGTGCGGCGGTGATGCGGTGAGGCGGCGGCGCGGTTGCTACACTGCCGCGCATGACGCAATTTTCGAACACTCTGATCGTCCGGCCGGCGCGGCCCGACGACGTGGCGGCGCTGGAAGCCGTGCTGACGCGCACCTACGAAGGCACCTGGCGGCCGCAGATGACGCCGGAGAAATACCGGTATTTCCTCGATAGCGGCAAGATCCCGCGCTACGTCGCCGAGCGCGGCGCGCGCTTTCATGTTTGCGAGGCCGATGGCCGCGTGGCCGGCATGGTCGATTGGGAGCAGAACTTCATCTGGGCGCTGCATGTGCATCCGGATTGGCAACGGCGTGGCGTCGGCGCCGCGCTGCTGGCGCTGGCCGAGGATGGCATGCGCGCCGACGGCCACCGCCAGGCGCGCCTTGAGACCGACACCTTCAACACACAGAGCCGCGCGTTCTATGGCAAGCACGGCTATGTCGAGGCCGACACTTACCCTGACGAGGAATGGGACAGCGGCTTCACCACGGTGCTGCTGGTCAAGGCGCTGGCCTGACACGGCGCGGGCATGGCGCCATGGCATGGCTCCATGAATTGCGATGCCTATGGCTCTGGCAATGGGGCCAGGGCGGCGTTAAGGTGGGCTTTTCTTACCGACCACGTCATTCGCCATGTACCTGCCGTCCGCTTTCCGTGAAGACTCGCCCGAGGTCCAGCACGATTTCATCCGCGCGCATCCTCTCGGGGTGCTGATGACCGGCGGGGAAGGCGGGCTGATGGCCAACCACATTCCCTGTCTGCTCTACCCAGAAGGGCCGCAAGGCGTGCTGCGCCTGCACATGGCGCGCGCCAATCCCCAATGGCGGGAACTGGCCGCGGGCGCCGAATGCCTGGTGGTGTTCCATGGCGCGCAGGCCTACATCACGCCGTCCTGGTACGCCACCAAGGCCGAGACACACAAGGTCGTTCCGACCTGGAATTTCGTCGCCGTGCATGTCTGGGGCAGGCCGACGGTGCACGATGACGCGGCCTGGGTACGGACCCAGATCGGCGCCTTGACCGACGCGCAGGAGAAGGCGCGGGTCGAGCCCTGGCGGGTGGAGGACGCGCCCGAGGATTTCATCGCCGCGCAGATGCGCGCGATCGTCGGCGTGGAGATCGCCATCACGCGCATCGAAGGCAAATGGAAGGTCAGCCAGAACCGCAACGCCGCCGACCGCCAGGGCGTGGCGGCCGGGCTGGCGGGCGAGCATGGCGACGCCGTCATGGCCGGGCTGGTGGCGCGTCGCGGCGGCCTGGATTGACGTGGCGTGAGGCGCCTCGGCCCCAAGCCAGGCAGACGATCGCCGCCGCCTGCAGGGCCGCCGCCAGCGCCAGGAACCCGAACAAGGGGTGCGGCCCCTGGCCGGACAGTGTCCGCAGCACGCCGAACACGGCCGGCGCGAAGGCGTAGGCGGCCTGCGACAGGGCCACGATCAGCGGCACCACCCGCGCCGCGTCCGCACGCGTGAATTCGGCCTGGGCGATCAGCGGCGGCAGCGAGGTGGCGTTGCCAATGCCGGCGCCGAACAGCAGCACGCCCAGCCACACCGCCCAGGTGTGCTCCATGGCCAGCATCAGCACCAGCGAGCCGGCGATCTGCGTGGCGTACGACAGGCAGGCCACCAGGCGGCGGTCGGCCGCCGGCGGCATCAGCCAGCCCACCAGGCTGCGGCCGGCGATGGCGCTGGCCGTGGCCAGTCCCATGGCGATGCCGGCGGTCTGCGCGCCCAGCAGCGGCGCCAGCAGCGACAGCAGGTGGGCGATCAGGCCGATCTGCGCGAACAGGCCCAGCGCCATGCCCGCGCCCAGCGACAGGAAGGCGCGGTCGCGCCACAGCCGCGGCACGGCCGGCGCGGTCGCCGCCTGTGCCGGCGCCTGCGGCGGCAGGCCGTCGGGATGCTGGCCCAGTTGCCGGGGCGTGACGGCGAAGACCCGGCGCGCCAGCACCGCGATCACGATCACCATCGCCGCGCCTACCCACGCGGCGGCCTGCGCGAAGCCGCAAGCGCCGATCAGGAATACCCACAGCGGCGAGAACACGATGCCGCCGACGCTGGCGCCGTTGTAGGCCATGCCCAGCGCGGCGGGCCGGCGCTGGACGAACCACGGCGCGATCAGCGCGTTGACCGCGGCCGCGCCCAGCGTCACCCAGCCCATGCCGGAGAACAGCGCGGCTGCATACAACTGCCATGGTTCGGCCGCGCGCGCCCAGCCGGATACGCCCAGCGCCAACGCCAGCGCGCCGGCCACCGTCACCGCCGGCACGCCCCAGCGCCGGTACAGGCGCGGCAGGTTGGCGACGATCAGGGTGCCGCACAGAAAATGCAGCGTGACGGCGGCCGATACCAGGGCCACGCTCCAGCCGGTGCGCTGCACGACTGCGTGCAGGAACACGGGCGGGCCGTAAAAACCCACGCCCCAGCCGAAGATGGCCAGCACGAAGGTGGCCTGGAGGACGGTCCAGCCAAAGAAACGAGTCGGGGTGTGCATGACGGTGCGCGCTGTCTTGTTGCGATGACTCGCAGTATGCTTGTGCCTGCACACAACACTTTGGCCTGGGCCGAATCATGGAATCCGAGTTCGCCGACATCAATCTCTCGGCTGTCGCCGGCGCCATCGCCGATCCGGCGCGGGCCCGCATGCTGTGCCTGCTGCTCGATGGCCGCGCCCGCACCGCCACCGAGCTGGCGGCGGCCGCCGACATCGGCGCGTCCACCGCCAGCAGCCATTTCCAGCGGTTGCGCGAGCAGGGCCTGGTGGAGCAGGCGGCGCAGGGCAAGCATCGCTATTACCGGCTGGCCAACGCCGAAGTGGCGCGGGCGCTGGAGGCCTTGCTGGTGGTGGCGGGCGCCGAACGCGCGCCCTTCAAGCCGAATACGCCGTCAGCCCTGCGCGAGGCGCGCACCTGCTACGACCACATGGCCGGCACCCTGGCGGTGCGCGTTCATGATGCGATGCTGGCGCGCCGGTGGCTCACCGCCGATGGCCGCGATTACGTGTTGACGCCGCTGGGCGAGGCCTCGCTGGCGCAGGTGGGGGTGGACGTGGCGGGGGCGCGTCAGCGCCGCCGCCGCTTCGCCTGCCCGTGCCTGGACTGGAGCGAGCGCCGCTCGCACCTGGGCGGCGCGCTGGGCGCCGCCTTGCTGGAGGCGCTGCTGCAACGCGGCTGGGTCGACAAGGACCTGGATTCGCGCGCGCTCTCCGTCACGCGCAAGGGCGCGCGGCAGTTTCCCGCATTTTTCGGCATGTCCGGGGAGGCGGCCGCCGACGCGGTGGACTGGAACCAGCAAGGCGGCCACGCCGCCTAGCGTTCCCCGGCCGGGGACTCCCCCGGCTTGATGCGCTTTCCCTCGATTTCACTTTCGCCCCCCGCGGACCGGCTGGCTGCGGGGGGCGCACATCTTTTTTTCATCGGGCATTTGCCCTGTACAGGAGGTGGCCTTGCCTACGCTGGCCCTGCACCTTCTCCGCCGCGCCTTGCCTTGCGCGACGGAGCTGCGCATCGACGTCAACCACGGTCCGCGCGAAGTGGAAACCGAACTCGATGCCATCCACGACCGCATGAACCGGCCCTCGGATCGCCTGCATGGATTGCCGGAGGTTCAAACCGATATCCCTGGCCTGGTGCTTCGCTACCGCGAAGCCGATGGCGAGTATTACGTGTACGTGGTGGATGTGCGGCGTGGGCGGCTGGCGGGCTATACGGTGTTCAACCGCCTGATCGAAGTGGGCCGGCGCGCCGACCCCTATGTGCGCGCGCCGCACTCGAAGTACGCCGCGCCGTACCAGGGCATGGGGCTGGCCACGGCGGTGTATCGCTGGGGGCTGGAGGCGGGGCTGTGCATCATGAGCGGAGCGCGCCAGTCGGTCGGCGCCCATCGCCTGTGGCTGGGCCTGGCGCGTGACTACACGCTGGGCTACGTCGATCTGCGGCGCAAGCGCCTGACCTATCTGGGCGCGGCCGTGACGGCGCCGGTGCTGGGCGACCTGCATACCCGCATGTTCCTGCTGGGACGGGGCTGGAGCCTGCCGGACTACCTGCGTGCCACCGCCATGCAGGTGGCCGAAAGTGCGCTTTCGCAACAGCCCTAGGGGAAATCCCCGGGACGGATCCGCGCGGCCCGCGCCGGACGACCCTGTCATCCGGCTGTAAGCCGCGTCCCGCCTGCCTGTCGCCGCCCTTGCCGAATCTGCCGTGGAAACGGGGACGCAATTTCCGCATTGCAACAGTGTTTCTATCGGCAGCTCACGTTACAAAACATATCTGAACTGTCATGGGCAGGCGCGGTATGCTGAATCGCAGAAAGAGGGCATCCGAAGTGCATCAGAACAACTTGATCTACAAGGGATACCGGCTGACGGCCAAGGTTTCCCGGGGCGCCGGCGCTGAAGTTCAGGCGTTGCCCAGCGGCCCCGTTTTCATCGCATCGATCATGGTGGTCCAGGCGGGCGCCGTGCAGGAAGGCGGCGACGAATATCCCGTGCCATGCTTTGCCGAGGGCGGTTTCGTGTACAGCCCGCGCGAGGCCGTGCATGCCGCCATCCTGCATGGCCGCGAGATCGTCGACGGCCTGACCCACATGTCTACCTGACGCCGGGGCGGCGCCGGCAAGGCGCGCCATGGCGGCCATGCGCCACCGCGCCTGGGGTGCGGCGGCCGCGCCCGCCTTACTCGGCGGCGAAAACCGCTTTCCAGTCGCGCGTCTTGGCCAGCGTCAGCACGCTGGCCGATTGTTCCAGGATGGCCACGGCCTTCTTCAATTCCTCGGCCGAGGCGCCATCTTCCAGGATGACCATGCGCGCGTTGCGGGCGTTGGCCATTTTCACGTCCGACATCTTGCCGTGGGTCTGGTAGACCTGGGTCCAATCCATTTTCTTGCCGGCCTTCAGGGCGATCGGCTCGATATAGGTGAGCGCAGTGCTGCCGGCCGCGCGCACGGCGAAGGCGAAGTCGGCGGTGTGGCCGCTGCTGCCCTTGGCGCGCGCGCCCTTGACCATGCGGTTGGGGCCGACGCCGGCCGCCAGCGCCCGGCCCACCTGGGCGCGAAAGCGCAGCTGGCTGAAGCGCGGCATCCATTTGGCGCACTGGAACGACAGCGCCATGGCCAGCTTGACGGCGTCCCACAAGGCTTCCTGCAATTGCTCGTTGGGGCCGGTGGCGACGATGGCGCCGGACTTGTCAAAGTGCGCCAGGCTGACGCCCGGGGTTTCGTTGAGGAAATCGATGCGCTTGGCCGCCACTTCGATCCCGTAGCTGGAGGCGTGCATCGCGGTCTCACAGGCGTCGGTGAGATAGAAGGTGTCGTCGTCCGGATAGGCGATGAAAAACGCCGCGTGCTGGCCGTCCAGGCCCAGCGTCATCGGCGCGATTGCGCGGATCGCGTGTTCTCCCGCCGGCAGGACGGTCCAGCCGGCGGCTTCCAGGAAATTGCTCATAGGATCAGTTCGATTTGTCGGCCCTTGAGGGGATGCGCGAAACCGCCGGTCAGGGTCAGGTTGGCCCTCGGCAGGAAATACTGCATCAGCTCGGCGATGGTATGCAGGGCGGGCACGACGGGCGCGGCGTAGCCTTCGCCTTCGTCGACCCAGATATGTTCGTGGCTGCGGTCGGCCAGCGGCTTGCGGTAGTGCGGCCGGTCCTGGCCCACCAGACTGGTGTGGAAGGCGTCATCGGTGTCGACGCCGAAAACGCGGTGCGGGCCGACGAACAGGCTGGCGCAGAAGGCTTCGGCCAGGAAGATCGTGGCCTGGCCGTGCACGTCGGTGCGGGCGCCGCGATAGGTGGCGCGAAAGATCACGTCGTCGCGCACCTCGCCCTTGACGCGGCACGGGCTGGCGAATTCCATCCATTGGGGGCTGATCGCGGCCGGCTTGGGGGTCCAGGTGACCGGTTTGACGGTTTCCTTGGGCTCCGCAAGGATCTCTTGCACCTCATCAGGGGTGATTAACGGTTCGAACTTGTTGGCCATGGAACGGATCTAGAGTCGGGAAATGCACCGCCGGGCCGCCCAGCGGAAAAGCCCCCTCGCGGGGGCTCTGACCCGCGCCGCCGGATGGGCGCGGGGGCGTAATCTTACAAGATGAAGACGGTGCCGGTCTGTTCGCTGTACGGATATACAGCCATGGCGGCCGGCGCGCCGGCATGCCGGGCTACAGCGAACTGGCGGCGAAAGTATCGCATTGCTTGAGGCTGCCGCTTTCCAGGCCGCGCTTGAACCAGCGCACGCGCTGCGCCGACGAGCCGTGGGTGAAGGCGTCGGGCACCACATAACCCTGGCTCTGCTTTTGCAGCCGGTCATCGCCGATGGCGGTGGCGGCGGCCAGCGCTTCCTCGACGTCGCCGCTTTCGAGGATATTGCGGGCGGCGTTGGCGCGCTGCGCCCACAGGCCGGCGAAGCAGTCGGCCTGCAGTTCCATGCGCACCGACAGCGCGTTGGCCTGCGAGGGGTTGCGCCGGCGCAGGTTGTCGACCTGGTCGGAGATGCCCAGCAGATGCTGGACGTGGTGGCCGACCTCGTGCGCGATGACATAGGCCTGGGCGAAATCGCCGGGGGCCTTGAAGCGGCTCTGCAATTCGTCGAAAAAGGCCAGGTCGATATAGACCTTGCTGTCGCCGGGGCAGTAGAACGGCCCCATGGCGGCCTGGCCGGTGCCACAGGCGGTGGGCGTGGCGCCGCGGAACAGCACCAGCTTGGGCGGCACATATTGGCGGTTCAGGTCTTTCTGGAAGATGGCGCTCCAGGTGTCCTCGGTTTCGCCCAGCACCTTGGACACGAAGCGCGCCTGCGGGTCGTTGGCGGGCGGCCGGGTGGCCGGGCCGGTCTGCTGCTGCGTCGGCGGACCTTCGGCCATCTGCAGCACCACGCTGGGGTCGATGCCGAAATACATGGCCACCAGGGCCAGCACGATGGTGCCGATGCCGATGGTGCCGCGGCCGCCGATGCGCGGGCCGCTGGCGCGGCGGTCTTCCACGTTGTCGCTCTCGCGGGAATCGTCCAGGCGCATACTGTGTCTCCGGGCGGGCCCGCAGGGCCGCCATGTGTTGCCAGTGCCGCGATGGTGAAGCGGCCTTCAAGAGTGTTAGGATAAACCCATGGCTCTCCATTTAGATATCCACCCCGCGAATCCGCAACCGCGTCTGCTCAAGCAGGCCGCCCAATGGCTGAACGACGGGGGCCTGGTGGCGGTGCCCACTGATTCCAGCTATGCGGTGGTCGCGCGCCTGGACGACAAGAACGCGGCCGACGGCCTGCGCCGCCTGCGCGGCCTGGACGAACGCCATCACCTGACGCTGCTATGCCGCGACCTGGCCGAGATCGGCCACTTCGCGCGCGTCGACAACCGCCAGTACCGCCTGCTCAAGGCCGCCACCCCGGGGCCCTGGACTTTCATCCTGGAAGCCACCAAGGAGGTGCCGCGGCGTGTCTCGCACCCGTCGCGCAAGACCATCGGCATCCGCGTGCCCGATCATGCCGTCATGCTGGGCCTGCTCGAACAGATGGGCGCGCCGCTGCTGTCCACCACCCTGATCCCGAAGGGGGAGGACGAGGCCCTGAACGACGCCGAGGCCATCCGCGAGCGCTACGCCCACGACCTGGCCGCCGTGATCGACGCCGGCGCCTGCCCGCAGTCGCCGACCACCGTGATCGACCTGACCGGCACCGAGCCGGCCGTGGTGCGGGTGGGCCGCGGCGATCCGGCCACGTTGGGCCTGGCCTGAACCCCGGTCGCCCGCGCCGGCAAGGCGCCGCCGCCATCCGCGGGCCGCTTGCCCGCCGCGCGGAAGGCCTGGCCCGCGTCCGCGGCGCTGCCGGCCGCTGCGGCGTCTTGCTCCGTTCCGTTTTTTGCCGCGCCTTTCTTCGCGCGGCTCCTCTACAATCCGGTTCGCCATGAACGAGATCATCCAAACCATCGCGGTCTACGCGATACCGGTCATTTTCGCCATCACCCTGCACGAGGCCGCGCACGGCTACGTCGCGCGCATGCTCGGCGATCCGACCGCGTACCAGGCGGGCCGCGTCAGCCTGAACCCGGCTCGCCATATCGACCCGATCGGCACGCTGCTGGTGCCGGTGGTGATCCTGCTGACTTCCAAGCTGCTCGGCAGCCCCGGCATGCTGTTCGGCTGGGCCAAGCCGGTGCCGGTGGATTTCGGCCGCCTGCGCCGCCCCAAGAAAGACATGCTGTGGGTGGCGCTGGCCGGGCCCGCCGCCAATCTGCTGATGGCCATCCTGTGGGTGTTTTCGCTGCGCCTGTTTCTCGAAACCGGCATGCAAGAGAGCTTCTGGTTCGAAATGGCCATGGCCGGCGTGCAGGTCAACCTGGTGCTGATGGCGCTGAACCTGCTGCCGGTCCCGCCGCTGGATGGGGGACGTATCCTTTTCAGCCTGCTGCCGAACCGCCTGGCCTGGCAGTATTCGAAAATCGAGCCGTATGGCCTGGTCATCGTGGTGGTGCTGTTGGTCACCGATGTGCTGTGGATATTGATGCGTCCGGTATTGGCTTTGGGGACGGCTATCGTCCAGTGGTTTCTGTAGGAATTTGGCCAATATCCGTTAAACTCAGCGGTTTCACTGATTCTGGCCCTGGGGCATCCCGCCGTGGGGCTTTGGAGCCCTTCACTTATGGCATCCCCTGCACCCGCCGCAGGCGTTAATTTCCAGGGCAGCATGGTGGCCCTTGTCACCCCGATGCAGCCCGACGGCAGCCTGGACTACGCTGCCTACCGGTCGTTGATCGACTGGCATATCCAGGAAGGAACCGATGCTCTGGTGGTGGTGGGCACCACCGGGGAGTCGCCGACGGTCTCCATGGAAGAACACGCGGAATTGATCCGCGTGGCGGTCGAGCATGCGGCGAACCGCATCCCGGTCATCGCCGGCGTGGGCGCCAATTCCACCGATGAAGCCATCCACCTCACGCGCCACGCCAAGGCGGTGGGCGCGCAGGCCGGCCTGTCGGTGGTGCCGTACTACAACAAGCCGTCGCAGGAAGGCCTGTACCGCCACTTCCGCGCCATCGCGGAAGCCGTGGACCTGCCGACCATCCTGTACAACGTGCCCGGCCGCACCGTGGCCGACATGAGCACCGAAACCGTGCTGCGCCTGGCCCAGTTGCCGGGCATCATCGGCATCAAGGACGCCACCGGCGACATCGCCCGCGGCGGCCTGCTGCTGCGCGAGGCGCCGGCCAGCTTCCAGGTGTTCAGCGGCGACGATCCCACCGCCGCCGCCCTGATCCTGCTGGGCGCGCGTGGCAATATTTCCGTCACCGCCAACGTCGCGCCCAAGTTGATGCGCGACTTGTGTGCCGCCGCCCTGGCGGGCAATGTGCCGAAGGTGCGTGAACTTAATGCGTACCTGGCCCGTCTGAACAAGGCTTTGTTCGTTGAAGCCAATCCTATTCCCGTCAAGTGGGCGCTGGCCGAAATGGGCCGCACCGCACTGGGCTACCGGTTGCCGCTGGTGGAACTGGGCGCGCAGCACCACGAAACGGTGCGTCGCGCGCTCCAGGAAACGGGCCTGCTCTAAATATCGTGAGGATACGTATGAACAAGCGTCATGCCGGTATGTCGGCATTGATGTCTCTGGTGTTGTTGGCCGGCTGCAGCGAGGTCAACCAATTCCTGGGCAATGAAGAGTCCGTCAACTACAAGAGCGCCGTCACCCAACGTGGCGAGCCGCTGAGCATTCCGCCCGACCTGACCCAGGCCGCCAGCGATCCGCGCTACCGCGCGCCGGCGTCGGGTTCCACGACCTATTCGCAATTCCAGCAGCAGGGCCAGGCGCAAGCCACGGCGCCCAAGAGCAGCAACGTGCTGCCGAACCGCCAGGACATGCGCGTCGAGCGCGATGGCGACCTGCGCTGGCTGGTGGTCGATCGCCCGCCCGAGGACGTGTTCCCGCGTCTGGTCGACTTCTGGACCGAAAACGGCTTCACCGTCGCCAGCAACAATCCGGCCGCCGGCCTGATCGAAACCGACTGGGCGGAGAACCGCGCCAAGATCCCGGAAAGCTGGCTGCGCCAGGCCCTGGGCGCGGTGCTGGAATCGGCCTGGGATAGCGGCGAGCGCGAAAAATTCCGCACCCGCGTCGAGCGCGTCAACGGCCACACCGAGATTTTCGTCAGCCATCGCCAGATGCTCGAAAAGCGCGTCGGCGGCGACGGCATGCAGGTACAATGGCAGAACGGCAAGGAAGACCCGGGCCTGAACGCCGCCATGCTGGCGCGCATGATGGTCTATCTGGGTACCGACGTCGACAACGCCCGCAAGCTGGTGCAGCAGGCCGAGGCCGCGCCGCAACAGCCGGCGGTGCAACAGGACGTGCGCGCCCAGGGCGCTGCCCTGATCGTCAACGAATCGTTCGACCGCGCCTGGCGCCGTGTCGGCGTGGCCTTGGACAGCGGCGGCTTCTCGGTCGAAGACCGCGACCGTTCGGCCGGCGATTACTACGTGCGCTACGTCGATACCGACACCGGCGAGCAGATCGACCAGCCGGGTTTCTTCAGCCGCATGTTCTCGGGCGACAAGAAAGCCGAGGCGCCGCAATACCGCATCCACCTGGTCGCCAGCGGCGATCAGACCAACGTGACGGTGCTGGACGCCAAGGGCACGCGCGACAACAGCGCCACGGCGCAACGCTTGCTGAGCGTGCTGAAAGACAAGATGTGATGTCCCTTCTTCGCGTGGCGCCTTGGCGCCCGCGTCGATCCGGAAAAGGCCCCTCGGGGCCTTTTTTTTTGGGTGCGGCCGGCGAGGTGCGGCCGGCCTGCAATCGCCCGTGCACAAAAGAAAACCCCGGCGCGAGGCCGGGGTTTTCTTTCCTGGATCAGGGCGGGGGGGGGCTCTGATCAGGAAGCGGGCGTGGTCGAGCCGCCGGGGGCATTCGAGCCGCCGCCAGGCGTGGTGGCTGGGGCGGGAGCCGGCGCCGGCGAGGTGGCCGGCGAGGGGCTGGAGGGCGCCGGGGCGCTGGCGCCCGGCGTGGGGTTGTTCGCGGGCGCCGGGGCATCTTCCTTCTTGTTGCAGGCACTGAGCGAGACCGCCAGCACCGACGCAATAATCAAGGTTTTGCTCATCATTTTTAGACTCCTGTAGATGACGACTCTTGAAACCCCGTCAGGGGAAACCAAGACTCAGGCTACAGGAAGCCGTAAGCGATGCGAGTGTGGAAATTAAAAAGGTCGCATCCCAATGGCAACAAACCTTTCCACGCGGTGTGATGTCTTGCTGTATGTGACCTGGCGTACAGACCTCATTGCGTTCTGTGCAAGACGGATACGCACAGGTGTCCGGATACTACGGGGCGACGTAATGAATCCAGCCCGAGTCCAGCCAATCCGCCAGGCAGGCGCGGGCGTCATCCGACAGGCGCGCGCAGGCCGGATCGGCGCAGTCCAGGCTGCGCGCGTCGGCCAGTTTGCACAGCGCGGGCGCGGCCGGCGTCATCGCGGTTTCGCCGTTGATGAAGAGCTGCTTGCCGCGATAGAGCATGCGGCTGCGGCGGTCCAGCACCAGCCTTCCGGCGGCGGGCCAGTCTTCTTCCAGATCCACCTCCAGGCCTTGCGGGCCATCGAAGACGCTGAGGTTGCTGGGTTCGGTCAGCCAGCAGCCCAGGAAGCGCGAGGCCAGCGCGTCGTCAAAGCGCAGCTTGCCGACGGTGTCGAGCGTGGCTTGGACCAGCGCGTCCGGCACCTGGGCCGGCGTGGCCACCGCGGCCTGGGCCGGGTCGCGGTAGACGGCCGACAGCTTGGGGCCGGGCAGCGCCGGTTCGCCGTAGGGGCCGCCCAGCAGCCCGACGCGCGCCATCACCTGGTCGGCGGCGGCTTCGAGCAGGCCGCGCGCCAGCGTGGCCTGCGTGGGGGCACGGAAACCGATGGAGATGGTCATGCAGCCGTCGCCCATGGCGATGCCGTCATGCGCGGCCTGCGGCGGCAGGTAAAGCATGTCGCCCGGCGCCAGCACGGCCTGTTGCTCGGGCTGGAAATGGCTGAGGATCTTGAGCGGCAGCCCGGGTTCGAGCGACAGGTCCTTCTGGCGCCCGTAGCGCCATTCGCGCTGGCCGGCGGCCTGCAGCAGGAATACATCGTAGCTGTCGAAGTGCGGGCCGACGCCGCCGCCATGGCTGGCGATGCTGATCATCACGTCGTCCAGGCGCGCATCGGGGATGAAGCGGAACTGCTGCATCAGTTCGGCGGCGGCATCGCTGTGCAGGTCGACGCTTTGCACCAACAGGGTCCAGTCGCCTTCGTTGTCCTTCGGCAGGCGGGCGAAAGGGCCGCTTTCCATCTGCCATTCGCCGTTCTCGCGCCAGATCAGGCGCGATTCGACGTCGTCGCGGCGCGCCAGCTTCTTGATCGCGGCAAGGGTGACCGGCGGCTTGAAATCGGGAATGGCCTGGCGGATCAGCAGCGGCTTCTTTTGCCAGTAGCGGCGCATGAAGTCGTTGGGGCTCTGGTTGCCCAGCAGCGGCAGGGGATGGTCGAGGTTCATTGCAGGTGCTTCTTCAGGCGGTAGAGGGCGTCCAGCGCTTCGCGCGGGGTCAGGCTGTCGGGGTCGATGGCGGCGAGTTCCTCGCGCAGCGTGTCCAGCGCCTCGATGGTGTCGGCGCGGTCGGCGGCGGCATAGGCCTGCGCATCGGCGTCGGCCGCGGCGGAGAACAGGCCCAGTTGCGGCGTGGGCGCGCCTTGCGCTTCGAGCCGTTCGAGTTCGCGGGTGGCCTGGCGGATCACGGCGGCGGGCACGCCGGCGCGTTGCGCCACCTGGATCCCATAGCTGCGGCTGGCCGGGCCTTCGCGCACTTCGTGCAGGAATACGATGCCGCCAGCCGATTCGGCCGCCGCCAGGTGGACGTTGGCCGAGGCGGGCTGTTCGGCCGGCAGGCGCGTCAGCTCGAAGTAGTGGGTGGCGAACAGCGTCAGGGCGCGGTTGTGCGCCAGCAGGCGGCAGGCGATGGCCCACGCCAGCGCCAGGCCGTCGTAGGTGGAGGTGCCGCGGCCGATCTCGTCCATCAGCACCAGGCTGTTGGGCGTGCTGGCCGCGAGGATGGCGGCGGCCTCGGTCATCTCCATCATGAAGGTCGAGCGCCCGCCCGCCAGGTCGTCGGCGGCGCCGATGCGGGTGAAGATGCGGTCGATGCGGCCGATGCGGGCGCGCGCCGCCGGCACGAAGCTGCCGATGCGCGCCAGCAGCACGATCAGCGCCACCTGCCGCATGTAGGTCGATTTACCGCCCATGTTGGGACCGGTGATCAGCAGCATGCGCCGCGCCGGATCGAGCCGGCAGCCGTTGGGCGTGAAACGTTCGATGGCCTGTTCGACCACCGGGTGGCGGCCAGCGTCGATGTCGATGTCGGCCTGCTCGGACAGTTCGGGGGCGATCCAGTCGTGGCGTCGCGCGTGTTCGGCCAATGCGGCCAGAGTGTCCAGCTCGGCCAGCGCGCCGGCGCAGTCGGACAGCGGGCGCACGTGTTCGGCCAGCACGTCCAGCAATTGCTCGAACAGCCATTTCTCGCGCGCCAGCGAGCGGTCCTGCGCCGACAGCACCTTGTCTTCCCAGGTCTTGAGTTCCGGGGTGATGTAGCGCTCGGCGTTCTTGAGGGTCTGGCGGCGGCGGTAGTCTTCCGGCACCTTGGCGGTCTGGCCCTTGGTGACTTCGATGTAGAAGCCGTGCACGCGGTTGAATTCGACGCGCAGGTTGCTGATGCCGGTGCGCTCGCGCTCGCGCGCTTCCAACTGCACCAGGAAGTCGCCGCCGTCGGCGGCCAGGGCGCGCAGTTCGTCCAGTTCGGCGTCAAAGCCGGCGGCCAGCACGCCGCCGTCGCGGATCGCCACGGCCGGTTCGGCGGCGATGGCGCGCGCCAGCAGGGCGGCCAGCGCCGGGTCCACCGACAGGTGCGAAATCAGGTCATTCAGGCGCGGCGCGGCGGCCATCGGCGCCACCAGGTCGCGCAGCGCGGGCAGCGCGGCCAGCGCATCGCGCAGGCTGGCCAGTTCGCGCGGACGCACCGAGCGCAGCGCCAGCCGCGCGGCGATGCGTTCGATGTCGGGGAAGGCGTTGAGCGCGCCGCGCAGCGTCTCCAGCAGGCCGGCCGAGCCGAAGGTCTGCTCGACATCCATGCGGCCGGCCAGCAGCGTCGAGATGGCCTGTTGGCGGGCCTGGGCCGGCGCGTTGTCGCGCAGGGGATGGTGCAGCCAGCGGCGCAGCAGGCGGCTGCCCATGGGCGTGCGGCAGCCATCCAGCAGCGAGAACAGCGTGGGCGAGTCTTCGCCCGACAGCGTCTGCGTCAACTCCAGGTTGCGGCGCGTGACCGGGTCGAGCAGTACATACTGGCCGGGCCGCTCGGCCGACAGGCTCTGCACGTGCGCCAGCGCCTGCGACTGGGTGCGGGCGGCATAGCGCAGCAGCGCGCCGGCGGCGCAGATGCCGGCCGGCATGTCCTCGATGTCGAAGCCGGCCAGCGTATCGGTCTTGAAATGCGCCAGCAGGTGGGCGCGGGCGCCGTCGCTTTCGAAGTGCCAGTCCGGCACGCGCGAGCGGGCGCCCTCGAACGCGAAGTCGAATTCGGCGCTGTCGGCGCAGACGATCTCGGCCGGCGCGATGCGGTGCAGTTCGGATTCGAGTTGTGCCGGCGCGCATTCGGTGACGCGGAAGTCGCCGCTGGCCAGGTTCAGCCAGGCCAGGCCGGCGCGCGGCGCGCGGGCATTGCCGGTGACGAACACCGCGGCCAGCGCGCGGTCGGCCTTGGCCGGCAGCAGCGCGTCGTCGGTCAGCGTGCCGGGCGTGACGATGCGCACGATGCGGCGCTCGACCGGGCCCTTGGAGGCGGCTGGATCGCCGATCTGTTCGCAGATGGCGACGGACTCGCCCATCGCCACCAGCCGCGCCAGGTACTGCTCCATCGCGTGCACCGGCAGGCCGGCCATGGGAATGGGCGTGCCATTGGACGAGCCGCGCTTGGTCAGCGTCAGGTTGAGCAGGCGCGCGCCGCGCTCGGCGTCTTCATAGAACATTTCATAGAAGTCGCCCATGCGGTAGAACAGCAGCAGGGGGCCAGCCTCCGCCTTGAGGCGGAGGTACTGCTGCATCATGGGGGTGTGGCCTGAAAGCTGATCGTCCATTTCGGCCTGTGATTTGGGCTTCTTGCCTTGTGCTACTTGCATTTCCACGGGGAAAGTTGGGTGAATCGTGTTGCTTATATGGCCCAGCAACGCCCATCAAAACCCGCCAACACTTGCCGGTTTGGCGTAGGTTTTGGAGGGGTCGAATTGAGAAGTTACGCCGCTTGGGATAGGATTCTCGCAAAAGTTACGCCAGAGAATCCACCGCCCTATGCAATTCGACGCCCGCGCCGCCAAGCTGCTTGAACCAGGCCGACACCTTACCATTGATGGCTACCCGGGGCTGCGCCTGGAGGCCTCCGCGACCACAAGAACCTGGATCTACCGATACAAGAGTCCGGTGAACGGAAAGATGCGCCAGAAGAAGCTGGGGCGGTGGCCAGCCATGTCAATTGCCGGGGCTGTTGTCGAGTGGGAAAAGCTACGCCAGCAGCGCGAGGCAGGCATCGACGTGGCGGTAGAAGCCAAGCAGCAGCGCCAGGCCGCCAAGGCCGCCGCGGTGGCGGCCCAGGAGAAGGCGAAGGGGGCGTTGACGGTGAAAGATGCCTGCGACCTGTACCACGCCGGCCATATCAAGCACCATCGGAGCCTGAAGGGGCAAGTTGAAATCGCGCGGACTTTCCGAACGATGTTGGGTCCGCTTGCCGACAAACCCGCCGAGGCCGTCACACGGGCCGACGCGTTCGCCCTGATTGAATCGTTCGCCCACATCCCTGTGCAGGCTCAGATCCTACGCCGCGAACTGGGGGCGGCCTGGGACTATTGCCATGACGCGGGCAAGCTGCCTGAAACCGTGCCGAACTGGTGGAGGGCGATCCTCCGGGGAAAGCTGAAATCGAAAGGGAAGGCGATCAATGGCAAGAAGAGTGGCGTCAAGAAGCGTGTGCTGTCGCCGGCAGAGGCAGGGGAATTGATCCCCTGGTTGCCTAACTTTTCGCGCGACGTGGAAGATTTTTTGACGCTATATCTCTGGACTTGCGCCAGAGGTGCCGAAATCGGAGCGATGGAGGCCGAGGAAATCTCGGAAGAGGCTGATGGTCTGTGGTGGACCGTGCCAAAAGAGAAAACGAAGAATGCGAAGCGGGCGGAGGCCACGGATTTCCGCGTCCCGCTGGTCGGTCGTGCCGAGCAGGTTGTTAGACGTCGGAAGGCTGCATACGAGAGCGGCTACCTGTTCCCGTCCTATGGAAAGTCCGGCCACTGGGAACAAAAGTCAGTTCAGACGCGGGTTTACTACCATCAGCCCTATAGCGAAACGTCGCCGCACAGGAAGCGTGTCCGCTTGACAGTAACCCATTGGGCTCCTCACGACTTGCGGCGCACGTCGCGTACGTTCCTGGCTTCGCTGGGATGCCCGCGGGAAGTGGGCGAGGTAATACTGGGCCACATGCTTCCAGGCGTGGAGGGTGTCTACAACCGGCATGCGTATGACGACGAACGTCGCCTGTGGCTCGGGCGGCTGTCCAGTTATCTTGAGCATCTAGCGGCGAATTAAAAATAGAATACTATTAGAAACATCTGGTTTTATTTTATATGGACGGCTCGCATGCATGTTCGGGAATCGTTAAAAGAATTTATCCGATCCAAATCTGCGGAAGCCGTTGTGCTCCAAGGGCCTTGGGGGGTTGGAAAAACTCATTTGTGGCGAGAGGCAGTTCAGGAGTGGCATCAGCCAGACTCCGCGGCGCGGTACGCTTATGTATCGTTGTTTGGGGTTAACTCTCTGGACGCCCTCAAAGTCGCAGTGGCATATGCAGACGGCTTTGACGCTGATAGCAGCGGTCGCGATGCTCCCAATGAACAAGCTCAGCTCAAAGCTGGGCCATCCTCGCGGTCCAAGTTCTTCAAATTGGATCGTTGGAAGAAGCAGGGAGCGCGCATAGCAGGGGCGATTAAACGCGGGGCCCCAGTGGCCGCAGCGGCTGCGCCAGGGAAAATTGGTGGGGGAGCAGGGCTTTCGCAGGCTCTGAACGCACTGGCTTTTTATCGCATTCGGCAGCAGTTGATCTGCTTCGATGATCTTGAACGGAGAGGAGCGAACTTATCTATCAGGGATCTTCTAGGGCTCGTCTCGTTCTTGGTGGAGCAAAGGCAATGCCGGGTATGCGTGATTCTTAACGATCAGCAAATAGTCGGTAAGGAGTTGGACGAATGGCGCGCGCAACGAGAGAAGGTCTTTATTGCTGAGATTACGTATGACCCAAGCTTGGAACATACACTAACCGTCGCATTGGACAACTCAAGGTCCGAAGTATGGCTTGAACCCGCTCGAATCGCTCTTGAGGAGCTCGGCCTTAAGAATATTCGGTTGGTGCGTCGTATGACTCGCATGTTAGGCCTGGCGTTCAAAGCGAATGTGCCCGCTGCATTGGTGAACAAGGTCGTGCGGGAGACTATATTTTTGATGTATTCCCATAGCGGAGCCGGTGAGGGCGCGCCGCCGTTGGATTTTGTTATGAAATTCAACTCAATAACGAGAATGGTCCAGCGGATGGCCAATGGGTCCGAGGCCCACCCGGAGACTGAAGAAGAGGCTCGATGGTCGGAGTTGATTCAATCCTATGGCTTTGACGGGAGCGGTGAGATTGCGAAAGTGCTCTGTGCTGGTGTTAGATCTGGATTCCCAGACTTGGATCGACTTTCGCGGGAGCTTGAGGCTTTCAACCAGAGCCATTCTCGGGATCTAGAGAAAATGGCATTCCGAGATTCTTGGGCCTTATATCACGATTACGTGACTGAGAATTGCGAGGAAACTCTAGACTCTTTGGATCGAAGTTGGCCTAACGCGTCCTCACACAGCGAGGCCACAAGTTTGCTCGCCGTTGTAGGTAAGTTTCGCCTCTACGGTCGGGGCGAGCGTGCTTCTCAGTTCATAGATCAATGGATTCAAGAGAGGGTTGGGGAACGAGTCTATGAGCTCGAGCCTCGTGCCTTAAATGTCTTCGACACTATTACAGACGAGGAGTTTCTGGCGAAGGTGACGGCTGCGCGCCTTGCCAATGTAGTGACCATGCCTTTGGCAGATGCGTTGCATGAAATTGCGCAGCGTAGGGAGTTGGACGCCTCGACACTTGCTATAGCCAAGTCCACAGTTGAAGAACTGTTGACCGCACTGGAAGAGAATCCGGGGCCTCACCTATCGTCAGCAATTTCCGTGTGCCTCGAACTAGGTGGTGCGCACGGCCCTGACACCTGGGGATTGGCAGCGACTCGAATGCGCGAAGCACTTTTGATAATCGCAGGCCGTTCGCCGTGGAGTGCAGAGCGGATGTGGCACAAATACCGTGTATCACTGCCTGATGCCTCTGCGGACATTGCCTCACCTTAGAATGAGGCATGATAGAGCGGCATATTGGCCGCTATGTCGATGGGCCCGTTGAAGTGTTGCCTCCAGTTGCCGCCTTCGGTTTTCGGGCGCTGGTGTTGTATGGGGGGAGTAACGTCGAACGGGGGCGGGTCAACGCCCACTGCATAATTTCTGTGTAAAGGTATCCAACGCGGCGGCCAGACAGCTCCCGAGGGGCGGGAAACTCGCCCCTACTGACCATGTTCTGAATAGTGGACTCGGCAAGTGTGGTGATGGACGCCGCCGTGGGCAGGTCGACGTACACAGGCTCAATTCGAAGCTCCATGTTTTGTTTCTCCAACGGAGAACGGCGGCCGCTTTGCAGCGGGCGCCGTTCGTGTGGTCAGTTATCTTTTTGGGGCGCGGTTAGCGGTAGCCGCGGGGACATCTGGCGCGGTGCGGAGGAGGCGCCAGGCCGCCCGCCGGGGCGGCGTTGTTCTGGTTGGTCATGCTGACACCCCGATGGGGTTGGGGTACGATCGCGCCCAGACAAATGGAGAGCATCCTTGAACGCGAAGACGGTAATCAGCCGCAGTGCGGCATTGCTTGGGTTGTATTTGGCCACCGTTGGCGGGCAACCTGCCAAAGCCCAGCAGACTGTGGATGCCGTGCCTCTGTGCAAGGCGGCGATCAGCATTCTTATGGGGCGCCCAATCTCGTCCATGTCTGGTTCGGAGCAAGATGGTTTGGCCACCGTATCCTACGCCAGGGCGTCTGATGGAGATACGTTCAAGTACCAATGCAAGATCGAGCAATCCAGGGTGATCTGGCGCAGCCTCATCGACGGCAAATGGGGCCGCTGGCGCAATGATCCGCGCGACGAGAAAGTTACGTACAAGGTCGAGGGCGAGAAGCTGACGGTGTTCCTGGACGACTACAAACGGGAAACGCACACTCTGTCCAGCCTGAAGTAGGTCGTCCATATCATGCCCCGCCTTCGCCCCGCTGGGCAGCATGGCGGACCCAGATGCAAACCGGTCCCCAGTCTTCGGTGTCATGGATGGACAGGACAAACCAGCCTTCGCCGTCGGGGCGGGGCGGTTCCCAGGCGCTGATATTGGAATCGCCGGCATCGCCCCAGTACGCGACTACGGCCGGGTGGTCCTCGGGCTCGCTTTCCAGATAGGCAATGTGGGTTTGCAACTGCTGGGCCTCGAACCACGCGGCGGCCTCGGCATCCTGGCCTTCTTCGAATTCAGGATGCGCCGGATGGGTCCAATAGCCGTCGCTGTCGCGTTCCACCGGGGCGGCCTGGATGAAGGGGGCGGGCACGTTCAGGGCGGCGCCCAGGAGGCTACCGAGTGCGGCGTCGGGGCTGGTCTTGGGGGCGGGGGTGTTCATGCGGTGGCTCCTTGTTCCTCGCCAAGCACCCAGCGCAGGGCAGCGGCGTAGTCTCCCTGGGCCTGCTCCAGCGCGGCCAGGATCTGCTTGCGGGACTTCACGCGGGGGCGCTCTCCCATGACGGCGGCTTGCTGGCGGCTGCGTTGGTGGGGCTTGGCGTCCTTGCCTGCCGCTACCAGGTCGGCCACCTTCGCCCGTTGCTCTTCTGGCTTGAGTTTCGCCAGGGCTTTGGCATGGGTAAGGGTGATTTGCCCTGCCTCGATGGCATCCTGGACGACCTTGGGGCTATCCAGCAGGGCCAGCGTGTCGCGTACCGTGGCGACGCTGCAGTTGTAGATGACGGCAATTTGGTCTTCACCTTTTCCCAATGCTAGGTGCCGGCGCATCTTCTCGGCGCGGCCGAGCGGACTGTCGGCCGTACGGGCCTCGTTCTCGCTGGCGATGGCGTCCAAAGCCGATTGCCGCTTGCCGGCGTACACCACTGCCGGAATCTGTCGCTCGGGTTCACCGCGGTTGCGGCGCCATTCGTTGGCGAGTCGGGCCGCCTTGACGCGTTGGCGCCCGAATACCACCTCGGCTTCGCCGGTCTCGGGGTTCTTGGAGACTGCGATGGGTTCCAGCACGCCTTGGTAATCGATATTGCGGGCCAGGGCTTCGTCCACCGGCAGATGGACACGTGCGTCGTACAGCGGGCTATTTTCGTCGGTGACGAGGGCCAGTTTGGCGGGGTCGAAGTTGAGCAGGTTGCTTTGGCCTTCTGCGCCATAAACGTCTTTCGATTTTTTTGCCATGGTCTGTTCAGATTGAAGTGAGTGGACAAAGGGGGGGCTGGCCGGCCTGGCGGGGCGGCTGACACCTTGAGAAGGTTGGGATACGATTCGCGGCAACCAATTGCCGAGAGAAAGTGATGAAAAAGGGCGCCATATCCCAATTGAAGGTTATGGGCATGATCGCAGCGCTTCCCCTGCTGCTTGTGTTCTTCTGGAAATTCCCAGCCGGTTCTTCTGAATGGGCCTCTTGGGTACAGGCATTTGGCTCCATTGGGGCCATCATTGGCGCTATCGCAATTGCTACGTACCAAGCCGAAGCAAACCGGCAGCAACTTGAATCGATGGCCGAGACAGCCGCGATGCAGCGAGTGGTCCAACTGAAGGCGATTCGGGGTCTATTACACGAATGGCAAAATGCGCTGACGTCAACGTCGGTCACGTTCCAGACGACCGGTGCACAAAGCTTGGAGCCTATAGTTCAATACGCCGCGGCTAGGATCAGGCCTGTACAAACCGCATTTAGAGCGCTTCAAAAAATCCCATTTCACGAAGTTCCGCAGATATACATTGGCACGGAGGGGCTGAACTTGGTGATTCAATTCGAGCATGTTTTGTCGAACCTGGAGGATCTAGCAGGACTGGATATGAGTGCTTCTGATGCGGTGGTTCGCGCCAATGAATGCATCAATAACATCCGCACGTTTACCGGCAGGTCGGTTGAGACCCTGGAGAAGATCGGCGATGTTGTGGAAAGGTACGATGGGAAGGTATCGCCGCGGATCCACGCGTTTGACCTCTAGGGGCGAGTGTGCGGCTTGCTTGCAGCTCACCCCGCCAGATCTCTTTTTTATGCAAGCAAGCTCAGCAGCCAACTGAGTATCTGGCGTCCACAAAGCACGAACATCGCCAGCGTGGTGCCGGCTAGCCAGCCGACCGAGGGCGGGATATCAGCGTCCTCGCTCCAGTTGCCTTTGCCGGCGTGGTCACGGGGAGCGATGAAGTCGCCCGCCTTGCGGGCGGCCTTTGCGATGATGCACAGGGGGCGGACGCGGGCCGGGGGCGCGCTTGTGCAGATGGTGTTCATTGGGTGGCGCTCCAGGGGTCGGCCGCGACGTAACGGCGTGAGAAGTAGTCGCCGAGGGGCGCCAGCACCAGCCGCGCGAACGCGAACAGGCCCAGGCCCCAGGCGAGGGGCTCGATGTAGGTCATGGGGATTTGCGCGGATGCGCGGTGGTGAGGCTTCGGAGAGCAGGCCGGAAGGCCCGATCAGTTCACTTCCAGGATGAAAGTCACTTTTTGCGCCGGTGACGAAGCGGCGCCGGCCCGCTCTCCGAAGCCGCCCCGGCGTTCGGGGCATGGCTTGCGGTGCTACTTACTGACGTCACGGCCGAAGTTGGCAACGTCGATCAGTTCTTCCAGGAACCGTATGAAGGCGGCGAGCATGGGGAAGTCTCCAAGGGGATCAGGCAACAGCGCCTGCCGATGCCCCGCACGCGGGGCATGGGGAGGAGCTTTTCTAAATTGCGTGGGCGTCTCGCTCTAACTAGAATCCGAGCACTTGGAGGAAGGAGCGATGAGCAAGAAATTGACCTGGATCGGAATTGCGATCACCGTGGCCTACCTGACGGCAGCAGTCCTTTTGGGCTGGGGGAAATGGGATCAATTTTCGGAGATGAAGCCGAATGAAATTGGTGATTTCCTTGCCGGCGTTGTGGGGCCTTTAGCCTTGCTTTGGCTTATCCTCGGTTACTTTCAGCAAGGAGAGGAACTACGTGTCAGCACCGAGGCGTTGCGGCAGCAGGCGGAGGAACTGAAGCAATCTGTGGAGCATCAGCAGGACCTGGCTGAGGCCACACGTCGCCAAGTCGATGTGCAACTTCAAGCCTTTGCGCAAGACAGAAAGAAGGAGCGTGATGCTCTTCGCCCGATAATGTGGTTGTCCACCAGGGGATATTCGAGTACTGAAGGCGCTACGCAGGCCAACTTAAAGCTGGAAAATATTGGACATCGTGCTACCGAAGTGTTGGTCGAGTGCCGCTTAGGCAGTCGGGAGTTGCCCAGGTGGACCTTTGATACGCTGGGGAAAAATGAATCTGTGAAGCTATGGGCGAGCGGGTTGCGCCGCGAGGATATTGGGAGAATACGGTTCGTGGTGGCTTGGGTAGACGGTGCAGGAGAAAAGGGCATTCTTGAGTTTCCCGGGACAGTCGAACCCGTCACACCCCATGGTGTTCGAGTTGTGCTGGGGAGACCCTTTGAGCGAACGGATTGTTAGCAACGCTTGAAGCACCGCCTTTGGAGGCCACTTCCTGCATTTGGGTGGATTAGCAATTTGGCTTGGTACAGCCCGGCTGATGGGTAAGCGCTGGCCCGCAGCGCGGGTCCAAACCCGCTTTTTGGCAGCTCGCTGCTAGCACGAGATCCAATAGTTATTAATCATCATCCCAAGTTGTCATGGGCGTACCAGCTATCGAAACATAATGCTTCCGCCCCTCTTTAATTAGTTCATCGTGGTTCTTGCCGAGCTTTTCGCACAAGCGTCGGATTGACGTGTCTAGATCTTCTATGCCGGTGATCTTTCCGTCCTCTACGGCTATCAATCCTAACGAAATAAGTCGCTTCTTGGACATGGGTGTCATGGGTGGTCCGATTTCAAGGGCTGCATGTCTGATCTCTGCAGTGTCTCCCATGCTACAGATTGTTTCCATCGCTTTGAGTTTGGACTTCGCGGAATGGGTGGTGCGAGCGATGCTCCTGATTGAGTTCAGGCCTCGTTCAATATACTCGTCTGCCAACGAGTTTTCTCGTTGGTCAAACGCATGCTCTCGCCGTAGCTTACGGATTTCTTCGCGACGAGTGCGTTGCTGACGTGATTCCGCAAAGCGCGAAAATGGTGTAGATATTGCCGAACCTAATAGCACAAGAACTGCTATAAGGACTAAAAATGCGAAAAAGTATATTGGTGTACGAATCAGCTGAACCCAGATTGAGTTTGCCCCGACCGCCTGGCTGAACCAGGAACCTTGCTCGGCTGAGGAGTCGATGCTTGTTAAGGGTATGCCCCGCATACCTGCAATTTTTCCTAAGATTTCGATTTTGGGTCGATTCCCCTCCGCCCCGAGAATGAGGAAGTTCACCGATATAGTGTCACCGGGTTCGATGATTATTGGAGCGATCACTATGCTGTTCGCATCCGTAATCAGTTTGACGTGATCCCTCAGGTAGTCGTTGGAGGTCAGAGCGCTGGGCCTATCAACAATCTGAGCTTCCTGGACCGATATGCGAACTGGTGCATTCGAGTCAAAACTGTCTAACCTGACCTCAGAATTTCCTTCGTTGCGGAGTGTTAGATCTGCAGACCAAAGGCTCTTCTTCGCCTCACGCAGATCTATGCCTCCATACGAGATGTCGAGGCCCCCAACAGGCTTTAACACATCGAAAACCGGGGAAAGGCTATTTACTACGGCTGTCAGTGCGGGCTTTCTTTCGTAGAACATCCCAAAGTAAACAGCAAGGATGAGGCTAAAAAGCGTGACCGCTGCCATTACTCCTGGTGATTTCGTCCATGACCATATGCGAGAGGGTAGTGATTTTGACATCGGGAAGTCGTCCAGCGCGGGTGATTCGGCATTGTGCCAAATTAGTCCATGACAGGGCCACCTATTTCTAGCGTGCGAAATGCCGATGCTTATAGAATGCCAAACAGGCGGAGCCTTGAAAGAGGGCGGATGGTCATATAACGACCGCGAACTCAAGCACTAGCTGATGACGGATGTTGCTGCGCTACTCGGAATAATGTTGGGGGACCGAGGGGCCGGGGTTATCGTCGCCACGCCCGGCTGGGCGTTGCCTGGCTGAACTTCGCGCCAAGCACACAGGGGCCAGGCTGTGTGCCTGGGTGATCCTGTTTCGCCCGTCCTCCCTCTCGGGGGCGGGCGGCCTCGATTGTTAAAGAACGATCGCAAAAGCGACTTTGACAAGCGCCGCTTTGACAGCGCTTGGATCGAAGTATCGACAAATCGATATTCATTGTCAATCGAAATGTCGATAAATTTATGCTTCATGGTGCCTGGTCGAAAAAAAACCGCCAAAGCGGCGGTCGAGTAGGGGGCCCAGGTATCAGCCTCCGCGGTCCGTAGCGTCTAGAACTCCCGGTACTTGCTGGGCATGAGCACGGAGCCGATAGCGTGGACTTGATGGACCTCGGGTAGAGGAAGGGTCAGTCGAGTTCCGCCATTAACGGATTGCACCGTGTAGGCGTCACCTCCCTGGAAGAGAAATTCTTTAACCATCTTGCGCCCATCATTAAGCGCAATGGCTACATATTCGCCGGCTGCGGGCGAAGAGTTGGGTTCGACAACTACGTACCAGCCATCTCGGATAGCGGGGAACATGCTGTCGCCACGAACCCGTAGCGCATACGCGTCCGGGTCGGATGAATGAGCTTCTACAAAGCCATCTACGCCGCGCGTTTGCACCTCTTCATACCAACCGTTCTCCCCAAGGCGCGCATAGCCCACCACATGGATCTTCGATGCGGACGGGCGCTTGGGACGTTCTGCGACTTGACCTGCCAAAGGCTCGCCATCGCCGTCAGCGAGCCATCGGGCGCTCACTCCATAGACGTACGCAAGCCTGGCGGTGTAGGTGGACGATGTCGATCCATTGTTTTCAAGATCCGATAGCGTCCCCTGGCTCATACCAGCCTTGTCCGCCGCCTGCTTCTGTGTAAGGCCGGCCGCCTTTCGGGAAAGCTTTAGCCGAGCGCCGAAAGTGTCGGCGGGGTTTTGGGCGAGGAGAGTTAGCAAGAGCATATCGGGATTCTGATAGTCGCAGGCATTGATTTATCGATTGACCGAATATCGATTAATCGATATTCTTCCGCCTATGGACTGGAAATTGATCATTCAAGACCTTTGCTCCCTGGGACTTACCCAAGAGCAGATCGCCGTTGAAGTTGGCCTTAAGCAGCCGACCATCGCCGGCATTCTCTCGGGAGCGCAGAAGGATATGAAGTGGCAAAACGGCGAGCGCCTAAGGGCCTTGCACTGCCGCCTCGCCCGGCAGCCAAACGAGGGCGCCCATGCATAGCTCCGCCCAGCAAAGCCACCTGGCTATCAACGTCGAGTCCGTTGTTTGGATGGGCGGGAAGGGGATTGTCATTGAGAGCGCTTCGCTTCCCCGCGGTACGGACACGTTTTGGATGGAGTTAGGCGCTGGCCTGGGCTATCTCGAATTCAAGGCTGTGGAAGGTTGTCGAGCCACTTTCCAAGCCAAGAGATCGCATCCGGCGACTTATCGAGTCCCAGGTCTACTAGTTTCATTACGACATGTTTTGTGGCGTCGGCAGGCAGCGATCGAAGCCGAGCGAGGAATCGTTGCTTATCGGGAGGCGGCAGGTCGCTTGCCAGAATCTTCGCCTCGATCAGGGCTTTGATGGTGTCGTCATGAAGCTTGATCGTCACCACGCCCAGGATTGCCGAGAGCCCGCCATCGTCTGCCAGGAAGTCGATGGCTCGGGCGGTTGCCCGAATGCTGACCGCTTCCCTTGGCCATTCCTGAAACTTCGGCCCGCTGACCTCCAGAAGCCCGTGTCCCTCCAGGTATCGGATTTCCGGATAGGCGTCTTTGGCGGAATGGCCGCCGATTCCATCGTTGCAGATGAACCAGTCCGGATGCGCAGCCACGGCCGCTGCAAGGATGTCGTGTTCCCGGTCTCGCCTGTACTTATCCATTTTCGAACCTTGTTGTTGTTGTTGTTGTTGTTGGGACCGCGTCAGCGCGGGACTCGTGTGTGTCGTCCGCAGCCTAGAAAGGCTTGTCTTCCGTCTTGGTGGAGGGCCTGTCGATGGACAACGACATCTTGGTGGTGGTGGAGAACGCGACGCCATTCCCAAAGTTCATTTCGTGAATCCGGACGTCAACTTCAGCGCCGCAGAGTTCCGAGAGGGCCTTTGCGATGGTGGCTTGAATCTCTTCAGTCGAATGCTTTTTTAGAGGGAAATCAAACATGGAAGGCTTTCCTTTTCAAAGTGAGCAGCCTGTTCTCTTGCTTCTCAGTTGCGCCGAAATCTTTGGCCGCCCACCGATGAGCGAACGTGCGGTCAAAGTCTATTTCCACGCGGTGGGTGTGGGCGATGTTGGTCGTTTGGTGACCACGTTGCATCAGGCTATCCGCCATGGCGACCGCTTCCCGACTCCGCACGACCTGCGAGTGGCGATGGGGATTGACCCTATAGGTCCGGCCTTCCCGGTGGGCGAGATGAACCATGTATAGGCCGATTTATGTCAATGCGTCTGACCTGGGGGCGCTGGAGTCGCGCTCGTTTCGAGGGTGCGAAGTGCCGACTGCATTTGCTCTATCAGGTCTCGAAGCTGCGCAGGCGTTAACGCGTAGTGCCGACCAGGGTTGGCCTCTTCTGGGCGTTGCATGGGATTCGTCAGGAAATCGAACTTGATTACCGCCAACCCAAGTTGTGGGACGGGCCCAGCCGTCCAATTTGCGACAGGGAAAAGCGGAATGTTTTCAGCCATGGTCAGCCTCCTCCAACAGGGGCGAGTGAATTGCGTGAGAGCGACCATTCTAAGGGGCTGACCGCCCATTTTCAGGAGAAAGCGCATGTATAGCGCGACGACGCCGGCCCAGCCGACACCGCAGCCGGGATTGCCGGCCAAGCAAAGCGACAAGGTCCAGATCGGGCCGCTGGACGTTTGAAGTTTGTTCTTCATGTCGCACATCGTAGGGCAGGGGGCTTTACCCCGAAACCCTGATCGCACCTGGATTTCAAGGTAAGACCTGATGACCCATCGCTACACACAGATCGACCCGCATGACGCGCTGTACATCAGCGTGCAGAAGACGCCCGGGGGCGTTGAAGAGTTGGCGGCGTTCATGACAAACCGCCGCGGCGTGTCGATGCACGCAGAAACCCTGCGCCAGAAGCTGCGCAAGGTGAAGGGCCAATCCATGTCCCTGGACCTTTTCGAACTCGCCACCGAATGGATGCTGGAGAAGCAAGGCGGGGCGGACTATGCCCGGGATTGGCTGCTGGCCCTGGCGCTGCGTCACGGCGTGGCCGCCAACATCCTGCCGCCGGCGCCGCATCACGCGAACGAGGTGGACGCCGCCCGCCAGAAGGTCATGGAAATGTCGCACCTCAATGGCGAGTTGTCGGCCGTGGCCATCGAGGCGTTGGCCGACGGTGCCATCTGCACTGCCGACGCCTCGGCCATCGTGACCGAATGCCGCAAGATCGTGGAGAAAGCCCAGCGCCTGATGCGCAACGTCCAGCGGGCGGCAGACGACAAGGCGAGGGCGGGATGCTGACGCGTGGAGATTCGGGGCGCCCGGTGCGCGCATTACGCGCGCCTGCGGCTGGCAAGGGGGCGGCGCTGTCTCGCGTAGCGGCCATGATGTGTGGCAACGCGAAATTCCAGCGGTGGGTTGTATCCCGCATCGGCGCCGCCCCGCAGGGCGTGAGCCCCAACCAGCACGCGGCGCAGTTCGTGCGCAACGCCTGCGGTATCGACAGTCGCGCGCAGTTGGACCACAACGCCACCGCCGCGACTCTGTTTCATGAGGCCGTTCGCAAGCCGTTCCTGAAGTGGAGCGGCCTGTATGCGTAACACCTTGCACATGTTCAAGGGCTACCGTGTGCCGCCGGAGACCGCGCAGGCGGTGCGGAAGGCGATCATCGACACTACCCGCGAGGTGGACTTGTCCGCCTTGCGCGCACTGGTGCTGCCAGCATTGGTCGCCGTCGATCCCTGGCCGCGAAGCTCGCGGGAGGACGCCGCGGTTGCTGCGGTCGACTCGTTCCTATTCGACGCGGTGCGCGCCGGCCTAGTCAAGCGCCATTCGAACGGCTGGCGCTTTTCCCATTGGCGCCGGGTCAAGAAGCAGCAGGGGGCGGTATGTCGTTGAGCCGCAAGACGCCATTGCGCCAGAAGACGCCCATGAGGCGTGGCAAGCCCATGCGCCAGGGCGCCGCCCTGAAGTCGAGCGGGAAGCGCATGTCGGCCCGCCGCAGCACGCCGCGCGCCACCAAGACCGTGTACCGCAACCGCGCCTTGTTGAACCTGGCCAAGGGCAAGCCCTGCTTGCTTCAGATTCCCGACGTGTGCATCGGCGGCACGCAGACCACGGTCGCCTGCCATTCGAACCAGGCGAGGCACGGCAAGGCCGGTTGGCTGAAGGCGCACGACTGGGCTGCAGCTTGGGGTTGCAATGCGTGCCACGCCTACATCGACCAGAACACTACCGGCGCCTCCTATGACGAGAAGGTGGCCTTGTGGGAAGCGGGCTTCGAGAGGACGCGCCTTTCGCTGATTGTGCTCGGCGTATGGCCCATCGAAGCCGAGATTGGGTATCAACTTTTGTATGGAGAGTCGCCATGAGCGTGAAAGTCATGGGGATGGTGTTTGACCGGTATCCGAACGGCGGCGGGGAAATGATCCTTGCGCTTGCGCTCGCGGACCATTCCAGCGACGACGGGACTGGCATCTATCCCTCTATCGCGTCCCTGGCCGAGAAGACGCGTCAGTCCGTGCGGGCAGTGCAGTACCAGCTGCGCGGCATGGAAAAGGCGGGTTGGCTGATCCTGGTCAACGCGGGCAATGGAGGGCGCAATATGCGCCGCGAGTACCGCATTTCTGAGGCCTGGATAAAGGGTGCAGATTTTGCATCCCTCAAACCGGCCGCGCATGAGCAAGAAAACGGTGCAGATTTTGCACCCGTTGAAGAAGCGGAAAAGGGTGCAAACCACGACACAAAGGGTGCAACTGACGACGTAAAGGGTGCAAACGACGACACGAAAGGGTGCAACGGGTTGCACCCGCATATAACCGTCAATGAACCGTCAGAACCATCAAGAACCGTCAAAGGCGCGCGCAAGCGCTCGCCAGGGTTCGATCCGATGAACCTGGAGTTGCCGGACTGGCTCGATGCGGAACTGTGGGGGCGCTGGGTGCGTCACCGCGTGCAGATCCGCAAGCCGTTGACCGAAGAGGCCGCCAAGCAGCAGGTGGTCGACCTCATGGCCTTCCGACAGCAGGGGCATACGCCGGAGAGCGTCATTGCCCATGCCATCGGCAGAAGCTGGCAAGGCCTGTTCGCACCGAATGGCGCCGTCGTCGGAGCTTCGTCCAGGCCCGGCAAGTTCAACCCCACCGCACACGTGAACCGCAATCGCACCTCAGGAGCAAACGGCTATGACGACGGTCGCACAATCGACGGGTAATCGGTCCATGTGGGCCGTGCCGATGGCGAAGCTGGACGGGATTTCCCTGATCGACCATCTGTGGAACCGGCTTTCCGGCACCTATGGCGGGCGCTGGCTGAAGGACTTCCCGGATATGCAGAGTATCGAGAACTGGAAGGAGGCCTGGGCGGAAGCGTTCGACGAAGAGCGATTGACGCCGCAGGACGTGGCCGAGGGCCTGCGGACGTGCCGCCGCATGTCGCCCGATTGGCCGCCGAGTGTTGGCGAGTTCATCCGGGCGTGCCGGCCGGACCTGGAGCCCGAGGTGGCTTTCCACAAGGCGGCAGCGGGGATGGTCGCACGCCACAACGGCGAACAGGGCCATTGGCCGCACCCGGCGATTTTCTGGGCGGCGGTGGAAGTGGGGGCGCACGACATGCAGCATTGCTCATACGCCACGATGAAGGCGCGGTGGGATCGAACATTGAATGAGGTGCTGGCCCGTGGCGATTGGAAGCCGGTCCCAGCCATCGCCAAGGCGTTGCCCGCCACGCCCGTGACGGCTGCAAGCCGCGCCCAGGCAGAAGAGCAGATGCGCAAGATCGGCGCTACGGGGATCATGGACCAAAGCGGACGGGATCCGTTGCGCGGTTGGAAGCGCATCATCGCCGAGACGCAGAATCCGAAGGGCCGGCGCTACTCCCCGGGCGTCGTGGCGATGGCTCATAACGCGCTGCGGCTGGGCACGGACCTGGGGGCGCAAGTATGAGCCGTTGGCCGCGCTACCAACTGACCGCCACCAAGACTGGCGTCAAGGTCAAACCCGCAATCAGTGAGGACGTTATCCAGGCCCAGGTGATTACATGGGCCAAGCGCCAGGTCAAGGTGTGTCCAGAGTTGGGCCGACTATTCCACGTTCCCAACGGCGGCCAGCGTCATGCGGCGGTTGCCGCGAAGTTGCAGGGGCAGGGCGTTAAACCCGGCGTGCCGGACCTGTGCCTACCGGTGCCGCGCTTTGGCAGCCATGGGCTGTGGATCGAGATGAAAACTCAGGAAGGCCGCGTAAGTCCGCACCAGAAGGATTGGATTGAGTTTCTTCGCTCCGCCGGCTACCGCGTCGAGGTTTGCCGCAGCTTTGACGAAGCGCGTGATGTGTTGCTGAGCTACCTGAATCCGAAAGTACCTTATTCCCCGGAGATTTACTGATGACTGCCCTGACCCTCTCTCGCTTGCCCTCCACTCCGGTGGTCGAGGTCAAGCCCAGCCGGCTGTTCGCAACCGCGCACGCCGCTTTGACCTTTGCCTTCAACCATTCGGATCAGGTCTATGACAAGCCCATGATGGCTCGTATGGCACAGGCTCCGACAGATGGGGGCAAGGGTCTTGGCGGGACCGATGGCGCAGGCCAGGCCGCCTATGTGTTTCGAACGCTGGAACCGATGCCTGTCTTGTACCGTGCGATTTTGGTTGCGCGCTTTGCGCCTCGCACGGACAGATGCAAGTGCTGCCAGGGAACCGTGGACCGTCACGATTGGTTGGCCGCGATCCGCCAGATATCGGACGCAGCTGCTTGCGACGCGCTGTCGGCGCATCCGACGCCCCGCATTCTGAGGGATGCCATTGTGGCGCGTTACTTCGGCAAGGAAGTGAAGCTGTCGGACGCAGCCGACCGCGCCGGCGTGAGCGCTGCTACTGCCACCAATCACAACGGCAAGATCAAATTGTGGCTGTATGGCACCCGTACCACCAAGCATAAGGACGGCGGGCGCGGTGACGGAAAAAAAGGCATTGAGGCGCTCGCCATGGAATACGCCGCCGACTTGCTGGCTGCCAAAGGTCTGTGCGACTGACTGTCTTGTCAGATTAAAATTTCTCTGCTAAAGTTCGTCCTGTTTAGTCACTTTGAAAAAGTGCGTCAGCAAAAACCCGCCGAGCATAAGCCGGCGGGTTTTTGCTAAACAAGCTACCCGCGGCCGCTCTTGTTCTTTGTGGGGTCCACAATTTTGTAGCCCTGACCGGGCTTTGGAGTGGGCGGAAAGGGCTCGTTTTTTACAACGGTCCGTTCCTTTCCTGTCCCACCGCCGCGAGGTCCGACGATTTCGTATTGGCCGGATCGATTGGCCTTTTCTCCTGGCTTCTTCATCGCATAGCTCCTTTGATAGTTGGCTGGGCGCATACGCGTCCCGCGAAATACCATAGCAATAAAAGCTTACGTAATCGTAAGTGTTTATTGTTTAGATGCTACAACGTAGCTAATTCGCGCGTCCCCGCACTGATCGTTTGTCCGGCTTCCATAGAAATTATCAAAATGTAGTTTTATGTTAAAAACGCCCAAACCGGTCTGGAGTGGCGTGCAAGATGAAGAAGCTTGTGATTGGAAATGAAGCCCAGGCGATCGCAGCGATCGAGAAGGCACTCAGCAAGGAAGGCTTCAGCAACGATATCGTTGCGTTGGAATTCAAGAATTGGCCTATTCTTGAAATCGTTCTAGAAGGGCCTGGCTATAAGAGCACAATCACTCCAGACATGGCGAAAGCTCTGGTGGAGTTGCAAAGGGCGTTGAATCGAACCTTTGCTCGTTACGCTCACGGTGAGGCATCGGCAGTTCGTCTAACCGACAAAGAGCGGCAAGAGATCCAGTTCAAGGCGAAGGTCGAAGACGGCTGCTCATTAATCAAGGTCGACCTCAGAGAGTTTTCTGGAAAGCTGGCAACTGCGGTGGCGGATAAATTGACTCCTGAAATGTTAGTCGCGAGCATTGTGGGCGTGGCTGTCGTCGCGGGCAGCACGATGGCCTATAAGGCCTATCTGAACGCCAGAACGAGAAACAAAGAAATCGAAAGTTCTGACAAAACGCGAATTGCTTTGTCAGAACAAGAGACCCGACGCCTCGAAGTGGTGGCAGGCTTGAAGGCAAAGGTTGCCAGCCTACGGCCCATTGAGCAGGATTTCGATGACGTGCGCGACGATATTGTCCGTGGCATTTCCGACGCGTCGACCCTGGAAGTTAATGGAGTCGAAATCACGCGGGAGACTGCGATGACGGCGGCGAAGACGTTGCGGGTGCGTTCGACTGACGGTCAAGCAAACGGAACGTATTACGTGGATGAATCGAGCTTTAGAAACCCTCACGAAACTCGCATCATGGTGAGAAACGCGTCCACTGAACAGCAGTTTCCGGCCAGCTTCAAAGACAGCAGCTTAAAGGGGGCGCAAATCCAACTTCTTAAGGATGCTGCATTTGACCGAACGAGGGTGTACTTGAGCATTAACACTAAGGAGCGGCGAGGAGAAATCGTCTCGGCGCAGATTGTGGGAGTCAAACCCCAGCCTAAGCAAAAGCGTCGCATCATCCGGCGCCGTTAGGCTGACGAATACCTCTCCCGCTTGACGTAATTTTGCATTGCCGCCCTCAGCAGGGCGGTTTTTTTTGTTCAATTTGTTGCCCCGTCCCGCACCAAAGAAGCTACGTGTTGCTCCGGTCGAGAGGGCAGCGCTTCGCGCCGCACGGCGCTTGCGACAAGATCGGGAGGTGGGGATGGCAAGGCGAACGGTGTTCCCTTGTCGGCATCGAGGCTGCGCAGCTTTAGTGCGTATGCCCGGCTATTGCGACAAGCACGCGAGCGAGGCGATCGGATGGAGGCCCGACCGTGACAGGGGCAACCGGCACCAGCGCGGATATGGCGCGGGCTGGGATAGGCTTCGAGCGCTGATCCTCAAGCGCGATCGTTACCTGTGCCAATGCGAGGAATGCCAGCGAACCGGCCGAGTGCTGCCGGCCACCGAAGTGGACCATCGGATACCGAAGGCCGAGGGTGGCACCGACGAGCCGCACAACCTATGCGCGATCAACGTGGAGTGTCACAAGCGCAAGACAGCCAAGGAAAGCGGCAGAGCCCGCGCGAAGTCGAAGCGGTGGCCCTGACCCTAGGGCGTCCCGGATCGCCGGCTGCCGGGCTGCTGCGGCGGTCTGCGGTGCCGGCCGAGGCTCGACGGGAGGGGGGAGGGTCAATCTCTGGGCCGAAGGCCGCCAGTACCGCCCGTTCCGTCTTTTTTTTACGCCCGCGAAAAATGAAATTTAGCGGATCGCGCAATTTGCGCACTTTTTGACCAATGGAGTAGGTCATGCCAGGAGTTGCTGGGCGCTCCGGGCGCAAGCCGAAGCCGGCGGCAAAGAAGCTGGCGGCGGGCAACCCGGGAAAGCGTGCGATCAATAACGACGCGCCGTCATATGGCGAGATAACAAACGTCTTCGCGCCTGAATGGTTGCAGGGACACGGGCGCGATCTGTGGGAACACTTGGCGCCGCTGTTGTGCCGTGAAAAGATCCTGCAGGCCACCGATATCCAAAACCTGGAAGCCTACTGCGCCGCCTATGGCAGGTTCCGCTGGGCGGAAGAGGACATTCAGAAGAATGGAATCGTGGTGGCTGGCTCGCAGGGCGGACCGCTGAAGAACCCTGCGGCGACCGTCGCCAACGAGGCGTTGAAGCAGATGGCGACCTATGGCGCATTTCTCGGGCTCGACCCGTCCAGCCGGCAGCGCTTGCAAGGGCCGAAGAAGGCCGGCAAGGGGAATCCCTTCGCCGCGCTGCTGGGCGGAGGCTGACTGATGGCCGCGCCCCAGTACCCACGGGTGGCGCAGGCGCTGAAATTTGCAAAGGACGTTGTGAAAGGCAAGGTTCCGGCCTGCCGCTACGTTGTCCTGGCCTGCCAGCGCCACCTGGATGACCTTACCGCCAGCAAGGTGGCGAAATATCCGTATCGATTCAATGCTGCCGAGGCAGAAAAAAAGCTCGCGCTTATCGAGTTGATGCCCCATACAAAGGGGGAATGGGCGTTCAAGCGTCAGTTGGTGACGCTTGAACCTTGGCAAAAGTTCGGCTTGGCGGCAACGTTCGGTTGGGTGAAGAAAAAAGGCGGTTTGCGCCGCTTTCGCGAGTCCTATTGGGAGGTGCCGCGTAAGAACGGCAAAAGCGTGATCGCCGCGGGCGTCGGGATATCGATGTTCGTGGCTGATGATGAGTTCGGCGCCGAGGTGTATTCGGGGGCGACCACCGAAAAGCAGGCCTGGGAGGTGTTCCGGCCCGCGCGCTTGATGGTGCAGCGTTCCCCTATGCTGATTGAGCATATGGGCATTGAGGTGAACGCGCAGGCGTTGGCCAGGCCGGAGGACGGCAGTCGATTCGAGCCGGTCATCGGTAATCCGGGAGACGGAGCCTCCCCATCCTGTTCAATCGTCGACGAATACCATGAACACGACAGCGCGGCCTTGTACGAAACCATGCTGACCGGCATGGGCGCGCGCCGCCACCCGCTGATGTTCATCATCACCACGGCCGGCGCGAACATCGAGGGCCCGTGCTACGACAAGCGCCGCGAAGTAATCGAGATGCTTGAGGGCCTAGTGCCCAACGATGAGCTTTTCGGCTGGATCTGGACGCTGGATGAGGGGGACGATTGGACGGACCCCAAGGTCTTGGCAAAGGCGAACCCCAATATGGGCGTCTCCGTTTATGCCGACTACTTGGTAAGCCAGCAGCAACGCGCCATAAAGCAGGCGCGTTTTACCAACACGTTCAAGACCAAGCACTTGAACGTGTGGGTGACGGCGAAAGCGGGTTTCTTCAACCTGCAACAGTGGGAAGCCTGCAAGGACGAAACGTTGACGCTGGAGCAGTTTGAGGGGCAAAACTGCATTCTCGGTTTCGACTTGGCGCGCAAGCTGGATATGAACAGCATGGCGCGCGTCTTCTACCGGGACATCGACGGCAAGCGCCACTACTACAGTGTGGCCCCGCGTTTTTGGGTTCCGGAGGATACGGCCAACGATATCGAGAACCGCCGAATGGCGGAGCGGTTTCAGAAGTGGATCAATACGGGGCATCTGTACACGACGGAAGGCGCGGAGATCGACTATCGCGATATTCACGCAGAGGCTTTGGATGCGAACCGGCTGAACGCTGTGGAGCAGTCGCCGATAGACCCGAGTGGGGCAACAAACCTCTCGCATCACCTGGACGATGATGGGCTAACCCCCGTCACCATCGTGCAGAACTACACCAACATGAGCGATCCCATGAAGGAACTGGAGGCGGCGATTCAGTCCGGCCGTTTCCACCATGACGGAAATCCCATCATGACCTGGTGTATCAGCAACGTTATTGGCAAGAACCTGCCCGGTAACGATGACGTGGTGCGTCCCATCAAGCAAGGCAACGACAACAAGATCGACGGCGCGGTGGCGCTGATCATGGCCGTGGGCCGCGCAATGCTGCCTCCGGTGGCACCGAGCAACCCCTACGGCAAACGTGGATTGAGAACGCTCTAATGGCTTGGTACTCGAAATTTCTTCCGATGTCGAAGAAGGCGGCATCGCCGCCGGAGGTTATTGACAGCCCCGACAAGCTGGCGGCCTTCTTGGGCGGCGTGCAAACGGGCGCCGGCGTTGCGGTGTCAATGCGCGCGGCGATGCAGTACTCGGCCATGATGTCTTGCGCTCGCGTGATAGCCGAGGATATTGGCAAGTTGCCGCTGCACCTGTACGAGCAGGACGGTCGAATGCGCGAACGGCTGGCGGATGACCCGTTGTCCACGCTCCTGAATGTCGCGCCCAATGAGTTCATGACCGCGCGGGAATTCTGGGAGACCTGCGGTCTCCACTTGGCTCTGCGAGGCAACTTTTACGCCTGGAAGAATGTGGTGCGCGGTACGGTCCGCGAGTTGCTGCCACTACATCCTGGCTCTGTCGTTCCGAGGCTGCGCAGTGATTGGTCAGTGGTCTACCAGGTCACCTTTCCCAACGGAAAGGTCGACATCTTGCCGCAGGATGCGATTTTTCACGTTCGCATCCTGAGCATGGACGGACTGAACGGATTGGACCCAATAACGTACTTCGCGCGCGAGGTGCTGGGAGAGGCAATCGCCGCTGACCGCCAGGCGCAAGGAATGTTTCGCCAAGGCGCGAAGCTGTCCGGGGTGCTCTCGACTGAGGGGACGCTGAATGATGACGCCTACGCTCGCATCCGAGAAGACTGGGAACAGACATACGGCGGGGTGGAGAATGCCTACAAGGTTGCGATCCTCGAAGGCGGGCTGAACTTCAAAGAAATCAGCATGACCAACGAACAGGCGCAGTTTCTGGAGCAACGCAAGTTCAAGCGCGGTGAGATGGCGGGGCTATATCGGATTGCACCGCACAAGATCGGCGACCTGGAACACGCGACCTTTTCCAACATCGAGCATCAAAGCCAGGAACATGTGACCGACTGCCTTATGCCGTTGGCTACCAAGATCGAAGCCCGCATTCGGGTGTCGCTGGTGCCAAAGGACCGCAGAAATCGAGTTTTTGCCAAGTTCAACATGAACGCCCTGCTACGTGGCGACATGACGGCGCGGGCCAACTACTACACCAAGCAAATCCAGAACGGCGTTTACTCACCCAACGACGTGCGCGAGCTGGAGGACGAGAACCCCCGGGACGGCGGGGATATCTACCTCACGCCTTCCAATATGTTGATCGACGGGAAAGTGCCGGCGGCGCCGGCGAAGGAATGATATGGAAATCAAACGCATCTCTGTGCCCTTCGAAATCAAGGAAGTGGCGGACACCGGAGAGTTCATCGGATACGCGTCGGTCTTTGGCGTGAAGGATGCCTACGACGAGATCGTGGTCCCCGGCGCCTTTGCCGACTCCATCGCGGACTGGAAAGGGAAGAACGCGATGCCGCCCATTCTCTGGCAGCACCGCAGTGGAGAGCCCATCGGTGTGCATACCGAGATGCGCGAGGACTCGGTGGGGCTGTACATCGAGGGAAAGCTGGTGATGGGCGTTTCGCGCGCCCAGGAAGCACATGCGCTCATGAAGGCGAAAGCCGTTCGCGGGATCTCCATCGGCTTCGTCACACGAGAAGACAGCTTTGATCGCGTGAGCGGGGTCCGGTCCCTCAAGCGTGTGGACCTCTGGGAAAACTCCATCGTGACGTTCCCGGCCAACCCTGCGGCGCAGGTTACGGGCGTCAAGCGGCTGCAAGAGGCCGACAGCATTCGGGACTGCGAGGCCTACCTACGGGATGTGGCGGGTATGTCGCAGTCGGAGGCAAAGGCATTCGTGTCTCGCCTCGCCGGTATCTCTCAACGGGATGTTGAGAGCGTCCAGGCGCTGCAACGGCTGAAATCTGCCATGCGCCTCTCGTAAGTGGCTTTCAACGCAACCAATCAAGGCCCGCCAAGCGCGGGCCTTTTTCATTTCAGGAAGGAAATATGGAACTGAAACAGATCATCGAAGACCTGGGCCGCTCGTTCGAAGAATTCAAGAGTGCCAACGACCAACGTCTGGCCAAGCTCGCCAAGGGCGAAACGGTCGAATCGCTGGAAGCCAAGCTGGCGAAGATCGACGCCGACATCAAACGCCTGGACGACCTGAAGTCGGCCGTGGAAGACCTGGAAAAGCGCGCCAATCGCATCGGCGTGCCCGGCGCCGAAGACCCGGAAGCCGCTGCCTACAAGTCCGGCTTCGACAAGTTCATGCGCAAGGGCGACTCGTCCGAGATCGAGCAGAAGGCCATCAATACGGGCACCGAGGCCGATGGCGGCTATGCCGTGCCGGAGCAACTGGATCGCCAGATCATCCAGTTGCTGCGCCGGACGACCGCCATGCGCGATCTGGCCCGAGTTATCACCATCGGCACCCCCGACTACAAGAAGCTGGCCAACCTCGGCGGCGCGGCCGGCGGCTGGGTCGGCGAAGAGGACGCCCGTCCGGAGACCGCCCATCCCAAGCTGGGCCAGGTATCGGCCTACATGGGGGAAATCTACGCGAACCCCGGCGCCACGCAAACCTCGCTGGATGACGTGTTCTTCAATGTCGAACAATGGCTGAACGAGGAGGTGAACATCACCTTCTCGGAGAAGGAAAACGCGGCGTACACGTCCGGGGACGGCGTGAAGAAGCCGAAGGGCTTCCTGGCCTATCCCGTCGCGCTGACCAAGGACGGCACGCGACCCTTCGGCACCATTCAGGTGGTGGACACCGGAACGGCCGGAACTTTCAACGGCGACAACCTGATCGACCTGGTGTACGAGGTCAAGAAGGGCTATCGCCAGAACGGCAAGTGGTCGATGACCACGATGGGCCTGAAGATGGCCCGCAAGCTCAAGGACGCCGAAGGCAACTATCTGTGGCAACCGGGCCTGCAGGCCGGCGAACCGTCGTTGCTGCTGGGCTATCCGGTCGTCGAAAACGACGACATGCCGGACCCCGTGGCCGATGCGTTGTCCGTGGGCTTCGGCGACTGGAAGCGCTTTTACACCATAGCCGACCGCATCGGCACGCGCATCCTGCGTGACCCGTATACCAACAAGCCGTATGTGCATTTCTACACCACCAAGCGTGTCGGCGGCATGGTCGAGGACTCGCAGGCCGTCAAGCTGCTGCGTCTGAAGGCGGCTTAACCATGCCCGGCCGGCCCGCGTGGCCGGCCTGGTCTTCTGGAGATTGATATGCCGATCAAGATCACGAAGGCGTTTCAGTGGTCGCCCAACGGTTACGACGTCACCACCGTCGAAATCGGTGAGCATGAATCGTTGCCAGATCGCGCGGCCGAGATCGCTTTGCAACTTGGTGTGGTTGGTGAGCAGGAGCAGACGCCGGCCACTCCGCCTGTCGCGGTCGTGGCTACGGCGGCGCCGGAAAGTGCGCAGAATGGAGCGGGCAGCGAGCCGTCTCAAGTGCCGAGCGCCGCCAGTGAAGGGGCGGCAACCGACCAGACCGAGGGTAAGTCCGGCCGGCGCCGCAATCGTGCTGCGGGGGCGTGACATGGTTGATAACTGGCTGACGCTGGAAGAGGCGTGCAGTCACCTGCGTACAGATCCTGGCGCCGAGGCTGACCCGGATATTCGGATGGCTCTGGAGGCGGCTAAGGCGGTCGTTTCGGACTACCTGCGGCGCCCGATACCATGGGCCAACGCCGCGGGGGAGGTCGTGCCTGTCCCTGGCAGTGTCGTGGCTGCCACAAAGCTGGTTCTGGGTGAACTATACGAGAACCGCGAGGCAGCAGCGAACCCGCTGAGCGAAGGGGTGAAGCTCCTCCTTTGGCCGCATAGAAACGTCAGGATCATGTGATGAGCGCCGGCAAACGAAATCGCCTACTGGAAATCCTGCGCCGTGGTCAAAGGCGTGACCAAGCAAACGACCTTATCGATGAGTGGGAGCCAATCGGAAAAGCCTGGGCCTCCATTCGATACGTCTCGGGGATCGTCGCAGTCAAGGCGGGAGCCGAGCAGGAAGTGACCAAGGCCAGCATACGCCTTACCTATAGGAGAAACATCGAGATGGGGATGCGCTTGCGCCACGGGAACGACGTTTTTGAGGTCGATGTGGTTCTGCCTGACGAGGATCGCCGCCGGCATGTGGACCTGGTGTGTCGAAAGCTGAGCGAGCGCGAGGTGGTGGCATGAGGAAGGCCAAGCTTTTCCGGCCAAACTCGGTTTCGTTCACGATGGAGGGGGACATAGAGGCCCAGGTGGGCGCCTTCTTTGATCGAATCAAGGAAGAGGCATTGCGCCCCGCGGCGCACGCGATGGCCGTCGTCTTGTATGACGAAATGCGGCTGCGTGTGCCCCATCGTCTTGGCAAGCTCCAATCTGCCATTTATCGCTGGTTCGACGACAAGCGGTCGACGCCGGATCGGAAAACCTACATGGTCGGCGTCAACGTCAAGAAGGCACCCCATTGGTGGCTGGTCGAATATGGGCACTGGCGGCGCCATGCCGTTGTCCAGTTGGACGATGGGGGTTGGATCACGCTGAAGAACAAGCCGCTCAGAGTGCCCGTCTTTGTCCCGGCCCAGTCCTACCTGCGGTCCTCTGTGGACGCCAAGCTCAAGGCTGCTGCGGAGGCCGGCCGTCGGCGGCTGGCCGAGAAGGTGCGGGAGATTCAGAATGGTTGAATCGTTGATGCTCCAGGCATTGGCGCCGATCTTCGAAGGGCGTGTATATCCCGACGCTGCGGCCGGCGATACGCCGATGCCTTTCGCCACGTTCCAGCAAGTCGGGGGCACGTCCACAGTGTTCATGGACGGCGCCTTGCCGGACAAGCAGAACGCCCGCATGCAGATCACCGTATGGGCAAAGGGCAGGGCGCAGGCGTCGGAGCTTATCGCCAAGGTGCAGACGGCGTTGTGCGGCGCGCCGTACTTCGGATTGCCTCAAGGGGCGCCCGTCTCGCTGCGTGACCAGGAAACCGGCTTTAAGGGTGCCATGCAGGACTTCAGTATCTGGTACACGCCATGACGACTCCCATTGTTATCGCCGGTGCCAGCGTTGCTTTATGTGCCGATGTTCCGCGAGTCGTGGGGCCGGGTGCGTTTGATTCGCTGGCGTTCATCCCTATTCGAGGCGTGCGGGTCTCTGGCTCGCTTGTGCTTCAGTACCAGACTGCCGCCTTCCATGCCCTGGGAAGCGCTGCGCCATTCCAGCGCCGGGTGGCTCGGGCGCCCCAGACTTTGCAACTGGAGCTTCTGCGTCTGGTCGACCCAGGACAGGCCATGGTGCGGCAGGCTGTCGGGCTGGATAAGCCCTACAGCTACCGCATCACGCTGCCGCGCGTTGGGGCGCATTTCTTCGTTGCCCGCGCCTCAAGCCGTTCCCTCTCAGTCGGCAGTGCCACCGACCTGGCCGGCGTGACGGTCACTCTTGAACTGGAAAGCCAGATTGTCGAGCCGTAGCAGGCCGCTACATCCATTTCCGTCGTCTGCCCGCTTTGGGCAAAACCTACAGCCCGCGATAGCGGGCATTTTTTCGTTCAATGCAAGGAGCTTAGACATGTCTGTCTCTCTTCCGAACGGTGTTGTCCTGTCGCTCGCGACCGGCTACGCCAATTCGAAAGCCATTTCGGCGATCACCAACGCCAATCCCGCCGTCGCCTCCAGCGCGGCTCACGGCCTGGCCAATGGCGCCCTGGTCGAACTGAAATCCGGCTGGCAAAAGCTGAACGAGCGCATCTTGCGCGTCGCGGATGCCGCTGCTGGCACGTTCGCCCTGGAGGGTATGAACACCCTCTCGCCGATCCAGTTCCCGGCCGGCACCGGGGGCGGTTCCGTTCGCGAAATCACCACCTTCACGCAGATTTCGCAGATCCTGGAAGTGTCCACGTCGGGCGGCGAAATGCAGTTCGCCACCTACAGCTTCCTGGAAAACGACTTCGAAGCGCAGATCCCGACGCAAGCCAGTGCGCAGTCGCTGGCGATCACCATCGCCGACGATCCCTCGCTGCCCGGCTACAAGGCGCTCCAAGCCGCCGCCGAACTGCGTGAAGTGCGCGCCCTGCGCGTTGCGTTCCCCAATGGTTCGGTGCTGCTCTACAACGGCTACGTGTCGTTCAACGAGACTCCGACCATGACCAAGGGCGAAGTGATGGGCGTGCAGGCCACCTTTTCGCTACTGTCGCGGCCCGTTCGCTACGCCGCGTAATTTCCAAGGCCGGCCAAGCGCCAGCCTACGGGCCGCCCACGGACGGGTGGCCCGTTTTTCCCAATTCTCTATTTTTCGGAATCTCTCATGGCAAAGATCAAGTTCACCCTCACGCCCAATCCGACCTTCAAGCACAAGGTGCCGATGCCCATTCCGGGTGGTGCGTTCGCGGATGTGGAGTTCACCTTCAAGCACCGCGGCAAGGAGGAATTCACCGAGTTTCTGGAGCGCGCCAAGGACATGGACGACACCGACCTGGTGCTGGCCATCGCCAGCGGCTGGGAACTGGAAGAGCCGTTCGACAAGGACAACGTGGGTCAGCTGGTCGAGAACTACGTCGGCGCGGCCCGCGCCATCTTCACGGCCTACATGGACGAAATCGTCAAGGCCCGCCTGGGAAACTGACCTCGCTGGGTGCGGCGCTCTACCGCCGGCCTCCAGATGTGAAGGAACTGGAGGCATTCGGCCTTACGCCGGAAGACGTAGAGGCGCCGCCTGTCGAAATATGGCCGGAGAGCCAGCAGGCGTTCGAAATATTCGCTTCGCTGCGGACCCAGTGGCGGGTCAGCTTTGCCGGCGTGACCGGCCTGGACTATGGCGTTCTCTATCGCAGGCTTGACCGTCTTGGCTTGTCTGCCGAGCGATACGACGAGTTGGAAGACCAGATCCGCGTCCTTGAGGATGCGGCGATGCAGGAAATAAATCGCAAGTAGCCGCCTATGGGTGGCTTATCTTTTTGGAATGTGTCATGACTGATGAACTGGCCAGAAGTGTTATCCGGGTCGATGGTGACGCGTCCGGGCTGACTGCGGCCATGGCCGAGGTGACACAGGAAACCGGCAAAGCCAAGAAGTCGCTCGCAGCGTTGGGGCGTGACGCATCGCAAGGGATGACCAAGGCGGCCGAAGAGGGCACGCAGGCCGGCCGCAAGCTGGAGCGGGCCACGCAAAGCCTGGTGAACCAGATTGAGCGCCAAATTGCCGTGACCGGCGCGGGCGCACGCGGAACCGCCTCCTACTATGTGGAACTGGCAAAGCAGCGCGGCATCGACGCCAATCAGCTGAAGCCCTATCTGGACCAGCTTGAGGCCGTGACGCGCAAGCAGGCCGAGGCCAAGGCCGCGATCCAGGCCACCGCGCCGGCGGTCGAGCAAATGGGCATGTCGGCCAAGGCCGCCGCTGCGGCAATGCGCGGGCTGCCTGCCCAATTCACCGACATTATCGTGTCGTTGCAGGGCGGTCAGCGTCCCATGACGGTGCTGATGCAGCAGGGCGGCCAGCTGAAGGACATGTTTGGCGGTCTTGGTCCCGCTGCGCGGGCGATGGGTAGCTACATTGCCGGCCTGGTCAATCCGTTCACGCTGGCCGCCGGTGCGGTGGCATTCCTGGGGGCGGCCTACCTGAAAGGGGTAGACGAATCCCAGGCGTTTAACCGGACCGTCATTCAAACGGGCGGGGTTGCGGGCGTGACGGCCGGCCAGCTGCAGGACATGTCCCGCCGTGTGGGCGATGTGGCCGGCACGCAGGGAAAGGCGGCAGACGCGCTTAAGCTCTTTGCCAGTTCTGCCAAGGTCGGTGCGGAGAATATGGAGCAGTTCACCGCGGCGGCGGTGCGCTGGGAGAAGGTCACGGGCGCCGCCGTTGCCGATACGGTGCAGAACTTCATCGAGTTGGGGAAATCGCCGCTGGAAGCGGCCCTCAAGCTCAATGAGGGCATGAACTTCCTGACCGCGACGACGTATGAGCAGATCCGCGCGCTGGAGCGGCAGGGCAAGACCGCCGAGGCGGCGAGCGTGGCCCAGCGTGCCTATGCCGACGCGCTCAACGACCGCGCGCCCAAGTTGTCCCAGAATCTCGGGCTGCTGGAGCGTGCCTGGAAGGGAGTGAGCGACACCGCCCGTGGGGCCTGGGATGCGATGCTTGATATCGGCCGCGCCGGCACGCTTGAAGAGCGCATTGCCAAGCAGGCTGCGACCGTTCAAGCGCTGGAAAGCAAGCTTCAGGCTCGATTGGCTCGCGGTGCTGCCACCGGCAACATGGCCGATCTGATCAAGGCTGCCGCGACCGAACAGGAGCGACTGGAGCGCGAGTATTTCGAGGCCCAAGGCAAGGCGCAGGCCGAGCGGGACCGCCGCAAGGCGCTGGACCAGACGCAGTTTCGCGCCGACTACCTGGAGGACGACAGCCGCAACACGAAGCCGCAACAGCGCCAGCGCGCCATCGAGAAGGAGGCGGCGGCATTCCGCAAGGCGGCGGAGGGCCTGAAGGAAGGCACGGACGAGTATCGCCGGGTCTACGCTGCCCACAAGGTCAAGCTGGCCGATATCGACAAGCAATTTGAGGATAAGGATGCGGGCAAGGGCCCGTCCGGTGCCGAGTCGGAAATAGCTCGCCTGCGTGCCCGGATCGCAGAAGAAAGGGCGCTCGCGGTCGAATTGGACCAGCGCGGCTTGCACACGAGCAAGCTGAACGAGTATGAGCGGCGCTCGGCGGAAATCGGCGAACTGCTCAAGGGGAACCTCAAATCCCAGGTGCGGGCCAGCCTGGAGCGTACCAAGGCGCTGGCGACCGAGGCGGGAGCGCTGATGCGTGCCAACGCGGAGACGAAGGCTTTCCAAGAGTCCCGCGAGAAGTATTTCGCCAGCCTGGAGGACGGCGTAGCCAAGATCGCTCAAGAGGCGCAAAGCGTTGAAGACCAGGTTGCCACCTATGGCCTGAGCAAAGCCGCGCTGGAGCAGTTGACGATCGCGCGCCTGGAGGAACGCAAGGCCGCGCTCCAGGGGTTCGACGGCTCCGAGCGGGAAGTCGAACTCATCGAGAAGGAAATCGAGGCACGCAAGCGCTTGGGAGCCGCAATCCGGCAGAAGGACATCAAGGACGCCCAGAAGAAGGCGACCGACGAAATGGCGCGCGACTGGGAGCGCACCGTGGACAAGTACGGTGACGTGTTCCGCCAGGGCTTTGCCGACATGTTGAACAACGGCAAGGATGGCTGGAAGTCGTTCACGAAGTCGCTTGTCACGACGTTCAAGACGACTGTGGCGGACCAGATCTATCGGATGTTCGCCCAGCCGTTCGTGGCGACCATCATCGGCAACCTGGCCGGCGTGATGGGCAGCAGTGCGGGCGGCGGGGGCTTGGGCGGTGTGGCTGGCGCTCAAGGTGCTGTCGGCGGTGGGCTGAGCTTAATGAACGCCCTGAGCGTTGCGCGCACCGCCTATAGCGCCCTGACCGGGGGCTTCACGGCAACGCTCGCCTCGGGCATCTCCTCTATCGGCAGCGCGATTGGATCCTCGGCCGCGCAGCATTTTGCCCTGGGGATGACCGGCCAGGGGGCGAGCTTAGCGGCCGGCCTTGCCGGTCCGACGACGGCGGGCAGTTCGGCCGCCGCTGCTGGGTCCATGATGGCAAGCGCGATCCCGGTGGCTGGCTGGATCGCCGCGGGGATGATGATCAATCGCTCGCTGTATCGGGCAGGCTGGGATGCGGGCAACGGCACCATGGCGCCGATTGCCAAGTACAACCCGATTACCGGGCCCTCCCTATGGACCGATAAGGCGCTGCGTGCCGTGGGCGTGGGCGGTGAGTGGGCGTCGATCCTGTCGGGTTCGTCGCTTATCGCTCGCGCCTTCGGGCGCGGTGCCAAGCAGTACGGCGACACCACGATGGTGGGGGATTTCAACTCACTCGGCTTCAATGGTTACACCAGCACGCCCTGGAAGCAAAAGGGCGGCTGGTTCCGCAGCAGCCGTAGCGGGATGCAGGTCGGCGCCCTGGATGGCGACTTCCTGAGTGACGTTGGCGCAGCATTCGAACAGATGAAGACAAATGCGGCCGGCCTTGCCGAAGCGGTCGGCGTGTCGGCCACATCGCTTGCCACCTACCGCGATCAATTCCGAATCAAGCTGACCAAGGACCAGGAGGAAAACCAGAAGCTTTTGGAAGAGGCGCTGGCGAATGTGGGTGAGAACATGGTGCGTTCGCTGGTGCCGAACATCGCCGACTTTTCCAAGGAGAACGAAACCGCCTCAGCTACCTTGCAGCGCCTTGGGGCCAATCTGGGGGCGGCCAATCGGGCGCTCAAGTTGCTGGATCTGAAGCTCTATGACGTGTCGGTGTCGGGCGCGGCCACCGCCTCCAAGCTGGTGGACGTCTTTGGCAGTATTGACGCGATGAGCCAGGCGACTGCTCAGTATTACCAACTGTACTACTCCGAGGCCGAGCGGGCGAAGCTGAGCTTGGCCGACATGGCGGATTCGCTGAAGGGCCTCAATCTCGCCTTACCCAACACCATGGCCGAGTTGCGAGGGATGGTTTCGGCGCTGGATCTGACGACCGACGCCGGCCGCAAGGCTTATGTGGCGCTCCTGGCTATTGCGCCGGAGTTCGCCGCAGTCATGGAGGCTACCACCCGCCGGGGCCAGGAGGCCGCCAGCAAGTTACTGGAGGCGTTCACGGGCCGTGGTTCCCTCGCGGGTGCCTTGGACGGGGTGGCGTTGAAGGCGTTGTTGCTCGCCGATTCGTTGGCTCAGGTCGGCACGTCGACGGGGCAGATATCCCGCCTCTTTCTCGATCTGGATTCGGGCTTGCTCGATTTCAGTGTCTCCAATGTCCGATTGGACGGCTCGCTTTCGGGCGCTCAAGAGGCCAGTATGTCTCTGGTTGAGCAGATGGAAGTGCTGCGCAGCACGGTCGGTGGCACCGTCATTGACTTTGCCGGGTTGGCCGGGGCGCTGGAAAAGGTCGACTCCGACGTTTTTGTGGCGACCTTGACCGCCGCTTTTGAGCAGCTTGCCACCCGCATGCGGTCATTGTTGGACAGCATCGCCAATGAGCGAATAGCGGTCCGCCAAGCGGCCCAGCAGGTGCTGGACCCGGGAGCGATGTCGCCTGAGGCTATCCGCAAGGGCATCCAGGAGATTGCGACTGCCTTGCCTAGCAACGCCGGACTAGTGGCGGCTGGCGCGCAGTTGAACGATGCTGAGTCGGTGCTTGCGCAGAAGTTGAGCGCGCGAAATGCCGCGGAGCGGTCATACAACTCGGTCAAGGCGTCACACGACACCGCGACGGGAAACCTTGCCGCGGCCCAACAGCGGGCCACTGACGCTCAGGCGTGGCTGGACAAGCTTAACTGGGATATCTACGCGCCGAAGACGGTTCCGTACAAGAAAAAGAACTGGAAGGAACTGGATGCCGCGCGTTCCGTTGCCCAGGCGCAGCTACCCGCTGCCCAGCAGGCGCTTGCACAGGCCCAGGCGGCACTGGCGGCCGCGCAGGCCGCCGCAGCTGCGGCGCCGAGCGCGTCAGAGGTCAGCCGGCTACAGGCGGCCTATGCATCGGCCGTGACGGAAGCCGCCAGCGCGCAAGCGGTGGCGACCGAGGCGGCGAACAAGGCTCGCACCGAGCAGACGGCCTATGCGGATGCGTTGCAGAAGTTCGCCCTGGATGCCACCAAATCGGTAGGCAAGCTGGGCGAGCTTCGCGCGGAAACGCTGCGGTACTACGAAGCCCAGAAGGCGCTGGCGAACTTGCTCGCGGAGGGAGCCAAGGGCCTGCGCAAGACGGTGAAGGACTACCGCATTAGCCAGTTGTCGCCTGAAGACCAGTTCGCCAACTTGCAGGCGGATTACGCCAAGGCGTATGCCAAGGCCATGGGGGCTGATGGGGAGGAACTTGCCGGCTATGCCGACGAGTTGAACAACCTGATGTTGCCCATGCTGGAGGCAGCCAAGGGGGCGTTCTCCTCGGATGAGCAGTATCAGGCGTTCATCGCCACGGCCTTGGCTCGCGCCGAGGCTGTGGCGGGGCGCATGGATGCTGTGGCGCCGAAGGACTACCAGAAGGAGAGCCTGGACCTACTTGCCGAGATCGACGCCAAGCTGTTGGAACTGGAGAAATCTGCGCTTTCGGGCGATCAGGTGCTGACCAACGCGATCAATGCTGCGCGTGATGCGACGGTGAACGGGCTGCGACAGGTCGTCAACGCCTTGACCGGCAAGGCGGTCGCGGCATTTGCCAAAGGCGGCTTCCACACTGGTGGCCTGCGCTTGGTCGGTGAGAACGGGCCGGAACTGGAAGTCACTGGACCGTCTCGGATTTTCAATGCGGATCAGACGCGGGCAATCCTGGCGGGCGGTGACGACAGCCAGATGCTGGTGCTGCTGCGAGCGCTCTTGCAAGAGCAACAGCGACTGCGGGAGGAAGTCGAAAACTTGCGGATCGAGGCGCGGGCGACGGCGAGCAATACCGGCAAGGCGGCGCGCCAGTTGGATCGCATTGAAGCCGATGGCCTGGTTGTCCGGCCGGATGGTGCTGAAGCGCTACGTGTGGAGGTTATGAACGCATGAAAGTGATCAAGCCGGCTTCTATTGGCCGCGATCAGTTGGTTTCGTCCAGCGTGCCCGAAGATGAGTACGCCACCTATAACCCCTCCATTGATTATCCAGTGGGGGAGAAGGTGGTGTACGACTCCAAGGTGTACGAGTGCGTCCAGACGCCGAACAAGGGCAATACGCCGGGGGCGGCGCCGCTGTACTGGGCGCTGGCCGGACCGACGAACCGATGGGCAATGTTCGATAGCGAGGTAAGCACGCAGACGATTGGCGACAGCCCGTTGCGCGTGGTGGTGCGCCCTGGTTTGGTCAACAGCCTGGCACTGCTGGAACTCGTTGGGACGAGGGTTCATGTCGTCGGTCGCGAGGGTTCGGATGGGCCAGTTCTCTACGACACCGAACGCGTACTGGAAGGGTCGATAGTGACCAACTGGTACGAGTACTTCTTCGAACCGTTCTCGCCTCTGACGGAGCTTGTCCTTACCGACCTGCCGGCCTATGGCAGCCTGCATCTTGACGTGTCGATCTTCGCGCCGGAGGCGCAAGCCGCGTGCGGGGCCATGGTCTGCGGCACCGCCTATTTCATTGGCGAGGCGGAATACGGCGGCAGCGCTGGGATTGTCGACTACAGCCGCAAGGAAACCTCGGAGACAGGCGTTACGACGTTCCGCAAACGCCGGTTCTCGCGTCGTATGTCGCAGCGTCTGTGGCTTGAGGGCGCGCGGTTCGCGGCCGTATATCGGCTCCTGTCTGGACTTCGCGCCACTCCCTGCGTTTGGATCGGCACGGACGCGGAGGGCTACGGCCCCTTGACCGTCTACGGCTTTTATCGGGACTTTTCCATCGATATCGCATATCCCCTGGTGAAGTTCTGCAACCTTGAAATCGAAGGACTTACTTGATATGGCAATTACGAGCCTTCCGACCCCGCCCAGTCGAAGCGATCCGGAGAATTTTCCGGAACGGGCGGACGCATTTATGGCTGCGCTGCCCCAGTTCGCCTCCGAGGCCAACGCCCTGCAAGCGGAGGTGGCTGAGGCAGTCGCGGCGGCCGACGCTGATGCCTTGGAAGCTGCCTCCAGCAAAGCCGCCGCGCAGGTCAGCCAGAGCCAGGCTGAACAATCCGCGCTCGCTGCTGAAGTCTCTCGGCATGCCGCAGGCCAGATGGCTGACGAAGCGGGGGCGAGCGCGCAGTTGGCGCAACAGTGGGCCAGCAAGATAGGGGCGCCCGTCGATGGAGACGCTTTTTCGGCGAAGCACTACGCCGAGTTGGCTGCCAGGGGAGCAGGGCTGCCTGTCTATATGCCCGGCAGTGTGCCCCAGCTGGACGTTGGACCTATCTATATTGCAGGGAAGGGCATTGCAGAATGGAACCCGGGTACCGGCCATTATCACGTTCGCTTCGATACCCCTGTGGGGGCGGTGGCGTGGTGGCCTCTGCGCTCGTCCATTCCTGCTGGTCGTATCCCTGCGGACGGGTTCCTGCTGGCGCGAGCTACATGCCCAGAGCTGGCCCAAATGGTGATCGACGGTAAGCTGCCTGTGGTGACTGAATCGGAATGGCTGGCCGATCCGCTCAAGCGTGGCTGCTACACCTTGGGCGATGGCTCCACCACCATCCGAGTGCCGGACCTCAACGGGCAGTCAGCCGGATCTGTAGGCGCATTGTTCTTGAGAGGCGATGGTGCGCTCTCCAACAATACCAACGGCCTTATCCAGCGTGATGCGTTGCAGAACATCACCGGAAAAACTCGAAATTGGCTCACTCTCCCTAATTCCCAGGACCCAGGTGAAGGGGCGCTGCGAAAAGAAGATATCGGTTCCACGGGTTCAGGCGGTACGTCTGTAACTCTGCAATTTGTGAACTTGGGTTTTGACGCCTCGCGGTCCGCGAGAACAGCGGCAGAGACCCGACCCGTCAACGTTTCCGGCGTTTGGACAATTCAGGCTTTCGGCGTGGTCACCAATCCCGGAAGCGTCGACGCCGCGCAGTTGGCAAGTGACTATGCCGCGCTGAACTCGGCATTCCAGAATGCTCGCAGCCAAGTATTCGGTGTGGGGCAGAGCTATCAGGACGTCACGGGCTCGCGGGCATTCGATCTGACCGTCTACACCAACACAACCGGGCGTCCCATCGTCATCCATATTGGGTTCAACCTGTCAGGGTCTGGGATTGTGGAGGTTCAGATTCGGCCAAGCGGCGCCACGGGTTGGATTCCGGGAAATCTGATGGGTTGGCCCTCTGCTATTACCGGCATGTCGATGATGTGCGTTATAGCCGCGGGCGCGTCCTACCGAATGCAGAAGGGCAATTCAGCCACCATCAGCAACGTCTACGAGTATCGATAATGCAGACATTCAGAGATACAGAAACGGGAGAGTTTTGGGAGTTCGACAGCGACGTTCTAGTGGAAAGCGAGGGTGGAGTCTACAAATTTGTCGCGCCATTTGGCGGCGTTCTGGACACGCCATCCACTTTGGTTCAGTCGTCTCGGTCCCCGAGTGTTGAGGTGAAATATGTGCCCGCGTCAGTCTCCCGCTACCAGGGCCGCGAGGCCATGCGCCTCACGCCATTCACCAAGCAAGGAGAGGCGGACTGGACGTTGTTCGACGCATTCGAAGAACTGTTGAACGACCCCAGCACCCCAGCTTACTACCGTCGTGCCTGGGACGAGTTGCAGGCTTTTGAGCGAGAGAGCGCGATGCTCAATGCAGCGGCCGAAGTCCTGGGCCTCACTCAGGCCAAGCTGGATGACTTATTCCGGCTTGCGGCAGCTTTGAAGGCCTAGCGCCCGGCAACCACGTATTGGTCTTTTTCTTGCCCGCTTCGGCGGGCTTTTTTTCGTCCACACAACGGGAGGGCAGCAATGCGAACCCATCAAGGGAGTATTCGAATGGAACCCAGTTCCACCGGTTTGGGTGGCTTGGCGGCCTTGAAGGTCGCAATGGCTTACGGCATTCCCGCCGCCGTGGCCGCAATGCTCGGGCTGCTGATCATGCCGCCCCGCACCGCGCGGGAATTCACCGTTCGCACCGTTTGCACGGTCGCGTGTTCCTTCATGTTTGGGCCGGCCTTGGCCGGCGCAGTCATCGCGTGGAAGCCGGGCCTGATGGATGCCATGACTTGGTTGGCCCACCATGGCGCCGGATCCGACGATGCGCTACTGGCGAAGTTCTATGTCCTGGGGCCGAGCATGCTGCTTGCCGGCTTGCCGGCATGGTGGGTGCTGGGCGCCTACATGCGCTGGATGGCGAGCATGCGGCAAAAGGGATTATTGGAATGGTTGGCCGAGGCACGGGCCAAGCTGCTGGGCCTTCGGTCGGGCGGGGAGGGCTGAACTATGGACTTGAAGAAGATGATCTATAGCGCTATCACTCCCGCGCTGGCGCTGCTGCCGGCGCGCATGGACACGGCCGAAGCGCGCGTCATGCTGCTGGCAATCGGCCTACAGGAAAGCCGCTTTTTGCATCGGCGCCAGATCGGCGGCCCGGCGCGAGGCTTCTGGCAGTTCGAGAAGGGCACCCGCGCGAGCCGCGGCGGCGTGTGGGGCGTGTTCCTGCACGCGGCGAGCAAGGGCCACTTGGCGGCCTTGTGCAAGGCCCGCAGTGTGGCTTGTGACCCGGACGCAATCTATGCGGCGCTGGAGTATGACGACGTGCTGGCCGCTGGTGTGGCGCGGTTGCTGCTGTGGACCGATCCCAAGCCGCTACCGGCCATTGGCGATGCCGACGCGGCGTGGTCGCAGTACCTGCGCACCTGGCGCCCTGGAAAGCCTCAGCCGCAGACCTGGCCGGCGCTGTATGCCCAGGCCATGGCCGCGATGGAGGTCTGACCATGCTCGCATTCATGCAACGGATATGGGGCTATGTCGTCGCCGCTGCGGCGGCGGTTGTCGCGGTGGTGTTGGTCTATTCGCGCGGGCGCAGCGCCGGCCGCGCGGATGAGCGCCAGGAGCGAAACGACCGAATCAACGAGCAGGCGGCGAAAGCCCGCCAGGAGGTGCGCAATGTGGAGGATGAAGTGGCCCGTATGGGCGATGACGCTGTTTCTGATCGGCTCAAGTCTGGCTGGGTGCGCGGCCCCCGCCGGGGTGGGCGTTGAGTATTGCGACCATGCACGGCCGATCTACTTCGATTCGGATGCACAAGTCGAAGCTACTCCGTCGCAGGTACGCCGCCAAGTGTTGGACCGCAACGAGGTTTGGCGTGTCCTGTGCGATTCTCGCTAATGTGCCCGCATGAGTTGCAGCTTGCACGGAAAATAAAGCGGGCTTGCGAGAGCGCAGTTGCCGAAGTAAGTGGCACTCAACTGGATTTCCGTCGAGTGCCTTGGCATACCTCATGGGCCGAATTTACTAAATGGGGTTCGCTTAGGCGGGGTTGGAATTCCCTTCCGCTGGGCTAATTAGCGCAAGCGTTGGAAAGTCGGATTGCCAGTGTTTCTGGCATGCGCAAGCGCATGTTCACTCATGAGTATGCAACCACCGCTATACGCGGTCATCGCGTCTTGAACAAAGGCCGCAGCGGCCCATTTCTTGTAGAAGGCCGTTTGAATGAACCAATCTTCAACTCTTTCTGTGACGCGTTGGGCGCTTTCGCCAGAGTCTTGGTTGAATAGTGCCAGCACACGGTCTCTATCGCAAAGTAGAGGTGGTGAACTTGGCGGGTAATTAGCGGGCTCGGGGAATACGAAACGACGACCAAGTGCCATATATCTTTTTGTGTGAAAAATTAAGGAGATTTTAATGTATCACAGTGTGTCGCTATCGATTCAAGGTCCATTTCTATTGCCCTCCTAGCACCTCGTTCACCGGAAGGTAGTCAGATGACTCGAAAGTTTGGAGCGCTCCTATTATTAATCGACCATCCATTGCATCCACCAGCCCTGGTAGTAGCGCACGCCGGCGATTTCTTCGAAGCCACAGACCATCATGCCGCGGTCGGAGTTGAAGGTGAGAAGCTGGGGTTCTAGAAGGTCAGGAATCGCGCTTGGCACCCTAGCGCCGAACTTGGCAAGGGCATCCATGCTCATGCGCTCAACATGGCGATTCAGCCCCTTGTGAAGCATGGAGTACATCCGGACTGTACCCACGACGGGCAGGCCTGGGTCGTTGTCGCGGCGGCGTTCGCCAAGGTGGTGTGTGCGTAGGACGCTGCACTGGAATTGCACGATCTGCTCGAAAAATACTGTACATATATCCAGTATAATTCCCCCTCAAAGCGGTGCAATTAGGCCCCGATTTTGCCCGTTGGGGGACGGAACATGGCGGATGTGTCGGACTGGCAGCAGAGGGATGAGTACTACTGGGCGGGGCCTGGAGGCTGGACGATCTGCAAGGTGTTCGCGCAGAACCGCTGGCAGTACGAAGTCTGGGGAGCGAACGGCACGCGCCACGGCATGGAGCCGACTCTGGCCGCCGCGATCACGCTTTACGACAAGGTCAAGCCGGCGGCATAGGCGGCACCGGCTCGATGGCGTCAGGAAGTTGGTATTTTGAGTTCCCCACTTCCTGGCGCACCGGGTGCCAGGTGAACGTCGTTTCCGGTAGGCCATGCTCCAGCAGCGCAAGTGCGTGGGCGGTGGGAAATTCCGGATCCATCCAGTGGATGGCCAGGTCGGCCGGCAGCGCCACCGGCCGGCGGTCGTGTACGTCGATCATGCCGCCAGCGGCGTCGTTGGTGACGATGGCGAAACCGTGGGCCTCGTCCTTCTCCGTGTCCAGCCGCCAGTTGCTCAGGCCGGCGAAGAACAGGGGCGCATTGTCGGTGGCGTGGATGTAGTAGGGCTGCTTGGGCGGCTGCGGCCCATCGGCTAGAGGCTTCCATTCATACCAGCCATCTGCCGGCACCAGGATACGGCCACGGGCCGTGAGCAGCTTCCACGGCCAGGCGTTGGCGAGGATCTTGTCCAGCCTCGCGTTTGACATGAGGTACTTGGAGTTGTGCGGGCGCCAGCCCCAGGGCAGCCGCTCCAGTTCGAAGTCGCTCGCGAGCCGGTGCATTGCCATTGGGCGCGTGCCTGGTGGGATGTTGTAGCGGGGGCCGGCCGGGTCATCGAAGACGCGGCGAGGGTTGGGAAAGATGCGCTCGACGTAATCAAGCGGCCCGGACTTCTGGACGATGCGACCGCACATGATGCGCTCCTGACCAGGGGAGCGACCAGTATAGATGCAGAATTTCACGAACAAATCGCGTCTTGGATGCCATTGCCTCTGTTATCTGAGACCTCAGCGAAGGCGGAGCGCTATTCAGCCGCTCGCTCCCTCCGCCACAAATGGAAGCGGCCCCCTTGGGGGCCGCTAGAAGAGTAAGGAACCAAGCTTACCTACTCGTGTTGGAGTCGCTGAAAGGGCGGAACTGCGGTTGTACAAACAAGGGCACTAGCAGTTCTCGGATTCCGAGGCGAGAGGCCAAGCCATAAAGGTGCTCGCGCACATATGGGAGTAGCAGGAAGGGAGCGTTGCCCCGCGCCCATGCATCTATCATCCGCTCTTCGAACCTCTGGGTGTCGATGGTGAACAAACCAACTACCTCGACCTCGAGCAAAAATGGGACCTCGCTATCCGCCGTTTCGCCGTCGCAGTCCCTTCCAACACTGGCGCGGACGCCAACGGAGATGGAACTGCTTTCTTTGTCGAAAGCATTGTGGCCACTCTGGAACGAGAAATTGACTTCCTTATCCCAGACTTTTGCTTCGTCGGGGTCGTGGACTTCGGCATGCAGTCGTTTGACTGCAAGCGAGATCAACTGCATCGGATGCAGCTCATGCTTTTCCTGGTTCATGCTGCGAGTAGATACCGATCGTCGTTGGCAGCTTTCGTTTGCCACTTAAGGCATTCGTCTATCAAAGTTTCGTAGGAAAAGTCAGCTTGCCAATCTTGGAAACTGTCCGAATTTTCCATAGAGAAACGCAGATGTGCCACTCTATCCAAAGAGTCGGCAAATCGAGAAAGAGTCTGTAGTCCCAGCGTCAGAGGATCTTCAGAGAAAGAATTGATGCGCGCACGAAATTCTTCAGTCGTAAGTGCTGAAATTTCGGCGATTGCAGCAGCAATGGCGTCTCTGGTCTTAGGAGTCATGTTGATTCCTTCCGTTCACTAGGCAAAAGTCTAATATTTGTCACTAAATCGTGTCGCTCGTGTCGAACGACGTAGCAATGCGGCATTGCTCCGAAATAGTCCATTGGCCGAGATTGCCGCTTCTTAAATTTTGGTGGCCTAGGAATGCTCGCCTTGATCACCGCAAATTTAATCCCTGCCTGTCTTTCTATCGTATCAATAAAGTCACGAGAAATCTGTGCCATCTGGTCCTTGTCGGCGCAGCCGTGTTGTGCGGCCCACCGCGCAAGTTGGTTTTGGGTGCTTTCCTCAGTGAGATCTAAGAATTCTTCCTCGGGCTTCTCAACATCCACTCCGAGGACTGCACAGGACTTGTCTTCGTCGTCAGCGTACATCCCGTGATGACTGGCGAACATCCACCATTGCACCCCATACTCATGGGCGAGAAAAGGATCTTCCTCGTAAGCCCAAAAGTAAGCGCCAGGACCAACTTGGCCTTCATTCGAACTGCGGAAGCGACCTTCTCGCATGATCGCTTCTGCTCGAGTCATTGACGTTCCATGAGTACCGTATAGCACCACTCGCCAATTCCTCCGTTCAAATTATCGTATGTTGGTGGAGGTTAATTGTAAGCTAGTACAACAAAAAGTCCAGGCGCTTAGCCAAAGTTGAGAGTGGTTTTTGGCGTAGCTTTTGTTTTTTCTTCAAAATCTTCCTATGGAAGTCACCTATGCATCATGGGGGTGTGGCCCGCGTGGGCGTCGGCGGCGGTGGTCTGTGTTGCGGAATTCATGCCCGTGATTGTATCGGGCCGGGGCGCGGGGGGACGGTGACGGCGCTCAATACAGCGTGCTGGCGACCCGCGCGGGCAGATCGCGGTCGTAGGCCACGCCGTCGAAGGTGCCGGCGGTCAGGTCGGACAGCACGCGGCCGACGCTGGGCAGCGCCGCGCGCGGGATCTGCGTGGCCGGGTCCCACAGCCGCGAGCGCAGCAGGGCGCGCGAGCATTGGAAATAGACGGCTTGCACATCGACGATCAGGACGGAGCGCGGTTGCTTGCCGTCCATCTCGAATCGTTGCAGCAATGCCGGGTCGACGCTGATGCGCGCGATGCCGTTCACGCGCAGCGTCTCGTTGACGCCGGGGATCAGGAACAGCAGCGCCACGCGTGGGTCGGCCAGGATGTTGCGCAGGCTGTCGATGCGGTTGTTGCCGCGCCGGTCCGGCAGTAACAGCGTCTTTTCATCCTCGATCACTACGAAGCCGGCGGGATCGCCGCGCGGCGAGACATCCAGGCCATCGGGGCCCGAGGTGGCCAGCGCCGCGAACGGCGCGGCCTCGATGAAGGCGCGGTAGTGCGGATGGACGTGGTCGACTTCCTTCTTGAGCGAGGCTTCACCCGGTTCGCCATACAGGGCTTGCAGGGCGGCGGCGTCGGTAACGAAGTGAGCGGGGTTCAAGGGCATGGCGAAGGCTCGGGAAAAGGGGGAGGCGGTGCGTTATTGCACGCGCACCGGCATGCTGCAATCGTAGAAGCATACCTCGCCGTCGCCGCCGCGTTCTTGCTTGCACTCGGCGAGCACCCTATCCGTCGCGGCCCCGAGCGTGGGGGCGATCCGGGAGAGGGCGATGCCGTTGCCCCAGACGATCGCGCCGCATTGCTTGGCGTGCGAGACCTGCTCGCGGCCGTCGCCACCGCCTTTGTTGGCGCAGACCGCATCGGAGTCGTTTTCGGCTGGTCGCCGGCTCTTCCTGCTGCCGGCCGCGCCAACTTTGCCGGCGATGGCATCCAGGGCGGTGGGTGGCGCTTGCACGCCCCGAGAATAGGGCAAAAGCCGGTTCAGGCTTCCTGGCCGTAGCCGAAGGGCCAGCGGCGGCGGGTGGGTTCGGGCTTGGCGGTGTCTTCTTGCATGTTTTTCTCCGTAGGGTGCATTCGGGGGGATTCTATTTCCCGAGATGTAACAGCATTGCAAGGGATCGTTAGCACTCTATCGTTGCGGGCCGCACGCTAGTCGACCGCGAACAGCGTGACCTGGCGCTCGAGCGCGTAGGTGGCGCGGTAGCGGGCGGGCGTGGCTCCCCGGTCGATCAGCAGCAGGCCTTCGCGTTCTGCGGCGGCCAGGACTTCGCGCAGCTTCTGGCCGCCGTCCAGGCCGGTGGCTTCCTGCAGCCGCCGCAGGGGCAGATAGTCGCCGTTCTTGACTCCGGACAGGCGCGGGAAGGCGTTGAGCCAGATGCTGCGGCTGGGCGGGGAATTGATCAGACTGGTCATGGGCGAGGGTCCCTTGCGGTCGGATTACTGTATGAATGAACAGTATATCCGAACGTCGGACCGAATCCCGATGGGGATGTCGCACCGGAACGGCGCCGGGCCGCGGACGCTAGCGCGCCGCTCCGGTATGGGCCAGCAGGCATTGCACCAGCGCGTCGAACACTGTCTTGCAACGCGGGCTGGCGCGCAGGTCTTCGTGCATGGTGATCCAGGTTTCGAGCTGGAATGAGACCTGGTCGGGCAGCACGCGCACCAGTTGCCGGTCGCGGCGGGCCAGCGCCACCTGGCAGACGCCGATGCCGGCGCCGGCGCGGATCAGGGCCAGTTGCGCCAGGTCGCTGTCGGCCCGCAGGGTGAAGCTGTCGCGGCTCCAGGACACCGCCAGGCGCTTGCCGGCGCCGCGCAGGAAGGGCGTTTCGGTGTCGTAGCCGATCAGCGTGTGGCCGGACAGGCCGGCCAGCGTGGCCGGCGTGCCGCAGCGGCGCAGGTAGTCCTTGCGCGCGTACAGACCGATCTCGACATGGCCGACGGGGCGCGCGATCAGTTGTTCCTGCTTTGGCGGCGCCATGCGCACGGCGATGTCGGCTTCGCGCAGCAGCAGGTTCTGCACGCGGTTGGTGGGGGCCAGTTCGAGGGTCAGGCGCGGGTGGTCGCGGCGCAGGCGCGCCAGCACCGGCGGCAGCACCTCGATGCCGATGACCTCGCTGGCCGAGATCCGCACGGTGCCGGCCACGCCTGGGCCTTGCGCGGCGGCCGCGCGTTCCAGGGCCGCGGCATGGCTGTGCATGGCCTCGGCGTAGCCGCGCAGCGACAGGGCGGCGTCAGTGGCCAGCAGGCCGGTCTGCGAGCGGGTGAACAGGACCTGGCCCAGGGCCCGTTCGAGCGCCGCGATGTGGCGGCCGACCGTGGGTTGGGTGATGTCGAGCGTGCGCGCGGCGCCGGACAGCGAGCCCTCGGCGAGCACGGCGAGAAAGCTGCGGTAGAGTTCCCAGCCGATCGGTTTGGTCATGCATAAATGTATAGCTACTGGGCGAAGTTCGGCAATTTATTTTGTATGGCCGCCGCGCCAGAATGGTCGCCATGGATTCACGGGAGATGACCATGACGATGATCGAATCGAGCCGGCCGGGCACCGCGCTGGTGCTGGGCGCCACCGGCGGCGTCGGGGGCGAGGCGGCGCGCCAGTTGCGTGACGCCGGCTGGGGCGTGCGCGCGCTGGCGCGCGGGCTGGCGACGGAAACGGCGCAGCGCGATGGCATGACCTGGCTGCGCGGCGATGCCATGAACCGCCAGGACGTGGCGCGGGCGGCGCTCGGGTGCGAGGTGATCGTGCATGCGGTCAATCCGCCCGGCTACCGCCGCTGGGGCGAGTTGGTGCTGCCGATGATCGACAACACCATTGCGGTGGCGACCGCACAGGGCGCAACGATCGCGCTGCCGGGCACGATCTACAACTACGGGCCGGACGCGTTTGTGTTGTTGCGCGAGACTTCGCCGCAGCACCCGCTGACGCGCAAGGGCGCGATCCGGGTGGAACTCGAACGCCGGCTGCAAGTGGCCAGCGAACGCGGGGCGCGCGCGCTGGTGCTGCGGGCGGGTGATTTCTTCGGCCCGCGCGCCGGCAACAACTGGTTTTCGCAAGGGCTGGTCAAGCCGGGGCGGCCGTTGAAGCGGGTCAGCATGCCGGGGGCGCCGGGCGTGGGGCATCAGTGGAGCTATCTGCCGGACGTGGGGCGGGCGCTGGTCGAGCTGCTGGCGCGGCGCGATGCGCTGGCGCCGTTTGCGGCCTTCCACATGGCGGGGCATTGGGATCCGGACGGCACGCGGATGGCGGCGGCGATCGTGCGGGTGGCGCGCCGCCATGGCCTCGAGCCGCGCGTGGCCGCGTTTCCGTGGGGATTGCTGCGACTGGCGGCGCCGTTCTCGGAGACCCTGCGCGAGTTGCTGGAGATGCGCTACCTGTGGCGCCAGCCGCTGCGCATGGACAACGCGCGCCTGGTCGGTGTGCTGGGCGCCGAACCGCATACGCCGCTGGACGTGGCGGTGGCGGCGACGCTGCGCGGCCTGGGCTGCCTGCCGCCCGCGCTGCCGGCGGCCGCGGCCGTGGCATGAGGCGCGGCCCGGCGCATCCGGCTTGCTGGCGCCGGACCGGGCCATGCACAATGGCGCCACGCGGCCGTTCGCAGCGCCGCGGGAGCGCCCGATGCCCGATTTGCCGTTTTCCGCCACGCTGGATGCCCGCGAACGCGTGACCATTGCCCACGGTTCCCACCGCGCCGAGTTCGCGCCTGGCGGCGGCGGACGCCTGACGCGGCTGTCGACGGGCGCGCATGACTGGATCGTGCCGCTGGTCGAGACGGATTGGCCGCCGGCGCAATGGCCGCGCGCCGGGTCGTATCCGTTGACGCCCTATTCGAACCGGGTGCGCGACGGCGTGTTCACCTTCGCCGGCGAGCGCCACGCGTTGCAATCGCTGCCGGGGCGGCCGCAGGCGATCCATGGCGGCGGCCTGTACCAGCCCTGGCAGGTGCGTCACCTGGCCGATGACGCGGTCGACCTGGTGCTGCAACAGCCGGCCGGCGTACTGGGCTGGCCGTGGCCGTATGAGTGCGTGCAGCGCTACCGGCTGGATTCGCGCGGCCTGTCGCTGACGCTGTTGATGATCAACCAGGGCGATGCGCCGATGCCGTTCGGCTGCGGCATCCATCCGTATTTCACCGCCGAGCGGGTGGCGCTGCATGCGCGCCGCGCGTGGCCGACGGATGCGGACGGCCTGCCCGGCGCCAGCCAGACGACGCACGTGCGCGAGCTGGGCCAGTCTGCCGAGGGCTGCGATACCTATCTGTCGCAGTGGGGCGGGCGCGCCACGCTGCGCTGGCCGGACGGGCACGAACTGGCGTTGCACGCCGACGCGGCGTTCGCACACCTGGTGGTCTACACCGCGCCGGGCTCGGATTTCCTGTGCGTGGAGCCGGTGACCAACGTGGCCGATGCCTTCAACCTGGCGGCGGCGGGCGAGACCCGCACCGGCCTGCGGGTGCTGGCGCCGGGCGAGCGCTTCAGCGCGACGCTGTTGCTGGCGCTGCGGCCACCGCGTGGCGCGCGTTGAGGCCGGCGGCGATGCGGCTGGCAACGGCCGTAAGCTCCGGCGATAATCCGGCAAAACCCAATCCAGGAGTCGTTACGTGAAAAAGCTCAGCACCGAACAATTGCAGGCGGCGGCCGAGACGCTGCGCCGGGTGCAGGCCAGGCTGGCCCGTTCGGGCAGCCTGCCGCTGGAGCCGACGATCTACGCCAGCGCCAAGGGCTTCCGCCGCAACGTGCCCGACTATGTCTGGGCGTGGCTGTCGGGCCTGCTGGCGCCGCACAAGAGCCTGTCGGCCTGGATGGACGCGCATCGACCCGGTTGGCGCGAGGGCAAGATTCCGGCGGCGGTGGTGTACGCGCGCACCGAGAACGGCTGGTTCGACTGGTTGATTGCCCAGCTCGAGGCCGAGATTGGCGATCCGCGCGCACGCGCCCGGCGCGACGGCCAGGCCTGAGCGCTCAGGCGCGGATGCGGGACGCGCGCAGGCGCCGCAGCAACAGGCAAACGGTTTCCTGCGCCGCGGCCACCAGCAGCGCGGCCAGGATGGCGCTGAGCACCAGCTCGTCCCACATGCGCGGCGGCCCGACCCGGAACTGGATCGTGTCGAACACCAGTCCAGTCGTGACACCCGCGACGATGACGGCTCTCAGGCCCTGCAGCGGCACCAGCCGCAGCATCAGCAGGGCGATCGCCACCATGCCCCAGAGCATGGGTTCCAGCATTTGGTCGGACAGCTGAGAAATCAGGGCAAACTCCCGAAAGCGCGGCAGCGGGTTAAAGGTCTGCCGCGCGCAGTCGAGTTTTTACCTCTTTCCGCGCGCGAATGCGAGACGCCCGTCCCAATTATGTCGTTGGGGCGGGGCGGCGTTTCAGAAACCCTCCAGCACGACTTTGCCGCGCGCCTTGCCGCTTTCGATGAAGGCGTGCGCGCGCCGCAGGTTTTCGGCGTTGATGCGGCCATAGTGCTCGCCCAGCGTGGTGCGCAGGGTGCCGTTGTCGATCAGCCGCGCGGCCTGGTTCAGCAGTTCGTGTTGGGCGATCAGGTCGGGCGTGTTGTGCAGCGGCCGGGCGAACATGAACTCCCAGTGCAGCGAGGCCGACTTGCCCTTGAGCAGGCGCACGTCGATGGCGGCGGGATCGTCGATCAGGGCGATCTTGCCTTGCGGCGCGATGGCTTCGGCCAACTGCGCGAAGTGCTGGTCGGTCTGGGTCAGGCCGGCGATGAAGCTGACCTGCGGCTGGCCGATGCGCTTGAGTTCCCCGGCCAGCGGTTTGGTGTGGTCGATGACGTGATGGGCGCCCAGCCCTTTGACCCAGGCCTGGGTCTCGGGCCGCGAGGCGGTGCCGATGATGGTCAGGCCGGTCAACTGGCGCGCCAGTTGCACCAGGATCGAACCGACGCCGCCGGCCGCGCCCACCACCAGCAGCGTGCCCTGGCTGGGCGCGGCGTTGTCCAGCACCCGCAGGCGGTCGAACAGCAGTTCCCAGGCGGTGATGGTGGTCAGCGGCAGCGCGGCAGCCTGGGCGAAGTCCAGGCTTTGCGGCATGCGGCCGACGATGCGCTCGTCGACCACGTGCAGTTCGCTGTTGGCGCCGGGACGCGTCAGGGCGCCGGCGTACCAGACGCGGTCGCCGGGCGCGAACAGGCGGGTCTTGGCGCCCACGGCGCGCACGATGCCGGCGGCGTCCCAGCCGATGATCTCGGGCTGGCCGTCCTTGGGCTTGCGGTTGGCGCGGATTTTGACGTCCACCGGGTTGACGGAGATGGCCTTGACCTCGACCAGCAGGTCATGGTCGCCGGGCACGGGGTCGGGCGCGGTGATGTCCTGCAGCGATTGCGGATCGGTGGCGGGCAGGTTCTGGAAGTAGGCGATGGCTTTCATGTGACGATCTCGAAACGGGAAGGGGATCAGGCGATGGTGCGGACCACGCCGCCATCGACGCGCAAGGCGGCGCCGTTGGTGGCCGAGGACTGGCGCGAGCAGGTGTAGACGACCATATTGGCCACTTCCTCCACCGTCGCCAGGCGGCGCAGCAGCGAGGTCGGCCGGTGCTGGGCGATGAAGTCGCGTTCCATCCGGTCTTGCGGCAGGCCCTGCGCTTTGGCCATCTCGGCGAAGAAGTCGACCACGCCTTCGGAACGGGTCGGGCCGGGCAGCACCGCGTTGACGGTGACGCCGCTGCCGGCGGTCAGTTCGGCCAGGCCGCGCGAGACGCCCAGCAGCGCGGTCTTGCTGACGCCGTAGTGGATCATCTCGGCAGGAATGTGCAGCGCCGATTCGCTGGAGATGAAGACGATGCGGCCCCAGTCGGCGGCCAGCATGCGCGGCAGGTAATAGCGCGACAGGCGCACGCCGCTCATGACGTTGGTGTCGAGCATGTAGCGCCAGTCGTCGTCGGTGATTTCAGTGAAGGACTTGGGCGCGAAGTAGCCGGCGTTGTTGACCAGGATATCGACGTCGGGATGGGCGGCGCAGATCGAGGCGGCGCCGTCGGCGGTGGACAGGTCGGCCTGCACCGTATGCACCTGGGCGGCTGGGTGCTGGCGCGCGATGGCGGCGGCGGCCTGCTGGAGCTTATCGGCGTTGCGGCCATGCAGCACTACCTGGGCGCCGGCCTCGGCCAGGCCCTGGGCGATGGCCAGGCCGATGCCGCCGGATGAGCCGGTGACCAGGGCTTTCTTGCCGTCGAGTTCGATTTTCATGGGGGACTCCAAAGCGTTGCGGGGATGGCGCCATCATTGCCCAGTGGCGGGCGAGGAAAAACCGGCTAGCATCGGACTCAGTTTCAATGGTTTTTTGAAAATGAGACCCCTATGGTCCGGTTTGAGGATTTGCGCATCTTTGTCGCGGCGGCGGATCACGGCAGCTTCTCGGCCGCCGCGCGCGAGCTGGACCTGACGCCGGCGGTGGCCAGCGCGGCGCTCAAGCGGCTGGAACTGTCGCTTGAAACCCGCCTGTTCGTGCGCTCGACGCGCAGCCTGCGGCTGACCGGTGACGGCGAGCGCTACCTGGAATATGCGCGCGCCGCGCTGGCCAGCCTGCAGGCCGGCCAGAGCGCGCTGGCGCGCGACAAGACGGCGATCTCCGGCACGCTCTCGGTGTCGATTCCGTCGGACCTGGGCCGCCATGTGCTGCTGCCCTGGCTCGATGAGTTCCAACAACGTCATCCGCGCGTGAACTTCCAGGTGCGCATCAGCGACCGCCTGGCCGACCTGTACCGGCAGCCGGTCGACATCGCGCTGCGCTACGGCACGCCCGGCGATTCCGGCCTGGTGGCGCTGCCGCTGGGCGAACACAATCGCCGCGTGGTGTGCGCCGCGCCGGCTTATTTCGCGCGCCACGGCATGCCACGGACACCGGCGGACCTGCGCCGCCACAACTGCCTGTGCTTCGTGCTGGGCGAATCGCTGCACGACCGCTGGGCGTTCGAGCACGAGGAGGGCGCCGTGACCGTGCCGGTCAAGGGTGACCGGGTTGGCGACGATGGCGACCTGGTGCGGCGCTGGGCGCTGGCCGGCCATGGCGTGGCCTACAAGTCGCGCTACGACGTGCTGGCCGATCTGCGCGCCGGGCGGCTGGTGCAGGCCCTGGCCGATTGCCGCGGCGAGCCATCGCCGCTGTATCTGCTGTGCGTGCACCGCATGCTGCTGTCGCCCGCGGTCAAGCGGCTGCGCGAGTTCCTGCAGGCGCGTCTGCGCGACTTCGAGGCGGGGGCCGCGTCGTGACCGCCGCGCCGCTCAGTGATGGGCGGCGGCGCGGTTGGCGGCGCGGGTGCGCGCCGCCTTCTTGGCGGCGGCCGAGCGTCCCGCCGGGCCCTTGGTGGCGGCGGCCTTCCTGGCGGCGGCGGAGCGGTCCGCCGCGGTGCGCCGTGACGCCGACTTGGACGCATGGCGCGACAGCGCGGACTTGGACGCCGGCTTGGTGCTCTCACGCTTGAGGGCGCGGGTGGAGGCGCGGGCGCGGGTGGCGGATTTGGCGTGGCCGTCGTGCGCCATCTCGCTGTCCTGCCTGGCCTTGCGGCGAGTGGATGCGGTGGCCTTCTTCGGCGTGGGCAGATCGACGCCGGCGCGGCGCGCTTTCGACAGCCCGATGGCGATGGCCTGCTTGGTCGAGCGCACCCCGTGCTTGCCGTCGCGCACGTGGTCGATTTCCTCGCGCACGAATTCGCCCGCTTGGGTGGATGGGGACTTGCCTTGCTTCTTGTCGCGCGCGGCGCGTTGCAGCGTTTTCCGTTCAGGCATGACAACCTCCTGGCTTGCGTTTCAGAAGCGAGACCGGGACGTGGCCGCGGCCGCGTCGACGGAACTCGTAACACCACGCTATGCCTCACGCGGTATTCTGTGTGTTCGAATGGATTGCCGGTCGTAAGCGCCGGAACCCCGCGCGCGGCCGACGATTCGCAACGCTTCCCCCTCAAAGGAGACGAGCTATGTCGAATCATGTCTACAAGCAGATCGAACTGGTGGGCTCTTCCACCACGTCCACCGACGATGCGATCAGCAAGGCCATCGAACGCGCATCCGAAACGCTGCGCAACCTGGATTGGTTCGAGGTCACCGAGGTGCGCGGCCACATCAAGGACGGCAAGGTGGCGCATTGGCAGGTCGGGTTGAAGATCGGCATGCGCCTGGAGGACGGCGACGTCTAGGGGCGCCGGCTGGCAGCCCGAGAGCGCACCGCGTTCAGGCTGACACCGCGCCGCGGCCATGGCGGCCTGCTCCTTTTTTGAGCGGTCTTTGCAAGTGCTTGTCGGATAAGCTTTTTTTCAGCTTGTCATGAGACTGTTCAGAGGTTTGTCCACATCCGGTGGGGACAAGTCCGGCGCCGAAGCCGTGGCCGCGTCGGCCGCCGCCGGGCGGGGCCTCGCAACGGCGGGGCTGCGCCTTTATTGCCCGCCAGGCGCAAGCTGTTGGCGGCAAAGGGAATTTTGCCGCTGCCCGCAGACTGTCCTCAGCCTTATCCACATTTCCCGGGGACAACCGGGGCGGCGCCGGCACGTGGTTGGGCGATTCTTGACCAGCGCTTGCAGGCACTTGATGTGCAAGGGAAAAATCCACCTGCCCTCATGCTGTCCTCATGCTTGTCCACAGAATGCTGGGACAAATGCCGGCCGGGGCGGGCCTTTGCGCGAGATGCGCGGCCGGCAGGCCGGCGACAGTGGATAAGTCCGGCGGACTTTCGCTGCGGGGGCGATTGCGCATTCTTTGAGCGGCGTTTGCAAGTGCCCGGCCTGACAGGTTTTTTTGCACCTGCCCCCGAACTGTCCTCAAGCTTCTCCACAGCAGACGGGGATAGGTACGCGCCGCCGCTATGCCGTGCCCGACTTGGCGCCCGCCGCCGCCAGCAGCTTGTCGCCGCCATGTTGCTTGAGCGCGGCATCCAGCGCCTTCTGGTAGTCGGGCTGGGCGCTTTCCAGGCGCGCCAGCCCGTCCTGCGTCAACACGGTATAGACCCCTCGCTTGTCGTCCGGGCACAGGTCGCGGATGGTGAGGCCGGCGCGCTCCAGGCGCTCGACCATGCGCGCCACCGAACTCTGGTGCAGGCCGAGGTGCGAGGCCAGTTCCTGCATGCGCAGCTCCGTGTCGGGCGAGCGCGCCAGGACTTCCAGCGCGCGGTATTCCGACAGGCCCAGGCGGTGGCGGGCTTGCAGCACGCCGCCCACATCGCTCTCGACGTTGGCGACGACTTGAATCAGTTTGAGCCATGCATCACTTTTTCTGGACATGAGCCTTGTGCTCCCTTTGCTGGACATTCGATTGCGTCATTTTCCCATATGTATGTCCATGCAAGTGCTGGGCGGCCGCGGCCTGCCGCGGGCAACGCGTTGGGCAGGCCGCGGCGGCCATGGCGCTCATGCGGGCCGGGTGTGCCCGCGGTCGCGCAGCCTGGCGCTGTCGGCCAGTTTCAACCAGACCACGCCGCCGATGATGACGGCCAGCCAGAACGCCTGGGCCAGTGTCAACGGTTGATCGAGCAGGATGCTGCCGAAGGCGGCGGCGCCGACCGAGCCGATACCGGCCCATACCGCGTAGCCGATTCCGACGTCGATGGATTTCAAGGCGACGCTGAGCGCATACAGCGTCAGCAGGAAGAAGACCCCGGCGGAAATTGACCAGCCCGGTACCGTGAAGGCCTGGCTGCCACCGACGCTGAGGGCATAGCCGATCTCGAAGGCGCTGGCCAGCAGCAGCATGATCCAGGCGCGTCCGTTGCCCGGGGTGGTGTGGTGGGTTGTGTTCATGTTGGATTCCTTGTTGCGTTCAGGTCAGTGGAGATGAATCGGTTGTTCCGGGGTGTCAGGCGGCGCCGCTCAGCCGCAGGCCCACCACGCCGCCGATGACCAGGGCGATGCCGACGGCCTTGCCTGCGTTCAGCCGCTGGCCGAAGAACAGGGCGCCCAGCACCACGATGCCGACGCCCGCCACCGAGGTCCAGATTGCGTAGCCGACGCCGACATCGAAGGTGAGCAGGGCCAGGCTGAGGAAGTAGGTGGCGATCGCCCCGCTGACCAGCGTTGCGGCGGTCCAGCCCAAGCGGGTGAACCCTTTCGCGTTGCCCGCGGCAATGGCGACTGCGATTTCAAAGACCACGGCGATTGCCAGATATAGCCAACTCATGGTGAAGCTCCTTATGTAGAGGGTGCGCCGCGGGGGGCGCGTCGATATGCCACGGGGGCGGTTTTTCGGTAAATCAATGTATGCGCATGCATATTAATGGGAGTTCCGTGGTGCGTCAAACTATTTGCGCGTGCATGTATTTTGCGGATGGGCGGATATCGCGCGCCGGTGGCGGGCAGTCAAAAAAAACCCCCGACGTGTCGGGGGGGGGATCGCCCGCAACCGGGTGGGCGATCGGTGCCGGGCGGGGCGGCGCCCCAGGCCCGGCAACGGCGGCAATCAAATCAGCTGTTGAACTTCTTGATCCAGTCGACGTAGCGGTCGATCCAGCCTTGCAGGAATTTGCGCGTGCCTTCGTTGGTGATGTTGTACTGGTCGTCGATCAGGCCGTCGGTGTATTGCAGGAAGACTTCCGGCGTCGTCAGGGCGATGGCGCCCTCGGCGGCCAGGATGTTGCGCAGGTGCTGCTGCATGAGCGCGGTGCCGGCGGCGCTGGGCGAGGTGCCGAGAATGCCGACGGCCTTGCCGGCCCAGGAATTCTGGCCCCAGGGACGCGTGCCCCAGTCGATCGCGTTCTTGATGGCGGCGGGCAGCGAACGATTGTGCTCGGGCGAGACGAACAGGATGCCCTGGGCATCGAGGATCTGCTGCTTGAGTTTGGCCGCGGGCGCCGGCAGGTTGTTCTCGTTGTCCTGGTTGTACAGCGGCACGTCGCCCAGGCTGACGTATTCGAACTTGAAGTCGGCCGGGACCAACTTTTCCAGCGCGCGCGCCAGGCGCAGGTTGATCGACGCGGCGCGCAGGCTGCCAACGAAGACAGCGATCTTGTAGGTGCTCATGAGGTGGGGCTCCTGGGTCGGGAAGACCCAGTGTAGACCTGTCCTCATGACGGCTCAATGGCGCCGCGCCCATAACGTTATGGGCGGTATGGACGTGTGTCGAGTTGCATCCGCCGCGTGCCGGCGCCGGCACGGCGCGGCCGTTTCAACCGCTCATCAGGCTGACATGCGCCGCGACAACGCGCCAGCCTTGCGGCGTGCGCATCCAGGTCTGGCTCTGGCGGCCAATGCGGTCACTGCCGTCGCGCTGGAACTCGATATGGGTGGTGGCGAAATCATGGCCATAGGTGGTGATGGCGGTGCGCAGCACGCGGCGCGCCAAGCCTTGCGGCGCGCGGGCGGCGCGGAAGGCGCGGATGGCGTCATAGCCATAGAGGTTTTCACTGGCGCCGTAGCGCAGCGTGTGCGGGCTGTTCCAGAACAGTTCGTCCAGCACGTCGACCTGATTGTTGACCAGGGCGGTTTCGTAGCGGGCGAAGGCCGCGCTGATGTCGGCGACGACTTCCGGCAGATTGATGTCCATGGGTTTTCTCTGGCTGCGAGTGGAATGCACCGTCATGGTGCGTAATTTAGGGTAATCACCAATATGGGGTGTGTTGCGGTGCGCAAATTCACGCCCGGCTGGGCGCCGCCGGGCGTTACCCGCCGCGCGCCGGGGCGAATGCTGCGGCGCGAGGCTGGCACGCCGCTTGCTAGGGTTTACACCACATAACAGGCTGCACCTCGCACCAGGAGTTTCATCATGACCCGTTCCGCCGTTCCCGCTCCGGTCACCATGCTGGTGACGCGGCACATTACGCCCGAACGCTACAGCGACTTTCTTGCGTGGATGCGCCAGGGCGAAATCCTCGCCGCCGGTTTTCCCGGCTTTCTCGGCTCCGGCGTGCTGCAGCCGCCCGAAGGGGGCGACCAGTACCAGATCGTGCTGCGCTTTAACGACGAGGCCAGCCTCAACCGCTGGGAACAATCGCTGCCGCGCCGTATGTGGCTGGAGCGCGGCGCCGCGCTGGTGCGGGCCAGCCATGCACGCCGGGTCAGCGGCATGGACGGTTGGTTCGGACCGCAGCGCGCCGCCGGCGCGCCGCCGCGCTGGAAGCAGGCGGTGAGCATCTGGCTGGCGTACTTCCCGGTGCTGCTGGCGTTCACGCTGTTGGTAAGCGAGCACCTGGCGTCCCTGCCGGTGTTCTGGCGCGCCCTGCTCACCAGCCTGACCATGACGCCGGTGATGGTGTACATCTGCATCCCCTTCGTCACGCGCCGGCTGGCGCGCTGGTTGCAGCCGCGCTGACACCCCGCTAGGCCGCCTGCGCGCGGCGCGTGGCATAGAGCCGGTGCAGCGTGATCTTGCGCACCGCGGCCTGGCTGTCGCCGATGTGCGCTTGCAGCAGCGCCGCGGCGCGCTCGGCGTCACGCGCCAGGATGGCGTCGAGGATGGCGCCGTGTTCGGCATAGGTGCGGTCGATGCGTTCGGACTGGGTGAAGTCGAGCCGCCGCACGATGCGGATGCGCTCTGTGGCCGCGCGGTGCACGCGCGCGATCTCCGGATTGCCGGCGGCGGCCACCAGGTCCATGTGGAAGCGCTCATCGAGTTCGGCCAGCCATTCGCCATTGCCGGAGCGCTGCGCGGGGTCGACCCGCCAGACATCCAGCAGCGGTTGCAGCGCGCGCAGCGGATCGGGTATCTGGCCCGGCGCGCACAGGGCGCGTACGGCGGCGATTTCGAGCACGCTGCGCAACTCGTAGAAGTGGTCGAGCGTGTCGAAGTCCAGCGGCTTGACCAGCCAGCCGTTGCGCTGGCGCACCTCCAGATAGCCTTCGCGTTCGAGCCGGAACAGGGCTTCGCGCACCGGCGTGCGGCTGACCCGCAGGCGTTCGGCGATCTCGGTTTCGGTGAAGCGGTCGCCTGGCGCCAGGCGGAAGTCGAGGATGTCGTGCTTGAGCGTGCCGTAGGCCGAGTCGGCCAGGCTGCGGGGCGTGTCGATGACGGCGAATGCGGAATCCATGTCCGGACCTCGATGCGGCGGGGCTATACGGGGCGGGTGGCGGCGATGCCGGCCTGTTCCAGCCGCCGGGCGGCCAGCAGGCAATCGGCCTCGCGCCACGGCGCGGCGATCAATTGGACGCCCAGCGGCAGATGCGCGTCGGCGCCGATGCCGGGCCAGAGGGGCGCGACGCAGACCGGCAAGCCGAGGCAGGAGACCGGTTGCGTCAGCAAACCCATGCTGGCGCGCGCGGGCAGCGTCTGGCCGGCCAGCGTCAGGCTCTGGGTGCCGATGGCGGTGGCGGGCACCGGCGTGGCCGGGGCGATCAATACGTCGTAGTCGGCGAACAGCGCCTGCGCTTCGCGGTAAGCGCGCTGGCGTACCCGCTGCGCCTGCTGCACCCAGGCGGCGGGCACCAGGCTGCCGGCGACCAGGCGGTCGCGCGAATGCGGCTCGTAGTAGTCGTAATGGGTGACCAGGCGGCGGCGATGCAGCGCGCCGCTTTCGGCCGCGGTGATCACGAACGCGGCGGCGCGTGCCTGCGCGGCGCTGGCCAGTTCGACGGTGGCGCTGGCGTCGAGCGCGCGCGCCGCCATCTGCACCGCCTGGCGCGCCTCGGGACCGGCCCAGTGGGCGAAGTAGCCGCCCAGCACCGCCACGCGCAGCGGCCGCGCCGAGGCCAGCTCCGCCAGCACGGGCTCGAGCGGCCGCTGGCCGCAGGCCACATCCTCGGGATCGGGGCCTTGCAGGAGGTCGTAGGCCGCGGCCAGGCCGGCCGCGTCGGCCGCGAACGGGCCGAGGTGATCGAGGCTGCCGACAAAGGGGAACGAACCGGTGCGGGGCAGGCGGCCGAAGGTCGGCTTCAGGCCGAAGACGCCGCATAGCGAGGCCGGCACCCGGATCGAGCCGTTGGTGTCCGAGCCCAGTGTCAGCGGCACCAGGCCGCCGGCCACCGCGGCGGCGCTGCCGCCCGAGGAGCCGCCGGCGATGCGGGCGAGGTCGTGCGGGTTGTGGCAAGCGCCGTAGTGCGAGTTCTCGGTGGTGAAGCCGTAGGCATGCTCGTCCATGTTGAGCGCGCCCACCAGCACCGCGCCGGCTTCGCGCAGACGCGCCACCAGCGTGGCGTCGCGCCGCGCGGGCGGATTGGCGGCGTTGACGCGGCCGCCGGCCAGCGTCACTTCATCAGCGGTGTCGAACAGGTTCTTGACGGCGTAGGGCACGCCGGCCAGCGGCGGCAGCGCCTCGCCGCGGGCGCGGCGCGCGTCGATGGCGGTGGCTTCCTGCCGCGCACGAGCTTCGGTGAGGCTGGTGAAGCAGTTGTAGCGCGCATCGGCCGTGCGGATGCGCGCCAGCGTGGCTTCGAGCACCGCCGATGCGCTGCGTTCGCCGTTGCGGATTTGCCGCGCGAGGTCGAGCAGGGCGCTGTTCACGGGCGGAACACCGAGGCCGATTCCAGCTCCAGCGGCAGCGCCTCGTCGATGAAGGTCGAGGCAATGTCGTGGATGCGGCTGAATTGCTGCGCCACTTCGGCCGCGGCCGGTTCACGCAGGGCGTAGCCGGCCAGCGCCAGCGCGCTGCGTACGTATTGGTCGATGGTTTCCTGGGTCATGGCGGGGCTCCCGGCGGGAATGTTTAAGACGGACGGCGGCGGCGCGCGGGGGTTACCGGCGCACCTCGCGCTGGAAGATCTCCAGGCTCAGTTTCTTCATGCCGATGAAGCTGGGCTCGGACAGCGTCTCGACCGTGCGCGGACGGGCGTCGCCGTAGTCCAGTATCTCGGCCACGCGCGTGGGGCGCTTGGTCAGCAGCAGCACCTGGTCGGCCAGGTACACGGCTTCTTCCAGGTCATGCGACACCAGCAGCATGGTGGTGCCGGTCTGCATGAAGACCTCCTGCAGTTTTTCGCGGATGAACAACGTCATCTCGAAATCCAGCGCCGAGAACGGTTCGTCCAGGAACAGCACCTCGGGTCCCGGGGCCAGGGCGCGCATGATGGACGCGGTCTGCTGCTGGCCGCCCGACAGTTCGTAGGGATAGCGCTTGAGGTCGAACTTGACGTCGAACGAGGCCACCAGCTCCTCCACGCGCGCATCGACCTCGGCCTTGCTGCGGCCTTCCAGGCGCAGCGGGTAGGCGATGTTGTCGATGGTGCGCAGCCACGGGAACATGGCCTCGCGGTAGTTCTGGAAGACGTAGCCGATCTTGGTCTGCGCCAGCGATTTGCCGTCGAACAGAATCTCGCCGGCATCGATGGGAATCAGGCCCGCGATCATGTTGATCAGCGTCGACTTGCCGCAGCCGTTGGGGCCGAACACCGAGACGATCTTGCCCTTGGGGATGTCGAGGTTGAAGTCCTCATACAGCGGCCAGCCGGCGAAATACTTGGTCAGGCCGCGGATGGTGATGTGGGTGCCCGCCGGACCCGGCCGGAACGGCGCGGGCGTGGGGGCGGGGGCGATGACGGGGTTGATGACGGTGGACATGATTAGCGGCCGCTCCAATGGACCACGCGCTTTTCCAGCACCAGGAACAGAATGTTGAGGACATAGCCGAGCGCGCCGGCGGCCAGGATCGAGGCGTACATATCGCGCACGTTCAGCACCTGCTGGGCATTGATGATGCGGTTGCCCAGCCCGCTGTCCGAGCCGATGAACATCTCGGCCACGATCACGATGACCAGCGCCATCGACACGCCGCTGCGCAGGCCGACGAAGGTGGGCTGCAGGCTTTCCCAGATCAGCACGTCCTTGAAGATCTGCCAGCGCGAGGCGCCCATCACCCGCGCCGCCATCACGCGCTGCTTGCGCGCGTTGATGACGCCGTAGGCGCTGTTGAACAGGATCACCAGCACCGCGGCGAAGGCGGCGATGGCGATCTTGTTCATGTCGGTCACGCCGAAGATCATCAGGAACAGCGGGATCAGCGCCGACGACGGCGTCGAGCGGAAGAAGTCCACCAGGAACTCGACGCTGCGGTAGGCCTTTTCGTTGCTGCCCAGCAGCACGCCCAGGGGCACGCCGATCACGCCGGCGATGACGAAGGCCTGCAGCGTGCGGTTGACGGAGGACAGGAAGTCGCCCAGCAGCGGGCCGCCGGCCATGCCCTTGGCCAGGGCCACCAGCGTGGCGCCGGGCGTGGGCAGCAGCACCGGGCTGACCAGCTGCAGTCGCACCACCAGGTCCCACACCACGTACAGCGCCAGCGGGCCGATCAGCGGCAGCAGGCGCGCCGCGGTCCATTTGCGGGGCGGGCGCGAGGCGGGCGGCGCGCCGGCGGTTGCCGTGGCGGCCGCCGCGCCAGCGCGGCTTGCGTTGGTCGCGTCCATGGCTCAGCCCTTGTACAGCATCGAGGCCACATCCACCTTCTGCGCGAAGATGCCCTTGTCGGTGAACAGGTCGAAGAATTTCTGGAAATACTGGATGTCGCTGGGCTGGAACTCGTTGTAGAGCGTGTAGGCGGCCAGCGGCACGGCTTCGGTCATGGGGCCTTCGATGGCGGTGTAGCCCTTCATGAAGGGACGCGCTTCGTCAGGCTTGGTGCGGATCAGTTCGATGCCGCGGGCGTAGGCGGCGATGAATTTCTTGCTTTCCTCGGGGTGCTTCTTCAGGAACGCGGTGGTCAGCGAGGCCGAGCCGCCGAACCACGGCGCCATCGGGTCGCCCAGCACGTACTTGGCGATGACCCCGGCTTCGAGCACGCGGGTGGTGCCGTTCAGGCGGCCGACCGTGCCGGTGGGCTCGAGTGTGTAGCAGGCGTCCAACTGGCCGGCGGCGACCGCGGCTACGTGCTGGCTGATCGCCAGCTCGACCACGGTCGCCCCGGTTGCGCCGGCGCGCTCCAGTACTGCTTTGGCCAGCGTGGAATTCTGGATGCCGGGACCAGAACCGACCTTTTTCCCCTTGAGGTCTGCGATGGATTTGATGGGACTGTCTTTGGCGACGATGAACTCGTCCAGCACGTTCTTGGCATTGCTGGGGTTCGAAGCGAATATCTTGAACAGGCCGGGCGAGGCGATTTCGCCGATGGCGAGGTTGGCCGAGCCGGTGCCGTTGGCGCTGCCGTCGGCGCGGCCCGCCAGCATGGCTTCCATGACCTGCTGGGCGCCGGCGAACTTGAGGGCCTCGACGTTCAGACCGGCTTCCTTGAAGTAGCCTTTCTCGATGGCCGCATAGAACGGCAGGCCGGCGGCGACCGGCCAGTAACCGATGCGGATGACCGGACCCGACTGCGCCCGCACCAGGGCCGGCGCGGCCAGCGTGGCGGCGCCCAGCGCGGCGCCCTGCATCAGCCGGCGGCGGGTGGCGTTGAAAGCGAAGGGCGCGGGGCGTTGGGTCATGTGGGACTCCTGGTCGGAAAAGGGACGGGCGCTTGTAGACAAGCTTGCATACCAGTCATCAAGCAAGACTCGTGCCAACCTTGAAAAGCCCGGTTTTTCGCCATGGCGGGGCGATCATGGCGCAGCGCGTGAACCATGCTGGTGCATGCGGCACCGCGGCAGGGCGCGCGGCCCGTCATGGCGCACCGGCCCCGCCAGGCGTTAGGATGTGCGCAGGCCGGGGCCTGCCGCTCCGCCATTCAAGGAAGAAGGGCGCGCTGCGGCGTCGATATGAATACCCGTTTTGTCGAAGCATTTCTGTGGTCGGCCCGGCTGGGCAGTTTCCGTGCGGCCAGCGACCGCCTGCACATCACCCAGGCGGCGGTGGCCAACCGCATCGCCTCGCTCGAGGAAGACATCGGCGCGCGCCTGTTCGAGCGCGATGCCAAGGAGTTGCGGCTGACGGCGGTGGGCACGCGCCTGCTCGACTATGGCGAACGCCTGTTGCAGTTGCGCCAGCAGATCCTGTCGCTGGGCCGCACCGGCGACGAGGTGTTCGGCCTGGTGCGCATCGGCGCCATCGAGACGGTGGTGCATACCTGGCTGATCGGTTTCCTGACCAATCTGCGCTCGACCTATCCGGGCATCGAGGTGCGGCTGACTTCGGAGACCACGCGCGCGCTGCATCGCGGCCTGCGCGAGGGCGCGCTGGATATCGCCTTGCAGACCGATCTGTTGACCGACACCGGCATCATCAGCACGCCGTGCCTGCCGATGGAGATGGGCTGGGTCGGCCCCGCCGGCGATGACGAGGCGCTGACGGTGCAGCAGTTGCTGAGCGAGCCGGTGTTGACCATGAGTCCCGGTTCGCAGCCGCATGAGGCGTTGAAAGGGCTGTTCCGCGAGGCCGGCCTGCCGCTGGGCAAGGTGCATTGCGTCAGTTCGATGTCGGCGCTGGCGCGGCTCGTGCGCAGCGGCTTCGGCCGTGCCCTGGTGCCGCTGCCGCCGATCTACGAATACGTGGCGCGCGGCGAGGTGCAGATGATCCGCTGCGACGTGCCGGTGCCGCCGCAGTTGCTGGTGGTGAGTTACCTGGAAGGCGCCGGCTCGGAGGCGATCCGGCTGGTGGCCGAGCTGGCCTGCCGCGCGTCGGACCAGTACACCGCGTCGGTCACGCCGCCAACATTCGCGTCGGCGCAATAGCGTTATCCCTAGGTCGGCTTTCAGTAATTCTGTTGCCGCCGCGAAAAATTACTCGTTTGGCGGACCTGGCCCGGCCGGCCGAAGATGAGTCCCTTCCGTTATCGAAGGGACGTTTTCTTTCCATGAGCCAAACCACCGCTTCCGCCACGCCCAACGGCATGCTGTTCGTTGCCTGCGACGTCGATCCCGCCTTCGAGACCGATTTCAACCGCTGGTACGACCGCGAGCACGTCGAGGAGCGCGTGCGCATCCCCGGCTTCCTGTCTGGCGCGCGCTATGTGTCGCTGTCCGGCGGCCGCAAGTACCTGGGGCTGTACCGCACGCAATCGCTGGGCGCCTTCACCAGCGCGGATTACCGCGCCGCCTTCGAGCGCCAGACGCCGTGGTCGGTGACCAACCTGGATCGCATGCGCGACCCGATGCGCCGTGTGTGCGCGGTGCAGGCCGTGACGGGTTTCGGCAGCGGCAGCCACATCGCGGTGCTGCCGCTGGTGTACGGCGGCGACGCGGCGGGCCTGACGGCGCGCGCTGCCGAGAGCGGTGGCGCCCTGGCGCGGTCAGAGGGTTTCGTCCAGTCCTATTTGCTGGCGCCGGATACGGCGCTCAGCGGCCCCTTGCCGCGAGAATCGATGGCAAACCGCCGCCTCGATCCGCTGTTCGTGATCGAGGCCGGTTCCGCCGCCGCCGCGCGCGCCCTGGGCGAACAGGCCGCCGCCGCGTTCGGCACGCGGGCCGCCGACAACTGGCTGCTGGCGCTGGGCTGGAAGCTGGCCGCTGCCGACCTGCGCTGAACCGCGCCAAGACAAGCAACGCCATGTACACGGGACAGGGGTAATCAAATGACTGAGAACACGTTGCACGCGCCGGCCGCCGCGCACGGCGGCGCGTCGTCCGGCAAGATGAAGAAGCTGGCGCTGGCCAGTTCGGTCGGCACCACGCTGGAATGGTACGACTTCACGGTCTACAACCTGATGGCGGCGCTGGTCTTCAACGCCATCTTCTTTCCGTCGTTCGACCCGCTGACGGGCACCATCCTGGCGTTCTCGACCTATGCGGTCGGCTATGTCTCGCGGCCGCTGGGCGGTTTCGTATTCGGCCACCTGGGCGACCGCCTGGGCCGCAAGTTCGTGCTGGTGGCCACGCTCGTCATCATGGGGCTGTCGACCGGCCTGATGGGCATGCTGCCGACCTACGCGCAGTGGGGCGTGTGGGCGCCGGCCGCGTTGGTGGCGCTGCGCTTTGTCCAAGGCGTGGCGCTGGGCGGCGAATGGGCCGGCGCGGTGCTGCTGTCGATGGAACACGGCAAGCCCGACCAGCGCGGCCGCAATGCGTCCTTCACGCAGGTCGGGCCGTCGTGCGGCACGCTGATCGGCACCGGCTTCATCGCCCTGGTCTCGCTGTGGCTTACGCCGGAGCAGTTCCAGGCCTGGGGCTGGCGCCTGCCGTTCGTGTCGAGCGTGGCGCTGGTGCTGTTCGGCCTGTGGCTGCGCCGCGGCGTCGAGGAAACGCCGGTGTTCCGCGACATGGAACAGAAGCGCGAGACCGCCAATGCCCCGGTCAGGGACGTGCTGGTGCAACACTGGCGCCAACTGCTGGTGGCCGGCGGTGCGCGCATCGGTTCGGACGTGCTGTATGCGCTGGTGGTGGTGTTCACGCTGACCTACGTGACCACGGTGCTGCGCCTGCCGCGGCCGCTGGCGCTGGGCGCCACCATGCTGGGCGCGGCGCTCAACGCCATTGCGGTGCCGGTGTTCGGCCACCTGTCGGACCTGATCGGGCGGCGCCCGGTCTACCTGGCGGGCGCGCTGCTGGGCATGGTCTGGGCCTTCGTGTTCTTCACACTGATGGACAGCGCGCAGCCCGTGGCCATCTGCGCCGCGGTGGTGGTGGGCCTGTTGATCCACGCGATGATGTACGGACCGCAGGCCGCCTTCGTCACGGAGCAATTCCCGGGGCGGGTGCGCTACGCCGGCGCGTCGCTGGCCTACACGCTGGCCGGCATCGTCGGCGGCGGTTTCGCCCCGCTGATCATCGCCAGCCTGTTCAAGTCATGGAACTCGACCGTGGCGGTGTCGCTGTACGTGGTGGCCGCATTGGCGGTGACCGCCATCTCGGTGCTGGCCGCGCGCGAGACCGCCAAGGCGCCGCTGCAACGCTGAACGCGCTGCCGGCCTTGCCCTCATCGGCCCGGGTTCGCCCGGGCCTTTTTCCGCGCCCGGGCTTGCGGCAGCGCAGACCGCGGGCGGATGGCGGCCGCGGCAGGGGGGCTTCCTTTTTTATTCGGAAAAACGTCAGGTAGCTGACTTTATTCTGAATAACAAACGAAAATTGTTTACACTCGCATCTACAAAATTTCAGTGTGGACGGGACTGCCGCGGGGCGGATTTTGTCCGAATTACGGGAGAAAGTGATGCGCAAGTTGTTGTTGGGGGTGGCGCTGGCCGCCGCGGTGTTCGGCGGAACGGCTCATGCGGCGGTGGAGCCCAAGGCCGTGGTCGCCAACTATTCGGATCTGGCGCTGGCCGGCTACGAAGACGCGCTGCGCTCGGCCAAGACCTTGCGCGAGGCCATCGACGCCCTGGTGGCCAAGCCCAGCGAACAGACGCTCAAGGCCGCGCGCCAGGCCTGGCTGGACGCGCGCGTGCCGTATCAGCAGACCGAGGCGTTCCGCTTCGGCAACCCCATCGTCGACGATTGGGAAGGGCGCGTGAACGCCTGGCCGCTGGACGAAGGCCTGATCGACTATGTCGATGCTTCCTATGGCACCGAGAACGACGAAAACGCCTACTATGCGGTCAACGTCATCGCCAATTCCACGATCTCGGTGGGCGGCAAGACCATCGATGTCAGCCAGATCACGCCCAAGCTGCTATCCGAAGTGCTGCACGAGGCCGACGGCAACGAGGCCAACGTCGCCACCGGCTACCACGCCATCGAATTCCTGCTGTGGGGCCAGGACCTGAATGGTTCCGGTCCGGCGCCGGCCGCGCGCAAGGGCTCGCCGCAGGAGCGTCACGCGGGCAACCGCCCGTATACCGACTTCGACGTCAAGCAATGCACCGGCGGCCACTGCGAACGCCGCATCGCCTACCTGAAGGCCGTCACCGACCTGCTGGTGAGCGACCTGGAAGAGATGGTTGGCAACTGGCGGCAGGACGGCGCCGCGCGCAAGGCGGTGCAGGAAGATCCCAAGGCCGGCCTGGTGGCGATGCTGACCGGCGTGGGCAGCCTGTCGTACGGCGAGCTGGCCGGCGAGCGCATGAAGCTCGGCCTGATGCTGCATGATCCCGAGGAAGAGCACGACTGCTTCTCGGACAATACCCATAACTCGCACTTCTACAACCAGATCGGCATCCGCAACGTCTACCTGGGCGCGTATACCCGGCCCGATGGCAAGAAACTGGAGGGCGCCAGCCTGTCGGCGCTGGTCAAGGCGCGCGATCCCAAGCTGGACGCCGAGGTGCGCGCCAAGCTGGACGCCACCGTCGCCGCCATGCAGGCGATGAAGACGCGCGCCGAAACGGTCGAGACCTACGACCAGATGATCGCGGACGGCAACAAGGAAGGCAACGCGGTGGTGCAGGCCGCCATCGACCGCCTGGTCGACCAGACCCGCAGCCTGGAGCGCGTGATCGCGCTGCTGGAACTGGGCAAGGTCGCCATCGAAGGTTCCGACAGCCTGGACCAACCCGACGCCGTATTCAAGTGAAGCGCGTAATCGTTGCCGTATTGGCGGCGTCGGCCCACGCCGCCGCTTCTTGCGCGGCCGCTTCCGCGCCGGCCGGGCGCGACGACCTGAGCGCGGCCGACCTCGAGCGCGTTCGCGCCATCACTGCGCCCACCCGCGATTTCTCCAAGGCCGAGGCTTTCGAGACCATGCAGGCCGGCGCCGCCACCACCAACAAGCTCATCAACGCCGACATCTTTTCGCAGCCGTCGGCCAACATGAGCTTCGAGCGGCGCCAGGAATTCCAGGTCGGCAACGGCCTGTTCCGCAAGGACTGGGTGTCGGCGCCCGCGTCCACGCAGGCTTCCGACGGCCTCGGGCCGCTGTTCAACGCGCGTTCCTGCCAGGCCTGTCATACCAAGGATGGGCGCGGCTCGGTGCCGGGCTTCGATCCGCTGGAGCGGCCCGACGCAGTGGCACTGCTGCTGCGCCTGGCAGTGCCGGAAGGGCCCGACCGTGGCCATCCGCGCCTGGCGCCGGGCGAGATCGCATTGCTGCCCGAACCCGTCTACGGCGTGCAGTTGCAGAACTTCGCGGTGGCCGGCCTGCCGGCCGAAGGCCGCATGGAAATCGACTACACGCCGGTCACGGTCCGGCTCAATGGCGGCGAAAGCGCCACGCTGATGAAGCCGGCCTACCGCATCGACAACCTGGGCTATGGGCCGATGCGCAAGGACACGCAGATCTCGCCGCGCCTGGCGCCGCCGATGATCGGCCTGGGCCTGCTGGAATCGATCCACGAGGCCGACATCCTGGCCAATATCGGCGCCGACAAGCGCGACGGCATCGTCGGCAAGGCCAATTGGGTCACCGACGCGCGCACCGGCCAGCGCGTGCTGGGCCGCTTCAACCTGAAAGCCGGTCAGCCCACGGTGGCGCAGCAGAGCGCCGCCGCGTTCTCCAACGACATGGGCCTGTCCACGCCTCTCTTTCCCAAGCACTACGGCGACTGCACCGCGGCGCAGCCGCAATGCCTGCAGATGCCGCACGGCGCGCAGCCGCGCTTCGGCGCGGAAGAAGTGCCGGCCAAGCTGATGGACTTCGTCACCACCTATTCCACCAACCTGGCGGTGCCGCAGCGGCGCGATACCGACGACGCCCGCGTGCTGGCCGGCAAGAAGCTGTTCTACGAAGCCAATTGCGTGGCCTGTCACGTGCCCAAGTACGTCACCAGCCGCAACGCCAGGCAGGCCGAGCATCGCTTCCAGCTGATCTGGCCGTACACCGACATGCTGGTGCATGACATGGGCGAGGATCTGGCCGATGGCGTGTCCGACGGTTCGGCCAATGGGCGTGAATGGCGCACGCCGCCGCTGTGGGGCATCGGCCTGACCAGGACCGTCAACCCCAACGCCACCTGGCTGCACGACGGCCGCGCCCGCACGCTGCTGGAAGCGGTGCTGTGGCACGGCGGCGCCGGCCAGCCGGCGCGCGACCGCGTGGTGGCGATGACACCCGAAGAACGCGCCGACCTGATCCGTTTCCTGGAGTCGCTGTAATGACGCTCACCGCTATCCGCCGCAGCGCGCCCGCCAGCGGCCTGGCCGCCGCGCTGACGCTGGCCTGGTCCTTGTCCGCCGGCGCGGCCGGCTTGCCCGCCGACCTGGGCGAGCGGCTGGCGCAGGGCTACGCCCGGCCGGCCGCCGCCGGCATGGCGGAGGCCGCCGGCAAGCTGGAGGGCGCGCTGGCCACGTGGTGCGCCAAGCCCGACGCCGCCGGCGCCCGGACGGTCGAGGACGGTTTTGCCGGCCTGGCGCTGGCCTGGGCCCGCCTGGAACCATTGCGCTTCGGACCGCTGGTGCAGGCCAACCGCTACGAACGCCTGGCGTTCTGGCCGGACACGCGCGGCGTGATGCCACGGCAGGTGCAGGCCGTGATCGCGGCGCAGGATGCCGGGCTGCTCAAGCCGGGCGCGCTGTCCGGCCGCAGCGTGGCGGTGCAGGGCCTGCCGGCGCTGGAATATGTGTTGTATGGCGAACCGGCGCTGCTGCGGCAGACCGGCGCGCCGACGTTCGCTTATGCCTGCGGCTATGCCCGCGCGGTCTCGGCGAACGTCGCCGCGATCTCGCGCGAGGTGGCCCAGGCCTGGGACGGCAAGGCCGGCTTCGGCCGCCAGTTCGCGCGGCCGCAGGCGGACAATGACCTCTACCGCGATCCGCAGGAAGTGGCGGCTGAAGCCATGAAGGCGCTGTCCACTGGCCTGCAATTGGCGCGCGACGTGAAGCTGCTGCCCGTGCTGGGCGCGGCGGCCGACGACGCCCGGCCCAGGCGCGCCGCGTTCTGGCGCAGCGGCCTGTCGATGCGCACGCTGGCCGCCGGCCTGGATGGCCTGGCGGCGTTCTACACGGCCGGCGGCTATGCGCTGCGCAAGGGCGAGGACTGGATGGCGCAGGCGGTGCTGGGCGAACTGCGCAGCGCGGCGCGCACGCTGCGCGAGGTGCCGGCGCCGCTGGAGCAGGCGCTGACCGACGCCGAAGGGCGCCGCCTGCTGGGACTGGCGGCCTTGACGCTCAAGAACGCCAAGGCGATCGTCGACCAGGACCTGGCGCCGGCGCTGGGCGTGACCATCGGCTTCAATGCGCTCGATGGCGACTGACGGCAGCCGCTCGCCGCCGCTCCCCGCGCGGCGCGCGTTGCTGGCCAGGGGCGGCGCGCTGGGCGCGGCGCTGGCCTGGCC
>NZ_CADIJV010000014.1 GCF_902859765.1 Achromobacter pulmonis
GGTGATGGCGACTGGCCGTTCGGACTACCCGAACCAGGTCAACAACGTGCTGTGCTTTCCGTACATCTTCCGCGGCGCGCTGGACGTGGGCGCCACGACCATCACGCGCGACATGGAAAAGGCGGCGGTCTACGCCATCGCCGAGTTGGCCGAGGAAGAACAGAACGAAGTGGTGGCCGCGGCCTATGGCACCTACGACATCTCGTTCGGCCCCGACTACCTGATTCCCAAGCCGTTCGATCCGCGCCTGATCGTGCGCATCGCGCCGGCGGTGGCCAAGGCCGCCATGGAGGGCGGCGTGGCCACGCGTCCGCTGGCCGACCTGGAAGCCTACGAAGAGCAACTGCAGCAGTTCGTGTACCACTCCGGCGCCTTCATGAAGCCGCTGTTCTCGGCCGCCAAGCGCATCGTGCGCGGCGGCGGCAAATCGCGCATCGTCTTCACCGAGGGCGAAGACGAACGCGTGCTGCGCGCGGTGCAGGTGGTGGTGGATGAAGGCCTGGCGCGCCCTATCCTGGTGGGCCGCCCTGCGGTGCTGCTGTCGCGCATCGAGAAATTCGGCCTGCGCCTGCGCCTGGGCGAGGACGTCGAGGTCACCAACCCCGAATACGACGAACGCTTCCACCAGTACTGGACCACGTACTGGGAGCTGATGTGCCGCCGCGGCATCACCAAGGAAATGGCGCGCGTGGAAATGCGCCGCCGCCTGACCCTGATCGGCGCGATGATGGTGCATCTGGGCGATGCCGACGGCATGGTCTGCGGCACGGTCGGCGCTTACCACGACCACCTGCGCTTCATCGACGAAGTGATCGGCCGCCGTCCTGGCGCCAACGTCTATGCCGCGATGAACATCCTGCTGCTCAACGAGCGCACCGTGGTGCTGGTGGACACGCACGTCAACGATGAGCCCACGGCCGAGCAGATCGCCGAGTTCACCATCGCTGCCGCGCGCGAAATGGGCCGCATGTTCCTGGCGCCCAAGGTGGCGCTGCTGTCGCGCTCGAACTTCGGTTCGGGCAGTTCGGCATCGGGCGCCAAGATGCGTCGCGCGCTGGAGCTGGTGCGCGAGGCTGCACCTGACCTGGAGATCGACGGCGAGATGCACGGCGATTGCGCGCTGGACGAGGCGCTGCGCCTGCGCATCCTGCCGTCCTCGACGCTCAAGGGCGAGGCCAACTTGTTGGTGTGCCCGAACGTGGACGCCGGCAACATCGCCTACAACCTGCTCAAGACGGCCGCCGGCGGCAACGTGGCGGTGGGCCCGATCCTGCTGGGCGCCAATGCGCCGGTGCACATCCTGACTTCCAGCTCGACCGTGCGCCGCATCATCAACATGACGGCCATGACGGTGCTGGACGCCAACCGCATCGAAGGCTGATCGGCGCGCGGTCCCGCGCGGCCGCAAGGCAAAACGCCCGCGTCATCGCATGATGACGCGGGCGTTTTTTCATGGGGCTGACCAGGCCGGCAGGCGACTCAGTTGGCGCTGGCCTTCCAGGTGCCGTCGGATTGCTTGCAGAACCAGAACTTCCAGGTTTCGGTGGTGCTGGTGCGGGCGAAATCGCCTTCCAGCAGGCGACAGGTGCGATCGCCCGCCGTGCTGGTCTGCAGCGGTGTGATCTTGGCGGTGATCGGCGCGGCCTTGCGCTTGGGCGTGCTCGACCAGTTGACGCTGCGGCCATCGGCAGTGTTGTTCAGCGCTTCCGCGACGGCCTGGTGGAACGCGGGCTTGTCGGCCTTGGAAATCTGCGTGATGAGGGCGTTGTTCAGCATCACGGCGGGAGCCGCCAGGACCGGTCCGGAAGCGGCGCCGGCGGCGAGTGCGAATGCGATGAGTCGGATGGTTTTCATTGCGGGGTCCCTCGTTGTTGTCAGGGCTGCGCGCGCAGCCTTTTGATGGTCAGGTACCGATGGTACGCGAAGCCCGCGCTTCTTGTCTCGACCGCCCCGCGACATGCGCCGGCGTGTTTGCGCGGGCACAAAAAAGGCCGCCCGGAGGGCGGCCAAGGTACAACAAGGGGAGGGGTAAATCCGTGCGGCGGGCGCTCAGTTGGCGCTGAGATACACGCCGGCGAATGGCGTGTCGTCGGGTTCGACACCCGAGACTTGGCCGGCGGCCTTGGCGGCGGCCAGGTCGGCCCGCACTTGGGTGCGCGTCAGGCCGGATTGGGGGGCGCCATAAACGCCCTGGAAGGGCATGTCGTTGGGCTCGACGTTCGAGACCTGGCCGGCGATCTTGGCGGTGGCCAGGTCGGCCTGCACCTGGGCGCGGGTCGGGCCTTCATAGGGGGTGCCGTAGACGCCCTGGAAGGGCATGTCGTTCGGTTCGACGTCCTGCCCGGCGTAGGCGCCGGCGCTCAAGGCGGCCAGGGACATCAACAGGGCAGAGGCAAGGGTCTTTTTCATGGTGAATCTCCGATTTCAGAAGCCGGGGAGCGAATCCGGCGGCTTGTCCGTCGTGGTTCGTTGTTGTTTCCCGATGGCTCAATACTGCGCGCAATCGAGATACGGATAAACCCTGATATCGGTAAAAGATTTTTCCATGAATGGAAAGAATTCGCAGGAAGCTGGAATTAGATTCAATCTATGGAATTAATAGCCGTTGCGTGATGGCTCGGCATGCGGGCGGCAAGGCATGCGTCCCCCCGCCCGCGAGGCGCCCATGGCCTGGGTCAGGCGCGCCGTCGCCGGCAGGCCCAGGCCCGCCAGACGCGTCGGCGCGAATCGCGCCAGGACCCTGCCCCTGTTGGGGGGGCGGTTCAGTAGTGCGGCGGCAGCTCGTCGCGCAGGCTGCGCCACTGCGCGCCGCCCTCGGGCGCCTGCTGCTGGCGCAGGTCGGCAAGCTCGCGCTGCAGGCGGTCGATCTGCTGCTGTTGGCGCACGATGATCTGGTTCAACTGTTCCAGCAGGTCGTCGGCGAAACTGGCCTTGACCTCCAGGTCCAGCAACCGGCGTTCGATGTCTTGCGAATTTTCCATGACGCTATTAGAACCCATTGTCCTGCGTCCATTCCCCGCGCGCCGGGCCGTATCGACATTGCCGACGTCCTGTGCGAGGCTGCGGGGCACGGTGGCATATCGGGGAATTCGATTGACGCGGGAGCGATACTGGCGCGGCGCCCTGGCCCGCCCCTTTCTGCATGGCCTGCTGGGCATGGCGCCGGCGGTGACGGCGTTGGCGCAATCCGCGGCGCCGCAGGCGCTGGCGCCGGTGGTGGTGAGCGGTACCCGTATCGGCGTGCCGCTGCTCGAGACGCCGGCCTCGGTCGATATCGTCGACGGCGCGGGAATGCGCCGTGGCCAGCCGGGGATCAACTTGTCCGAAGGCCTGGCCGGCGTCCCCGGCTTGCAAATCCAGAACCGCCAGAACTACGCGCAGGACCTGCAGATATCCAGCCGGGGATTCGGCGCGCGCTCCACCTTCGGCGTGCGCGGGGTGCGGCTATACGTGGACGGCATCCCGGCGACCATGCCCGACGGGCAGGGCCAGACTTCGAACATCGACATCGGCTCGCTCGATCGGGTGGAGGTGCTGCGCGGGCCGTTCTCGGCGCTGTACGGCAATTCCTCGGGCGGCGTGATCCTGGCTTATACCGAAGACGGCGCCGTGCCCTCGGCAATCGGCGCCTCGGCCTGGGCTGGCAGCGGCCACACCTGGCGCTATGGCGCCAAGGCTTCCGGCACGTCCGGCGACATGGACTACGTGCTGGACCTGTCGCGCATGACCACCGACGGCTACCGCGACCACAGCGCCGCGCGCAAGAACCTGGGCAACGCCAAGCTGGGCGTGCAACTGGACGATGCCAGCCGGCTGACGATCGTGGCCAACCGCGTGGACCTGAGAGCCCAGGACCCGCTCGGCCTGACCTACGCACAGTTCCAGGACGCGCCGCGCAGCGCCGGCCTGGCGGCGCAGTACGACACCCGCAAGACCGTGCGCCAGACCCAGGGGGGGCTGGTCTACGAGCGCCACATCGACGGCGCCAACACGCTGCGCCTGATGGTCTACTACGGCCAGCGTGACACCACGCAGTTCCAGGCCATCCCACCCGCGGCGCAGGCGGCCCCGACCCAGTCGGGCGGCGTCATCGACCTGCGCCGGCGCTATGGCGGCGCGGACCTGCGCTGGACCGCGGAACTGGGGCCGGCGGACCGGCCCTTGATCCTGGTCGGCGGCTTTGCCTACGACACGCTGCGCGAGAACCGCAAGGGCTACCAGAATTACACGGACGACGGCGCCACCCGCCAGCTCGGCGTGCAAGGGACGCTGCGGCGCGACGAGACCAATACGGTCTCCAACGCCGATCCCTACCTGCAGGCCTCGTGGCGCGTGGCGCCGCGCTGGACACTGGACGCGGGCCTGCGCTACAGCACGGTCGCGTTCCGTTCGCGCGATCATTACATCGTGCCTGGCAACGGCGATGACAGCGGCGACGCCCGCTACCGTCGCGCCCTGCCGGTGGCCGCGCTACGTTACCAGCCCGACACGCGCACCAGCCTGTATGTGTCTTATGGCCGCGGTTTCGAAACCCCCACGTTCAACGAGCTGTCGTACCGGCCGGGCGGACAGCCCGGCCTGAACTTCGGCCTGGCGCCCGCGCTCAGCGACAACGCCGAGGCGGGCCTGAAGACGGACCTGGCGGGCGGGCAACTGAGCGCCGCCGTGTTCCGGGTGTCGACGCGCGACGAGATCGTGGCGGCCGGCAGCACGGGCGGGCGCGCCACGTTCCGCAACGCCGGGCGCACCCGGCGCGATGGCGTGGAGCTGGGCTGGTCGGCCGGTTTCGCCAGGCACGGGCGAGCGCAACTGGCGTATACCTGGCTGGATGCGCGCTACCGCGATGAGGGCGGCGGCGCGATCCGCGCCGGCAGCCGTATCCCGGGCATCGCGCGCCAGTCGGCCTACGCCGCGCTGGCCTGGGCCCCGCCGCAAGGGTGGCAGGCCGGCATCGAGGCTCGCTATCTCGGCCGTCTGTACGCCAACGATGCCAACGACGCCGCCGCGCCTGCCTATGTGGTGGCGGCGCTGTCGGCCGGCTATGTGAAGCGCCTGGGCAACTGGGAGGTGAATGCCTATGCCCGCGTCGACAATCTGTTCGACCGGCGTTACGCCGGTTCGGTCATTGTCAACGAGAGCAATGGCCGCTATTACGAACCGGCCCCGGGGCGTGGCCTGGGTGGGGGGGCTGGGGGTGACCTACCGGTACTGAGCCGGACGTCCGGGCCCATTCAGCGTTCGCGCTGATCCCCATAGCAGAAGGCGTGGTCCTCGCAGGCGCCGCAACCCGGCGCGGCCTGCGGCGGCAGGCCGGCATGCTCGAAAGCGGAATACGCCAGGAATTGCTTCCAGCGCAGGTTGCGGCTGTTGCGCGCCACCAGGCCGGGGTAGTGGCGGGTCAGCAGCGCGGTGACGTCCTCGCGCCCGCTCAGGCCGAGGTCGCGCCACAGGTGGTCCGGCCGCAGGCAGGCGTGCGCCAGCACGCTGGTGACCCAGGCGGTCGTCATGGCCTGGCCGCTGCAGGCGTCGAGCAGCACGCGCAGCCGCCGCGTGAAATCCGGTTGCGGGCTGGCCAGGCCGCGCGCGGCGTAGGCCGGCAGTTGCGCCCGCAGGCCGGCGCCGGCCGGCGCGCCAGGGAACAGGTTGGCCAGCACCTCGACCAGCTCGGCGGGAGACAGGCCGGTGCGGGCCAGATCGCGGTGCGCCAGGCTCTTGCCGATCACCGTGGCGAAAAAGCGGGCGTCGGGATGGTCGGGCGCGGCCTGCTCCAGCAGGCTATCGGTCAGGGCATCGATGTCCCGGGCGAGCGGGGCGGCGGTCAGGACGGCATCCATGGCGGTTCGCGGCAAGCAAGGTTCTAAGGAATCGTTATATGCCGCAATATATAACGAAGGAGGATACCCCTGTCTGCGATCGGTCAAGGCGGCCGGGCCGGGCAGGGCGGCGGACAAATGGGGGCGGTATCATCGGCGGGCTTCCCACCACAGGTTCATGCGATGCCCCGTCTTGCCCCTCTTGCGGTTCCCCGCCATCTCGGCGCCGTTGCGCTGGCGCTGGCCGGCCTGTTCGCCCTGTCCGCGCCGCCGCCCGCGGCGGCGCACGACATCGGCGCCTTCATCGAGGCCACGCGGCTGGGCCGCTACCCGTTGCGCGAGCCGGAGCGCCGCGTCTGGGGCACCGAAAATGTCAGGGATGCCGTGCTGGTGGGGCAGGTGGAGAACCGGCTGTACCTGTACCACTACCTGCGCCAGGGTGGCGCTGGCACGCCGTCCGAACTGGCATTCCGTTCGCGGCCACTGGTGATCGATCCGGCCGCCTGGAACCCGGCGCGCGAGGAGGATGTCAGCGTGTCGGCGCCGCGCGACGGGCTGGGGTTCTATTGGGTGACCTACACCTATCCCGATGCCGATGGCCGGCAGGCCCACGGCTTCCTGGTGGACGAGAGTGGCGCCGTGGTGACGGTGCGCGCCGATGCCACCCGGGTGGTGGCGACGGCCGAGCAGCCTTGGGACGAGGCGCGCCGCGCCCGGGCGCTGGCCACGCTCAAACCGGCGCTGGCGGGGTTTCCCTGGCGCCTGCCGGCTTTTCCCGCCGATGTGCGTTTCGAGACGCGGCCGCCGGTCGAGACGACCGCGGCCTTCCGCAAGCTGCATCAGGCGGTGCGCGCCATCCCGCGCGCCCGGGCGGCCGACTTCAACCGGGCCTTCGCCGCGCTGCGCCGCTTCGTGCTGGAGCACGACTACCGCGAGATCGATCCGCAGAACAAGGACGCCGAGATGCTGACGGCCCTGAACGACTATGGCTTCTGGCTGGCCGAGGCGGGCGAGGCGGTCGAGGCCGAGCGGGTGCTGGACGAGGTGCTGCGCCGCGATCCGGCACGCACGCCGGCCTACTTGAACCGCGCCGACGCGCGCATCAAACTGCGCGACCGCCAGCGCGAGCAGCGCGATGTGCACGCAACGCGGGCCCAGGAAGACTATCGCCGATATTGCTCGCGCAGGCTGGCGGCCGGCGAGGCGATCCCGGCGAACGTGGCCGCGCGCATCGGCGCGGCGTTGGGCGTCAAGGCGCTCGATGCGGCGGCGTGCCGGCCGCGGTTGGTGATTTTCGAGGCGATCCGCGCTGGCGACCTGAACGCCGTGCGCGCCGAACTGGCGCAGGGCCAGGACCCGAATGGCGTCAACGAGTACGGCGTGTCGGCATTGAGCATTGCCACCCACAACCGGCAACTCGAGATGGTGCGGGCGCTGCTGGCCGCCGGCGCCAAGGTCGATGGCCCCAATCGCGGCGCGCCGCTGCTGGCCTCGGCGCTGCCGCAGGCGCGCGACACCCGTCCGGCCGCCGAGCGCTATGCGCTGGCCGACACGCTGATCGCCGCGGGCGCCTCGCTGGAGGCGCTCGACGCCAATGGCACGCCGCTGCTGCTGCGGCGTGTCTCGTACTACGCCGAGGATAGGGACACGCTCGACTACCTGCTGGCCAAGGGCGCCGATCCGAATGGCCGCGAGAAGAATGGCCGCTCGGTGCTGCACGCGGCCATGAGCAGTCCGTCGAAATTCTGGTTCGCGGAAAAACTGCTGGCCAAGGGCGCGGACATCAATGCCGCCTATATCCGCATGTACTACGGCCGCCAGGCCATGTGGGAAACACCGCTGCTGGAAGCGCTGCGTGAATCGCCCGGCGGCGAGCCCAAGCCGCAGGTGTTTGAGCGCGTGGCGTTCGCGCTGGCCAGGGGCGCCGATCCGGCCGTGGGCGGCTATGGGCCGAAGGCGGGGCAGCAGCGCGCCGGGCTGGACGAAGCCTTGAGCCTGGCGGCGCGGCAGATGTCGCCGGAACTGGTGGACCGGTTGGCGCAGGCCGCCGCCGGCAAGCCGCGCGCGCCGTTGACGACGGCGGCACTGTCGAGCCTGCTGCGGCAATGGAACGAGGTCGAGAACCGCGCCGATGCGCAGGCCAAGGGGGCGCAGTGGGACGATCTGCGGGCGCGCCTGCGCGCCACCGCCGAGCGCCTGCTGGCGGCGGGCGTGCCGCTGGCGTATTCCGGCAACGCCACCGGCGAATCAACTGACCAGATCGCGCCGCTGTCGCTGCCCTGGTTGCCCGACGATCTTTACCAGGCGTGGCTGCTGGCGGGCGCGAACCCGTCGGATCGCAGCGATCGCGGCACGCGGCTGCGTGGCGTGGTGGATGCCGATGCCCTGCCGCTGGTCATCATGCTGCGGCTGGGCAACGACGCCAAGGCGCGCATGCTGTTGGCGCACGACGGCGGCCTGTATGCCACGCCCGCGCGCTGCGGCATGGCGGTGGCGGACATGCTGGCCTGGTGCCTGAGCGACAACGGCCCGCTCGGGCCGTCCGCCGCGCGCGCTTTGCAGCAGGTGCTGGATGGCGCGGCCAAGGCGCCGGCCTGCGACCTGGCGCAGGGGGCGCGGGTGAAGCCGTTCGTCGGGGTCAGCGCGCGCGACCTGGCGCAGCGCGCCGGCGTGACGCTGGCGGTGAAGGCGCCGGGCTGAGGCTCAGGCCGTGCCTGGCCAACTGGCCCGCGCCGCGCCCGCCGACAGGGGCAGGCTCAGCGCAGAATAGACGCGGGCGTCGCGGCGGGCGAAGGGATCTTCGCCCTTGCGCTTGAGAATATGCCAAAAAAACAGGCGCCTCTCGGCGCCTGTCTGTCGTCATGGAATGACGGGTCTTACATGGCGTGGCCCATGTTGACGTTCATGTTGTACAGCACCCAGGCCGAACCCCCGACGATGATGGCGATGATCATCACGGTGAAGACGAACGTGGCCAGGTTGTCACGGGCCGATTTCGAAGCGCCCATGTGCAGGAAGTACACCAGCTGCACCAGCAGCTGGAGCACGCACAGCGCCACCACACCGGCGATGGTGATGGTGTGGGACAGCGCGCCGCTCATCACCAGGCCGAACGAGCCGAAGGTGAGCAGGAGCGAAAGCACGAAACCGATGATGTAGGACTTCACGGTGCCGTGGTCGGCGGCGTGATCGTCGTGGCCGTGGGCGGCCGCAGCGGAGTGCGACATCAGAGGGCTCCCAGAAGATAGACGAAGGTGAAGACGCAGATCCAGACGATGTCCAGGAAGTGCCAGAACAGGCTCAGGCACGCCAGGCGGCGCTTGTTGACCGAGTCCAGGCCATGGCGGCGGACCATGTCGATCATGACGACGATCCAGATCAGGCCGAACGTCACGTGCAGGCCGTGCGTGCCGATCAGCGTGAAGAACGCCGACAGGTAGGCGCTGCGGCCGGGGCCGGCGCCTTCGGTGATCAGGTGATGGAATTCATAGACTTCCATCGCGATGAAGCCCGCGCCGAACAGGAACGTGACCATCAACCAGCCGATTGCGCGGCTCTTGTTGTTGGCGTGGACGTTCAGGTTGGCCATGCCGAAGGTGAAGCTCGAGAACAGCAGCAACAGGGTTTCGACCAGCACGAACTTCAGGTCGAACAGTTCCTTGCCGGTGGGACCGCCCGCGGTGGCGTTGGACAACACCGCGAACGTCGCGAACAGCACCGAAAAGATCAGCAAGTCGCTCATGAGGTAGACCCAGAAACCGAAAACGGTCTTGGATCCATCGTCATGGTGCGCGTGATCGTCGTGACCCGCGTGGGGGTGAGTGGCTACGGCTTGAATCATGGCTCAGGCGGCCTTCTGCATTTTTTCAAAATGGGCGTTTTCGATGCGTTCGACTTCCGCGGCCGGGACCCAGTAGTCGACGTCGCGGTCATAGGCGCGGACGATGAACGAACCGATCATGCCGACGAAACCGACAATCGCCAGCCACCAGATGTGCCAGATCAGGGCAAAGCACATGACCAGGCCGAACGCGCCGATGAAGACGCCGGCGGCGGTGTTCTTCGGCATGTGGATGTCTTCGTACTTGGCCGGGCGCTTGTAGGCCTTGCCGTTCTGCTTGTCTTCCCAGAACTGGTCCAGTTCATCGACGTGAGGAACATGGGCGAAGTTGTAGAAAGGCGCGGGCGAGGCGATCGACCATTCCAGGGTACGGCCATCCCAGGGGTCGCCCGTGATGTCCAGGTTCTGCTTGCGCTGGCGCACCGACACGAACACTTGCTGCAGCAGGAACCAGATGCCCAGCATGATCAGCGCGGCACCGGCCAGCGCCACCAGCAGGTAGGGCTGCCATTCGGGGTTGTCGTAGTGGTTCAGGCGACGCGTCATGCCCTTGAAGCCCAGGATGTACAGGGGCATGAAGGCCAGGAAGAAGCCGACGAACCAGCAGTAGAACGAGTAGCGGCCCAGGCGTTCGTTCAGCTTGAAGCCGAAAGCCTTGGGGAACCAGTAGGTCATGCCGGCGATACACCCGAACACCACGCCACCGATGATGGTGTTATGGAAGTGGGCGATCAGGAACAGGCTGTTGTGCAGCACGAACGACACGCCGGGGATGGCCAGCATCACGCCGGTCATGCCGCCGATGACGAACACCAGCATGAAGCCCAGCGTCCACAGCACCGGCGTGGTGATGCGCAGGCGGCCGCGGTAGATGGTGAACAGCCAGTTGAAGATCTTCGCGCCCGTCGGGATCGAGATGATCATTGTGGCGATGCCGAAGAACGCGTTGACGTTGGCCCCCGCGCCCATGGTGAAGAAGTGGTGCAGCCAGACCAGGAACGACAGCACGCCAATGGCGGCCGTGGCGTAGACCATGGACTTGTAGCCGAACAAGGTCTTGCGGGCGAACGTGGCGACCACTTCGGAGTACACGCCGAAGGCCGGCAGCACCAGGATGTAGACCTCGGGGTGGCCCCAGATCCAGATCAGGTTCACGTACATCATGACGTTGCCGCCCATGTCGTTCGTGAAGAAGTGCGTGCCCAGGTAGCGGTCCATCGTCAGCAGCGCCAGCGTGGCGGCCAGCACCGGGAAGGCGGCCACGATCAGGACGTTGGTGACCAGCGAGGTCCAGGTGAAGATCGGCATCTTCATCAGGCTCATGCCCGGCGCGCGCATGCGCAGGATGGTCACGATGAAGTTGATGCCGCTGAGGGTTGTTCCCAGCCCGGAGATCTGCAGCGCCCAGATGTAGTAGTCCACCCCGACACTTGGGCTGTAATCGAGCCCGGACAGCGGCGGATAGGCGAGCCAGCCGGTCGCGGCGAATTCACCGACGAACAGCGAGATCATCATCAGCGCGACGCCGGCGCCGAACAGCCAGAAGCTCAGCGAGTTCAGGAACGGGTAGGCCACGTCGCGGGCGCCGATCTGCAGCGGCACCACGATGTTCATCAGCCCGGTGATGAAAGGCATCGCCATGAAGAAGATCATGATGACGCCGTGGGCGGTGAAGATCTGGTCGTAGTGGTGCGGCGGCAGGAAGCCGGCGGAGTCGGCCGATGCCACGGCCAACTGGGTGCGCATCATGATGGCGTCGGCGAAGCCGCGCAGCAGCATGATCAGCGCGACGATGATGTACATCACGCCGATGCGCTTGTGGTCGACCGAGGTCAGCCATTCGGTCCAGAGATACTTCCACTTGCGGAAGTAGGTGATGGCGCCGAAGACCGCTAGGCCTCCCAGGCACACGGCGGCCAGCGTAACCATGACGATGGGTTCATGGTACGGAATGGCCTCGAGGGTAAGTTTCCCGAGCATTATTGAGTCAATCCTGCAACAAGATTATTCGACGTGGGGGTGCACGTGGCGTCTTCGACGCCGGCCATCTTGGACATGGTGCTGCCCAGGATGTAGTCGAACATGGACGGCGGCACCGAGGCGTACCTGGCGACCGGGTTGTGTTCGCTGCGCTTGGTCAGTTCCTGGTACACGGCCGGGGTCAGCGCGGTGCCGGAAGCCTTGGCTTGCTTGACCCAGTTGTCGAAGCCTTCCTGGGACGTGGCGATGGCCTTGAAGCGCATGCCGGAGAAGCCGGCGCCGCTGTAGTTGGCCGAGATGCCGGCGTAGGTGCCGGGTTCGCGCGCGTTCAGGTGCAGCTTGGTCTCCATGCCGGCCATCGAGTAGATCTGGCTACCCAGCTGGGGAATGAAGAACGAGTTCATGACCGAGGCCGAGGTGATCCGGAAATTGACCGGGACGTCGACCGGGAACGCGATCTCGTTGACCGTGGCGATGTCGTACTCGGGGTAGATGAACAGCCACTTCCAATCCAGCGACACCACTTCGATGGTGACCGGCTTGTGCTCGGAGACGAGCGGCTTGTAGGGATCGAGCGCGTGGGTGGAGCGCCAGGTGATCACGGCCAGGATCGCCACGATGACACACGGGATGGTCCAGACCACGACTTCGATCGCCGTGGAGTGGGCCCACTTGGGCTGGTAGTCGGCTTTGGTATTGGATGCGCGGTATTTCCAGGCAAACGTCAGGACCATGATGATGACCGGGATCACCACCAGGAGCATCAGACCGGTTGCCGTGAACAGCAGGGTCTTTTCCTGAGCGCCAATATCTCCCTTGGGGGAGAGGATTTCCATGTTGCAGCCGCCAAGCAGCATGACCGCGCCGACGCCAAAAATGCGCGTAAGGGTCGCAAGGAGGGGGTGTTTCACGTACAGCCTTGGATGGAAGGTGGGAAATGCTGCGGAGCAGCAGACTGGAATGCTGCTAGGCAGCAACGTCCATCCTATCGGTTTGACCTGGGTCAAGCGTGCGACGAATGGTCGCATTGCCCTGTGGGCTTTTGCCCTCAATGCGGCCGGTCTAGGGTTTTCCCAGGCGGGAGCGGGCGTTGTGGAGAGGAAGTGGGTGCGACGATATGTCGCACCTGCACAAAAAGAGATTGTTGCGATGTGTGGCGTCCGCGCCAATCAGTCGACCAGGACCTCGCGTTCCGGCCCCGGTTTTTTGGCCAGCTTGCGCTGCAGGGAGCGCCGGTGCATGCCCAGCAGGCGGGCGGCGGCCGAGACGTTGCCGCCGGTCTCGTGCAGGGCCTGGTGGATGTGCTCCCATTCCAGGCGGTGCAAGGGCGTCATGGTGCTCTCGATGGTAACGGATTCCGGCTTCACCAGGCCCAGGGTGCGCAGGATCATGGGCGCGGTGGCGGGCTTGGGCAGGTAGTCGTCGGCGCCGCGCTTGATGGCTTCGACCGCGGTGGCCACGCTGGCGTAGCCGGTGACCAGCAGGATGCGCATGTCGGCGCGCAGGGCGCGCAGGGGGCGGATCAGGGTCAGGCCGGAGTCTTCGCCCAGGCGCAGGTCGACCAGCGCGAAGGCGGGGCGGATTTCTTCGGCCACGCGCAGCGCCTCGGCGATGCTGGTGGCGGTGCGGGTTTCCAGGCCGCGGCGCGACAGGCTGCGCTGCAGGGTGCGCACGTAGAGCTCGTCGTCGTCGATCAGCAGGCCAAGGTCGGTGGGATTCAACATATCAGGTCCCGGAGCTACCGAGAGGTAAATAAAAGCGGATGCGGGTGCCGCCGCCATCGGCGGCCGTCATGGTCATTTCACCGCCCATCTGCTCGACGGTGGCGTGCGACAGGGCCAGGCCGACGCCCAGCCCGCCGGGCTTGCCGCTGTTGAACAGGCTGGTGGCCGGCAGCAGCGTGTGGTCGGGGTCGAAGCCGTGGCCGTAGTCGCGCACTTCCCCGCGCAGGGCGCCATAGCCGTATTCCAGGTGCAGGTCGACGCGCGGCTCGCTGGCGGCCTCGCCGGCGTCGGCCGCGTTGTTCAGCAGGGCCTGCAGCAGGTGGGCGATGGCCGGATCGACCCGCAGGCTGGCCGGCAGTGTGCCCGATCGCCGCAGGTCGATGGTCGGGCGGATCAGGCGCCACTGCCCCACCACGCGCACCAGGTCCACGGCGGTTGGGACCGCCAGATTGCGGATACGTTCCCGGCACAGGGCCAGCAGTTGGCTGAGGGTGGCGACGTCCTGCTTGAGTTCGGGTTCCTTGACCTCGGCGGCGATCTCGTCGGCCAGCAGGGTCATGGTGGCCAGCGGGGTGTTCAGTTCGTGCGCCATGGCCGCGGCGTGGGTGGCCAGCGCGACGATGCCCTCGTTGCGGGTGAAGCGTTCGCGCAGCCGCGCCAGCTCGCGTTCGCGCGCCCGCAGGTCCGCCGCCAGGCGGGTGCTGAACACCAGCACCACCACCACGGAGATCAGGAAGTTGGCGCCCAGGCCCCACAACAGCAGCGTATGGGTGTTGAGGTCGCCGCGCAGCGGCTGGCCGAAGATGGCGGCGGCGAAATAGCCGGAGATGCCCGCCAGCGCCGCCGCCAGCGCCCAGTTGCGCGGCAGCGCCAGCGCCGCCAGGGCGGTGAGGATCAGGAACATCATGCCGAACGGATTGCTCAGGCCGCCGCTCCAGCCCACCATCCAGGCCAGCACCGCCATGTCCACCAGCAGGTGGCCGAAGGCGGTGGCGGGCGACAGGTCGCGGCTGTGGCGCAGGCGCAGGCTGGCGTAGACGTTGAAGCCGATCAGCACGCCCACGCCGATCCATAGCGGTTCGAGCGGCAGGGCCAGGCCGAGCACGGCGCTGGCCACCAGGATGGTGGCAGCCTGGCCCGCGATGGCGAGCCAGCGCAGGCTGCAGAGGGTACGCAGGAAGGAGAAGGCGGAACTACCGGGCATATCCAGACACAGGGTTGCCGGTCTATCGCCGGCGGATCGGGCGCCCGGCTGCGCGGAACGCTGGCATCCAGGGCGGCGTGGGGCGCCGCACTGCCGCCGGGCCCCGGGAGGCCGCCGGCGGCGGATGTGTGCAGGCATTGTATGAGGAATCAGGACGGGCCGCAGGCTGCGGTGCGTCCCTATTATCAAATGCCGGACACGCCGCCAGGGCCCGGGCGGCGGCGCGGTTTCCGTGCGGGGATCTCAGTGTTTGTGGCCGGCGGCGGGAGCGGCGGCCAGCGGGCGGGCCTCGGCCGTCACCGGCACGCGCCGCTGCTTGCCATCGGCGTCCTGCACCAGCAGCGTCAGGGTCACCGGGTCGCCCACGGAGATCTGTTTCGCCAGGTCGATCAGCATGACGTGGTAGCCGCCCGGCTTGAGTTCCACCGGCTTGCCGGCCGGCAGGTCGATGGCGGGCACCTGGCGCATCTTCATGACGTTGTCCTGCATCGCCATTTCGTGCACCTCGGCATGCTTGGCGGCGGCGGATTCGACGCCGACCAGACGGCTCGCGGTCGACGAGGTCAGGCGCATGAAGACGCCGGTGGCATGTTGGTTGGGCACCGTGGCGCGGACCCAGGCGTCCTCGACCTTGAGGGTGGCGTCCTGCGCCGAGGCGGGCGCGCTGGCCAGCATCAGGGCGCCCAGGGAGAAGGCGCAGGCAAGGGACTTGAAGGTGGTGGTCATGGTCATTGGAAATTCCTTTGGAGTTGGCGGGGGATCAGAGCACGGTGCGCAGGTCGGCGGCGCATTCCTCGGCGCTCTGCTGGTGTCGCAGGGCCAGGCGCAGCTTGCCCTGGGCGTCGATGACGTAGGTCAGCGCGGTGTGATCCATGGTGTAGGACGAGCCGGTCGGCACCTTCTGGTAGAACACCTTGAAGGATTGCGCGGCCGCGCGGGTCTGCTCGGCGTCGCCGCGCAGGCCCACGAACGCGGGGTCGAAGGCCTGCATGTAGGCGCGCAGGATGTCCGGCGTGTCGCGTTCCGGGTCCACGGTGATGAACAGCACCTGCAACTTGGCGGCGTCGGCCCCGAGCAGGCTTTTGATTTCCAGCGCGCGGGTCAGCGCGGTGGGGCAGATGTCGGGGCATTGGGTGAAGCCGAAGAACAGCATCACGGTCTTGCCGCGATAGTCGGCCAGTTGGCGCGGATGGCCGTCGGTATCGCGCAGCTGGAAATCGCCGGTGGGCATGCTGGACAGATCCATGCCGTTGATCTTGGGGGCGTCGGGGCCGCAGCCGGCCAGGGGCAGCAGGGCCAGGGCCGACAGCAGGCGGCGCCGATGACGGTCGGGCGCCGGCGGCGCGCCCAGGGGGGCGCGCATGGGAAGAGCATGCATTGAAACCTCGTTGCTTGACGGTTCGCACAGGCGCGGCGGCGCCGCGCGGGAGGGCGGGGTCAGGCGGCGCGAGGCGGGGCGCGCGATCCCAGTGGCGGCCCTTGGGCCGGCTGCACGGGCAGCGCGAGCGGGACCGGCGCGAGCAGGAGCGCGGGCCCGGCAGCGGCGAGCGCCAGCGGCGCCAGGAACGAGGCGGGGGCGGGCGTGAGGTGCGCCAGCAGCCCGAACGGGCACTGCGCGCCGGTATCGGCGCCGGAGTGGGAGCCGGACCCCGCGTCGTGCCTGCCCGCGGGTGACAGCGCCAGCTGCAGCGAGGACAGGTCGCCGGCGGCCGAGCAGAAGGTGACTTCGATCCGGCCATCGTGCAGCGCGCGGGCGTCGGGCATGTACCCCTGCGGCACCGCGGCGCGCAGCAATACCGCCAGGAACGCCAGCCACAGCACGACGCGCACGCTCAGGGCGTTGCGGGTTCGCGGAGGTCGGATCGGGGCGGACATGGCGCGATTGTAGGCCGAGCGGCGGCGAGCGTGCTTCAGGTGTCCGGATCCAGGCGTCGGATCAGGGCGATATAGCGGCGCCGGGCCTGGTCCGCGGGCAGGCCTGCCAGCAGGCGCCAGGCGGCCAGATCGATCCGGGCGCGCAGGGGCGCGTCGGGGGCGTCCTGCGGCGGGGCATCGCCCCGCCGCGCCTGCTGCTCGTAGGCGTGCAGGCGGATGGCGACGTTCAGGGAAGGGGCTTGCGGCAGGGCGCGCAGTGCGATCACCGCAGCCTCGAAGGCGTCTTCCAGGGCGTCGGCCGCGATGGCCTGGGTGGCCGGGTCCATGGCGTCGCCTTCGGGTTCCAGGCCGCTGGCCACGGCCAGCCGCCGCCACAGGGCGTCGGCGGCGGCCGGATCGACGGCCTGCGAGGTGACCCTGGCGATGCTGTCGTTGCGCAGGCGCAGCGTGTGGGTGGCGGCGCCGTGGCAGGGCGTGGCGCCGTCGCGCACCTGGAAGGCCAGCGGCATCGCGAAGCCGCGTCCGGCCGGCGCCGGCGGGCCGACGCTGGCAACCGTGAAGGTATTGCGCGAGTAGTCCATCACGCGCGAGAACAGGTCGATCAATCCGCCGCGGCCGTGGTAGACGCCGCTCAGGGGGTTGTCGCCGCCTTCCTGCCAGACGACGTCCTCGGCAAACAGCGGGAACAGGTCCTCGAAGCGGCCCGACAGCATTGCCTCGCGGTATTGGCCCAGCAAGCGCTCGGCCTGGTCCGCGCTCATGGCGGCGGCGCGGCCCGCACGCGCGGGGGCGGGGGACCGGTCCATGAACTGCAGGATGTCGGCGGCGACCTGATCGCGGTCGTTGTCCACGCAGATCATGTGATAGCTGTTGTCCAGCAGAACCATGCGGCTGTCGGCAATGGCGTCGTTCAGGAAGCGGGCCGACCGCACCGAGGTCAGCTCGTCCTCGTGCGCGTGGATGATCAGGCTGGGGCAGGCGATGGCGTCAAGGCCGCGCTGCACGAAGCGGCGCAGCCGGTCCACCTCGCGGATGCAGGCCAGCGGCACCCAGCGGTAATGGAAATTTTCGCCGCGCTCGAACTTGGCCTTGACGATGGAGCGGACCAGTTCATTCTTGATGCCGTAAGGTTCTTCTTCCTCGACCCGCATGCGCGCCGCCAGGCCTGGGATGCGGTAAACCAGCTTGCGCAGGCCGCGGTACCAGGGGGTGCTCCAGCCGTCGATGAAGACGGGCGCCGCCAGGCTCACCAGTTTGCCCTGGCGGTGCCGCACGCGCTTGCACAACTCCACCGCCAGCAGCGCGCCCAGGCACATGCCGATCACGTGCAGGGTGTCGTGGCGGGCGGCCACTTCGCGGTAGCGGGCGGTGACGGCGTCGATCCAGTCCTCGGCGCGCACCGGCAGCAGATCTTCGGGCGTGGTGCCATGGCCGGGCAGGGTCAGCGTGTGCGTCTCGATGCCGGCGCGCTTGAGGGTCTTGTGCAGCGATCCCAGGTCGTACTGGGTGCCGCCCAGGCCATGGATGAGCAGGGCGCCCGTGCTAGTGGACATCGGCCTGCTCGATGTCACCGAGACGCCACATGCCCGCCACCACGGCCACGCTGCCGTCGAAATCCTCCAGCGGCGAGCCGCGGTCGCTGACCACGCGCCAGCCGCCGCCGGCATGAGCCATGCGGAACAACAGCGGCGTGCGGTCTTGGGCGCCGGCGCGGCGCGCGGCCCAGTGCAGCGTCAGGCGCGCGCGGTCGTCGGGGTGCGCGAGGGCCAGCAACGCATCCAGGTTGGCCAGCGCGGCAGCCTGCACGCCGAAGGCGCCCTGCACATCGCCGGCCAGTTCGAGCGAGCCGTCAAACGGGCTGTAGCGGTACATCAGCTGGTGGCTGCCCGCCAGCGCCAGGTCGAAGCGGCCGCGCCACTGCTCGGCGTTTTCGAGTTCCTGCGCGCGGGCGCCGCGCAGGGTGTTGACCAGCAGGATCAGCAGCGCCGTGACCACCAGATAGACCTGGGTGGCCAGCAGCACGTGCCAGGGGTCATTGGCCTCGACGAAAGGGCCTTCGCCCTGCGCGCTCTGGTACAACGCCATCCCGGTCAGGGTGACGACGGCGAGGGTGCCGCCCAGCGGCCCCCATACCAAGGCGGCCAGCACCGCGAACACCAGCGGCAGATAGGTCAGTTCGAACGTGACGACATAGGGCAGGTTCCTGATCATTTCGCCGTCGAAGGTCATGAAGGTCGATACGATCAGGCCGGTGTAGGCGATCACGCCCAGCGCCAGGTCGCGCATGCGCGGGCCACCCGAACGGCGCGGCCGGAAATGGGCCCACCCGGTCAGCGCCGGCGCCAGGATCAGGATGCCGGCCAGATAGGCCGCGACCCAGGTGCGCAGCCGGACCAGGGCGTCGCTGGCCTGCGTCAGCCAGAGCCAGCCGCCGCCCAGCAGCGCCGAGAGCGCGGCGCCGGCCACCGCGCCGGCCAGCAGCGCCGCCACCAGTCCCAGTCCGCCTTCGCGCGGCGTCAGGCGCCGGACTGTCCAGGCCGCCAGCAGGCTGGACACGCTGGCGTTGATGGCGAACACCAGCGCCGTGGCGGGCTGGCCCCGAGTGAAGCTGGTGAGCGCCAGCTGGGCGCAGAAGAAGGCGGCCAGCAGCAGCGGCCAGTTCTGGCGCCGGGTCAGCAGATAGGCGCCGACGGCCACGCCCGGTGGCAGCCAGACGAATACGGCATGGCTGACCGGATCGTTGAGCAGGCGCGAGAAGACCCCGCACAGCAGATACGGGACGGCCCATAGCAGGCAGTATGGATTTCTTCGCGGTGCTTGGGGCATTCCCATATGGTTCCTTGCAGACGCTGTGGCACAGGGCGAGCCGGGGCTCGCGGCGATCAGCGGGTTATACACGGCACCGCCCGGTCCGCGAAAGCTGGCGCGCGCGTACCGCCATCCGAAAATCTTGGTACCCTTGGACGCAGTCGATTCCACTCCGTTCCAGGACTCAGTGCACTCCTTGCCCGCCCAGACCCTGCCCGCCTTCGATTCCACCGCCGTTTCCGGCCTCGCCCGGGCATGTCCGCCCGCCCGCGGCATCCTGCGCCGGGTCCGGCTGGTGTTGCTGGCCGCATTGCTGGCATTGCTGACGGCCTGCGGCACGACGCCCAAGGTCCAGCCCGGCTATTACCGGGTGCAGTCGGGCGACACGCTGACGCAGATCGCGCGCAAGCACGGCACCAGCGTATCCAACCTGGCGCGCTGGAACAAGCTGTCGAACACCAATGCCATCGAGGTCGGTCAGATGCTGCGGGTGGCGCCGCCGGCCGGCCAGGCCAGCGGTTCGGCACGCTCCAAGTCACGTCCCAAGGCCTCGGGCGGGTCGCGCGCGTCGGCGTCGTCCATGGGCAAGCGGCGCACCGCGCCGCCAGGGGCGATCTCGCTGGTGTGGCCGGCGCAGGGCAAGGTGACGCGCGGCTACGACGGGTCGGGCTCGAACGGCATTGTCATCTCCAATGCCTCGGGCACGCCGGTGGTGGCCGCCGCCGCCGGGACCGTCGCCTATTCCGGCAGCGGCCTGCGGGGCTATGGGCATCTGGTGATCGTCAAGCACAACGCCAGTTTCCTCAGCATCTATGCGCACAATCGCAAGCTGCTGGTCAAGGAAGGCCAGCGGGTGAGCCAGGGCCAGAAGATCGCCGAAATGGGCAACAGCGACAGCAAGCAGGTCGGGCTGTACTTCGAGTTGCGGTACGACGGCCAGGCGGTCGATCCGGCGGGATCCCTGCCGGGGCGGTGATAGGCCCCCACGCGGCGCGCGCGTTGCGCGCTTGCTGCCCCCCGAGGGGGCTGCCCGGCCTTCGGGCGGCCGGGCGCCGCCTCAACCGATCTGGCCGGTCTCCTGCGTCAGCGTCGAGATGAACGTTGCGGTGCGCGGGTCGCGCGGCCGGGTGAACAGGTCGCGCGAGGCGCCGGATTCGACCACGTTGCCATCGAGCAGGAACACCGCTTCGCGCGAGACGCTGGCGGCCAGGCGCAGGTCGTGGGTGGCCATCAGCATGGTCATGCCCTCGGTGGCCAACTGCCGCAGCACGTCCACCACTTCGGCCGCCAGGCCGGGGTCGAGCGCCGAGGTCGGCTCATCGCACAGCAGCACGCGGGGGGCGGGCGCCAAGGCACGGGCGATGGCCACGCGCTGCTGCTGGCCGCCCGACAGGTTGGCGGGCCAGGCTTCGGCCTTGTCCAACATGCCGACCTTGCGCAGCAGTTCCTCGGCGCGCGCGCGGGCGCGGTCGGCCGGCCACTTCTGCACCGTCACCAGCCCTTCCATCACATTGCCGATCACGGTCTGGTGCGGGAACAACTGGAAGTTCTGGAACACCATGCCGGTCTGCTTGCGCACCCGCTGCACCTGGTCGCGCGCCAGCTTCAGGCCGGGTTCGAAATCGACCCGCTCGGGGCCGATTTCGAGCGTGCCGCGGTCGGGCACTTCCAGCAGGTTGACGCAACGCAGCAGGGTGCTCTTGCCGCTGCCGGACGGGCCGATCAGGGCGGTGACGCTGCCCTCGGCGATGGCCACGTCGACGCGCTTGAGCACCAGGTTGCCGCCGAAGGATTTTTCGATCTGTTCCAGGCGGATCATCGGTTGTTCTCGGAAAACACCGCATGCCGGCCGAAGCGCCGTTCCAGGCGCACCTGGGCGGCGGACAGCGCCGAACTGAACACCAGGTAGATCAGCGCGGCCTCGGTGTACAGGATCAGCGGTTCATAGGTGACGGCGGCGATGCGCTGGGCCGCCTGGAAGATCTCGGGCACCGTCAGCACGGCGGCCAGCGAGGTGTCCTTGACCAGGGCGATGAAGGCGTTCGACAGCGGCGGCACCGCCACCCGCGCGGCCTGCGGCAGCACGGTGCGGCGCAGGGCCTGGCCGCGCGTCATGCTCAGTGAATAGGCGGCTTCCCACTGGCCCTTGGAAATCGACTCGATGGCGCCGCGGATCACTTCGGAGTTGTAGGCGCCGACGTTCAGGGTGAAGCCGATCAACGCCGCCGGCAGCGGGTCGAGCACCACGCCGACGCTGGGCAGGCCATAGAAGATCACGAACAACTGCACCAGCAGCGGCGTGCCGCGGATCAGCCAGACGTAGAAGCGCACCAGCGCCACCAGCGGCGCCGGTCCGAACAGCCGGATCAGCGCCACTACGAAGGCCAGCGCCAGCCCCAGCGCGAACGACATCAGCGTCAGCGGCACGGTGAACACCAGCCCGGCGTGCAGCAGGGGCCAGAACGAGTCGGCCATCAACTGCACCCAGGCCGGCACCGTCAGGGCGTCGAGCTGGGCCAGGATCCAGTCGGGCAGGGCGTCGCGCAGCCAGATGGGGAGCGTCATGGAACGGCCCGCTTATTGCTGCGCCGACAGGTCCGTGCCGAAGTACTTGACCGAGATGGTCTTGTAGGTGCCATCGGCCTTGATGTCGGCCAGCGCCTTGTTGATGGCGGCCACCAGTTCGGGATTGTTCTTGCGCAGCAGCACGCCGGAGTTGCTGAATTCGGCGGCCTTGTCGGTGGCGGCGATCCTGACCTTGGCGTTGGGCTTGTGCTTCTTGAAATCCAGGAACGACAGGTTGTCGTTGACGGTGGCTTCGACGCGGCCCGAGGTCAGCAGGTCGATGGCTTCGTTGAAACCCTGCACCGCGACCACCTCGGCGCCGTGGCGCTGCGCCAGCTTGCCGAAGTTGCTGGTGAGCGTGTTGGCGGACTTCTTGCCCTTGAGGTCGGCGAATGACTTGATGGTGGTGTTGTCGTCGCGCACGATCAGCACCGCGGCCGACGAGATGTAGGGGTCGGAGAAGTCGTACTTGGCGCGGCGCGCGTCGGTGATGCCGACCTGGTTGATGACGGCGTCGTAGCGCTTGGCGTCGAGCCCGGCGATCAGGCCGTCCCACTTGCCTTCGACGAATTCGGCCTTGACGCCCAGGCGCTGGGCGATGGCGCGGCCGATGTCGACGTCAAACCCGGTAAGCTGTCCGGAGGCGTCGTGGTAGGTGAAGGGCGCGTAGGTGCCTTCGGTGCCGATCTTGAACACGCCGGCGGACTTGATCTGGTCCAGCCCCGACTGGGCATGGGCGGCGGACAGGGCGGCGGCCTGGATCAGGCCGGCGATGAACAACGAGCGCAAGAGTTTCATGGCAATGCTCCACGGATGAGAGATCACTGCGAAAGGCCCGCGCAGCGCGCCGCCTTCCGGTGTAGCCGCACTCTAACAACGCGTCTATTTTTCCACAAAGCATAAGGAATAGTAAAAATATAGCGGCAAGTCATATGCGGCATTCGCGCCCCGGGCCGCCTGGCCCGGGGGCATCCAGGTGATATCCAGATGGAGACAGGCGTGCAACAACAATGGAACAGGCGGGCTTTCATGATGGCGGCGGCGGGCGTCGCGGCATCCGCGGGCGTGATGCCGGCGCAGGGCGCCAGCGGTTTGCGCCGGGTGCCCGGCGGCGGCAGCATTACCGACGTGGCCGGCCTCAAGGTGGGGCACTACACCGACACCCGGCGGCCGACCGGCTGCACCGTCATCATCGCCGAGGCGGGGGCCACCGGGGGCGTGGATGTGCGCGGCGCCGCGCCCGGCACGCGCGAGACCGACCTGCTCAACCCGGTCAACATGGTGGAGAAAGTGCACGCGGTGATGCTGGCCGGCGGCAGCGCCTTTGGCCTGGAGGCCGCCACCGGCGTCATGCGCTATCTGGAAGAGCGCAAGATCGGCTTCGACGTGGGCGTGGCGCACGTGCCGATCGTGCCGGCCGCCATCCTGTTCGACCTGGGCGTGGGCGACGCCTCGATCCGGCCCGACGCGGCGGCCGGCTACCAGGCCTGCAAGGCGGCCAGCGCCAAGCCGCCGCAGGAGGGCAATGTCGGCGCCGGGGCCGGCGCCACGGTCGGCAAGCTGTACGGCGCCAAGCGCGCCATGAAGGGCGGCCTGGGCAGCGCTTCGCTGACCGTGGCGGGCGTCACCGTGGGCGCGATCGTGGCGGTCAACGCGGTCGGCGACGTGGTCGATCCGGCCACTGGCCACGTGCTGGCCGGCGCCCGCAGCGCCGACGGCAAGACCTTGCTGGACACGCGCGCGGCGATCCTGGCGGGCGACCTGCCGACCTCGATGCGCGAGGGCGCGGCCACCACCATCGGGCTGGTGGCGACCGATGTCAGGCTGACCAAGGCCCAGGCGCAGAAGATGGCGCAGAGCGCGCATGACGGCCTGGCGCGCACCATCAACCCGATCCACACCATGCTCGATGGCGATACCGTGTTCGCGCTGGGCACGGGCGCCGTCAACAAACCCGCCAACATGATGCTGCTGGGCGTGATGGCGGCCGAGGCCATGGCGATCGCGGTGCAGCGCGCCATCCTGGCGGCGCGCGCGCTGGAAGGCTACCCGGCGGCGGTCGACTTCATCGCCTGAGCCGCCGCCGCTTCGCGGCGCCGCGCCCGGATGACGCGGCTTTTCACGCCGCGTCTGGCGGCGCCCCTCCCGGACCCCTGACCCCAGGCTGTCACATGGCGTGGGCAAGATGGAAAGCGTCGGCGCCACGCCTGCGCGCGGGAGAGGGACAGCATGTACCAGGGAGAGCGTTTCAACGGGGCCACGCATCTGGCCGGCCTGGCCTTGGCGGTGGCCGCCTCGGCCGCGCTGATCGCCCGGGCCGCGGAACTCCGGGTGGACGCGCGCCAGATCGCGGCCTGCGCCGTGTTCGCGGCGTCGATGATCGCGGTCTACGCGTCCTCGGTGCTGTATCACTGCTCGCGCGGGCGCCGCAAGGCGCTGTGGGCCAAGGCCGACCATTGCGCTATTTATCTATTGATCGCCGGCACCTATACGCCGCTGGCCTTCGTCCCGCCGGAACTGGGATGGGGCGCCGCCATGGCGGTGGCGATCTGGCTGCTGGCGCTGTATGGCATTGGCCGCGAATTGTGGTGGGCCCGCGGCGCCCCGCCGGCCCTGCCGCTGTACCTGGCGATGGGCTGGCTGGGGGTGATGTGCGCCGCGCCCATTGCCGGCGCGCTGTCGGGCGCCGGGCTGGCCTGGCTGCTGGCCGGGGCCGCGCTCTATACGGTGGGCACGGTGTTCTACGCCAATGACAAGCGCTGGCGCCATGCCCATGGCATCTGGCACCTGTTCGTCATGGGCGGATCGGCCTGCCATTTCGTCACGGTGTTCGGCTTCCTGCGATACGCCTGAACGCCGCGGGGGGGCCGTCAGCGCCAGGGCGCCAGCGGCAGCATACCGCCGCGATCCTTGATCTTGCGCATGACGATATGCGAACACAGATCGCGCACGCCGGCGAGCTTGCTGAGCTTGTCCTCGACGAACTGCGAGAACGCCGCCAGGTTGCGGGTGCGCACGGTCAGGATGTAGTTCGAGGCGCCCGTGACGATGCTGGCTTCGGTGATTTCGTCATGCAGGGCGATGCCGGCCAGGAATTCCTCGTGCCAGCCCGGCCGCGACTGGTCCAGCGACACGTGCACGATGGCTTCCAGTTCGAAACCCAGCCGTTCGGCGTCGAGCACGGCGCGGTAGCCGCGCACGAAGCCACCTTCTTCCAGCGCCCGCACCCGCCGCAGGCAGGCTGAGGGCGACAGGGCCACCTGCTCGGCCAGGTCCTGGTTGCTGAGCTGGCTGTTCTCCTGCAGGCGGTAGAGGATGCGATGGTCGATGGTGTCCAGCTGCATGATGCAATCCAATTCTGAAAAATGGCCGATGGCGCAATTTAATGCGAAATTCCAGGGTAAGTCACGCCTGATTTTGCAAGTTTTCGGCTGGTTCACGCTGATAGTATGTAGCCAGCCCATTGCCTCAAGGAGCCGTGAATGAACACCCGCGAAGCCTGCGTCGCCGCCGACCGGCAGGACCCCCTTGCGCCGCTGAAGGCGCGTTTCGATCTGCCGCCCGGCGTGCTGTACATGGACGGCAACTCGCTGGGCGTGATGCCGCGCGCCGCCGCCGCGCGCGCCGCCGAAGTCATCACCCAGGAATGGGGCACGGGCCTGATCCGCAGCTGGAACACCGCCGGCTGGTTCGAGCTGCCGTCGCGGCTGGGCGACAAGCTGGCCGGCCTGCTGGGCGCGAAGGAAGGCGAGCTGGTCATCACCGACACCACCTCGCTGAACATCTTCAAGGCGCTGGCGGCCAGCCTGCGCATCCAGCAGAAGCGCCACCCCGAGCGCCGCGTGATCCTGTCCGAGCGCGACAATTTCCCCACCGACCTGTACATGATCCAGGGCATGATCGACCTGCTGCAGCAGGGCTACGAGATGCGCCTGATCGACGACGAACTGCCGCTGGACCGCGCCCTGGACGAGGACGTGGCGGTGGTGCTGTTGTCGCACGTCAACTACCGCAGTGGCCAGATGCACGACATGGCGGCGGTCACGCGCCAGGCGCACGCGCGCGGCGCGCTGGTCATCTGGGACCTGGCGCACGCCGCCGGCGCGGTGCCGGTGGACCTGAACGGCGCCGACGCCGACTATGCCGTGGGCTGCACCTATAAATACCTGAACGGCGGCCCGGGCTCGCCGGCCTTCATCTGGGTCGCGCCGCGCCATATTCCCGACTTCTGGCAGCCGCTGTCGGGCTGGTGGGGCCACCAGCGGCCGTTCGACATGACCGTCGCCTATGAACCCGCCGGCGGCATCCGCCGCTACCTGTGCGGCACCCAGCCGATCGTGTCGCTGGCCATGGTCGAGTGCGGCCTGGACGTGGCGCGCGAGGCCGACATGGCCGAGGTGCGCAGGAAGTCGCTGGCGCTGGGCGACCTGTTCATCGCCCTGGTCGAGGAACGCTGCGCCGGCCATCCGCTGACGCTGGTGACGCCGCGCGAACACGCCGCGCGCGGCAGCCATGTCAGCCTGCGCCATCCCAACGGCTACGAGGTCATGCAGGCGCTGATCGCGCGCGGCCTGATCGGCGACTACCGCGAACCCGAGGTGCTGCGCTTCGGCCTGACGCCGCTGTATTTCGGCTATGCCGATGTCTGGGACGCGGTGGAAATCCTCAAGGATGTGCTCGACAGCAAGGCTTGGGACACGCCCGAGTTCAAGCAGCGCTCGGCCGTGACCTGACCCGCCGCGCACCGGCCCAAGCGACATCCAGCAAGAGCGCGCAGTACCGGAGGAGACAATGAATCAACAACAAGGCTTCGGCAAGATCGCCGAACGGGAGCAGGGGCTCAAGCGCCGTCTGACGTCCGGCCAGATGAGCATGATCGCGATCGGCGGGGCCATCGGCACCGGCCTGTTCCTGGGCAGCAAGTTCGCGATCGGCTTTGCCGGCCCCAGCGTCATCATCAGCTACGCCATCGGCGGGCTGATCACGCTGCTGCTGATGGGCTGCCTGGCCGAGATGACGGTGGCGCATTCCACCTCGGGCTCGTTCGGCGCCTACGCTGAGCACTACATCGGCCCGCTGGCGGGCTTTCTGGTGCGCTACGCGTACTGGTCGTGCGTGGTGCTGGCGGTGGGCACCGAGGTCACCGCGGTGGCCGAGTACATGAAGTTCTGGTTCCCGGCGGTACCGGGCTGGCAATGGGTCTGCCTGTTCTCGGCGGCGCTGATCTTCATCAACGCCATGAGCGTGAAGGCGTTCGGCACCATCGAATACGGGTTCTCGACCATCAAGATCAGCGCCATCGTGGCGTTCATCATCCTGGGCGCCTATGTGGTCTGGGGCAACCCGCAGTACGGCGCGGCGCAGTACACGGCACACGGCGGCTTCTTCCCCAACGGCGTGTGGGGCATGTGGATCGCGGTGGTCATCTCGATCTTCAGCTACCTGAGCGTGGAGATGATCGCGGTGGCGGCGGGCGAAGCCGAAGACCCCGAGCGCGCGGTGAAACAGGCGTTTCGCGCCACCATCGTGCGGCTGGTGGTGTTCTACCTGCTGACGCTGGCGCTGATCCTGGCCATCGTGCCGTGGGACCAGGCCGGCAAGGGCGGCAGCCCGTTCGTGACGGTGATGGCAGCGGTGAAGGTGCCGTACGCGGCCGGCGTCATCAATTTCATCGTGCTGGTGGCGGCGCTTTCGGCCATGAACAGCCAGCTGTATATCACCACCCGCATGATGTTCAGCCTGTCGCGCGCCGGCCATGCGCCGGCGGCGCTGGGCCGGCTGACGCGCAGCGGCACGCCGCTGAACGCGCTGCTGCTGTCGACCAGCGGCATCGCCATCGCCACCGTGCTGAACGTGCTGTATCCGGAAACCTCGTTCACGCTGATGATGGCGATCTCGATGTTCGGCGCGCTGTTCACGTGGATGATGATCTTCGTCACGCATTACTTCTTTCGCCGCCGCTGGGCGCGCGAGGGCGGCGCCGCGCTGTCGTTCCGCATGCCGGGCTTTCCGCTGCTGACGCTGCTGGGCGCCGGCGCGATGCTGGCGATCCTGGTGACGACCTCCTTCACTGGCGTGTTCAAGATGACGTTGGTGTTCGGCGTGCCGTTCCTGCTGGTGCTGGCGGCGTTGTACCTGCTGCTGTTCCGCAAGCGCGCCGCGGCGGTGGTGCTGCAAGCGCGCGGGCAGCGCTCCTAGTTCACGGAAAGCGCATCGCGCAGGCCGGCAGTCGGCCGCCGCGTCGGCGCCGCCCTGCGCAACCGGCGCATGCCGTGGGGGCCGGCCACGTTCGTGGCGCTGGCTGCGCCGGCCCGGGGATCAGGCCCCTGGGAAGGCCGGGATCGTGACCGGTTCGTCGGCGGCGGGCACGGTGTCGGGCGCCGGCGAGAACACGCGCAGGCGATGGCCGTCGGGGTCGAGCGCGACGAAGGTGCGGCCGAAGTCCATGTTGGTGGGGGCCTGCAGGATGGCCAGCCCGCGCAGGCTCCAGTCGCGATGGCATTGGCCGAGGGCTTCGGCGTCGGGGACGGTGAAGGCCAGTTCGGTGCAGCCGCCGCGGCCGGCCGCCGCCGGCTCGACGGTGTGGCGCGACCACAGCCCCAGCATCAGGCCGGAGTCGAGCGCGAACAGCGCGAAGGTGGGCGAGCTTTCGACCGGCGGACGGTTCAGCAGCGCGCTATAGAACGCCGCGCTGGCCTCGGGTTTGTCGACGTAGAAGATGACGAAGTTCTTGGCGGACATGATGCGCTCCTGGTTGAATGAGCGCTCATCTTAGAGAGGCATGCTGTCAGATTTTGTCAGTAGTCCGCGCGCCGATGTCGCACCGCGCCGGCGGCCGCGTCAGCAGCCGTCGCAATGAGCCGCATTGATGACGCGCCACTCCTTGAGCAGGGCATGGCGGCGGCGCGGGTAGCGCGGTCCGGGGTCGAGCGTGGCGATGCGGTCGGTGCGGAAATGGCGGTAGTCCTGGCGCAGCTCGCACCAGGCCATGACGATACGCACGCTATCGAAGAACCCCAGCGCGAACGGCCAGATGACGCGTTGCGAGTCGGCGCCCTTGTCGTCGCGGTAGGTGATGGCGATTTTCTGTTCGCCGCGTATCGCCTGGCGGATCTGGGACAGGTCGACCCGGTCGGCCACCGCCCAACTGCTGGGGCCGACCAGCAATGGGATGGCGTCGAGTTCGTCGCGCAGTTCCTGGGGCAGGACCGCGCTGATCTTGGCCAGCGCGTTGGCCGCAGCCTGGCCCAGGCGCGGGTCGGAGCGCCCGGCGACCCAGCGCGTGCCCAGCACCAGCGCTTCGATCTCTTCGGTGCTGAACATCAGCGGCGGCAGCATGAAGCCGGGCCGCAGCACGTAGCCGACGCCGGGCTCGCCCTCGATCCCGGCGCCCTGGGCCTGCAGCGTGGCGATATCGCGGTACAGCGTGCGCAGGCTGATCCCCAGGTCGGCCGCCAGGCGCTGGCCGCTGATGGGCAGGCGATGGCGCCGCAGGATCTGCAGCAGGTCGAGGAGTCGTTCGGCGCGGGACATGGGACGGGGCGGAGAGGGCGGCGGGCGGGACGGCCCAATGCTGCCACGGAATGGCAGCAGCGGGAAGTCTCGCCCGCCGCCCTCTCCGCCCCGCAGGCCGCGCCGCCAGTCAGACGCGCGCGGCCCGCGGGGCGAACCGTCCGGCTCAGCGGTTGACCGGCTTGCCGCTGGCCACGTCGAGGGTCGAGCCGTCTTCCAGGCTGACACGGTAGATTTCGCGCAGCACGTTACCGGCAAAGCCGATCTCGACGATGGACACGTCCTTGAACGTGGTGGCGATGCCGTCGGGCAGCGCGGCGTTGAACTTGGCGGCTTCCTGTTTCATGGCGTCGGCCAGGCGTTCGTCATACCGCGCCATGCTGTAGACCAGCGTGGTGTGCGGGTTGTGGGCGCGCACTTCCTGGCCGTCGCGCATGACGTTGACGCCGCTCACGCCGACCGACTTGACCAGGGCGCGGCCGGCCTCCGACATCTTGGCGTAGACCGGGCCGGTCACGCGCGGCAGCGGGCCGTCGCGCAGCGGCGCCAGGGCAGCGGTGGCCACGGTGTTATAGGCCATCATGGCCTCGAAGCCCGGGCCGCTCTTGACCACGCCCAGGTCCAGCCACCACGGATGGCCCGCGCCCTTGGCGGCTTCGGTCGGATAGAAGCCCTTGAGCGTGATGGCCAGCGGCGCCGGCGGTTTGGGCAGCGCCTGCAGCATGCGTTGCGGGGTGGCGGGGTCGGCGCTATGGATGTGGACCACCGTGACGTGGGGCATGTTGGGCGTTTCGGCCTCGGTCTTCAGGCCCAGCGCCAGCAGGTCCTGTTTGAGCGTGGCGTTGACCTTGGCGTCCAGCACGGCGTTGACTTCCTGGGGCAGGCGGTACACCACGCCATAGGTGGCCTTGTGCGGGCGGAACGCGGATTGTTCCAGCGCGCTGTTGTCGATGGGGGCGGCGGCGTGGGCGGCGGCGAGGGTGGCGAAGGACAGGCCGAGGGCGGCCAGGGGCAGGATACGCTTGATCATGGATTTTCCTTTTATGTGGGACCCGCGAGAGTCCGCTCAAGTGTCGCCACGCCGGATGTAAGGCGTATTGCACCAGTCCAAAGAAATCCGATAGCCAACCCCGGTTGGCCGATAGCTGCGACGTAGGCGGCCGATACCCCTAGAGCAGGAAAACGGCCGCGACGATGGCCAGCCCCAATAGCAGATTGACGCCGACCCAACGGCGGATGCTGGCCATGGCCAGGCCGCCGCGCGGCCATTCCGAAGCGGCCACCGCCGCGCGCAGGCGCGGATAGAGCGCCGCGCGGATGTAGGCGTAGATGGCCGTCATCAGCAGCCCGCCCGCGGCCATCACGGTCCACGCGCGCGGCATGAAGAAGGCGCCGCCACTGCGCGCGGCCTGGGCCGCCTCCTGGCCGATCATTGCCGCGCCGGTGGCAAGAATCAGTACGACGGCGGCCAGCACGGCGTTCAGGAATGGGCCCAGCACTGCGTTCATCAGCCGTAGCCGTTGCGGCGGCTCCAGTTGCGCCGCCGCCGGCCGCAGGAAACAGTGGGCGAACAGCATGCCGCCGACCCAGAGGATCACGGCCAGCAGGTGGATGAGCTTGAAGGCGCTATAGGACATGGCAGGGAACCGTTGATATTGCGGGGGGCCGGCACGGGCCGGGGCCGGCCGCCGCTCGCGGCGGCCAAGTCCGTCCCCATCATATCGTCAAGGCGGCGCTTGACCTGCGGCCGGATTTTCCATTTAGAATGAGATTGATTTGTATTTGTGATCGAGCCTGTTCGGGAGTCCACCGTGTCCAACCTTGCGCCAGCCTCCGGCGACGCTGTCCACTTGCTTTACCGCGCGCACCACGGATGGCTGCACAGCTGGCTGCGGAGCAGGCTGGGCAATCCGTCGGATGCCGCCGACCTGGCCCAGGACACCTTCGTGCGCGTGCTGCGCCATCGCCACGAACTCGCTGCGTTGCGCGAGCCGCGCGCCTACCTGACCACCGTCGCCAAGCGGCTGGTGCTGAACCTGTACCGGCGCCGCTCGCTCGAACAGGCCTACCTCGACGCGCTGGCCGCCATGCCCGAGGCGCAGGCGCCGTCGCCGGAGCAGCGCCTGCTGATCCTCGAGGCGCTCCAGGAAATCGACGCCATGCTGGCGGGCCTGCCGCGGCCCGCGCGCGTGGTGCGCACGCGGCAGGGCGACATCCAGGCCCAGGCGGCGCGATTCTGCGTGCAGGAAACGGGCGCGGCCTGCCGGGTCAGCGTGCAAGAAGGCCGTGTGATGCTGGGCCGGGCCGATACCTGGGCGGCGCTGTCGGCCGGCGAGCAGGCCTGGTTGCGCGGCGATGATGTGCCCCGCCCCGAGCCCGCCGATCCGCACGCCGCCGACTGGACGCGCGGCGTGCTGCACGCCAGCGCCTGGCGCCTGGACGCATTCGCGGCCGAGCTGGGCCGCTATCGGCCAGGGGTGTTGCGTTGCGACCCGGAGGTGGCCGGGCTGCGGATCTCCGGGGCGTTCCAATTGCACGACACCGACGCGGTGCTGGCGGCCTTGCCGTCCACGCTGCCGGTACAGGTGCGCTACCGCAGCGCGTATTGGGTGACGATCCTGCCGCGCGCGGCTATTCACTCGACCGAGAGGCCCTATGCCGACTGACCCGCCTGGCCCTGGCGCTGCGTATTGCCACCGCACTGGCCGCCCCGGCCGTGGCGCTGTGGCCGGCCGCCGCCGCCGCCGGGCTATGGCGTGGTGGACCTGATGGGCTACTGGCGCCCGGCCTCGGTGAAGGGCCTGCAGGTGCAGGCCGGTGTGTTCAACCTGTTCGACAAGAAGTACTGGGAAGCCATCAATGTGCCGACCGCCGGCGCCACGGCGCTGCCGCGGCCGGTGGACGAGTACACGGAACCGGGACGCAGCCTGCGCGTCTCACTGACGTATCAATATTGACCCGCGCTGCCGCCGCCGCGCGCCAGCGGTGGCAGCCCCGATTTTCCTTTCCGGCCGGAGAGCCCGCGATGAGCAACGAAGTGAAGCAACCCGATTTCGACACCCGCGCCGCCGAGCTGCGCGCCCGCCACGAAGCGCTGGCAGCGTCCCATCCCGGCCTGCGCGCCCGCAACCTGGCCCGGGAACTCGGCGTGTCCGAGGCCGAATGGCTCGCCGCCGGCAGCGGCGGCGTCAAGGCGATCGAGCTGCATGGCGAGCCGCAGGCGATCTTTCGCGAACTGGGCACGCTCGGACGCGTGATGGCCTTGACGCGCAACGACTGGTGCGTGCACGAGCGCCATGGCGCGTACCTGGACATCCAGGCCGATGGCCCGGTCGGCCTGGTGCTGGGGCCCGACATCGACCTGCGGGTGTTCTTCTCTTGCTGGAAGTCCGCCTGGGCGGTCGAGCAGGACGGCCGTCACAGCCTGCAGTTCTTCGACGGCGCGGGCGTGGCGGTGCACAAGGTCTACCGTACCGAGGCCACCGACGTGGCCGCGTACGACGCGCTGGTGGCCCGGTTCGCCGGCGCCTCGCGCTGGCCCGAGACCACGCCCTACATGCCCGCTGACGAAGCGCCGCGGGTCGAGGACAGCGCGCAATGGCGCCAGGCCTGGCTGGGCATGCAGGACACGCACGAGTTCTTTCCGCTGCTGCGCAAGTTCAAGGTGTCGCGGCTGGCGGCGCTGGCCGCGGCCGGCGAGGACCTGGCGCAGACGGTGCCGGCCGACTCGGTGGAACGGATGCTGGAGTCGGCGGCGGCCAGCGGCCTGTCGATCATGTGCTTCGTGGGCAACCGCGGCATGATCCAGATTCACACCGGCCCGGTGCGGCAGCTGCGCCGCACCGGCCCCTGGTTCAACGTGCTGGATCCGGCCTTCAACCTGCACCTGGACACCAGCGCCATCGCTTCGGCCTGGGTGGTGAACAAACCCACCAGCGATGGCTGGGTGACGTCGCTGGAACTGTACGCGTCCAGCGGCGACCTGATCGCGCAGTTCTTCGGCGAGCGCAAGCCGGGCAAGCCGGAACTGCAAGGCTGGCGTGCGTTGATGCTGGGCCTGTGCCGCGTGCCTTTGGCCGCGTGAGGACGAAACCATGAAGAAATGGCTGATGGTGGTGGCGGGATGGCTGCTGGTGGCGGGCGCGCAGGCGGCGCCGCCCACGCGCGTGGTGACCCTGGGCGGCACCGTGACGGAGATCGTGTACGGCCTGGGGCAGGGCGACCGGCTGGTCGGCGACGACCTGTCCAGCCTGTATCCGGAGGCCGCGACCCGCCTGCCGCGGGTCGGCTATTACCGCGCCGTGCCGGTCGAGGGCGTGCTCGCGCTCAAGCCGGATCTGGTGCTGGCCTCGGAGCAGGCCGGTCCGCCCGACGCGCTCAAGCGGTTGGGCGAGGTCGGCGTGCGGGTGGTGAGTGTGCCGGACGCGCCGTCGGTCGATTCGCTCAAGGCGCGCATCCGCGCCGTGGCCGCGGCGCTGGACGCAGCGCCGGCGGGCGAGCAGATGGTGCGGGACGTGACGCGCGCGCTGGCCAAGGCCGAGGCCATGCCGGCCACGCGCGCGCGGGCGCTGCTGCTGATCAACCGCAGCGGCGCGCCGCAAGGCGCGGGGCGCGGCACCGCGGCGGCCGAAATCATGCATTTGGCCGGGCTGGACAACGTGCTGGACGCGCAGCAGGGCTACAAGCCGCTGTCGCCCGAGGCCATCGGCGCGCTGGCGCCCGACCTGATCATCGTCACGCGCGAATCGGTGCAGGCCAGCGGCGGGCTGGAGGGCTTCGCGCGACTGCCCGGTATCGCCGTCACGCAGGCCGCGGCCAAGCAGCGCATCATCGTGATGGACGATCTGCTGATCCTGGGCCTGGGCCCGCGCCTGCCGCAGGCGCTGGCCCAGCTCAAGCAGGAGGCCGCGCATGCCATGGCGCGTTAGGACGCCGTGGGCGCTGGCGCTGCTGGCCGTGGCGCTGCTGCTGGCGATGGCGGCGGCCAGCGCCAGCGGCGCGGTGTCGATTCCGTTGCGCGACTTGCCGTCGCTGTTGTGGGGCGCGCCCGCGCCCGAACAGGCCTTGTGGCGCAACGTGCTGATCGACATCCGCCTGCCGCGCGTGCTGCTGGCGGTGGTGATGGGCGCCGGCCTGGCGATCTCGGGGGCGGCGTTGCAGGCGCTGTTCCGCAATCCGCTGGCCGAGCCGGGGCTGATCGGCATTTCCGCCGGCGCTTCGCTGGGCGCGGTCATCGCCATCGTGATGACGCAAGGCGGCTTCTGGTACACGGCGCCGGGCGCCTTCATCGGCAGCCTGGCCGCGACGCTGTCGGCCTATCTGGTCGGCCGGCGGGTGCCGGGCGTGGCGGGGCTGTTGCTGGCGGGAGTGGCGATCACAGCCATCGCGTTCAGCCTGATCGGCCTGTTCACCTTCATGGCCAGCGATGCCCAGCTGCGCGACCTGACCTTCTGGAACATGGGCAGCCTGGCCGGCGCCAACTGGAAGCTGCTGGCGTTCCTGGGACCGTGGGTGCTGTTGCTGTCATGCTGGCTGTTGCGGCAATGGCGCGTGATGAATGCGCTGCTGCTGGGCGAGCGCGAGGCCCAGCACCTGGGCTATTCGCTCGGGCAGGCGCGGGCCCGGCTGGTGCTGGCCTGCACCTTGATCGTCGGGCCGCTGGTGGCCGCCAGCGGCACCATCGTGTTCGTCGGCCTGGTGGTGCCGCACCTGGCGCGCATGACGCTGGGCGCCAACCACCGGCTGCTGTTGCCGGCCTGCCTGCTGGGCGGCGCGCTGGTGATGACGCTGGCGGACTGGCTGGCGCGCATCGTGGTGGTGCCTGCCGAATTACCGATCGGCCTGGTGACCGGGCTGGTGGGCGGTCCTTTCTTTCTGTGGCTGCTGGCGCGCGGCCGGAGGCATGGTTGATGCTGGCCGCCGAGAACCTGACGTTGGCGCGCGGCGGCAAACGCATCCTCGACCGGGTGTCGCTGGCGATCCCGGCGGGCGAGGTGGTGGGCCTGCTGGGCAGCAATGGCGCGGGCAAGTCGACCCTGCTGGGCGCGCTGTCGGCCGAACTGGCTGCCGACAGCGGCAGCCTGACGCTGGATGGCCGCCCGCTGGGCGCGATGCGGCCGCGCGAGCAGGCGCGCAAGCGCGCGGTGCTGCCGCAGAAGCCCGGGCTGACCTTCGACCTGGGCGTGCGCGAAGTGGTGGCGATGGGCGCGTATCCGTTTCCGGAGCTGTCGCCGGATGCGGTCGACGAACTGGCGCGGCAGGCGCTGGCGTGGGCCGATGCCGGCCACCTGGACGGGCGCCGCTATCCGCAACTGTCGGGCGGCGAACAGCAGCGGGTGCAGTTCGCGCGGGCGCTGGTGCAATGCCGCGCGGCGCGCGCAGAGGGCGAGGCCCGCTACCTGCTGCTGGACGAACCGACCGCCAGCCTCGATCCCAAGCATCAGGCCGAGTTGATGCGACGGGCGGCGCACCTGGCGCACGAGGGCAACACGGGCGTGCTGGTGATCCTGCACGACATGAATCTGGCGGCACGCTGGTGCGACCGCCTGTTGCTGCTGGGCAGTGGCCAGGCGATCGCGCAGGGCACGCCGGCGCAGGTGCTGACGCCGGCCAACCTGTATCTGGCCTACGGCATCGAGGCGCGGGTGATGCCGCATCCGTTGCAGGCGGACCGGTTGCTGGTGCTGATGGCTTGATGGGCGCCAGCCCCGGTAAAATGGGGCAATCCGCGGCGGCCGCGGCCGCCTTTTTTTTCTCTATCGACAGGACCCAGTGTCATGCCTACTTTCGACGTCGTCTCCGAAGTCGACAAACACGAACTCACCAACGCCATCGACCAGGCCAACCGCGAACTCGCCACCCGTTTCGATTTCAAGGGCACGGATGCCAAGTTCGAGCTGGAAGGCTTCGTGGTGACGCAGGTGGCGTCGAGCGCGTTCCAGCTCAAGCAGATGCTGGACATCCTGCGCGGCCGGCTGTCGGCGCGCGGCATCGATGTGCGGTGCCTGGATGTGGCGGACCCGCTGGAGAACCTGGGCGGGGCGCGGCAGAAGATCACCGTGAAGCAGGGGATCGAACAGCCGGTGGCCAAGAAGCTGATCGCGGCGATCAAGAACGCGAAGCTCAAGGTCGAGAGCCAGATCAACGGCGACAAGCTGCGCATCAGCGGCAAGAAGCGGGATGACCTGCAGACGGCGATTGCGTTGCTGAAGAAGACGGATGTGGACTTGCCGTTGCAGTTCGAGAATTTTCGCGACTGACTTTTGATGCGGCGGGGGGCTTCGCAGGCCGCCCGTTGCGCGGGGGGCCGGGCGGGGCTGAGAGGCGCGCGCCGCGGCATTGCGTAACGCCATCCGGCTGACTCAATACGCTGCCCACAGATGCTGGGCCGCATACGCGCGCCAGGGGCGCCAGGCTTCGGCGCGGGCCAGGAGCTGGGCCGGGGTGTATGCGCGGTTTTCGAGTTTTTCCAGGGCGCGGATCAGGCCGATGTCGGAGGCGGGGAAGGCATCGGGTTCGCGCAGTTGGCGCAGGGCGATGTACTGGGCGGTCCATTCGCCGACACCGCGGAGGGCACGCAACCGAGTGACGGCGCTGTCCAGGTTGTCGCTGGCTTCGAACCGCTGCGGGTCGGCCAGGGCCGCGGCGGCGACGGCGCTGAGCGTGGCGGCGCGGCTGCGGGGCATGCCGAGGGGGGCGAGGTCGACGGGGGCGATGGCGGCCGGTGTCGGGAACAGGTGGCTCAGGTCGCCGTCGGGCTGGTCCAGCGGCTGGCCGTGGGCGGCGACGAGTTTGCCGGCCAGCTTGATGGCCGCGCCCACCGTGATCTGCTGGCCGAGGACGGCGCGCAGGGCGAGCTCGAAGCCATCCCAGGCGCCGGGCACGCGCAGGCCGGGGCGGGCGGCGGTCAGCGCGGCCATGACGGGATCATGCGCCAACTGGGCGGCGAGCGCGGCGGGATCGCTGTCCAGGTCGAAGACGCGCCGCAGCCGGGCGATGAGGGCGGGCAGGGCGTGCAGCCGGGGGAACCGCAAGGTGGCTTGCAGCGCGTTGCCGGCGCCGGGTTCGACCCGCACGGTGCCCTGGGCGCCGTCCAGGCCGATGGTGCGCGTGTAGCGGTTGTCCGTGACCCGTTCGATGCCGGGAATGGCGCGCACGCGCAGGAAATCCAGCATGGCGGGCCAGTCATAGGGCGGGCGGTAGCGCAGCAGCAGCCTGATTTCGCCTTGCGGGCCGGCCGAGACGTCGGGCTTGCCGGAACGGCGCAGTTCGCCCGGCGCGCGGCCGAACAGGGCCAGGAAGATCTCGTTGAAGCGGCGGATGCTGCCGAAGCCGGCGGCAAACGCGATCTCGGCCATGGGCAGCCGGGTTTCGTGGATCAGCTGCTTGGCCAGCAGCACGCGCCGGGTTTGCGCCACCGCCACGGGCGAGGCGCCCAGGTGCTGGCGGAACTGGCGCCGCAGCTGGCGTTCGCCGACGCCCAGGCGCGCGGCCAGGGCGTCGACCCCGGCGTCGTCGAGCGCGCCGAGTTCGATCATGCCGAGGGCGCGCGCGACACTGTCGGGCAGCTCGCGGGCGCGGCCGGCGGCGGGCGCGGTTTCGGGCCGGCAGCGCAGGCAGGGGTGGAAACCCGCTTCCTGGGCGGCGGCGGCCGTGGGGTAGAAGACGACATTGCGCGACAGCGGCGTGCGCGCCGGGCATACCGGGCGGCAGTAGATGCGCGTGGTCTTGACGGCGGTGAAGAAGCGTCCGTCGTAGCGGGCATCGCGCACGCGGATGGCGCTGTAGCAGGCGTCGTGGTCGAGGTTCATGAGGGTCATGCTAGCGCCGTCGGTCGCCCTGATCTAGCGGATTCCGGACATTGTTGTCACGACGACTGCCATGTCCGGAATCCGCCAGCGAAGGTCCGCCGACGCGCCTATATTGGTCCCGTCACCGCCGCCTCCGGAGCCTGTCATGCCCGTCCAGACTTTCACCCTTGAACGCATCGCCACGCCCATCGGGCAAATGCTCGTGCTGATCGATGCCGGGCAATGCCTGCGCGCCGTCGATTGGGCGGACTACGAACCCCGCATGCATGATTTGCTGCGCCGCCAGTATGGCAAGGGCGCGGTAAAGGTGGAGGACGCCGCGCGCGCCTCGGCGGCCAGCCGCGCCTTGCAGGCGTATTTCGAGGGTGAAGTCGATGCGATCGACCGGCTGCGGGTGGCGCAGGGCGGCACCGATTTCCAGCGGCAGGTGTGGCGGGCGCTGCGCGCTATCGGGCCAGGCGACACGGTCAGCTATGGCGTGCTGGCCGGGCGTATCGGCCGCGCCTCGGCGGTACGCGCCGTGGGCCTGGCCAACGGCGCCAATCCGGTGGGAATCGTGGTGCCGTGCCACCGGGTGATCGGCGCCGATGCGTCGCTGACCGGCTACGGCGGCGGGCTGCACCGCAAGCGTTGGCTGTTGGCGCACGAGGCCCGCTGGCGCGCCGCCCGGGACCGCTCGTTGGCGGGGGCCGCCTGACCCGGCCGCAACGGTAAGGCGATGCCCGCGGCGCATCGGCGCGGGCGGTCAGGCGCGGTCAGGCGCGGATCCAGCCGCGCGCGATGGGCAGGGCCAGCAGCTTGCGGTAGATGCCCTGCAGCAAGGCCGTCAGCGGCGCGCCGACACGGTGCCATACCGGCACGGCCAGTCCGGCGGCCACGGGCGCCAGCAACAGGCCGCCGGCGATGTCCAGCGGGAAGTGCACGCCCAGATAGACGCGCGACAGGCCGACCACGGCCGCCAGCAGCAGCGTGGCGTAGCCCCAGCCGGCCCAGCGCCGGTCGAAGATCAGCGTGAACGCCAGCGTGGCGATGATGATCGTGTGGTTGCTGGGGAAAGACGAGGTCGGCTTGTGGACGAAGAAGGCATGGCCCAGCCCCAACACGAAGGGGCGCGCGTGCGGCCACAGGGCGCCGCACAGATAGCTCAGGCACAGTCCCACGCCAATGCTGGCCAGCGCCTTGAGCGCCAGGCTGCGCTGGGCAGGTCCGCCCCACAGCCACAGCGCGGCAAGCGTGGCGGGCACCAGCAGGATCAGCTTGTTGGCGACCAGCAGCGCCAGGTGGATCTGCCACGCCGGCGTGGCCGGGGCGGCGTTGATCTGTAGAAAAAGAGACTGGTTGAAAGCTTCAAGGAAATCCATGACCTGTCATCGTGGCGTAATAATTGATCAGCCGCGATGGTAATGGGGTTTCCCGTCAGTCCGCTTACAAATCGTGCCTAAAACCCGGCATTTACTTCTGGATGCGTTTGCCCTGCGCATCCACCACCGCTTCGCCGTCTTCCTTGGTGAAGGCGCCCTGCTGCGGCGCCGGCAGGATGTCCAGCACCCGTTCGGACGGGCGGCACAGGCACGCGCCCAGCGGGGTGGTGACGAAGGGCCGGTTCAACAGGATCGGGTGGGCCTCGATGGCATCCAGCAGGGCGTCGTCGCTCAGCGAGGTGTCATCCAGGCCGAGTTCGGCATAGGGCGTGCCCTTTTCGCGCAGGGCATCGCGCACGGTGATGCCGGCGCGCTTGAACAGCGCCTGCAGTTCCGCGCGTGAGGGCGGCGTCTCCAGGTACAGGACGACGCTCGGCTCGATGCCGGCGTTGCGGATCATGGCGAGCGTGTTGCGCGAGGTGCCGCACTTGGGGTTGTGGTAGATGGTGACGTCGGACATGGGCGCTTCCTTGAGGTGTTGCGGGAACAGGGAGGAGCATAGTGCATTCCCGACCAGTCCCCGCCACGCCGGCCTCAGGCGCGTAGCTTGCGCCCCAGCCGGCGCCAGCCGATCACCACGCCGGTCAGGCTGAGCGCCGCGCCACCCAGGCTCAGGAACACCAGCAGGATGTCCCACAGCGGCCGGCGCGCCAGCAGGCCGGTCCAGTCCCAGCTGTGCAGGAAGGCGAACAGCCAGCGGCTGGCGCGGTTGCCCCGGTCCTGCCGGCTCAGCACCTGGCCGGTGCGCGGGTCCAGGTAGATCCAGCTGGCCTGTGGGTCGTCGAACACCAGGCGCCAGGCCGGCAGCGGCTTTTCGATATGGCCCAGCATGGCGTGCTCGTCGCGGCCGTAATAGTAGAAGTCGTAGTGGTCCAGCACCTGCACGTCGGTGAGGGCGGCGCCGGGCAGCAGCCGGGCGGCGGCGGCGCGCAGGGCGGCCGGATCGAGCGTGACCGGCCGCGCGTCGGCGGCCGACAGCAGTTGCGGCGCGCCCGGGCCGCTGCGGGCCAGCACCAGATCCTGGCCGTCCACGCGTTGCCAGCGCAGTTCGCGCGGCGGCGCGAGCAGGGCGCGGATCAGCGCGGCGGGGGACGCTTGCGGCGCGTCGGCGGCGTAGGCGCCGCCGGCGTAGGCCTGTTGCGCCATCGGCGCCGCGTTGCTGCTGAATACCTTCCACGGATTCATCGACATCAATCCGCTGAAAATCCAGGTGAGGGTGATGCCGGCGAACAGCAGGCCGGCCAGGTGATGCCAGCGCATCATGTTCTCGCGGTAGGGCGAGCGGCTGCCGCTGGCGTAGGGACGCGAGAAGCGCCAGCGCAGGATGCCCACCACCGTGCCCGTCAGCGCCACGGCCACGCCAGCCAGCGACAGCCAGACCACGATGTCGTGCCACCACGGATCGAAGACGTTGCCGCGAAACGGGTACAGCCAGTGGATCCAGGCGCCGGCGTAGTTCCACAGCCGTTCGCGGCGGGTGGCGTCCAGCACCACCGCGCCGGTGGCGGACGAGACATACAGCCGCGTGTGGTCGGGGTCGTCCATGTCGATACGGTGCAGCGGCCGGTGCATGTCGAGCGCGCCGGAATGCGTATAGACGTCCTCGCCCACCTCGCCCTGGTAGTGCGCGGCGTAGCGGCCATCGAACCAGGCCGCGGCGCTGGCGGTGGCGACCGTGGCATCGGCGCGCGGCAGCGGCATGCCGCTGGCGGCGTCCACCACTTTGGGCGCGCGGCCACGGCCCATCGGCACCAGGTAGACCGGCGCGCCGCCGCGCAGCGCGGCCAGACTCAGCCCCGCCATGTCGCCCGCGCCGGCTGCCGCCAGCGCCTGGGCCGGCGTGGCCGTGACCCGGGCCGGGTCCAGGGGCGCCAGGTGCGTCATGCGTTCCTGCGGCGTGAGCTTGGGGTAGCCCACGTACATCATCACCACGCCCGAGATGAACCACATGGCGAAGAACAGGCACAGCACGATGCCGGCCCAACGGTGCGTCAGGTACAGCCAGCGCTTGGCGCGGGCGGACCACGGCACGGGCGCGGGCCGGCGGCGGGCGGAGGGGATCGCGTCCATGGCGGTCCTCAGTAGCGCGCCTGCAGCGTCAGTTCGAACGAGCGCGGCGCGCCCAGGTAGAACATCGGCGTGCCGCTGACATTGGCCGCGTACACCTTGTCGGTCAGGTTGCGGACCCGGCCGGTGACGGTGAAGTGGCGGTCGATGCGGTGCGACAGCGCCGCGTCGAACACGGTGTACGACGGCGCCCAGACGGTGTTGGCGGCATCGGCGTAGGCGCGGCCGACGTAGCGCGCGGCGATGCTGGCGTTCCAGTCCGGCAGGAAGGCGTAGTCGATCCAGGCATTGGCCACGCGCCGCGGCGTGTTGGCCGGCACCTTGCCGTTGCGCGATACCGCGACACCGTTGACCGTCTGCGAGAAGTCGTCATACCTGGGATCGACGAAGGCGATGTTGGCCTGTAGCGACAGCGCGCGCGTCAGGCGCAGCCCGCCCGCCAGTTCCAGGCCGCGCGCCGACTGCTGGCCCACGGGCAGGCTGACCCCGGGATTGTCGGGGTCGGGCGTCGCGATGTTCTTGCGGATGATCTCGTAGGCGGCGACGGTGGCCGAGCCGCGGCCGTCCCAGAACTCGAACTTGCCGCCCACTTCCTTCTGCGTGCCAGTGGTCAGTTTGTCGTTGTTGAGCACGTCGGCGAACGAGGCCGTGGCCATGATGCCGGACGGGGGATCGGCGGCGGTGGCGTACTGCGCGTAGAGCGAGGCCTGCGGCGTGATGGCCCAGTTCAACGCCAACCGGCCGGTGGTGGGGGCGTAGCGGCGCGAGGCCGAGGCCGGCGAACTGGCCGTGACCGCGCGGCGGTTGGTCAGGTCCAGGTCGATGAAGTCCTTGCGCAGGGCAGACACGATGGCCACGCCGGGCAGCACTTCGGTGCGGTTTTCCAGCGTAAAGGCCAGCGTGCGGATGCGGTTGTCGCGGTCCGGATTATGGCCGCGCGTCATGCCGGGGATGTCGTAGAAATCGCCCGGCTGGAACGTATACGGATTGACCGCGTCCACCGTGGCCGGCAGGCTGGTGGGGTAGCGGGTCTGCTTGTTCACGCTCAGGTCGGCGCCGAACGACCAACGGCTCGGCAGCCCGGCCAGGGTCGATTCGACCAGGCCTTCGACGCGGTTGCCGATCAGGCTTTGCTCATGCCGTTGCAGCAGCGCGCCCGAGCGCAGCACGCGGCTGTTGGCGGCGTTGTAGCGGTAGGTTTCCAGGTTGCGGAAATCGCGCTCGGCCCGATAGTAGTAGAGCGTGTTCTTGAACGTCACGCCCGGCGCCGCGCGCCATTGCGTCAGCGAGCGGGCCCACAGCACCGACTGCGCGTACTGGCCATCGTCGACGTTGTAGTTCTTGAACCGGGTGCCGCCGCGGATGTGGCCCTCGCCGCTGACCTTGCCGTTCGCGTCCACCGTCAGTGGCGTGCCCCAGTAGGGGCGGTCGACCCGCTCGCGCTGGTATTCGAAGGCCCAGGTCTGGGTGACGTCCTCGCCCAGGTCGGACAGCAGCGAGGCCGCCACCTGCGTGGCGCGCGAACGTTCGCCGTCGACCCAGCCATTGCTGGCGGTGGTATTGGCGTCGATGCGCAGGTAATGGCCGCGTCCGCCGGGCGAACCGGACAGTTGCTGGTTGATGCCGGCCGATGCCTGGCGCGTATCGAACGAGCCCAGCCGCAACTGGCCTTCGTAGAAGGTGTCGCGCTCGGCCAGCTTGGTGACGTAATTGATGGCGCCGCCGACCGCGCCGGCGCCGAACAGGAAGGTCGAGGGGCCGCCGATGGCTTCGACCCGGTCGTAGATCCAGCTGTTGACCGGCCGCGCCGCGACTGCGTCGTACTGCACCGAAATGCCGTTGAACAGTTGCGACACCTGGCTGCCGCCGAAGCCGCGGTAACTGACCGCGCCAGCCATGCCTGGCGGCGAGGCGGCCGTCACGCCCGGGATGCCGCGGGCGATGTCCTGGGTATCGACGGCGCCGCGGGCCTCGATCTGGCGGCGCGAGACCACGGTGACGGAGGCCGGCGTGTCTTTCAAGCTAAGGCCGAGACGGCTGCCGGTGGCGTCGATGCGCGTCAGGTCGAGCGGGCCATTGGGCTGTTCGTCGGCGTCGTCGCCTTCGACCACGGTGGGCGCCAGGGTTTCGATGGCGGGCTCGCTGGTCAGGGCGAGCGCCGGATTGGCGGCGCAGGCGCCGGCCAGCAAAGAGGCTGCGTAGGTTTTTTTCATGATCGGTGCCGGCGCTGGCCGGCATGCACGCTCGCGCCGATGCCGCGATGCAGGGCGGCGAAGGCACGGACGCAGGGTTCCGCGGAGGCGCCGCCAAGGGGCGGACGGCGCCGGTTCTGGCGGGCGCGGCGGCCGTCGCGAGGACGGCGCCAGCGCGGTCAGGCCGCGGGCGGGGCGCGCGGCTGAGGCGCGCGCCAGGCATGGAGCGGATGGGCGGCGCGGTAGAACAGCGCCGGATAGGTGACGCCGCCGGCGGCGGGCGCGGGCAGCACGATCAGGGGCGCGGGCAGGATGCCGGGACCGGCCTGGGGATTGCGGCAGAACGGGCAGTGTGTGCCGTCGCCGTGGTGGGCGGCGTGGTCGCCGGCCGCGTCATCGCCCTGAACCTCGATGGTCAGGGAGGACCGGCCCTCGGGGGCGCAGTAGTCCAGCGTGACCTGGCGGCTGGCGCCGGCCTGGGGAGCGCCATGCGCCAGCGACGGAACCACGGACGCCCACAGGATCGCGATCAGGGCGATCCAGGCGTAGCCGCGGTTCAGGAAGTGGGCAAGGTGCATGACGGCGCATTATATCCAAGCCGTTTCAGACGGAAAGATGGCGCCGCACCTCCTCGCCGTGGATGGTGGCGCGGTCGCCGCTGGCCACCACCTCGCCGCGTGACAGCACCACGTAGCGATCGGCCAGCTCGCGGGCGAAGTCGAAGTACTGTTCGCACAGCAGGATGGCGATGTCGCCGCGCTGGCGCAGCATGTGGATGACGCGGCCGATGTCCTTGATGATGGATGGCTGGATGCCTTCGGTCGGCTCATCCAGGATGATCAGCTTGGGTTCGGCCACCAGCGCGCGGGCAATCGCCAATTGCTGTTGCTGGCCGCCGGACAGGTCGCCGCCGCGCCGCGCCAGCATGCTCTTGAGCACCGGGAACAGCTCGAATACGTCTTCCTTGATGCGGCGCGCGCGCGCCGCCGGCTTGGTCGCCATCCCCATCAGGATGTTCTCTTCCACCGTCAGCCGGGCGAAGATATCGCGGCCTTGCGGCACATAGGCCATGCCGCGCGCGGCGCGCTGGTGCGGCGCCAGCCGGGTGACGTCGGCGCCGTCGAAACCGATGGCGCCGCGCGCCACCGGCAGCACGCCCATCACGCATTTGAGCAGGGTGGTCTTGCCGACGCCGTTGCGGCCCAGCAGCGCCAGGCATTCGCCCTGGTTGACCGCCAGGGACACGCCGCGCAGGGTATGGCTGCCGCCGTAGTACTGGTCGATGGTGTTCACGTTCAGCATGTCAGCGCCCCAGGTAGACTTCGATCACGCGCGGGTCGGCCTGCACCTTGGCCATCGGCCCCTCGGCCAGCACCGAGCCTTCGTGCAGCACCGTCACCTTGCCGTCGCCGGCGATCTGGTTGACGAAATCCATGTCGTGCTCGACCACCATCAGTGAATGGCGGCCGCGCAGTTCATTGAGCAGTTCGCCGGTGCGTTCGGTTTCGGCATCGGTCATGCCGGCCACCGGCTCGTCCAGCAGCAGCAACTGCGGTTCCTGCATCAGCAGCATGCCGATCTCCAGCCATTGTTTCTGGCCGTGCGACAGCAGGCCGGCGGGGCGGAAGGCCTCGGGCCGCAGCCGGATCAGGTCGAGCGTCTCGCCGATGCGGTCGGCCTGCGCGCCGGTCAGGCGCGCGAACAGCGTGGGCCGCACGCGCTTGTCGGTCTTCATGGCCAGCTCCAGGTTCTCGAACACGGTGTGCTGCTCGAACACGGTGGGGCGCTGGAACTTGCGGCCGATGCCGGCGTGCGCGATCTGCGCCTCGTTCAGCGTGGTCAGGTCGATGCTCTGGCCGAAGTAGGCGCTGCCGGCGCTGGGGCGGGTCTTGCCGGTGATGACGTCCATCATGGTGGTCTTGCCGGCGCCGTTGGGGCCGATGATGCAGCGCAGTTCGCCGACGCCGATGTCCAGCGTCAGGTCATTGAGCGCCTTGAAACCGTCGAAGCTCACGGTGATGCCTTCCAGGTACAGGATGGCGCCGTGGCTGGTGTCCAGTCCCTTGGGGCTGACGCGGCCGTAGCCGGCGTCGCCGCTGGGGCCGCCGTCGAGCATGGCGGTTTCGGAATGGGTGCTGGTCATGCGCGTCGCTCCTGATAGCGGGCGGCCAGGCGCCGGGCCAGGCCGACGATGCCGGTGGGCAGGAAGAGGGTCACCAGCACGAAGATCAGGCCCAGCGCGTACAGCCAGAACTCGGGCAGCACGCTGGTGAACCAGGTCTTCAGGCCGTTCACGGCGCCGGCGCCGATGATGGGGCCGATCAGCGTGCCGCGCCCTCCGGTGGCCACCCAGATCACCATCTCGATGGAGTTCTCGGTGGACATCTCGCTGGGGTTGATGATGCCGACCTGCGGCACGTACAGCGCGCCGGCGATGCCGCACAGCACGGCCGACAGCGTCCACACGAATAGCTTGAAGCCGAGCGGGTCGTAGCCGATGAAGCGCAGCCGGCTCTCGGCATCGCGCACCGCCGTCAGCACCCGGCCCAGCTTGGACTGGGTGACGGCGCGCGCCAGCACCAGCGCGCCGGCCAGCGCCGCCAGCGTGATCCAGTAGAGCGCGGCGCGGGTGCCGGGCGCGGTGATATCGAAACCCAGGATGCGCTTGAAATCGGTGAAGCCATTGTTGCCGCCAAAGCCCGTGTCGTTGCGGAAGAACAGCAGCATGGCGGCAAAGGTCAGCGCCTGGGTGATGATGGAGAAATACACGCCCTTGATGCGCGAGCGGAAGGCGAAGTAGCCGAACACGAAGGCCAGCACGCCCGGCACCAGCACCACCAGCAGCATGGCGTACCAGAAGTGGTCGGTGAACGACCAGTACCAGGGGTAGTCCTTCCAGTCCAGAAACACCATGAAGTCCGGCAGGTTGCTCTGGTAGACGCCGTCGCGGCCGATGGCGCGCATCAGATACATGCCGTGGGCGTAGCCGCCCAGCGCGAAGAACAGGCCGTGGCCCAGCGACAGGATGCCGGCGTAGCCCCACACCAGGTCCAGCGCCAGCGCCGCCATGGCGTAGCACATGAACTTGCCCAGCAGCGCCACGGCGTAGGCCGAGACGTGCAGCGGATGGCCGGCGGGAAACACCAGGTTCAGCAGCGGCACCAGCGCCAGCAGCAGCACGCCCGCGCCCAGCGCGGCCCAGGCGCGGCCGTTGAACAAGGGCCGGCGCGCCAGCAGGTTGAGATCGGTCAGCGCGGTCTGTTTCATTCGACGCTCCGACCGCGCGGGGCGAACAGGCCTTGCGGCCGCTTTTGCACGAAAAGCACGATGAGCACCAGGATGGTGATCTTGGCCATGACCGCTCCGGCGTAAGGCTCCAGGAATTTGTTGACACCGCCCAGGCCGAGCGCGGCGATGACGGTGCCGGCCAGTTGGCCGACGCCGCCCAGCACCACCACCATGAAGGAATCGACGATGTAGCCGCGGCCCAGGTCCGGGCCCACATTGCCCAGCTGCGACAGCGCCACGCCCGCCAGCCCGGCGATGCCCGAGCCCAGGCCGAAGGCCAGCATGTCGACGCGTCCGGTAGGTACGCCGACGCAATCGGCCATGCGCCGGTTCTGCGTGATGGCGCGCACGAACAGGCCCAGCCGCGTGTGGTTCAGCAGCGCCCACACCAGGAACACCACGAACAGCGCGAAGCCGATGATGACCAGCCGGTTGTAGGTCAGCACCAGGCCGCCCAGCACGGTGACGCCGCCAGACATCCAGCTGGGGTTGCCCACCTCGACGTTCTGCGCGCCGAACAGCGTGCGCACGCCCTGCATCAGCATCAGGCTGATGCCCCAGGTGGCCAGCAGCGTCTCCAGCGGCCGGCCGTAGAGCCAGCGGATCACGGTGCGTTCCAGCGCCATGCCGACCAGCGCGGTCACCAGGAAGGCCAGTGGCAGCGCCGCCGCCACGTACCAGTCGAGCCAGCCCGGCAGCCAGGCGCGGAAAAAGGTCTGCACCAGGTAGGTGACATAGGCGCCGATCATCAGCAGCTCGCCGTGCGCCATGTTGATGACGCCCATCAGGCCGAAGGTGATGGCCAGGCCCAGCGCCGCCAGCAGCAGCACGCTGCCCAGGCTGAGACCGTAGAACAGGTTGCCGGCCCACTCGATGGTGGCCAGATGGCGGTCGATGCGTTTGACCGCGTTGGCCGCCGCCTCGCGCACCGCGGCGTCCGGTTCGGCGTAGACGCCGTCGCGCTGTTGCGTCAGTGCCAGCAGCGTGGGCCGGAATGTAGCGTTGTCGGTGCGTCCCAGCAGTTCGACCGCATGGCGCCGCACGGCCGGGTCGGTGCTCTTGAGTTCGAGGTTGGCCTGCGCGATTTCCAGCGCGGCGCGCACCGCGGTGTCTTTTTCGGCGGCCAGCGCTTTTTCCAGCAGCGGCAGGCGCGCCGGATCGCCGGTCTGTTGCAGGCGGCGGGCCGCGTCCAGGCGCTCGCGCGCATCCTCGGAAAACAGCCTCGATCCGGCCAGCGCGGCCCCGATCGCGCGCCGCAGCCGGTTGTTGATGCCGATGGTGTCGGCCTGCGGCGGCAGCGCCATGGTCGCGCCGCTGACCGGATCGGTGCCCTGGCCGTTGCCGTCGCCGATCAGCACGCGGCCGTCCGGCAGCGCATACAGTAGATCGTTGCCGAGGGCTTGCAGCACCGCTTGCGCGCCGGGCTGGCGGCCCAGGGCGGCGATGGCCTGCAGCTTGGCGTCGGTGTCGTCGCCGGCCAGGGGCGCCAGCAGCGCCGGGTCCACGCCGGGCGCGGCCGCGTGGGCGGCCAGCGCCGGCGCGGCCAGCAGCCATGCAAGCAGGAGGTGACGCAGGAATTTCGCGATGACCGCATTGAGCATGGCTGCGCTTCCGGTTCAGGTTTAAAGGCCTTGCTTGCTTTCGTTGCCCGGGATGTACGGGCTCCACGGTTGCGCGCGGATCGGGCCCTTGCTCTTCCAGACCACGTTGAACTGGCCGTCCGCCTTGATCTCGCCGATATAGACCGGCTTGTGCAGGTGGTGGTTGGTCTTGTCCATCTCGATGGTGAAGCCGCTCGGCGAATTGAACTTCTGGCCGCCCATGGCCGCGATCACCTTGTCCACATCGGTGGTCTTGGCCTGCTCGACCGCCTGCTTCCACATGTGGATGCCGATATAGGTGGCTTCCATCGGGTCATTGGTGACCACGGTGCTGGCGTTGGGCAGGTTCTTGGCCTTGGCGTAGGCCTGCCACTTCTTGATGAATTCCGCGTTGACCGGATTCTTGATCGACTCGAAGTAGTTCCAGGCGGCCAGGTGGCCCACCAGCGGCTTGGTGTCGACGCCTCGCAGTTCTTCCTCGCCCACCGAGAAAGCCACCACCGGCACGTCGGTGGCTTTCAGGCCGGCGTTGCCCAGCTCCTTGTAGAACGGCACGTTGGAGTCGCCGTTGATGGTGGAGATGACGGCGGTCTTGCCGCCGGCCGCGAACTTCTTGATATTGGCGACGATGGTCTGGTAGTCGGAATGGCCGAAAGGCGTGTAGACCTCGTCGATGTCGCTGTCCTTGACGCCCTTGGAATGCAGGAAGGCGCGCAGGATCTTGTTGGTGGTGCGCGGGTATACATAGTCGGTGCCCAGCAGCACGAAGCGCTTGGCGCCGCCGCCGTCTTCGCTCATCAGGTATTCCACCGCCGGGATGGCCTGCTGGTTGGGCGCGGCGCCGGTGTAGAAGACGTTCTTCTCCAGTTCCTCGCCTTCGTACTGCACCGGGTAGAACAGCAGCCCGTTCAATTCCTTGAACACCGGCAGCACCGACTTGCGCGATACCGAGGTCCAGCAGCCGAACACCACCGCCACCTTGTCCTGCGACAGCAGCTGGCGCGACTTTTCGGCGAACAGCGGCCAGTTCGAGGCGGGATCGACCACCACGGCTTCGAGCTTCTTGCCCATCACGCCGCCGTTGGCATTGATCTCGTCGATGGTCATCAGGGCGACGTCCTTGAGCGACGTTTCCGAGATGGCCATGGTGCCCGACAGCGAATGCAGGATGCCGACCTTGATGGTGTCTTCGGCGGCGAACAGCTGCGGCGTCCAGCCCGACATGGCCAATAGGCTCGCGGCGGTCAATTGCTTGAGGACTAGTCTGCGTTTCATGGTGACTCCTGGATGGGAAGAGGCCGGCGGCGCCGGCGATAACGGTCTCAATGCCTGAACTACATCCAACTACCTCTGCGCGCGGCCCTGCCGGAGCAGGGGCGTGACCAGGACTTCAAAGCAAGAGCCGTGCCAACTGCGTGGCGAGGACGGAGGCGCCGCAGGGAGCCGTGGCGTCAAGAGGGGCGGGACGGCGGCGGGCGGCGTGGCATGGCGTGGTTCAATCTGGTGCCGCGCGCACAAGATCGGTGCGCGGGTTGCCCGTTGGGAGTGCGCGCGCGGCGGCGGTGCGGGCGGCGCCGCCGCCGCGGCGTGGGTGCGCAAGGGGAAGGCGGGCGGCGCGGCGCACATGGCACGCGTATTGCTTGGGTATCCGGACTTGTATACAAGAAAGGATTCCAGCATGAATGCCGTAGCAACGCCGCAGGCCCCTCTCGGTTGGACCATCGCGCAATGGCTGTCCGCCTATCAGGATGGCGCCACGCCCGAAGCGCTGTTGATGCCCCTGGCCGCCGCGCCGGACGATCCGGCCGACAATGCCTGGATCACGCGCGCCAGCGCCGCGGTGCTGGCGCGCCAGCTCGACGATCTGCGCTTGTTGCTGGCCGCGGCCGGCGGTGACCGCTCGCGTCTGCCGCTCTACGGCGTGCCGTTCGCCATCAAGGACAACATCGACGCGGCGGGCTGGCCCACCACGGCGGCCTGCCCGGCATTCGCCTACACCCCGGACGAGGACGCCACCGTGGTGCGGCGCCTGCGCGCGGCCGGCGCCATCCTGATCGGCAAGACCAATCTCGACCAGTTCGCCACGGGCCTGGTCGGCACCCGTTCGCCGCACGGCGCGGTGGCCAACAGTTTCCAGCCCGAGTACATCAGCGGCGGCTCCAGTTCCGGTTCGGCCTCGGTGGTGGCGCGCGGGCTGGCGGCGTTTTCGCTGGGCACCGACACGGCGGGCTCGGGCCGGGTGCCGGCAGGTTTCAACAATATCGTCGGCCTCAAGCCGACCAAGGGGTGGCTCAGTACCGCCGGCGTGGTGCCGGCCTGCCGCACGCAGGACTGCGTATCGATCTTCGCGCTGACGGTGGACGATGCCGAGCGCGTCGCGGGCATCGCCGGCGGCTATGACGCGCGCGATGCCTATTCGCGCGCGCAGCCGGCCGGCGCCGCCGCGCCCTGGCCCGCGACGCCGCGCTTGGCCGTGCCGGACCGGCTGGAGTTCTTCGGCGATACGCAGGCCGCCGCGGCATTCGAGGCGGCGGTGCAGGCGCTCAAGGCCAGTGGCGCCCAGGTCGACAGCATCGACTTCGCGCCCTTTGCCGAACTGGCGGCCCTGCTGTACCAGGGGCCCTGGGTGGCCGAGCGCTTCGCCGCCGTCGAGCCGCTGTGGCGCCGCGATCCCGATGCCATCCACCCGGTGGTGCGCGGCATCGTGGAAGGCGCGGCGCATTACGATGCGCTGGATGCCTTCAAGGCGGAGTACCGCCGCGCCGAGCTGACGCACCGCATCCATCAGTCGCTGCAGGGCTTTGACGCGCTGGTGGTGCCGACCGCGCCGTCGATCTACACCATCGCGCAGTTGCAGGCCGACCCGGTGCGGCTCAATTCGCAATTGGGCATCTATACCAACTTCGCCAACCTCGCCGATCTGTCGGCGCTGGCGCTGCCGGCCGGCATGCGCGAGGACGGCCTGCCGGCCGGCATCACCCTGATCGGCATGGCCTGGCAGGACCGCGCGCTGGCGTGCTTTGGCCGCCAATGGCAGGCGCAGCGCGGGCTGCCATTGGGCGCCACGGGCCTGCCGCTGCCGCCCCAGGGACCGCCGCCGGCCGATCCGGGCTTGCTGCGCGTGGCGGTCGTGGGCGCGCACCTGAGCGGCATGCCCTTGAATCACCAGCTGACCTCGCGCCGCGCGGTGCTGGTCGAAAAAACCCACACCGCCGCCGACTACCGGCTCTATGCGTTGGCCAATACCACCCCGCCCAAACCCGGCCTGGTGAAGTCCGACAGCGGCGCGCCGATCGAGGTGGAACTGTGGGACATCCCGCTGGCGGCGTTCGGCGCCTTCGTGGCCGAGATCCCGGCGCCGCTGGGCATCGGCACGTTGACGCTGCACGACGGCCGCCAGGTCAAGGGCTTTATCTGCGAGCCGCGCGGCCTGGCCGGCGCGCGCGACATCACCGCCTTCGGCGGCTGGCGCGCCTATCTCGCCAGCCTGAACGCCACCCCCCGCTAATTCCAATCGCCCCTGGGAGCCGAACCGTGTTCGATACCGTCCTGATCGCCAACCGTGGCGAAATCGCCGTCCGCGCCATCCGTACCCTCAAACGCCTGGGCATCCGCAGTGTTGCCGTGTATTCCGATCCCGACCGCAACGCGGCCCATGTGCGCGAGGCCGACGTGGCCGTGGCGCTGGGCGGCGAGAAGGCCGCCGACAGCTATCTGCGCATGGACCTGTTGCTGGCGGCCGCGCGCGAGCACGGCGCCCAGGCCATCTACCCTGGCTATGGCTTCCTGTCGGAAAGCGCCGAGTTCGCCGAGGCCTGCGAGGCCGCCGGCATCGCCTTCGTCGGCCCGACGCCGCTGCAGATCCGCGAGTTCGGCTTGAAGCACCGGTCGCGCGAGCTGGCGGCGGCGGCCGGCGTGCCCATGACGCCGGGCACCGGCCTGCTGGCCAGCCTGGGCGAGGCGCTGACGCAGGCCGAGCGCATCGGCTATCCGGTGATGCTCAAGAGCACCGCCGGTGGCGGCGGCATCGGCCTGTCGCGCTGCGACAACGAGGCCGAGCTGACGGTGGCGTTCGACAGCGTGCAGCGCATGGGCGAGCATTTCTTCCGCGACGGCGGCGCCTTCATCGAACGCTACGTGGACAATGCCCGCCATGTCGAGGTGCAGATCTTCGGTGACGGCATGGGCCGCGTGCTGGCGCTGGGCGAGCGCGACTGCTCGGTGCAGCGGCGCAACCAGAAGGTGATCGAGGAAACCCCCGCGCCGCACCTGCCGGCCGCGACCCGCGCGGCGCTGCTGGACGCCGCGGTCAAGCTGGGCGAGTCGGTGGCCTACCGCTCGGCCGGCACGGTCGAATTCATCTACGATCCGGCGCGCGACAGTTTCTATTTCCTGGAGGTCAATACCCGCCTGCAGGTGGAACACCCGGTGACCGAGGCCGTGACCGGCCTGGACCTGGTCGAATGCATGCTGCGCGTGGCGGCGGGCGAGCCGCTGGACCTGGCCGCGATGTCGCGCGCGCCGCGGGGCGCGTCGATCGAGGTGCGGCTGTATGCCGAGGACCCGCTGCGCCAGTTTCAGCCCTCGCCCGGCGTGCTGACCGAGGTGTATTTTCCCGACGGCGTGCGCCTGGACGGCTGGGTCTCGACCGGCACCGAGGTGCCGGCGTTCTACGACCCGATGCTGGCCAAGCTGATCGTGCACGCCGACACGCGCGAGGCGGCGCTCGACAAGCTGGCCGATGCGCTGGCGCATACGCGCCTGCACGGCATCGCCACCAACCTGGATTACCTGCGCCAGATTGTGGCCGACGCGCGTTTCCGCGCCGGCCAGCTGTCGACCCGCTTCCTGGAGAGTTTCGTCTATCGCCCCGCGGCGATCGAGGTGCTGGAGGCCGGCACCTACACCAGCGTGCAGGATTACCCGGGCCGCACCGGTTATTGGGATATCGGCGTGCCGCCGTCGGGGCCGATGGACGATTATGCGTTCCGCCTGGCCAATCGCATCGTCGGCAACGCGCCCGATGCGGCGGGCATCGAGGCCACGTTGGTCGGGCCGACGTTGCGTTTCCATGGCGATGCCATCATCGCGCTGACGGGCGCCGAATGCGCCGCCACGCTGGACGGCGCGCCGGTGCCGATGTGGCAGCCGGTCACGGTGCGTTCGGGCCAGGTGCTGGCCACCGGCCGCGCGCTGTCCGGCTGCCGCACCTACCTGGCGGTGCGCAATGGACTGGACGTGCCGGTCTACCTGGGCAGCCGCTCGACCTTCGCGCTGGGCCAGTTCGGCGGCCATGCCGGCCGCACGCTGCGGGTTGGCGACATGCTGGCGCTGGTTCGTCCAGCGCTGGCCGCCGCGAACGCTGCGGCGCCCGTGAGCGCGCCGCAGGCGGCGCCGGCCGAGCTGATCCCGGCCTATGGCAACACCTGGGAAATCGGCGTGTTGTACGGCCCGCACGGCGCGCCGGACTTCTTCCGTCCCGAAGCCATCGAGGCCTTCTTCGCCGCCGACTGGGAGGTGCACTACAACTCCAACCGCCTGGGCGTGCGCCTGACCGGCCCCAAGCCGACCTGGGCGCGCGAGAACGGCGGCGAGGCCGGCCTGCATCCGTCCAATATCCATGACTGCGAATACGCCATCGGCAGCATCAACTTCACCGGCGACAGCCCGGTGATCCTGACGCGCGACGGCCCCAGCCTGGGCGGCTTCGTCTGCCCGGTGACGATCGCGCGCGCCGAGCTGTGGAAGGTGGGGCAGGTCAAGCCGGGCGACCGCATCCGCTTCGTGCGCATCGACTACGCCGACGCGGTGGCGCGCGAGGCGGCGCAGGATCGCAGCGTGGCGCTGCTCCAGGCAGTGGCGCCACAGGCCACCACGCCGTCGGCGGCGCCGGCCACGGCCTCGGAGACCATCGTCGCCGCCTTGCCGGCGGCTGGCTCGCGTCCGTCGGTGTCCTACCGCCAGGCGGGCGACGGCTATCTGTTGCTGGAATACGGCGACAACGTGCTCGACCTGGCGTTGCGCATGCGCATCCATCTGTTGATGGAGGCGCTGGCGGCGCAGCCGATCGACGGGGTATGCGAGCTGTCGCCGGGGGTGCGTTCGCTGCAGATCCGCTACGACAGCCGCGTGATCCTGCAGCAGGCGCTGATCGCGCGGCTGCTGGAAATCGAGGCGGGGCTGGCCGACGTGGCCACGCTGAAGGTGCCAACCCGCGTGGTCTACCTGCCGATGGCGTTCGAGGATTCGGCCACGCTGGGCGCGGTGCAGCGCTATCAGGAAACCGTGCGCGCCAGCGCGCCGTGGCTGCCGAACAATGTGGACTTCATCCAGCGCATCAACGGCCTGGCCAGCCGCGAGGACGTGCGCCGCATCGTGTTCGACGCCAGCTATCTCATCATGGGCCTGGGCGACGTCTACCTGGGTGCGCCGTGCGCGGTGCCGATCGACCCGCGCCACCGGCTGCTGACGTCCAAATACAACCCGGCGCGCACCTTCACGGCCGAAGGCACGGTGGGCATCGGCGGCGTCTACATGTGCATCTACGGCATGGACTCGCCCGGCGGCTACCAGTTGGTGGGCCGCACGCTGCCGATCTGGAACAAGTTCCTGAAGAACCCGGTGTTCCAGGATGGCAAGCCGTGGCTGCTGCGCTTTTTCGACCAGGTGCGCTTCTATCCGGTGAGCGAGGCCGAACTCGATACGCTGCGCGAGGACTTCCGCGAAGGCCGCGCCACGGTTCGCATCGAGGAAGAAGTGTTCGACTTCGCCGCCCACCAGCGCTTCCTGGCCGAACAGGCCGACAGCATCGGTGCGTTCCAGGCGCGCCAGAAAACGGCGTTCGACGCCGAGGTGGCGCTGTGGAAGCACGAGGATGTGGCGGCGGCGCCGGTCGAGGCTGCGCCGGAAGTGGAGACCGCGCTGCGCGAGGGCGAACGCCTGGTCAGCGCCGACATGTGCGGCAACATCTGGAAGATCCCGGTGCAGGTGGGCCAGAGCGTGGCGGCCGGCGACACGCTGGTGGTGGTCGAGGCCATGAAGATGGAGCTGTCGGTGATCGCGCCGGTGTCGGGCACGGTGACGGCGATCCGCTGCGTGCCGGGCAAGCCGGTGAACGCGGGCGACGCGCTGATCGTGCTGGCCGAGGATGCCACCTGCCCGGTGACCTGATCATGCGCGATTCGGTACGCATCGGGCCGGCGCTGCGGCAGGCGCCGGCGCTCGCGGGGTCGCTGGCGGACCAGGTCTACCAGCGGATCAAGGACGAGCTGTTCGACTTCCGGCTGCTGCCCGGCGACCGCTTCACCGAGGCGGAGCTGGCGCTGCGGCTGGGGGTGAGCCGCACGCCGGTGCGGCTGGGACTGGCGCGGCTGGAGCGCGAGGGCTTCGTGCTGCCCAGTCCGCGCAGCGGCTGGCAGGTGCGGCCGTTCGATTTCGAGCGCTTCGAGGCGCTGTATGACGTGCGCGTGGTGCTGGAGCTGGCGGCGGTGGAGCGGCTGTGCGCGCGTGAGCAGATGGATGAACGCGGGCTGCTGGGGGCGCTGGCGCAGGTGTGGCTGGTGCCGCCGGCGCAGCGCATTCTGGATGGGCGGATGGTGGCGCAGCTGGATGAGGCGTTTCACTGCTCACTGGTGGCGGCGGCGGGCAATGCGGAGATGGCGCTGATCCACCGCGAGGTGACGGAGAAGATCCGGATCGTGCGGCGCCTGGATTTCACCAAGGATTTCCGGGTGGATGCGACGTATGAGGAGCATGGGGCCATCTTGCGTGCGGTGCTTGCCCGGCGAGGGGAGGCGGCCGGGAGGATGTTGCGCGGGCATATCGAGATGAGCAAGGCCGAGGTGAGGAAGATCACGCTGCATATGTTGCATGTGGCGCGGGAGGGTTCTTGAGGCGCGGCGGGCTGCGGCGGATGGCAGGCAGGCGGTTTGCTTGGCGTTCTGCTCAGCGTCGGGGCGGTGGTCGCTGCGCGCGGTGGCGGCGATAAGGGCGCGCCCGCGTTCTCTCTCGCGCCCGGGTCAGCCCTGCAGTTGTTTGTAGACGTCTTCGGAGACGCGTTGCAGTTCTTCGCGGCTGACGGCGCCGGAGAGGGCGTAGCCGAATTGGCCTTCGACCCAGTAGAAGACGCGCACGGGGCCTTCCTGGGTGAACTGGAAGGCGGTCTGGCCGCCGGCGGCTTCGCGGGTGACGTAGAGGGTCAGGCGTTGGCCGTCGGGGGCGCCGTACATGAAGAGGGCGACGGGACCGCTGCCGCCCGGCAGCAGGCGGCCGCCGACGAGGTCGTAGCCGGCCTGGGTCAGCGAGGGGGCGCGCACGGGGGCGCCGAGGCGCTTGGTGAGCCAGGTGACCAGGGCCTTTTCGTTGTCGCCGCTGACTTCGACGGGGCGGCCCATGTCGGGGGCGTAGACGGCGTGGGCGATGGCGGCGCGCTGGGCGTAGCCGCCGGCGGCGCGGTCGGGTGCGGCGGTGGCCAACACGGTCTGCAGATGGCGGGCGTCCAGGGCGCCGCGCGCCAGCCAGGCGCTGCTGGCGCTGATAACGGCGATGGCGATGCCGGCGGCAACGGCGCGCCAGGGCAGGCGGCGGGCGGGCGGCGACAGCGGCAGGCGCAGGGGCAGGGGTTCGTCCAGCACCGGGTCCAGCAGCGCGTGCAGCGCGCGGCGCTGGGCCTGCCAGGCGTGCACGCGAGCCAGGTCCTGCGGATGGGCGGCGAGGAAGGCGTCGACCTCGGCGTGGCGGCCGGGCGGCAACTGGCCGTCGGCGTAGGCATGCAGGTCGGCTTCGGTGATCGGGTTGCCGGCGGTGGGGACGGCGTGGAGGCGTTTGTCGTTCATGTCATTTCACGCGATGGAGCCGGCTGGCGGGTTGCTGGCCTTGCATCAGGGCGCCCAGCCGTTCGCGGGCGCGCGACAGCCGCGACATGACCGTGCCCATCGGCACGCCCAGCACCTGCGCGGTTTCCTGGTACGACAGGTCTTCCACGCATACCAGCAGCAGCACTTCGCGCTGCTCGGCCGGCAGGCCTTGCAGGCAGCGGTCCAGGTCGCGCACCTCCAGGTGGTCGGTCTGCGTGGCGCGCACCGGCACGTCGGGCAGGTCGCCCGCGCCGGCCTGTTCGGCCTGCCGGTGGTTGGCGCGCACGCCGTCGATAAAATGGTTATGCATGATGCCGAACATCCACGCCCGCAATTCGCCGCGCCGCTGCCAGCGCGAGTAGCGGCTCCAGGCGCGTTCGAGCGTGTCCTGCACCAGGTCGTCGGCCCGGTGCAGGTCGCCCGTCAGCCCGCGGGCGTAGCGCCGCAGGCTGGGGATGCAGGCCAGGATCGCGGCTTCGTCGTCGGCGCGCATGGTCGGGCGTGGATGGGCGGCGAACCCGGTTCAGGGCTTGATCACGTGCCAGACGTCCTTGACGTTGTCGCCGGTCTTGTCGCCCGGTTTGGCGTCCTTGGCGAACAGGTAGATCGGCTTGCCCTTGTAGGCCCACTGCTTGGAGCCGTCGTCGCGGGTGATGATGCTCAGGTCGCCCGAGGCCTTGGCGTCGGCGGCGGCCATGACCGGCGGCCAGATCTTGGCGCACTGGTCGTTGCAGGCGCTCTTGCCGCCGGCATCCTTGTCGAAGGTGTAGAGGGTCATGCCGGCGCTGTTGACCAGGATGCCGTTCTGGGTCTTGACGGCCTGGGCGTGGGCGCCGGCCGAGAACAGGGCGGCGCAGGAGAGGGCCAGGGTGGCGGCGATTTGAGTACGCATGTCGTGCCTCGCAGGTAGGAAGGTGGGGAACTGCCGACTACAGACGCCGGGCGAAACGGGAATATTCCGCCGCGGGGAAAAAAAAGTGGAGGGCCGGCAACCGCATATCCGGCCGCGCCGCGCGCCACCCGTGAACGCCCGTGCCCGACGGCGCTGGCGAATCGGGTCAGGCGTGGCCGGCGGCGGGCGGGGCCGGGTCGTAGCGCATTTCTATTTCCTGGGCGGTCTCCTGGACGGGGGTGAAACCCAGCGACTGGTAGAGCCGGCGGGCGGGGTTGCCCTTGAGCACCGACAGGGTCACCGGCGCGCCTTCCTGGTCGGCCTGCCGCAGCAGTCCCGCCAGCAGGCGCCGGCCCAGCCCCTGGCCCTGGAAGGCGGGGTCGATCTGGATCTGCACCACGCGCCAGCCATCCGGATCGCGGTGGGTCTTGAACAGGCCGGCCGGACGCCCGTGCAGCCAGACGATCCGGGCGTCATCGAAGTGATGGCGGATACGGGTCAGGTGATGGGCATCGTCGCGCGGCGCGCCCACGCGCGCCAGGTGCTCGGTCATGGTCGCCTTGCGCAGCGCCAGCAGGAACGGCAGGTCATCTTCGGTGGCGGCTTGCAACGCCAGGGAATGGAGAGTCATGGTGCGGCCTCAGGGTTGCTTGGGGGAAGAACCACGCTTGGCGCTCTTGCCGGTTTGGTGGATAAGGTTATAGAGCTGTTGAGCCGCCGGCGCCAGGGGGCGGCCGCGGCGCGAGATCAAGCCCAGGCTGCGGGTGACGCGCGGATGTTCGAGCTTGACGCCCGCCAGGGTGGCGTGGCCGGCCGGCGGCATCGCCAGCTGCGGCACCGCCGCCACGCCCAGGCCGGCCTCCACCAGCCCCAGCAGGGTCATGACGTGGCTGACCTCGAAGGCGCTGACGGTGCGCTTGCCGCTCTTGGCCAGCGCATCGTCGATCAGCAGGCGGTTGCCGCTTTCCTTGGCCACGGTCATGAAACGTTCCTGCGACAGCTCTTCCCACGATACGCTGCGGCGCGCGGCCAGCGGATGATCGCGGCGCACCGCCAGCACGAAGTCCTCGCGCAGCACCGCCTTGAAGTCCACGTCCGGCTCCTGGGTGCCGAAAAAACTGATGCCGAAATCGGCGCGGCCCGTCACTACGCTGTTGAGCACGGTGTGGGCGGTTTCGTCGATGATGCGCACGCGGATGCGCGGAAAACGTTCGGCGTAGTCGCGGATGATGGCCGGCAGGAAGTAATAGGCCACCGATGGCACGCAGGCCACGGTCACCAGCCCGCCGCGCTGCGCCGCCAGGTCGCCGATGCTGAGCACCGCGCGCTCCAGTTCGTCGATGGCGCCGCGGGCCCGCTCCAGGAAGATGCGGCCGACGTGCGTCAGCGCCACGCGGCGGGTGGTGCGTTCCAGCAGGCGTGCGCCCAGCAGGTCTTCCAGTTTGTCGATGCGCCGGCTCAGCGCCGGCTGCGACAGGCTCAGGTCTTCGGCCGCGGCGCGGAAACTGGCGCGTTCGGCCACGGCCACGAAGGCCTGTAATTCCTGTAAATCGAAATTGATGCGTGCCATGCATTAATCCATCCGTAAGTTGCAATTCAAATAATAGCCGCGTCGTCGCAGAATGCACCGCATGGAAACGATCATCCCTTGCGTACTGATGCGCGGCGGCACTTCCCGCGGCCCCTTTTTTCTGGGCGACTGGCTGCCCGCGGACCCCGCCGAGCGCGACCGGCTGCTGCTGCAGGCGATGGGCTCGCCGCATGCGTTGCAGGTCGACGGCCTGGGCGGCGGCAACTCGCTGACCAGCAAGGTCGCGATCGTGTCGCGCTCGACCTGGCCCGGCTGCGACATCGACTATCTGTTCGCCCAGGTGTCGGTGGACCGCGCCAGCGTCGACACCCGTCCCAACTGCGGCAACATGCTGTCGGGCGCCGCGCCCTTCGCCATCGACGAGGGCCTGATCCCGGCCGCCGACGGCGAGACGTCGGTGCGGGTGCACAACGTCAATACCGGCGCCGTCATCGAGGCGGTGGTGCAGACGCCCGGCGGCCGGCTGACCTACGAAGGCGATGCGCGCATCGATGGCGTGCCGGGCGCCGCCGCGCCGGTGCGGCTGAACTTCCTGGACGCCTGGGGCGCGCTCACCGGACGCCTGTTCCCGACCGGCCTGCGCCAGGAGACCGTGGATGGCGTGGCCGCCACGCTGATCGACGCGGCCATGCCGATGGTGCTGCTGCGCGCCGCCGACTTCGGCCTGCGCGGCGACGAATCGCCGGCCGAGCTGGACGCCAACCCGGCGTTGCTGGCGCGCCTGGAGCGTATCCGCCGCGAGGCCGGCGCCCGCATGGGGTTGGGGGACGTATCGAACAGCGTGATTCCCAAGCCGGTACTGCTGGCGCCCGGGAGCGACCCGGCGGTTCTGTCGGTGCGTTCGCGTTACTTCACGCCGCACGCCTGCCACCGCGCGCACGCCGCCACGGGCGCGGTGGGCGTGGCCGCCGCTTTCCTGATGGCGGGCACCGTGGCGCACGATTGCGGCGGGCCAGCCCCGCGCCCGGGCTATCGTGGCGTGCGCATCGAGCATCCGTCGGGCGGCATGGACATCGACGTCAGGCTGGACCCGGACAGCGGCGAGGTGCGGGCCGCCGGCCTGGTGCGCACCGCGCGCAAGATCATGAAGGGCCTGTTATACGTGCCGGGACGCTACGTGCCGGCGCGGGAGGAACCGGCCATGCGGCCGGCGCACGCCGCGATGGCGGCCTAGACCGGCGTCACCGATTCCACACCCGGAAGCCGTTCACGGCCTGCCGAACCGAAACAAGAAGGCAGCGGGCCGACCCGCTTCCGAACCGAGACACAGCGGTCCACAGAGACCGTCCCCATAACCGTCAGGAGACATGACATGGCTTTCCCCTCTCGCGGCGCGCTGTGCGCCGCCGCGCTTTGCCTGGCCCTGGGCGGCCAGGCCGCGCATGCCGAATTCCCCGAACGTCCCATCACCATGGTGGTGCCCACCGCCGCCGGTGGCGGCAACGACACCCTGGCCCGGGTCATCGGACAGAAGATGGGCGAACTGCTGGGCCAGACCGTCATCGTGGTCAACAAACCCGGCGCGCAGGGGGCCATCGCGTCCGACTACGTGGCGCGCCAGCCGGCCGACGGCTATACGCTGATACTGGGCTACATCGGCACGCACGGCATCAACCCCGCGCTGCAGAAGCTCAACTACGACCCGGTGCGTGATTTCACCGCCATCGGCATGGTGGCCGATTCACCCACGCTCATGGTGGTGTCCAGCAGCATCGGTGTGCAGGACGTGCCCGGCCTGCTCAAGTACGGCCAGGCCCATCCCGACGGGCTGAGCTACGCCACCGCCGGCCCGGGCACCGCGCCGGCGGTGGCGGGCGAACTGTTCAACCGCGCCACTGGCGCCGCCATGCTCGAAATTCCCTACAAGGGATCGGCGCCCGCCATGACGGATACGCTGGCCGGCGTCACCCAGGTCATGTTTCCCAGCCTGTTCAGCGCCTATCCGCACTTGAAGTCAGGCAAGATCCGCGCGCTCGGGGTGGCCGGCGCGCGGCGCGCCAAGGTGCTGCCGGACATGCCGACGCTGGCGGAACTGGGCGTGCAGGGCGTGGACGTGGCGCAGTGGTATGCCGTGTTCGCGCCCGCCAACGCCGATCCTAAGGTCGTCGCCAAGCTCAATGGCGCGCTCAATGGCGCGCTCAATGATCCGGCCGTGGCCGCCAAGATCGACGACCAGGGCGCCGAGGTACGCACCAGCACGCCGGCCGAGCTGGCGGCGTTCGTGCGCGAAGAAGCGGTCAAGTGGAAGCGGCTGGCGTCGACGATCCACGCGGCGCTGTAAACAGCGCCAGCGGCGCGGCGTCGAAGTGGCGCAGGTTCGGAAACACCAGGCGCAGGTCGTCGGCGCTGGCGCCGAACCAGCCGCCCAGCGCCGCGCCTAGTTGTTCCACCGCCAGCGTCGGCAGCAGCCGGCCGTTGTCGACGAAACCGGGGCCATCGGGCGCGATCGCCGGATGCGTGCCGTAGCAGCGGCCGCCGTTGACGGCGCCGCCCAGGACGAAATGGTGCGCGCCCCAGCCGTGATCCGAGCCGTTGCCGTTCGAGCCCAGCGTGCGGCCGAATTCCGATGCGGTGAAGGTGGTGACCTGGCGCGCCACGCCCAGGCCCGCCAGCGCCTCCTGGAACGTGGCCAGCGCCTGGCCCAGTTCCTGCAACAGGGCGGGGTGGGTGTCGTTCAGGCCGGTGTGATTGTCATAGCCATTCTGCGACACGAAGAACACCTGGCGGCGGGCGCCCAGCGCCTGGCGCGCGGCGATGATGCGCGCCACGATCCTGAGCTGCTGCGCCAGCGGCGAGGCGAAGTCGCCGGGCACCGCCACGCCCGCCAAGGCTGCCCGCAGCTGTGTGTCGGCGTCGATCGACTGGGCGGCGATGCGCGACAGTTCGCGTTCCATCAAGTGCTCGCGCGGTTGCGTGATTAGTTGCCGCAGCAGCGCGGTGCAGGCGCTGGAACCATACAGGTCGCGCGTCAGCAGCTCGATGCGGGTCGAGCCGTTCACGCCGACCCGGTAGCCGGCGACATGGCGGCCCGCCAGCAGCACGGTGTTGCCGCCGGCGGTGATGCCGGTGAAGCTGCGCCGCGTGTTGATGCCGGCGTACAGGTCCGTCAGGCGCCCGGCCCAGCCGGACGACGCGCCTTCCGGCGCCAGCGCCTGCCAGTATGACTGCTGGTCGTTGTGCGAGAACAGCTTCGGCGGCAGCGGCACCCGCGCGCCGAGGTAGTCCGCCTTGCTGGTGGGGACCACCAGCGGGCCGACGTTCAGCACCGCCGCCATGTCTGCGCGCGCGAACAGCGGCGCCAGCGGCGCCAGGGACGGGGCCAGCGCGAACGACATGCCGTCGGTGGCGGGCGTCGGGTCGCGCAGCGCCGTGGCCCGCAGCGCCTCGCGCGGCAACGCGATGTCGGTTCGCGCCGCGGCGTAGGCGCGATAGGCGGCCGGATCGAAAGGCACCAGGGTGTTGAACGGGTCATTGCCGCCGTACAGGAAGACGCACACCAGCGCCTTGTAGTCCCCCGGCGGCGCGGACTGCGCCGCCGCCGCGCCCAGCGCCGCCAGGTTCAGCGCCAGCGGCGCCGCCGCGCGGCTCGCGCCCAGGGCGCAGGCGCGCAGCAGGAATTCGCGGCGGTCGGCGTTCATTTCTGCACCAGGTATTCGGGGCTGGCCGCCACCAGCATGATGGCGGCGCGCACGCGGTCGCGGGGCCGCGCGCGCGGCAGGGTGTCGACCGCCTGCGCAATGGCGCGCGCGGTCGTCGCGCTGAAAGCGTCGCCGGCCAGCAGCAGCGACACCCGCGCCACCAGCGCCTCGGCGTCGCCGGCCACGGCGATCTCGGCGTCATAGCGCGTCTGCAGATCCTCCCAGCCGCGATCGACGTAGATGGCCAGGAAGTTCAGATAGCCGGCGACGCTGGTTTCGTCGGTGATCTGCAATTCCGGCGCCACCAGCCCACGCCGCGCCAGTTCGGTGACCGGCGGGGTGTAGCGCGGCCGGAAGAAATTGAACACGCTGGCCGAGCGCATCGGGCTCTGCGCCAGCCGGATCGTGTTGTCGGTGGTGTCGGGCATGGCCCAGGCGCCGTTGGTGGAAGTCGCGCCGAAGGCCCGCGCCCAGCCGGAAAAGCGCAGGATGGGCTCGCGCACCTTGCCCCAGCCGGGCGCCGAAAGGTCGGGATGGCGCGCCTCGTCATCGAGCAGTATGGCGCGCACCACGGCCTTGAGGTTGCCGCGGGCGCCATGGCCGTCGTTGTCGAACACGGCCGCCACCCGGTCGACGTACGCGGGGCTCGGGTTGCTGGTGACCAGCCGCTGGATCAGCTGCGTGCCGAGGAACGGGCCGACATTGGGGTGGGCGCTGATCACCGTCATCGCCCGTTCAAGCGACAGGTAGCCGTCGGTGCCGGGCGGAATCACCGCGCCCAGGAAGCGCTTTTCGGCCAGCGAATGCAGTGCCGGGTTCAGAGCCATCGGACGGCGGTGGAATTGCACGTCGGTCTCCGGTCCGTCCAGGTCCCAGCCGGTGAATACCTTGGCCAGGCCCTGCACGTCGGCGTTGCCATAGGTCTCTACCGGCGCGCCATGCGCCAGCCGGGGGCTGCCGTCGCGATTCAATTCAATCAGGCCGATGCTGAACAGCTGCATCACCTCGCGCGCATAGTTCTCGTCGGGATGGCGGCCGGTGCGGGGGTCTTCCTTGCGGTTGCCGCGATAGGTCAGCATGCAGCCCATCGACAGGTTGCGCGTGACGGCGGTGAGCAGGTCCTGGTAGCGGCCGAAAGCGTGCTCGGCCAGCAAGTCCATGAAGCCGGCCGCGCCGAACAGCGGCCAGTTGGCGGTGATCGACGCCACGCCCACCACGAAGATCTCCGACAGCGCGAACGCCACGCGCGTGCGCACTTGGTCCTCGGCGCTGATGAACTTGCGCCACAGCGTGGATTCGAGCGGCGCATTGATGCCGTTGCCCTTGTAGGCCTCGGTGTCCTTGCCCTGCTGCAAGAGCCAGTCGAAATGGCTTTGTGACGGCGGCAGCGCCAGTTGCGCGTCGAGCCAGGCGGCATAGCCGTCGCGCACCACGGCGTCGATCTGCGCCGGGGTCGGGCCGAAGGTGGCCTGGGCCAGGAAGCGCGAGGCCTGGCCGGGCGTGGGAGGCGGGCGAGGGGAGGAAGCGGCCGGCGCCGCTTCGGACGGCAACGCGGACATGCAGGCAGCCCCGGGGGGTCGAATGCGAGCCCCTACGGTACCGAAGCGCCGGGGGGCGCTTCAAGACCGTCATTCGGATGAGAGACTAAGCCATTCGCATGAGCGCGCGCCGGGGAGAAAGACCGGCCCGCGGTGGCGGGCCGGGCGGCGCGGACTACACCGAACGGGTGATGCCGCCGTCGATGCGGATGTTCTGTCCGGTGATGTACGACGAGGCGTCGGATGCCAGGAAAGCGATCAGGTCGGCCACTTCCGCGGCGGTGCCGTAGCGGCCCATCGGGATGCGCGCGCGCCGGTCTTCCTTTTCCGGCAGGCTGTCGATGAAGCCGGGCAACACGTTGTTCATGCGTACATTGTGCTGGGCGTATTCGTCCGCGAACACCTTGGTGAACGCAGCCAGGCCGGCGCGGAACACGCCGGACGTGGGGAACAGCGCTTCCGGCTCGAAGGTCGCGTAGGTCGAGATGTTGACGATGGCGCCGGACTTCTGCTGCTTCATGACCGGCGCCACCAGGCGCGCGATGCGCACCACATTGAGCAGGTAGAACTCCATGCCCAGGTGCCAGTCGTCGTCGCTGATTTCCAGCAGCGGGCCCTTGGGGCCGTGGCCGGCGCTGTTGACCACCGCGTCGACGCGGCCCCATTGCTGCAGGGTCGTGTCCACCAGCCGCGACAGGTCTTCGGGCGAGCGGTTCGATCCGGTCACGCCCAGGCCGCCCAGCTCGGCGGCCAGCGCCTCGCCCTTGCCGGACGAGGACAGGATCGCCACGCGGAAGCCATCGGCCGCCAGTTTGCGTGCCGCCGCCGCGCCCATGCCGCTGCCGCCGGCGGTGATGATGGCCACTTTATCCGTGCTCATGCGTCGTTCCCCAAGAGTATTGGCAAAAAAGCCATTGTAGGGGTGGGCACGGCGGCCCCGCGAGGATCCCGCGAGGCCGTCAGGGCAAGGCTCAGTCGACCAGCTTGAGCACGCCCTTCATCAGCGCGAAGTGGCCGGGGAACGAGCAGAAAAAGGCGTAGTCCTGGCCGGCGGCCAGCTTGCTGACGTCGAAGGTGACGGAATCGCTTTCGCCGCCGCCGATCACCTTGGTGTGGGCGATGACGCGGGCGTCGTCCTTCTTGACATAGTTGTTGTCCAGGCCGGCGGCCATGCCGTCGTTGACGGCGCCCTGCATGTCGGCCTGCTTGGTCAACACCCAGTTGTGGCCCATGACGTTCCTGGCCAGCTTGCCGGGGTGCGTGAGATTCACGGTGAACTGCTTGCAGCTCTTGCTGACCGTGATTTCCTTCTTGTCGAACTGCATCTGGTCGTTGCCGGCGATATCGACCGAACATTCGGCCGCCAGCACCGGGGCCGAGGCCAGGGCCAGGATGGTCGCGGCGCAGAGATTCTTCAACAGCATGTTCATGCCTCCAGGGATCGGGGGAAGGGGAACCGCATGCTCCGCCGGACGGAGCCTCGCGGCCGTTGCGGTATTCTCGCCCCAGTCTACTCCCGGCGGCGCACGCGCGCCCGCAAGCGGCTTGACGCAACGCAAGCGGGCGCCAGTGAATTGCGCGGCGCGGCCCTGGGCGTGCCGTTGCCGGCGTGGTTTCAGCGCGCCGGGGCCGCGGCGGTGACGCGCCAGATCGCGTTGCCGACATCATCGGCCACCAGCAGCGCGCCTTGCCGGTCCAGCGCCACGCCCACCGGCCGGCCACGCGCCTGGCCGGCCTCATCGAGGAACCCCGTCAGCACGTCGCGCGCCTGGCCGTCGGCGCGCGCGCCGGTGAAGGGCACGAAGATGACCTTGTAGCCGCTGCGCGGATCGCGGTTCCAGGAGCCGTGCTGACCGACGAACATGCCGTGCAGGAACGGCGCCGGCAGATTGGCGCCGCCGGACCAGGCCAGCCCCAGCGAGGCGGTGTGCGGCCCGAGCGCGTAATCGGGCACGAGCGCCCGCGCCACCAGGTCCGGGCGCGGCGGCTTGACCCGGGTGTCGACATGCTGGCCGAAGTAGCTGTAGGGCCAGCCATAGAAGCCGCCGTCGCGCACCGAGGTCATGTAGTCGGGCACCAGATCGCTGCCCAGTTCGTCGCGTTCGTTCACCGCGGTCCAGAGCGTCCGGCCGTCCGGCCCCCAGGCCATGCCCACCGGATTGCGCAGGCCGGTGGCGTAGAGGCGCTTGGCGCCGCTGGCGATGTCGATTTCCCAGATGGCGGCGCGGCCTTCCTCCTCGGCCATGCCGTTTTCGCCCACGTTGCTGTTCGAACCGACCGTCGCATACAGCTTGGCGCCATCCGGGCTGGCAATGAGGTTCTTGGTCCAGTGATGGTTGCGGCCCGCCGGCAAGTCGGTCACCTTGACCCCCGGCGCGCTGATGCGGGTCTGGCCGGTCTGGTAGGGAAAGCGCAGCACCGCGTCGGCGTTGGCGATATACAGCTGGTCGCCGACCAGGGCCATGCCGAACGGCGAATTCAGGCCTTCCAGGAACACCGTGCGCGTCTGCGCCGCGCCGTCGGGCCCCAGGCCGCGCAGCAGGGTGATGCGGTTGGCGCTGGGTGTGCGCGCGCCGGCACGCTTCATGACGACGCCGGCGACCCAGTCCTTGAGCCCGCCGGAGGCCTCGGGCGGCTTGGGCGGGGCGTTGGTCTCGGCCACCAGCACATCGCCGTTCGGCAGCACATGGAGCCAGCGGGGATGATCCAGGCCTCGGGCATAGGCGCTCACCGCCAGGCCGCTGGCCGGGGTGGGCAGGCCGGACTCGGGCCAGCCCACCGCCCTGGCCGTGTTGACCGTGGGGATCAGGGTGGCGTTGGGGGCGGGCAGCTCGGGGCGCGGCCCCATGCCGGCCTCGACCGGCAGGCGCGCGACTTCGCCGCAGGCGGCCACCAGGCCGGTGGCCGCGGCCAGCGCCACCAGCAGATATCGAATGCGCATGAGGCGGCTCCAGTCGCGTGGGGTAGGCAAGCCTTCATCATACGATGAGGCGGCGCGCCGTTGCGCCGCCGGCTAGCGCATGTCGAAGGCTTCCTGGTGCCAATGGACCCGGCCACGGCCCAGGCGCCGCAAACCCTTTCGCAACGCCGCCGCCAGGCCTGCCGGGCCGCAGTACCAGACGTCGGCGACCCGGCCGGCGGCCACTTCGCCCTGCGCCAGGGCGGTGGCATCCAGCCGCTGGCCCTGCGCCGCGCTGTGCACGTGCAGCGTGACGTTGTCGAGCCGTTCGCAGCGTTGCCGCAGCTCCTCGACGAAGGGGTCGGCGCCGGCGTCGCGCACGCAGTAGTGCAGCCATACGGGCGGGTGGCCGCCGGGCGCGTCGCGGGCCGCTTCCAGCCAGGCCAGGAACGGCGTGATGCCGATGCCGCCCGCGACCCACACCTGCGGACCCGCGGCGGGATCGGCGGGACGTTCGAAGCGGCCGTAGGGGCCTTCGACCGTGACCGGCGCGCCCGCGCGCAGCGTGGCGGCCAGGCGCCGGGTGTAGTCGCCCAGCGCCTTGATCTGGAACGTGACGTCGTGGCGGCCGGGGTGCGGTGCGCTGGCGATGGTGAACGGATGCGCGCCTTCGCGCCGGTCGAAAGTGACAAAGGCGAACTGCCCGGCGGCGTGGCCCGGCCAGCGGGGGCCGAGTTCGCAGGTGACTTCGAGGATGTCGCCGGGCCGCTGCACCAACCGCGTCACCCGGCCCGCAATGCGCCGGCCGCGGCCGATGCGGCCAGCCAGCGCCAGCAGCGCGGCCCCGGCGCCGCCCGCCATCAGCGGCAGCAGCAGTGCGCCGGTCGGTCCGGTCCAGTAATAGGCCGGCGCCAGCGCCAGGGTGTGAAACACCAGCACCAGGTAGGCCAGCGGCATGGCGCGATGGACAATGCGCCAGGCGTGGTACGGAAAACGGCGCCACAGGGTGATCGCCAGCATCGCCAGCAAGGCATAGAGCGTCCATTCGCCCAGGTCCTTGGCCAGCCCGCGCGAATCCGCCAGCATGGTCAGCACCGCGTCGCGCGCGGGCCGGCCCTCGGTGCCGACCAGCGCCTTCAGCGGCGTGCTGGCCAGCTTGATCAGCCAGTGCGCCGCGCCGGCGCCGATGGCCAGGATGCCGGCCCATTTGTGCAGCCGGTAGATCTTGTCCATGCCGCCCAGCGGCCCTTCCAGCCAGGCCGGGCGCAGCGCCAGCAGCATGATCAGGGACATCAGGCCGATCGACCAGACGCCCGTCAGGTACAGCGCCTGCTGGCGCAGCACCCAGGGCCAGGCGGCGGAGGCCGCTGGCTGCAGCACGATGGCGTCGACAGCCCAGGCGCCGGTCAGCGCCAGCAGGAAGAGACCCAAGGCGGAACGGGTTTTCATGGCGTCGGCCTCAATCCTTGATGCGGCTGCGCAACACCGCGCCAGTCTGCGCGTCCACGCGCAGCTTCACGCGCTGGCCTTGTGCGTTCTCGGCCTTGACGTCATAGGCGCGCTGATGTTCGAGTTCGATCTCGGTGATGTTGCGATAGCCCGCGGCGGTCAGCGTGTCATAGACCTGGCGCACCGTTAGGATCGGCGCGGCGGGCGCGGACTGGGCGGGCGCGGCGGCGGCCGGCGCAGGTTGCGGCGCGGTCTGCGCCAGCGCGGCGGCGCCGGCAACGGTGGCGGCGCCAAGGGTCAGGACGGACAGGGTCTTGCGGATGCGGTTCATGCTGCTTTCTCCTTAGGGTTGCGTCAGGCCGTGGATCGGCCATGACGTCATTATTCGGGGGGGCGCATGAACCCGTTCTGAAGGGCGCGTTCACCCGAGGTTCATGTTTGACGCGCTATAAATGGGGCGCTTGCACACCCTGTTTTTCCCCCGCGCGCCGGGTTACCCTGACGTGACCGTCCCATAGAATGCCCATGACCGCACGCTCTCGTATCGCAATCTGGCTGACCGGCCTGGCACTGGCGCTGGGGCTGGCCGTGGGGCCGGGCGCCGGACAGGCCGACGAGCGCGATCACGACCGGGCCCGCGAGGCCCTGCAGGCGGGCAAGGTGCTGCCGCTGCGGTCGGTGCTGGACATCGTCGAACGGGATTTCCCCGGCCAGGTGGTCAAGGTGGAATTCGAAGAGGACGATGGCCTGTTCCTGTACGAAATCCGCCTGCTGCAGCCCGGCGGCAGCCTGGTCAAGCTCAAGATCGACGCGCGCGACGGCAGGGTGCTGGGCATGAAGGGGCGCGACATCCAAATCCGGAACCGACACTGATGCGCATACTTGTCGTCGAAGACGAACCGACCCTGGCCTCGCAACTGGCCGAGGCGCTGCGCCACGCCGGCTATACCGTCGATACCGCGGCGGACGGCGGCACCGCCCACTACCTGGGCGAGGTCGAGACCTACGAAGTGGTGGTGCTGGACCTGGGCCTGCCGGTGATGGACGGCCTGACGGTGCTCAAGCAGTGGCGCGCGGCCGGGCGCGGCATGCCGGTGCTGATCCTGACCGCGCGCGCCAACTGGCACGAGAAGGTCGCCGGCATCGACGCCGGCGCCGATGACTACCTCACCAAGCCCTTCCACATGGAGGAACTGCTGGCGCGCGTGCGGGCGCTGCTGCGCCGATACAGCACCCATGCCAGCGCGCAATGGCGCTGCGGTCCGCTGATGCTCGATACGCGGCTGGCGCGGGCCACCGTCGATGGCGTGCCGCTGAACCTCACCAGCCACGAGTTCAAGGTGCTGGCCGTGCTGATGCAGCACGCCGGCGAAGTCGTGTCACGCAGCGAACTGATCGAGCACATCTACGCCCAGGACCACGATCGCGATTCCAACACCATCGACGTATTCATCGGCCGCCTGCGCAAGAAGCTGCCGGCCGACACCATCGAGACCGTGCGCGGACTCGGCTACCGGCTCACCTGTCCGCCATGACCTCGCCGCGCGCACCGGGGTCGCTGCGCTGGCGCATGCTGGCCGGCACGCTTGCCTGGATCGCGGCGATCATCGTGCTGGCCGGATGGGGACTGGGCAGCCTGTTCCGCCAGCACATCGCCGAACAGTTGCGGGCCGAACTGGCGCTGCACATGAACCAGTTGACGGCGGCGGTCAGCGTGGCGCCGGACGGCCGTCCCACGGTGGCCTCGCCGCTGAGCGATCCGCGTCTGGAGCAGCCGCTGTCGGGGCTGTATTGGCAGATCGACCGCCTCGATGACCAGGGGCGCGTGGTGGCCGCCGGGGTGGCGCGCTCGCGCTCGCTGTGGGATCAGGTGTTGGCGCTGCCCGCGGCCGACAATGCCGATGGCCTTCATGACATCGTCGGTCCCGAGAAGCACCGCCTGAGCGCGGTGACGCGCCTGCTTAAGCCGGAGGACAGCAACGCCGGCACGCTGCGGCTGGTGGTGGCCGCCGACCGCGCGGTGCTGGCCGAGCCGATCGAACGCTTCGATCACATGCTGTTGCTGTCGCTGGGCGCGCTGGCGGCCGGCCTGGTGGCGGCGGCGGTGGTGCAGGTGGTGGTGGGGCTGCGGCCGCTGGGGCGGCTGCGGCGTCAGTTGGCCGCACAGCAGGGCCGCAACAGTGTGCGGATAGAGGGCCGCTTTCCCAGCGAGATCCAGCCGCTGGTCGATGATTTCAACCGGGTATTGGCGGTCAACGCCGACATCGTGCAACGCGCGCGGACCCAGGCCGGCAACCTGGCGCACGCGGTCAAGACGCCGCTGACCATCATGGGCAATGCGGCGGCGGGCGAGGACGGCGCCTTCGCCCGCCTGGTGCGCGAACAGGTGGCGATGGCGCTGCGCCAGATCGATTACCACCTGGCGCGCGCGCGGGCCGCGGCCGCCTCGGGCACGGCGGGCGGGCGCACGCCGCTGCGGGCGCCGGTGCAGGCGCTGTTGCGGGTCATGCAGCGCTTGTATGCGGCGCGCGGGCTGGCGCTGGAGATGGACGAATTCCCTGCCGGGCTCGAATTTCGCGGCGAGGAGCAGGATCTGCAGGAGATGGTCGGCAACCTGCTCGACAACGCCTGCAAGTGGGCGGCGCGGCGCGTGCGGATCGGCGCCGGGGCGGCCGCGCCGGACCGCCTGCGGATCGTGATCGACGACGACGGCCCGGGCATCGCCGAGGACGAGCGCGAACGCATCTTCGAGCGTGGCGTGCGCATGGACGAGCAGCGTCCCGGCTCCGGCCTGGGGCTGGACATCGTGCGCGATCTGGCCGGCACCTACGGCGGCGAGGTCAGCGCCGGGCAGTCGCCGCTGGGCGGGCTGCGCGTGACGCTGACCCTGCCGGCATTGCCGGCCAGCGCCTAACGGGCCGGCCCGCGCCCGCCGGCGGGGTTCAGCGCACCAGCGTCACCGGCACCTCGGCCAACTGCACCACCTGGTTGGCGACCGAGCCGATCAGCATGCCGGCCAGCGCGCCGTGGCCGCGCGTGCCCATGACGATGCGGGCGCAATGGTGGTCCCGCGCGTAGGCCTGGATCTCCACCGCCGGGTTGCCGAACTCGACATGGCAGGTGTGGTCGGTGCCGGTCACTTCGAGCAGCTTGCGGGCCGCGTCGGCGGCCTGCCGGCCTTCGCGTTCGTAGTATTCGTCGATCATGTCCTGGGTGACCAGGCGCGACAGGCCGGCGCGGCCGTGCGGCGGCGTCTGCACATTGAGCAGGTGGACGCGCGCCGCGGGCGCGCCCTGGGCCAGCTGGCGCGCATGCAGCACGGCGCGATTGGCATTGTCGGAACCGTCGACGGGGACGAGGATGTTCAGCATGGCGGCTCCTTTACTTGACCAGGGTGACGGGCAGTTCCGTCAGGTGCAGGATTTTGGTGGCCACCGAGCCCATGAACAGCGAGGCCACCGAGCCCAGGCCGCGCGTGCCCATGTAGATCTCGTCGGCATCGATCTCGTCGGCGATGCGCGCGATGGTCTCGGCCACCGCGCCGGTTTCGATGCGCGAGGTGAACGGCACGCCGGCCGCCGTCAGCAGCGCGCGGGCCTCGCCCAGCGCGGCTTCGCCTTCTTCCTGGTGATAGGCGTCGATATCGGCCTGCGACAGGCCGCGGCCGATCTTGCCGGCCAGCAGCGGGATCTGCACGGTCAGCAGCGCCACCTGTTCGACGGGATCGTAGCTGCGCGCCTCGAGCATGGCGCGCACGGCGTGGACGGCATGCTGCGAGCCATCCACCGGGATCAGAATGCGTTTCATCGACGTCTCCTTGTTGTCCGCGAGCGCGCGGCGGCCCGTTCCTGGCGGCGCCGCGACAACTCCACTGTACGCAATTATTCCGCCGGGCGGGGGCCGGCGGGATGCGCGCAATCAAAGGAAGCGGGATTGGCCGGTCAACACCAGTCGGCGGGCACCTGCGCGGCCGCGGCCGGCAGGTCCAGCAACAAGGCGGCCATGCGGCCGAGCCGGGCGGCATCGCCGGTGGTCAGCAGTTCCACGGCGCCGGCGCCCGCGGCCGCCAACCGGCCGTGCTGCTGCAATTGGTGGCGCAGGCGCCGCGCCACCGGCCCGCCGGTCTCCAGCAAGGGCACCGCCGGGCCTGCCGCCGCCTGGATCGCGTCGTGCAGGAACGGGAAATGGGTACAGCCCAGCACCAGGGTATCCGCGCCCTGGGCCAGCAGTTCGCGCACCGGCTCCTGCGCCACGCGGGCGGCGGCCGCGCCATGGATGTCGCCGCGCTCCACCTGCAGCACCCATTCGGGGCAGGGGCGAAAGAGGATGCGGATCTCGGGCGCCTCGCGTTGCACCAGGGCCGCGAACTTGGCGCTGGCGAGCGTGCCGGTGGTGGCGAACACGCCCACCACGCCGCTGCGCGTCAGGTGCGCGGCCGGCTTGATGGCCGGTTCCACGCCGATGATGACCAGTCCGGGATGGCGGGCGCGCAGCGCGGCGATGGCGGCGGCGGTGGCGGTATTGCAGGCGACCACCATGGCCTTGGCCTGGCGCGACACCAGGTAATCGGCGATGGCCAGCGCGCGCTGCCGCACGTATTCCGGCGTTTTCTCGCCATAAGGCACGTGGGCGGAATCGGCCACGTACAGCAGGTGTTCGCGCGGCAGGGTCTGGCCGATGGCGCGCAGCACGCTCAGCCCGCCGACGCCGGAGTCATATACACCTATGGGAGCGAGGTCCTGCATGGGATGCGGTAAAGACAGGAAAAGGCGCCCAGTGTAGCGCCGCCGCGCCAGGGAAACTCAGCCGCGCGCGCGCGGCGGCTGCTTGAGCGCGTCCCCGGCCGCCGCGCGATGCGCCCGCACTTCCTCGATCAAGCGGCGGATCGCGCCGCTGAGCGGCGCGTCGCGCCAGATCAAGGTCAGCGGCGCGCGCATGGCCACGGGGCCGGTGACATTGACGTACACCACGCCTTCGATGTTGACCCGGCGCAGCGAGGCCGGCACCAGCGACACCCCCAGGCCAGCCGCCACCAGGCTGAGGGTGGACAGCATGCGTGGCGCTTCCTGCGCCACCCGCGGGCTGAAGCCGGCGGCGCGGCAGGCGGAGATGATGGCGTCGTAGAGCCCGGGGCCGCTGTGGCGGCGATACAGGATCAACGATTCCTCGGCCAGTTCGGCCAGCGCGATGCGCTTGCGCGGGCGCCCCTTGACCATGGGATGGTCGGCCGGAAAGGCCGCCAGCATGCTTTCCTCCAGCACGGTCTCCACCGCCACGCCGCGGTCGACGCCATGGGCGCCGCGCACGAAGGCCACGTCGACACGGCCGTCGCGCACGGCTTGCATCAGTTCGCCCGTGCTGCTTTCTTCCAGCACCAGCCGCACCTGCGGCGCGCTCTCGCGAAAGCGCCGGATCACCGAGGGCACGAAAGGGTGGAACGCCGCCGAGCCGGTAAAGCCGACGGTCAGCCGGCCGGCCTCGCCCAACGACACGCGCCGCACGCCGTCGACCGCCTGATCGACCAGCGCCAGGATGCTGCGGGCATCGGCCAGCAGGGCATGGCCGCTTTCGGTCAGCTCCATGCCGCGCGGCAGGCGGTGGAACAGCGTGACGCCCAGTTCCTGTTCCAGCACGCGGATCTGCTGGCTCAGGGGCGGCTGGCGAATGCCCAGGCGGGCGGCGGCCTTGGTCAAGTGGGATTCCTCGGCCACCGCGAGGAAGTAGCGCAACAGCCGCAGGTCGACGGATGCCATATGTAATGGATATGTTTGTTTAAGCAGTCATATATTAGACATTATCTGATCGCGGGAGTAGGCTGCGAGCTGTCCTTATCCCCCCGGCGCTGGCGCGCCGGCGCCTCCCGACCGGCCGCCGCGGCCGCACCACCATGAACGCAGCAGCACCTGATTCCCCCGACGCCGCGACCCGGCCGCCCCCCACTTGCGGGCAATTGTTCTCCGGATTCCTCATGCTCGGCCTGACCGCTTTCGGCGGCGCGCTGCCCCTGGCGCGCCGCATGGTGGTGGAAAAGCACCGCTGGCTGTCCGGCTCCGAATTCTCCGACCTGCTGGGCCTGTGCCAGTTCCTGCCGGGCGGCAACATCATCAATCTGTCGGTGGCCCTGGGCATGAAGTTCCGTGGCCCGCGCGGCGCCTTCGCGGCGCTGATGGGCCTGATCCTGGCGCCTTCGGCCATCGTGGTGCTGCTGGGCATGGTCTATGACCGCTTCCAGAACGATCCCCACATCCAGCACTTGTTCGCCGGACTGGCCGCCGCCGCCGCGGGCCTGCTGATTTCGATGGCGGTCAAGGTCGGGGTGCCGGTGTTCAAGCGCCGCGACTGGCTGGCCGGCCTGGTGGCCACCGCCTGTTTCATCGCCATCGCGGTGCTGCGCGTTCCGCTGCTGCCGACCATGGCGGTGCTGACGCCCCTGAGCATCCTGCTGGTCTGGAGGCAACGTCGATGATGCAGACGCTGATCTCCCTGGCCATCATCTTCTCGCAACTGTCGGTGCTGGCGTTCGGCGGCGGCAACACCATCCTGCCCGAAATGCAGCGGCAGGTCGTGGACGTGCACGGCTGGATGACCGCCGCCGATTTCTCCGCGCTGTTCGCCCTGGGCCAGGCGGCGCCCGGCCCCAACCTGATGGTGGTCACGCTGGTCGGCTGGCATGTGGCCGGCTGGGCCGGCATGCTGGTGACCACGCTGGCCAAGTTCGGGCCGTCATCGCTCATCACCATCATCGCGCTGGGGTTGTGGGAACGCTTCAAGGACCGGCCCTGGCGCGGCGTGATCCAGGCCGGGATCTTCCCCATGACGGTGGGCCTGGTGGCCGCCAGCGCCGCGCTGATCACCGAGGCGTCGGCCCACACCTGGCTGCTGGGGGCGATCACGGCGGTGGTGGCGCTGCTGGGCAGCTTCACCCGCATCCACCCGCTATGGCTGTTGTTCGGCGGGGCGCTGGTGGGATTGCTCGCGATCGGTTAGCGTGAAGGCTCCTGCCACGCTGGGAGTCCGCCATGAAGCTGCCGCTCAAGGAGCCGGAGATCGAATCGTCGCCCGCCGAGGTCGCCGCGCTTCCGTTCTACCACGCGCACCGGCGGCTGGTGTTGTGCGGCGCGCTGTTCGTGGTGCTGGCCGGAGTGCTGTGGCGCGTCGGGCTGTCGCCCAGCCGCGCCGGCCTGCTGGCCTTCGATGTGGCGGCGCTGCTGTTCCTGCTGCTGACGGGGGCCGCCTTCGGCAAGGCCACGCCGGCCATGATGCGGGTCCGCGCGCAGCAGGTCGACGTCGGGCGCACGGCCGTGCTCTGGAGCAGCGTGGCGCTGTCATGCCTGGTGATGGTGGCGCTTTGGACCGAGCTGCGCGCGGCCGGCGGCCTCGAGGGCGTGGCCGACCTGGTGGCTGCCGCGGTCAGCATCGTGCTGTCGTGGCTCTACCTGAACATGATCTTCGCGCTGCATTACGCGCACGGCTATTACAGCCACCGCAACGCCATGCACAAGGGCCTGGACTTTCCGGGCAAGGAAGATCCCGACTATTGGGACTTCGCCTATTTCGCCCTGGTGCTGGGCATGACGTTCCAGGTGTCGGATGTGCAGATCGTCAGCCGCCGGGTGCGGCGCACGGCGCTGGTGCACAGCGTGATCGCGTTCTTCTTCAACGTCTTCATCATCGCCATCAGCGTCAACGTGGCTGCGGGGCGGGCCTGAGGCCATGGCCTGAGGCCACGGCCTCAGGCCGCCCGCCGGCCTGGGCGGGCGGCGTTCAGGCCGCTGCCAGCCGCCACAGCGACGTGACTTCCTTCGAGCGCGCCGCGTGCAGCGGGTCGCTGGGGTCCTTGGCGCGGCCGTGCGTGGGCCGCGTGTCGATGCGCTCCACCACGCGCAGGCCGGCCTGCTGGATCATGTCCAGCAATTGCTCGCGCGTGCGCAGGCCCAGATGCTCGGCCAAGTCCGACAGGATCAGCCAGCCCTCGCCGTTGGGCGTCAGGTGCGCCGTCAGGCCATTGAGGAAGCCACGCAGCATGCGGCTGTCGGGGTCGTAGACGGCGTGCTCGACGGGCGAGCTGGGACGGGCCGGCAGCCACGGCGGATTGCAGACGGCCAGCGACACCCGGCCCTCGGGGAACAGGTCGGCCTGCACCACCTCGACCTGCCTGGACAGCCCCAGACGCTCCAGGTTGTCGCGGGCGCAGGCCAGCGCCCGCGGCTCCGTGTCGGTGGCGATGACGCGCTTGCCGCCGCGGCGCGCCAGCACGGCCGCCAGCACGCCGGTGCCGGTGCCGATATCGAACGCCACGCTGCCGCGCGGCATCGGGGTGCGCGCCACCAGATCGATGTACTCGCCGCGCACCGGCGAAAACACGCCGTAGTGCGGGTGGATGCGGTTGTCCAGCGCGGGAATCTCGATGCCTTTCCTGCGCCATTCGAAGGCGCCGATCAGGCCCAGCAGTTCACGCAGCGAGGCCACGTACGGTTCGTGCGCGGGGCCGTGGGCCGCTTCGCAGGCTTGCCGCGCATCCGGCGCGCGGCGTAGCGAAATGCCATGCCCGGCATCGAATGGAATCAGCAGCATGCCGAGGATGCGGGCGCGCTGCGACTGGATCTGACGGTGTTGGTTGAAGGCCTCCAACATCGTCTCGACCGGCTTGCGCGGGCGCTTGTCGACCCGGCGCGTCATGGCCTGCAGCAATTGGCGCGCGTTCTGGAAGTCGCCGCGCCACAGCAGGCCGACGCCTTCGCAGGCCAGGCGATAGGCCGCGTCCGCCGTGGTGCGGTCGTCGGCCAGCACCACGCGCTTGGGCGGGGTGGCGCCGGATTCCGAGCGCCAGCGGGCGGTATGGCGGGTCTGGTCGGGGCCGTCGCCCTCCGTCCAATGCAGTTCAGGCGGGGTCAACGGAGCGCTCCGGCGAAGGCGGGCATCAGGGGCAGGGCGAACATGAGGGGGGAAATCCTGGGGAAGAAAAACAAAGGGCGCGGGCTGCCAATGTAGCAGCTTCGCGCCCCGGGGGCGGCGGACGGCGCCGCCGCCGCCCGCCCGGCCGGACTCAGTGGAACAGGACCACTGCCTTTTGCAGGGTGATCCAGATGCCCCAGGCCAGCGGGATGCCGACGCAGGCCCAGGCGAACAGCACCAGCACGGCCGGCGTGCGGAAAGTCGAGGCGCCCACGCCGTGGGTTTCGGCGGCGACGGCGCGTTCGTGGGCCAAGGCCTTTTCGCGCGCCAATTCCTCGTCGTTCATGAAGTACTTGGGATTGACCGGACGGATCGCCAGGTTGCAGAGGAAGCCCAGCACCAGCATGCCCGCCAGGATGTACATGGTGATGTCGTACACCTGCGCCCGCGGCACGCCCATGGACAACTGGTATTCGCGGATGTAGTTGACCAGCACCGGGCCGAAGATGCCGGCCGCCGACCACGCCGTCAGCAGGCGGCCATGGATGGCGCCGACCATCTGCGTGCCGAACAGGTCCGCCAGGTAGGCCGGCACCGTGGCGAAGCCGCCGCCATACATCGACAGGATGACGCAGAAGGCCGCCACGAACAGCGCCAGCGCGCCCATGTGCGCAGTCCAGGGAATGGCGGCGTACAGCACGAAGCCGAGCACGAAGAAGATCAGGTAGGTCATCTTGCGGCCGAGCTTGTCCGACAGGCTGGCCCAGAAGAAGCGGCCGCCGATGTTGAACAGGCTGAGCAGCCCGGTGAAGCCCGCGGCGATGGCGGCGATGGCGGCCAACTGGTCTTTGTCGAGCTGGCCGTAGCCCAGCTCCGGCTTGTTGATCAGACCGCCGCCGAACACCTCTTGCAGCAGCGGCGAGGCCATGCCCAGGATGCCGATGCCGGCGGTCACGTTCAGGCACAGCACCAGCCACACCAGCCAGAACTGCGGCACGCCCCAGACCCGTTTCACATGCACGTGGCCCTTGGTGATCATGACGTTGTTGGCATGCTTGGCCGGCGCGGTCCAGCCTTCCGGCTTCCAGCCGGTGGGCGGCACGCGATAGCCGAGCGCGCCCGACATCATGAAGATGAAGTACACCAGCGCCATGCTCAGGAAGGTCTGCCACACGCCTGGCGAGGTGGGCGTGGCGAAGTGGCGCATCAGCAGGTCGGCCAGCGGCGCGCCGATCATGGCGCCGCCGCCGAAGCCCATGATGGCCATGCCGGTCGCCATGCCGCGGCGGTCGGGGAACCACTTGATCAGCGTGCTGACCGGCGAGATGTAGCCCAGGCCCAGGCCGATGCCGCCGATGACGCCGGAGCCCAGCCACAGCATCCACATCTGGTGCAGGTAGACGCCGAAGGCCGAAATCACCAGGCCGCCGCACCAGCACAATGCCGACACCACGCCGGCCTTGCGCGGACCGGCGCGTTCCAGCCAGCCGCCCCACAGCGCCGCCGAGCAGCCCAGCAGCACGAAGAACAGCGTGTACATCCACCCCATGGTGGAGATCTTCCAGTCGCAACTGGTGGTGAACAGCTCGGCGGCCAGGCTCATGTCGGCCGGGCAGGCCAGCGGCTTGGCGCCGCCGATGGCCTTGGACAACGGCAGCCAGAAAACCGAGAAGCCATAGGCCATGCCGATGCACAGGTGGATGGCCAGGGCGGCCGGGGGTACCAGCCAGCGGGAAAAACCCGGCCCGGCGATGGTGCGTTCCTTGTCCAGGAAGCCAGGCTTGGCGCCGGGCAGGTCTAGCGTTGCAGTGCTTTCCATGAGGTCTCCTCGGGGTGCGGCTTTATAGCGTGCGTTGGCTGGAGAAATCCAGTCCCGCCGTCTCTTGTTGAACCCTTTGCTGCGGTAAAGCTTGCTGCGCCCGCGTGCCGTTGCCGGCTCGCGGATCGGCGCGGGCGTGGCGGCCGGTCAGGGCACGCGGGCCCGCGGCGTCAGCCGTTCGCGGTTTTGCGTGACGGCCTCCAGCACCAGCGGATGCAATTGTTCCTGGCCGGCGTCGCCATCGGGCTGGCGCGCCAGGAAGTCCAGCAGCTCGTTGCGCATGCGGGGCTCCCAGAATTTATGAATATGGTTGGCCACGCCTTCGATCGCTTCCGGCCTTACCGGCATGGCTTCGAAGAATTGGCCGATGCGGTTGGCCATGCGGATCAGATTGCCGATTTCCATGCGTGTGTCGGGTCCGGTCTAGGAGGTGATGCGTTCAGGGTGGGAATACAGGGTGGCGTCATCGTCGCGCAGAAAACCCAGCAGCGCGATGCCGGCGCTGTCGGCCAGGCGCACGGCCAGCGCGGTCGGCGCCGAGACTGCCGCCAGCACACCGACGCCGGCGGCGGCGGTTTTCTGCACCATCTCGAAACTGGCGCGGCTCGACACCAGCGCCATGCCGCCCGTGGCGGGCAAGGCCTGGCGCGCCAGTGCGCCGATCAGCTTGTCGAGCGCGTTGTGGCGGCCCACGTCCTCGCGCACCAGGGCCACCGCGCCGCTGGCGTCGGCCCAGCCGGCGGCGTGGGTGGCGCCCGTCAGGTCATGCAGCGCCTGGCGTGCGCGCATGGCGCGCATCGCCCGCAGCACCGCGCCTACCGGCAGCGGCGCGCCGGCCGGTACGGGCGCCACCGGCCGCAGCACCTCGGGCAGCGTCTCCACGCCGCACAGTCCGCAGCCGGTGCGTCCGGCCATGGCGCGGCGGCGCGATTTCAGGCGCGCCTCGCAGGCGCTGGAAATCTCGATCTGCACCACGATGCCGTCGCATTGCGGCAGCACATCGATGCCGCGCACGTCGGCGAGGCGGTCGATGATGCCTTCGGACAGCGAAAAGCCGACGGCGAAGTCCTCCAGGTCGGCGGGCGTGGCCAGCATGGTGGCGTGGCTGATGCCGTTGAACTCCAGCGCCACCGGCGTTTCCTCGGCCAGGCGATCGGCTTCGGCGCCGGGCACGATGGCGCCGGCCCGCACACGGGTCACCTGGGCCGCCGCGTAGTCGGGGCGGGAGGGCGGGGGAGGGGCGCTGTGGTCCATGGCGGGCTCGGCTGTCGGGGTTATTTCCCCGAGGTCACGGCTTCGCTTTCGCGCGAGCGTTCACGCAGCAGCTTCTGCTGGATGTCCGCGAAGCGCGACCATTGCCGTTGCCATTCCGACGGCTGGGACACGCGCGTGACCTGCACGGCCGTGACCTTGTACTCGGGGCAGTTGGTGGCCCAGTCGGAACTGTCGGTGGTGACGACGTTGGCGCCGGACTCCGGGAAGTGGAAGGTGGTATATACCACGCCCGGCTGCACCCGGTCGGTCAGGGTCGCGCGCAGCACCGTTTCGCCCGCGCGGCTCTGGATGCCGACCCAATCGCCTTCATTGACGCCGCGGTCCTCGGCATCCTGCGGATGGATCTCCAGCACATCCTCGCTGTGCCACATGACGTTGGGTGTGCGGCGGGTCTGCGCGCCCACGTTGTATTGCGACAGGATGCGGCCGGTGGTCAGCAACAGCGGGAAGCGGCGCGTGCTGCGTTCGTCGGTCGGCACATACTTGGTGATCATGAACTTGCCCTTGCCGCGCACGAAGCTGTCGATGTGCATGATCGGCGTGCCCTCGGGCGCGTCGTCGTTGCAGGGCCATTGCAGGCTGCCGAGCTTGTCCAGCTTGTCGTAGCTGACGCCGCTGAAGGTCGGCGTCAGGCGCGCGATTTCTTCCATGATCTCGCGCGGATGGCGGTAGTTCATGGGGTAGCCCAGCGCGTTGGACAGCGCCACGGTCACTTCCCAGTCGGACTTGCCGTTCTTCGGTTCCATCACCTTGCGCACGCGCGAGATGCGGCGCTCGGCGTTGGTGAAGGTGCCGTCCTTTTCCAGGAACGACGAACCCGGCAGGAACACATGCGCGTACTTGGCGGTCTCGTTCAGGAACAGATCCTGCACCACGATGCATTCCATGGCCGCCAGCGAGGCCGCCACGTGCTGCGTGTTGGGATCGGACTGCACGATGTCCTCGCCCTGGCAGTACAGGCCCTTGAAGGTGCCGCCCAGCGCGGCCTCGAACATGTTGGGAATGCGCAGGCCGGGCTCGGGTTGCAGCGTCACGCCCCAGTCCCGCTCGAACTGCGCCCGCACCGAGTCGTCGGAGATGTGGCGGTACCCCGGCAGTTCGTGCGGGAACGAGCCCATGTCGCACGAACCCTGCACGTTGTTCTGGCCGCGCAGCGGGTTCACGCCCACGCCTTCGCGGCCGACGTTTCCGGTGGCCATGGCCAGGTTGGCGATCGCCATCACGGTAGTCGAGCCCTGGCTGTGCTCGGTCACGCCCAGGCCGTAGTAGATCGAGCCGTTGCCGCCAGTGGCGAACAGGCGCGCCGCGCCGCGCACCGCCTGGGCTGGCACGCCGGTGATCTCGGCCATGGCCTCGGGCGAGTTCTCGGGCAGCGACACGAAGTCGCGCCATTCCTGGAAGGCCTTGGCCTCGCAGCGCTCGGCCACATAGGCCTCGTCGATCAGGCCTTCGGTGGCGATCACGTGGGCCATTGACGACAGCAGCGCGGTGTTGGTGCCGGGCCGCACCTGCAGGTGGAAGTCGGCCTTGATGTGCGGCGAGCTCACCAGTTCGATGCGGCGCGGGTCGATCACGATCAGCCGCGCGCCCTGGCGCAGGCGGCGCTTCAGGCGCGAGGCGAACACCGGGTGGCCGCTGGACGGGTTGGCGCCCATGACGATCACCACGTCGGTGTGCATCACCGAGTCGAAGGTCTGGGTGCCGGCGGATTCACCGAGGGTCTGCTTCAGGCCGTAGCCGGTGGGCGAATGGCAGACGCGGGCGCAGGTGTCGACGTTGTTGGTGCCGAAGGCGGCGCGCACCAGCTTCTGCACCAGCCAGGTTTCTTCGTTGGTGCAGCGCGACGAGGTGATGCCGCCGACCGCGTCGCGGCCGTACTGGCCCTGGATGCGGCGGAATTCCGAGGCGGCGTAGTCGATCGCCTCTTCCCACGACACTTCCTTCCAGGAGTCGGTGATGTGCTTGCGGATCATCGGCTTGAGCACGCGTTCCTTGTGGGTCGCGTAGCCCCAGGCGAAACGGCCCTTGACGCAGGAGTGGCCGCGGTTGGCCTGGCCGTCCTTCCACGGCACCATGCGCACCACTTCCTGGCCCTTCATCTCGGCCTTGAAGCCGCAGCCCACGCCGCAATAGGCACAGGTGGTGACCACCGAATGCTCGGCCTGGCCCATCATGATGACGGTCTTTTCCTGCAGGGTGGAGGTCGGACAGGCCTGCACGCAGGCGCCGCAGGACACGCATTCGCTGTCCAGGAACGGCTGGTCCTGCCCCGGCGACACGCGCGACTCGAAGCCCTTGCCGGAAATGGTCAGCGCGAAGGTGCCCTGGGTTTCCTCGCAGGCGCGCACGCAGCGGTTGCAGACGATGCACTTGGACGGGTCATAGGTGAAGTACGGGTTGGATTCGTCTTTCTCGCTCTTGAGGTGGTTGGCGCCGTCGTAGCCGTAGCGCACGTTGCGCAGGCCCACCACGCCGGCCATGTCCTGCAACTCGCAGTCGCCATTGGCCGGACAGGTCAGGCAGTCCAGCGGGTGGTCGGAGATGTACAGCTCCATCACGCCGCGCCGCAGGTCGTGCAGCTTGGGCGTTTCGGTAAAGACCACCATGCCGTTCTCGGCCGGCGTGGTGCACGAGGCGGGATAGCCGCGGCGGCCCTCGATCTGCACCAGGCACAGGCGGCAAGAGCCGAACGGCTCCAGGCTGTCGGTGGCGCACAGCTTGGGGATGTTGATGCCGGCCTCGGCGGCCGCGCGCATCAGCGAGGTGCCCTCGGCCACGGTGATCTCCTGGCCGTCGATGGTCAGGGTGACGGTTTTTTCGGACACCCGCGCCGGGGTGCCCAGATCGCGGTCGCGCTTGATGACGGTTTCTAGCATGGCGGTCTCGGATTCAGGCGGGGTGGGCGGCGGATTGCGAGGACTCGATGCCGAAGTCCTGCGGGAAGTGGTTCAGCGCCGACAGCACCGGGTAGGGCGCCATGCCCCCCAGCGCGCACAGCGATCCGCCCAGCATGGTGTCGCACAGGTCGCGCAGCAGATGCACCTGCTGTTCGCGTCCCGGGCCGCCGGCGGCGATCTTGTCGATGGTTTCCACGCCGCGGGTCGAACCGATGCGACAGGGCGTGCACTTGCCACAGGACTCGATGGCGCAAAATTCCATGGCATAGCGCGCCATGCGCGCCATGTCGACGCTGTCGTCGAACGCCACCAGGCCGCCGTGGCCGATCATGGCCGAGATCTGCACATAAGCTTCGTAGTCCAGCGGCACGTCCCACTGCGATTCCGGCAGGTAGGCGCCGAGCGGGCCGCCGACCTGCACCGCGCGCAGCGGCCGGCCCGAGGCGCTGCCGCCGCCGAAGGTGTACAGCAGGTCGCGCAGGCTCAGGCCGAAGGCTTTTTCCACCAGCCCGCCCCGCTTTAGGTTGCCGGCCAGCTGGAACGGCAGCGTGCCGTGCGAGCGGCCCACGCCATAGTCGCGGTAATAGGCCGCGCCCTTGGCCAGGATGATCGGCACGGAGGCCAGCGAGATCACGTTGTTGATCACGGTGGGCTTGCCGAACAGGCCCGAGATTGCCGGCAGCGGCGGCTTGGCGCGCACCACGCCGCGCTTGCCCTCGATGCTTTCGAGCAGCGAGGTTTCCTCGCCACAGATATAGGCGCCGGCGCCCTTGCGCACTTCCAGGTCGAAGCGGCGGCCGCTGCCGTGCACGTCGTCGCCCAGCCAGCCGACACCGCGCGCGCGTTCGATGGCGGCTTCGAGCGTGGCGATGGCGTGCGGGTACTCGGAGCGCACGTAGATATAGCCGTAGGTCGCGCCCACCGCCAGGCCGGCGATGGTCATGCCCTCGATCAGCACGTAGGGGTCGCCTTCCATCAGCAGGCGGTCGGCGAAGGTGCCTGAATCGCCCTCGTCGGCGTTGCAGACGATGTATTTGCGGTCGGCCGGCGAGCCCAGCACGGTCTGCCACTTGATGCCGGTGGGGAAGGCCGCGCCGCCGCGCCCGCGCAGGCCCGAGCTGATCATCTCCTGGACAATGGCGGCCGGCTCCATGGCCAGCGCGCGCTTCAGGCCCTGCAGGCCGCCGTGCGCGGCGTAGTCCTGCAGCGACAGCGGATCGATCACGCCGACGCGGGCGAAGGTCAGGCGTTCCTGCTGCTTGAGATAGGGGATTTCCTCGGTCAGGCCCTGGCGCAGCGGGTGGTCGCCGCCGCCGAGCCAGCCGGCGTCGAACAGCGCCGGCACGTCCTCGGGCTGCACCGGACCGTAGGCCAGGCGGCCTTCGGGCGTGGCGATCTCCACCAGCGGTTCCAGCCACAGCAGGCCGCGCGAACCGTTGCGCACCACCTGCACGGCCAGGCCGCGTTCATCGGCGGCCAGCTCGATGGCGGCGGCCACGGCATCGGCGTCCATGGCCAGCGCCGCGGCGTCGCGCGGCACGTAGATCAGGGTAGGGGCGGTCATTGGCCGGCCTCCCGGACGCGATGCAGCAGGCGGTCGAGCTTGGCCGGCGTGACGCGGGCATGCGGCTGGCCATCCAGCATCACCGCCGGCGACTGGGCGCACAGGCCCAGGCAGTACACCGGCTCCAGCGTGAAGTCGCCATCGCGCGTGCTGGCGTGGAAATCACAGCCCAGCGCCTGGCGCGCGTGGTCGGCCAGTTGTTCGCCGCCCATCGCCTGGCAGGATTCGGCGCGGCACACTTCCAGGGTATGACGGCCGGCGGGTTCGCTGCGGAAATGCGGGTAGAAGGTGATAACGCCGTGGACCTCGGCGCGGGACAGGTTCAGGGCCTCGGCGATGGTCTGCACCGCCTCGGCCGGAATACAGCCCAGTTCATGCTGCACCGCATGCAGCACCGGCAGCAGGGGGCCGGGCTGGTCTTGCAGGCGGGCCAGGATGCGGGCGGTAACCGCCACCGCGGGGCGGGCGGACGCCTGGGCGGCGTCCAGGGCCATGGCGCCGCCACGGGCGCCGCCGGTGGAAGCCAGATCGGATTTTGCCTCGCGCTGACGCATGGCGGTCTCCTCCAGTAGTGCTGGGACCCCGTAGGGAGGGGGTTCTGTTGCGATGGGGCGTCAGGTCGATTTATATGAAAAGAAAAACATATTAATTTCCTGCGCCCTGCGTTATTTGTGTACTCTAAACAGGTAATTAATCGCCTTCAATAAGAAATAAATGACATATAAGTTCCGACTCGGTCTGCGGCCGCAATGGACGTTGGGTGGAGACGACGGGGCGCCGGTGCCGCTGCAGGACATGCTGGCGCTGCTGGCCGCCATTGATGCCACCGGTAATATCGCTGGCGCCTGTCGCGCCTGCGATCTGTCATACCGCCACGCCTGGGGCGTGCTGCGGCGGTTCGAAGGCATCTTCGGCACCCAATTGCTGATCACCAACCGCCGCCAGGGCACGCAGCTGTCGCCGTTCGCGCAGCGCCTGCTGTGGGCCAACCGCCGCATCGAGGCGCGGCTGATGCCCACGCTCGACAGCATGGCGTCCGAACTGCAGGAGGAATTGGCGCGGCTGCTGCCCGAAAACGGCCCCCATCTGCGGCTGCACGCCAGCCACGGTTTCGCGGTCGAGTCCCTGATGGAACACATGGGCGGGCGCAAGCCCGGGCTGGAACTGCGCTACCGCACCGCGATCGAGGCGCTGGCCTCGCTTGAACGGCACGAGTGCGACCTGGCCGGCTTCCAGGTGCCGCTGGGCGACTTCGAGGCGCCCATCATGGACCGCTACGCACAGTGGCTGCACGCAGACGAATACCTGCTGATCCACCTGGCGGTGCGCAATACCGGACTGTTCGTCATGGCCGGCAACCCCAAGCGCATCGCCGGCATGGCCGATCTGGCACGCCAGGACGTGCGCTTCGTCAACCGCCAGATCGGCTCCAGCACCCGCTACCTGGTCAGCCTGATGCTGCAGCGCGCCGGGGTTTCGATCAGCGAGGTGCAGGGTTATGAAACCAACGAATTCACTCACATGGCGATCGCCGCGCACATCGCCAGCGGCATGGCCGACACGGGCGTCGGCGTGGAGACCGCCGCCTGCCGTTTCGGCCTGGACTTCATTCCGCTGGTGCGCGAGCGCTATTTCTTCGCCATCCGCAAGGGCGCGCTGGAAACCCCCGCCATGCAGGACCTGCTGTCCATCATGCGCAGCCCCGACTACGTCGGTTATGTCGGCCAATTGGTCGGCTACGACGCCCGCGACACCGGTCGGCTGCAGACCCTGGAAGAGGCTTTCGCCTGAGCGCGCCGCCGCGGGCGCCGGGCTATGATGTTCCCATGAGCAAAGTGATCCTCCTTGCCGATCGCCGCACCGAACGGCCGGCGCCCGTCGCGCCGCCGGCCGCGGGCCAGCCCGCGCTCGACCGGCGCGCGCGCCCGCTGCGCGACCTGCGCATCTCGGTCACGGACCGCTGCAATTTCCGCTGTACCTACTGCATGCCGCGCGAGGTGTTCGACACCGACTACGTCTTCATGCGCCACTCGGACCTGCTGTCGTTCGAAGAGATTGCGCGCCTGGCCGGTGTCTTCACCCGCCTGGGCGTCGAGAAGATCCGCCTGACGGGCGGCGAACCGTTGCTGCGCAAGCATGTGGAAAACCTGGTCGGCCTGCTGTCGCAGCTGCGCACGCCCGCCGGCCGGCCGCTCGAGCTGACGCTCACCACCAATGGCAGCCTGCTCGAACGCAAGGCCGCGGTGCTCAAGGAAGCGGGGCTGAACCGGGTCACGGTCAGCCTGGACGCGCTGGATGCGGCCATGTTCCAGGACATGAGCGACAGCGGCTTCACCCCCGACGACGTGCTGCGTGGCGTCGATGCCGCCGCCGCGGCCGGGCTGGCGCCGGTAAAAGTGAACATGGTGGTGCGGCGCGGCCTGAACGACGCGCAGATCCTGCCGATGGCCGAGCGCTTTCGCGGCAGCGGCCACATCCTGCGCTTTATCGAATACATGGATGTGGGCAACACCAACGGCTGGAACCTGACCGAAGTGGTGCCCAGCGCGCAAGTGCTGGCGCGCATCGGCGAGGTCTACCCGCTCGAACCGATAGCCGCCGATGGCATGGGCCGCGTCGCCGAACGCTGGCGCTATCGCGACGGCGCCGGCGAGATCGGCGTCATCTCCAGCGTCACCCAGGCCTTCTGCGGCGGTTGTACGCGCGTGCGCCTGTCGCCGGAAGGCAAGCTGTTCCTGTGCCTGTTCGGGCACGAAGGCCACGACCTGCGCGCGCCGCTGCGCGACGGCGCCAGCGACGACGAGCTGGCCGCCATCCTCACGGGCATCTGGGCCGTCCGCGGCGACAACTATTCCGAGCAGCGCGGCCGCAACATGGCCGACCCCGCGCGCAAAGTCGAGATGAGCTACATCGGTGGCTGAGACGTTCCCCGCGCTCGACCGGCAACAGGTGGCCGGCCTGATCCTGGCCGGCGGCCAGGGTTCGCGCATGCAGGGCAACGACAAGGGACTGGCCACGCTGCGCGGCGAACCGCTGGTGGCGCACGTGGCGCGGCGCCTGGCGCCGCAGGTCGGGACGCTCATCGTCAGCGCCAATCGCAATGCCGATCGCTACGCCCGCTATGGCCGGGTGGTGGCCGACGATACCGATGCGCTGGGCGCGTGGCAGGGGCCGCTGGCCGGCCTTGCCGCCGGCCTGGCTGCCGCCGCGTCATGCGCATGGCTCGTGGTGACGCCGTGCGACACCCCGTTCCTGCCTGCCGACCTGGCCCAACGCCTGATCGCGGCGGCGCAAGCGGCGGGCGCGCCCCTGGCCTATGCGATGGCTGGCGGCCAGCGCCATCCGGCCTGCATGGCGTTGCGCACCTCGCTGCTGCCGACGCTGCGCGACTATCTCGCGGCCGGCGAACGCAAGGTCGGCCTGTGGCAGTCACGCGTGGGAGGCGTGGGCGCGCCGTTCGATGACGCGCCCGGCGCATTCATGAACCTGAACACGCCCGAGGAACTGGCGGCCGCCGAGCGCTACGCCAGCCAGTGACGCAGGTCGTAGTAGGGCACGCGGTCGCCGTCCTGCACCTGCACGCCCGCGGGCAGGCGCGCCAGCCCGGTCGACCACGGCAATGAACTGATCACCCCGGAACCCTGGTGGCCGTACGGCACCAGTTCGGCGTTGCCGTCATCGGCGGCGCGGCGCTGCACGCGCAGGAATTCCTCGCGGCTGTCCTGGCGCGGATGCTCGGTGCGCAGCGGCAGCCGGCTGACCGGCGGGAACAGCTCGGCGCGGCCCTGCATGCGGCGCACCAGCGGCGACACCAGCATGGCGAACACCGCATAGGCCGAGACCGGATTGCCCGGCAGGCTCACCACCGGTTTGTCGCCGATCATCGCCAGCGCCACCGGCTTGCCCGGTTTCATGCGCACCTTCCACAACGACAGCTCGCCGCCGAGCGCGGCCAGCGCCGGCTTGACCAGGTCGCGCTCGCCGACCGACACGCCGCCCACGCTCAGTACCAGGTCGCATTCGGCCAACAGCGCCTTGAAGGCGCCGCGCAGGTCGTCCTCGGTGTCGCGCGCATGCAGCACCAGGGCGGGTTCGGCGCCCATGCCGCGCACCAGCGCGGCCAGCATCGGGCCGTTCGAGTTGTAGATCTGCGCCGGCTCGCGCGGGCCGCCAGGGGCGACAAGTTCGTCGCCAGTGGTCAGGATGCCGACCCGCAGGCGGCCATACACCGGCACGCTGGCCAGGCCTTGGGAGGCCAGCAGCGCCACATGGGCGGCGTGCAACGGCGTGCCAGCGGCCAGCAGCGGGGCGCCGGCCAGGGTGTCCTCGCCGCGCCGGCGGATATGCTGGCCGGGACGCGGCTCGCGCGTGATCTCAACCTGCTCGTCGGCCTCGTGCGTGTCTTCCTGCATCACCACCACGTCGGCGCCGTCGGGAATCAGGCTGCCGGTGAACAGGCGGATGACGTGGCCGGGTTTGAGCGGCTGTGGCGTGTCGCCGGCGTAGCAGCGCTGCTGGACCGGCAGGCGCGCGCCCGGCCGCCAATCGGCCAGGCGCAAGGCATAGCCGTCCATGGCGCTGTTATCGGCCGGGGGAATGTCCACGGTGGCGGCGAGGTCGGCTGCCAGCACGCGACCCGGCGCTTCGTCCAGGCCGACATGTTCACGGCGCGCGAGAGGGGCGGCCGCGTTGGCCAGCAAGGTCTGGGCTTGGTCGAAATCCAGCATGGGTATCAGTGGTCTTGGTCGCGGGGTTGGAGATGCGTGGCGAAATTGCAGGGGCGGTGGCTGCTGTCGAGCTGTTCGCGGATGATGCGGTTCCAGGCGGTGTCGCAGGCATTGTTCGAGCCGGGCAGGCAGAACAGCAGCGTCTGGTTGGCCGAGCCGGCGAAGGCGCGCGACTGGATGGTCGAGCTGCCGATTTCCTCGTACGAGATCTGGCGGAACAATTCGCCGAAGCCGGGAATCTCGCGGTCCAGCAGCGGCAGGATGGCCTGCGGCACGTGATCGCCGTGCGAGAAGCCGGTGCCGCCGGTGGTCAGGATGACCTGCACCTCGGGGTCCGCGATCCAGTCGCTGATGACGCGGCGGATCTGGTAGACGTTGTCCTTGGATATGTCGCGCCGCACGCACTGGTGGCCCGCCTGCGCCAGGCTGTTGGCCAGCAGGTTGCCGGACGTGTCGTCGCCGGCGCTGCGGGTGTCGCTGACCGTCAGCACGGCGCAGGCCAGCGAAACGGGGGAGGCGTCGTTCATGGAGTCTCCTTGGGGGGCGGGGTGTCGGCGTCCCAGGACTGCGTGCGGTCCTGGTCGGATTGGCGCTGTTCCACCCAGAAGCTGTCGCCACCCGCGAGGGTTTCGCGCTTCCAGAAGGGCGCGCGGGTCTTGAGCGCGTCGATGATGAATTCGCAGCCGCGGAAGGCATCGCCGCGATGGGCGCTGGCGGCGGCCACGAACACGATCTGGGCATTGCGGGCGAGGGCGCCGACCCGGTGCACGATCACGGTGCCGTCCAGGTTCCAGCGCGCGCGGGCGGTGGCGGCGATGTCTTCGAGCTCGCGCTCGCACATGCCGGGGTAGTGTTCCAGGTAGAGCGTGTCGGTGGGCGTGTCCGGCGCGTAGTCGCGCACATAGCCCACGAAGGTGACGATGCCGCCCACGCCCGGCCCGGCGCTGGCGCGCAGGGCGGCGGTGAGCGCGGCGCCGTCGAAGTCGGCTTCCTGCACGATGACCATGGCGTTCAGCCTCCGGTGACCGGTTCGAACACCGCGACCTCGTCGCCCGCGCGGATCGGCGCCGACGGCTTGGCGTGGGTCTGGTTGATGGCCAGCTTCAGGCGCGCGGCCGGGGCCAGCTGCGGATAGCGCTCGCCGAGCGCGGCCAGCAACTGCGCGCCGGTGGACGCGCCGTCCAGCGGCCAGGCTTCGGCGCGCTTGCCGACCAGTTCGGCCACGCGGGCGAAATACAGCAGGTTAATCGTTGCGCCATTCACCGCTTTTACCTCCCGCCTTGTACTTCAGGCGAACTTGTTCGATCACGATGCCCTTGTCGGCGGCCTTGCACATGTCGTAGATGGTGAGCGCGGCGACGCTGCAGGCGGTCATGGCTTCCATTTCGACGCCGGTCTTGTAGCTGGTGCGGCAGGTGGCCAGGACGTCGATGCGGTGCGACGCGTCGTCCAGCGCGAATTCGACGCCGACGAACGACAGCGGCAGGCTGTGGCACAGGGGGATGAGCTCGGCGCAGCGCTTGGCCGCCAGGATGGCGGCGACGCGCGCGGTGTTGAGCACTTCGCCCTTGCCCTGGCCGGGCTGGGTCAGCAGGCCATAGGCGACCGCGTTCATGCGGACGCTGGCGGTGGCGATGGCGACGCGCTCGGTGTCGGTCTTGCCGATGACGTCGACCATGCGGACCTGGCCGGCTTCATCCAGGTGGCTCAGGGTGGGGGCGGGCGTGGACATGAGGAATCGGGATCGAGAATTGTTAATGATTGAAAAGAGCGGTCCCGGCAGGCCGTGGCGGGCCGCTGATACGCCTATGATAGACGAGCCGCCGCCCGCCGCGCCTTGAGAAAAGCCAAGCGCGGCGGCATCGGCCGCGCCGCGCCTGGCGCGGCCAGCCACCCCGGCCGCGAGACCGGCGCCCGGTGCGCATCGCCGCACGGTGCCGGCGGCGCGCGCTTTCGTGCCCCCGCGGGGGCATTTTCGTTGCCGGCGGCCGACTGCAAAAAGCCCCAAATTTGTTCGAAGGACGCGATAATGGCCTTCAATTCGTACCAGGAGACGCACAATGCCCTTGCGGATGCCCAAGTTCCGGTTCACCCGCCGCTTAGGCAAGATCCTCTTGGGCGTCGTGGCCACGGTGCTGGTCCTCTGTGGCATCGCCGCCTGGCAGGTGCCCAAGGTGCTGCACAACGTCCTGACGCAGGACGTGGCCGGGATGCTGGGACGCGACGTCAGCGTCGGCAAGATCAGCTTCAATCCCTTCACCCTGACCGTGCGCGCCCGCGATCTCGCCGTGGCGCAGCCCGGTTCGCAGACGCCGCTGTTCACCGCCTCGGAACTGAATGTCAGCGCGGCCTGGAGTTCGTTGTTCTGGTTCGCGCCGGTAGTCGACCATTTCACGCTGCGTGCGCCCACGCTGTCGATCGTGCGCGAGGACGTCACCCGCTTCAACTTCTCCGACGTGCAGCAGCGCGTGGCCGAGATGACGGCCCCCAAACCGGACGAGCCGCCCAAGCCCGATGAGGGCCTGCCGCGCTTTTCCCTGAACAACATGGTGATCGAAGGCGGCATCGTGAGGCTGGACGACAAGGTTACCGGCCGCAAGCAGGTGATCGACGAACTGGCGGTGGGCGTGCCGTTCATCTCCACCTTCGGCTACGCCACCGACATCGACGTGCAGCCGCGGCTGCACCTGCGCATCAACGGCAGCCCGTTCGACCTGACCGGCGTGGCGCGGCCCTTCGACAAGGTGCCGTCGTCGACGCTGCGGGTCGCCTTCACCGGCCTGCAACTGGAAAAGTGGGCCGACGTCTGGCCCATGCCGCTGCCGTTCAAGCTGGAACGCGGGCTGCTCGACTCGAACTTGCAGGTCGTGTTCGAGCAACCGAAGGATGCGCCGCCCAAGATCCGCGTGGTCGGCGACCTGGGCCTGCGCCAGTTCGACCTGCGCGACAGCGCTGGCGACAGCCTGGCGGCCTGGAGCGCCCTGACCGTCAACCGCCTCGAACTCGAACCCATCGCGCGCCAGGTCTACGTGGGCGATGTCGGCCTGTGGGCGCCGCAGGTCTACGCGCGCCGCTACGGCAACCAACGCCTGAACTGGCAGGATGTGGCCGACAAGCTCAAGCAGCTCGGCGGCCCGGCGCCGGCGGCCCAGCCTGCGCCGGCGCCGAAACCGGAACCCGCTGCCACGCCCGCACCGGAGCAGGGGGCCCGCACCGCGAACCCCGCGGCCGCGGCAACGGTCAAGCCTGCCGCAGCCACGCAGCCCGCCCTCGTCACGGCCGGCGGCCAGGCGTCCGCGCCCGTCGCGGCTGCCCCGCCCAAGCCCACCGCGCCCGCCGAATGGAAGGTGACGCTTGACGCCTTCAACATCCATGAAGGCGAGCTCTACGTCACCGACGCCATCAGCAAGCTCGACTACACCCTGACCGGCCTGGGCGTCACCGTCGAGGGCGTGGCGCTGCCGCAGGTCCAGGGCGAGCCCATCAATCTGTGGCTGACCGTGGACAACAGCACTGACGGCGGCTGGATCCGCGCAAAGGGGCCGCTGGTGCTGCAACCGCTGTCGCTGGAGCTGGCGCTGCGCATGGGCAACGTGGCGCTGGCGCCGTTCGCGCCGGCCGTGCGCAGCCTGTCGCCGATCCTGTTGCAGGACGGCCGCCTGGGGCTGACGGCGCAAGTGCACGTGCAGGACAGGAACGGCGCCATCGATGCCTCCGCCACGGGCGTGCGGGCCGAACTGGCCCAGTTCAAGGCGCGTGACGAAACCCTGAATCCCGCGCTCGACGTCGCCCTGCAACAGCTGGTGGTCACCGCCGACCGTCTGGCCATGGGGCCCGGCGCCAGCAATTTCACGCTGGCGGCGGCCGGCATCCAGGGTGGCGGCAAGCTCGACCTGAAAGGCGCCTTCACGCCGCAGCCCCTCAGCGTCAGGACCTCGGTCGACCTGTCCGGCCTGAACGTCGCCTCGTTCGCGCCGTATTTCGCCTCCAGCCTGAATGCCACCGTGCGCGCCATCACGCTGGGCGCCAAGGGCGACGCCGAATTCGCGGCCGCCAACGGCAGCGCGCCGATGAAGGCCGGCTGGAAGGGCGGCGTCGAGATTACCGACGTCGACCTGCAGGACCGTGTCAACAAAGACGACTTCCTCAACTGGAAGCGCCTGGGCCTGGCCGGCATGAACATCTCGGTGGCCGGCGAGAAGATCGTCGCCGGCCTGGGCGACATCGCGCTCGACGACTTCTATGGCCGCATTCTGTTGAATGCGCAGGGCCGCTTGAACGTCATGGATCTGGTTGCCGCGCCCGGCCAGGCCGGCGGCTCCATCACCCAGGATACGCAGACCCCCGGGCGCCGCGCCGCGCCTCCCGCGCCGGCGGCCAAGGGCGGCGGCATGCCCGACATCTCGCTCAACAGCGTCACGCTGTCGCGCGGCCGCATGACCTTCACCGACCGCTTCGTCAAGCCCAACTACGTGGCCGAGCTGTCCAGTATCGACGGTTCCATCACGGCGGTGTCGTCCACCAATCCGCAGCCCGCCAAGGTCAAGGTCAGCGGCCGGGTGTACACCACCGCGCCCCTGGCCATCAGCGGCGTGGTGCAACCCTTCGCCAAGTTTCTGTCGCTCGACCTGAAAGCCTCGGCCAAGGGGGTCGACCTGCCGCGCTTCAATACCTATTCGGCCAAGTACGTCGGCTACCCGATCAAGCGCGGCAAGCTGTCGGTGGACCTGGAATACAAAATCAAGGACCGCGCGCTGCAGGCCTCCAACCACGTGGTGCTGAACCAGCTCACCTTCGGCGACAAGACCAACAGCCCCGACGCCACCAAGCTGCCGGTGCTGCTGGCCGTGGCGCTGCTGAAGGATTCGCGCGGCAACATCGACATCAACCTGCCGATCTCGGGTTCGCTGGACGATCCGGAGTTCTCGGTCGGCGGCATCGTCGTGCGGGTGCTGCTGAACCTGGTGGTCAAGGCCGTCACCTCGCCGTTCAGCCTGCTGGCCTCCGCCTTCGGCGGCGGCGAGGAACTGTCGTACGTGGAATTCGCGCCGGGCAGCGCCGTACTCACCGAAGACACGTTGCAGCGCATCGCAACCCTTTCCAAGGCCCTGGCCGACCGCCCCGCGCTCAGGATGGATCTGAGCGGCCGCGCCGATCCCAAGACCGACCTGGAAGGCCTGCGCCAGGCCTGGGTCGACGCCCAGATCCGCCTGGCCAAGGCCCGCGACGTCGCGCCACGCGGCAAAAAGCCGAATCCGGCTGGCGTCGAGGTTTCGGGCGCCGAACGCGCCAAGTACCTGGAAGAGGTCTACGACGACACCGACATCAAGGACAAGCCGCGCAATTTCATCGGCATGGCCAAGTCGGTGCCGCCAGCACAGATGGAGGAGATGCTGCGCGCCGCGGCCCCGGTGGGCGATGAGCAATTGCGCCGATTGGCCGACGCGCGCGCGCAGGCGGTCTATGAAAAGCTGCAAGCCCAGGAAGGACTCGCGGATCGCGTGTTCATCGTCGCCCCGCAACTGGACGCCGATGGCATCAAGGACGAGGGCCTGCCCTCGCGCGTGGACTTCTCCCTGAAGTGAACCCCGGCGGCCCGCCAGGACGTGCCCGCGTCCACCGGCCGTCCCTGCCCGGAGATGCATGATGAAAGACCAGGACGCGCATTTCGACAGCCTGCTGCCGCCGCTGAAGCTGAATCGGCGCGGCTTCATCGCCACCACCGTGGCGGCGGGCTTCTCGCTGGCCGCCGGCCCCGCCGTGGCCCAGACCGCCATCAAGACCGACGCCAACGGCCTGACCGCCGGCAAGGTCGACATTCCCACCTCCGACGGCAAGATGCCGGCCTATCGCGCCGCGCCCGCCGGCAAGAAGAACCTGCCGACGCTGCTGGTGGTGTCCGAGATCTTCGGCGTGCATGAGTACATCCAGGATGTCTGCCGCCGCCTGGCCCACCTGGGCTATATGGCTATCGCGCCGGAACTGTTCGCGCGCCAGGGCGATCCGTCCAAATACACCGAGATCCCCAAGCTGCAGGCCGAGATCATCGGCAAGGTGCCGGACCAGCAGGTCCAGGGCGACCTCGACGCCACCGTGGCCTGGGCCGCCGCCCATGGCGGCAGCGACGACAGGCTCGGCATCCTCGGCTTCTGCTGGGGCGGCCGCCAGGTCTGGCTCTACGCCGCCCACAATCCCAAACTCAAGGCCGGCGCCGCCTGGTATGGCCAGTTGGGCGGCGAGCCGAGCGAACTCAAGCCCAGATCCGTCCTGAGCCTGGTCAACGACCTCAAGGCCCCCGTCCTCGGCGCGTACGGCGGCAAGGACGCCGGCATCCCCCAGGCCGACGTCGACAAGATGCGCATCGCACTGGCCAAGGGCCCTGCCGCCGCCAGGGCTTCCCGCATCGACGTCTACCCTGACGCTCCCCACGCCTTCCACGCGGACTACCGGCCGAGCTATCGCAAGGCCGAAGCGGAGCAGGCGTGGCAGAGGATGCTCGACTGGTTCAAGCAGAACGGCCTGGGCGCCTGACCCGGCGCAGGGCGGGAGGTAGCCGCCTGTCCGCATACCCGCCGGCGCGCAACGTCCATCGCCAGCCGCGAGACTCCCTGTAAGCCCAAAGAGGCCGCCCGCGCGGCCGACTTTGGTGGGCCTCGCAAACGCCTCCCGTCCTTCCGTAGCGGCCGGCCAGCATGCCGCCGTTCCACCGCGCGGCTCAAGAACGCAATCGGCCGCCCGCAAAAAGCACGCCCCGGAGAATTCACTTCTCCGCGCTTTCTCCCGGCAGCCCGTCGCTGACCTCGGCCAACGCCGCCTTCATCTCCTCATAAGAACTCACCCGCTCATTCTGAAAGCTACCCAGCACTCCCCGGCAGCCATCGACGCCGGAGCGCTTCATCTCTTCCATCATCCGCGCCCCATCCGCGAGCCCCTTCCGGTACAACCCGTCATACCCCGCCGCCGAAAACCCATACTCCTTGGCATAGCGCTCCAGGTTCGCGCGCGAGGCCGCCTGGTGCTGCGCCAGGTCGGGTTCGGACGCCCCGCATGAGCGGGCCGCGCCGTTGGAGGCGCCCGCCGCCACCACGAAGGATTCGAACTGGGCCTGTTCGGCCGCATCGGGCGCGGCCCCGGCCGGGGCGGCCACGGCCATCGTCCAGGCCAGGCCGATCAGCATCTTGCGCATTGGTTTGTCTCCGCGAAGCGCCCGCGCGCGCAGTCCGCACGGGCGTTGATTACCACGACATTATGGCAATGATCTCCTGGCCGTCCCGCGTGTGGAGTCGTTTCAGACTGTGCGGTTTCTTTTCCCGCCGGTCGGTGCTGGCCAGCAAGCGCCACGCGCAGGAACTATGATGAGGGCTGTGGGGCACGTCCGCCCCAATGCAACACCCCAACACTGGAGATTCCCCCATGAGCATCAAAGTCGGCGATCGCGTGCCCGACGGCACCCTGACCGAATTCATCGAAACCGAAAGCGAAGGCTGCTCGCTCGGCCCCAACGCTTTCCAGGTCGCCGACCTGACCCGTGGCAAGACCATCGCGCTGTTCGCGCTGCCCGGCGCCTTCACCCCGACCTGCTCGGCCAAGCACCTGCCCGGCTACGTCGAGCAGGCCGACGCCCTCAAGGCCAAGGGCGTGGACGAAATCTGGTGCGTGTCGGTCAATGATGCCTTCGTCATGGGCGCCTGGGGCCGCGAACAGAAAACCGCCGGCAAGGTCCGCATGCTGGCCGATGGTTCCGCCCTCTGGACCCAGGCCCTGGGCCTGGAACTGGACCTGATTCAGCGCGGCATGGGTGTGCGCTCGCAGCGCTACTCGGCCCTGATCGTCGACGGCGTGGTCAAGCAGCTCAACGTCGAAGGCCCCGGCAAGTTCGAAGTCAGCGACGCCGCGACTCTGCTGTCGCAAATCTGATCCAGTCCCTGTTTCATCGCTCAATGCGCGGGCCGCCCGGCGGCCCGCGCCGCTACTTCCCGGCAGGAGTAGCCAGACGCCATGCTCACAACCATTTCCTCTTTTTCGTCGCTGTATGTCGCGACCCTGCTGATGCTCATCGGCACCGGTCTGTTCAACACCTACATGGGGTTGAGGCTGACCGCGCAATCGGTCAGCGAGATCTGGATCGGCGCCCTGATTGCCGGCTACTACCTGGGCCTGGTGTGCGGCGCACGGCTGGGACACAAACTCATCATCCGCGTCGGCCACATCCGCGCCTTCGTCGCCTGCGCCGCCGTCGCCACCAGCATGATCCTGGCGCAGACGCTGGTCGATTCCATGCCGCTGTGGCTGGTGTTCCGCGTCATCTCCGGCATCGTCATGGTGACCGAATTCATGGTCATCGAAAGCTGGCTCAATGAACAAACCGAAAACCACCAGCGCGGCCGCGTGTTCTCGGTCTACATGGTGGTGTCCGGGCTGGGCACCGTGCTGGGGCAACTGGCCCTGACCGCCTATGCCACGCTCGACCTGCGGCCGCTGACCCTGGTGGCCATGTGCCTGGTGCTGTGCCTGGTGCCGATCGCCGTCACGGCCCGCTCGCACCCGCCCACCCCGCTGCCGGCCGCGCTCGACATCCGCTTCTTCATGCGCCGCGTGCCGCTGTCCATGACCGTGCTGTTCGTGGCCGGCAACCTGTCCGGCGCCTTCTATGGCCTGGCGGCCGTGTACGGCGCCAAGCACGGCATGAGCACTTCGCAGGCCGCCATCTTCGTGGCCGCCGCGGTCACCGCCGGACTGTTGTCGCAATGGCCCATGGGCTGGCTGTCAGACCGAATCAACCGCGCCGGGCTGATCCGCTTCAATGCCCTGTTGCTGGTGGTGCTGCCGGCCGTGATGTGGGGCTGGCTGACGCTGCCGTTCTGGGCGCTGGTGCTGCTGTCGTGCGTCTTCGGCGTGCTGCAGTTCACGCTGTATCCGCTGGGCGCCGCCTTCGCCAACGATCACGTCGAATCCGAACGCCGCGTCAGCCTGTCGGCGGTATTGCTCATGACCTACGGCGTGGGCGCCTGCGTCGGCCCCATGATCGCGGGGGTGCTGATGTCGGTGGCCGGGCACAGCATGTACTACGTGTTCATCTCGGCCTGCGCCCTGATCCTGGTGTGGCATGTGCGTCCCACCCGCGTGACCGGCGTGCACCAGGTCGAGGAAGCGCCGGTGCACTTCGTGCCGATGCCTGATTCCCTGCAAAGCTCGCCGGCCGCTGCGGTGCTCGATCCGCGCGTCGATGTGGAAAACGACATCGGCATCGAGATGGTGCAGCCTGACCCGTCGGCCGCGCCCGCGCCAGTGGAAGGGGCCGGCGCCGTGGACCCGCCGGGCGGCTCGCTCGATCCGGCCGCCGTGCCCGTGGACGCCGCTGCGGTCGAGACGGTCGAGGCCGACGAGCCGGCGCGCCAGCCGCGCACCGGCACCTGAGGCCGGCACCCCCTACCAGGGCGCCATCAGCAGGATGGCCGCCAGCGCCAGCGCCAGGCCGAGTCCGTTGACGCGGCCGAGCGGTTCGCGGAACACCAGCGCCCCGACCAGCGTGCCCAGCGTGATCACGCCCATGTTCATGGCGGCGAACACCAGCGCGGGATGGTCCGGCAGCGCCTGGTGCGCGCGGATATAGGTAATGATGTTGCCGAAATTCACCACGCCCAGCGCAACGCCGGCGGCCAGGTGGCGTGGCGCCCAGCGCGCGCGGCGCCACAGCAGGTAGGCCAGCATCAGCATGCTGGCCAGCGCGAACGCCAACAGCAGCCCGCCGGCGAACGCGGTGCCGGCACGCGCCACCTGCTTGAACAGGATATCCACCAGGCCATAGGCCACCCATACCGCCAGCGGCCACAGCCATAGCGCGCGGCGTTGCCCGGTGTCGGCCGGATCGGCGGTATCGGCGGCGCGCGCCGGGGGCGGACGCCGCAGCAGGCAGAACAGCGCGGCAAAGGCCAGTGCGATGGCGCCCAGCTTGCGGCCGCTGACCGGCTCGCCGAACAGCAGGAAGGCCGCCAGCAGCGGGATGAAGAGCGACAGCCGCTGCGCCGCGTCGCTGCGCACCACGCCGGCGTGGCGCACGGCCAGCGCCATTGCCATGAAGCCGCTGGGCAGCAGCACGCCCAGCGCCGCCAGCACCAGCCATGGCGTTCGCGGCGTCAGCAGCGCGGCCGGGTCCGGCCGCAGCACGATCCAGCAAAGCAGGGCGGCCACGGCGTGGTTCACCATGATGGCCTGGCGCACGTCCACCTGCCAGCGCCGCGCCAGCTTGAGCATCGCTGCCACGGCGACGCTGCAGGCGACGCTGGCCACCAGGTAGGACGGACCGGAAGACAGCGTCACGCCGGCTCGTCCTGCCGCGGGTGATGATGCGGCTGCTGGCGGGCGTCGATACGCATGCCCAGGCGCTGCAGCAGACGCTGGTCGGCCTCCATGCGCGGGTTGCCGGTGGTCAGCAGCACATCGCCGTAGAACATCGAATTGGCGCCCGCCATGAAGCACAATGCCTGCATCGCGTCGTCCATGGCCTCGCGCCCGGCCGACAGGCGCACCATGGCGCGCGGCATGGTGATGCGCGCCACCGCGATGGTGCGCACGAACTCGAACGGATCAAGCGTTTCGGCATCGGCCAGCGGCGTGCCTTCCACCCGCATCAGGTTGTTGATCGGCACCGATTCCGGATAGGGCGCCATATTGGCCAACTGCGCGATCAGGCCGGCGCGCTCCTGGCGCGATTCGCCCATGCCGACGATGCCGCCGCAGCAGACGTTGATGCCGGCGCCGCGCACCCGTTCCAGGGTGTCCAGACGGTCCTGGTAGGTGCGGGTGGTGACGACCTTGCCGTAGAACTCGGGCGCGGTGTCCAGGTTGTGGTTGTAGTAGTCCAGGCCGGCGTCCCTGAGCTGTTCGGCCTGGCCTTCGCGCAGCATGCCCAGGGTGACGCAGGTCTCCAGGCCCAACGCCTTGACCGCGCTGACCATTTCGGCCACGGCCTCCAGGTGGTGCGGCTTGGGGCTGCGCCAGGCCGCGCCCATGCAGAAGCGTTGCGCGCCGCCGGCCTGGGCCGCGCGCGCCGCGGCCAGCACTTCCTCCAGCGGCATCAGTTTTTCCGCTTCCAGGCCGGTGTCGTAGCGCGAGGACTGCGAGCAGTAGCCGCAGTCCTCGGGACAGCCGCCGGTCTTGATCGACAGCAGGCTCGACAGCTGGATGCCGTTGGGATCGAAGTGGGCGCGGTGGGTCTGCTGCGCGCGGTACACCAGGTCCATGAACGGCAGGTCATAGAGTTCCATCACGGCGGCGCTGCTCCAGGCAGGCGCCAGCGGCGTCTTGGGCGGTTTCGGAACGGGTATGTAGGCGGTCTGCATGAACGGACTCCAGAAGGCTCGCGAGGATCGCGCCGGGCGCCCGTGGTGGGCGGCTCGACCGGCGGATCGTATGAAGCTGCGCAGGGTTTGCGCAATCTGGTGCCAGTCCCCGATATAGCAGGGACGTTGCCGACGTTTTTGCTGGAAATGACGATTTTTAGGCGTGGGCGGAGTCGAACGCGGCGGCATCTTCGCGCAGTCGGCCGCCCCGATTATTTTGCTTCAATTTGTAAGATCAGGAGGCGCCGCCCGGCGCGGACTTGCCGCGGGTCTTCGGTTTCTCGTGGCCGGTGATGCCGCGGTCGCGCGCCCAGACGATGGCCGCGCTGCGCCGGTGTACGCCGATCTTGCTGTAGATGGTCGCCACGTGGTTGCGCACCGTATTGCGCGACAGGCGCAACTGGCGCGCGATGCCATCGTCGTCATGGCCCTGGCACAACAGCCCGAGCACCTCGCGCTCACGCGCCGTCAACTGCGCCAGCTCGGCCACGTCGCGGCTCGCCGGCGCCGGCGCGCGCAATTGCGCCAGCTTCTCGATGATGCCGCGGCTGAACCAGGAGGTGTCCTGCATCACGGCTTCGATCGCGGTCAAGAGTTCGGTTTCGGTGCGCTTGCGTTCGCTGATGTCCTGCAGCACCAGCAGCACGCGCTGCTCGCCGCCGATCATGACGGGCTCGGCCGACAGCAGGCAGTCGAGCTGGGCGCCGTCCGCCGTGACCAGCGCGGTCTCGCGATTGCGCACGCTTTCGCCGCGCGCCAGCGCGGCCGTCAAGTCTTCGTCCGGGCGCAGTCCGAAGGCGGTCAGCTCCTGGCCCACGGCCTCCTCTGGCGCCACGTCCACGGCCTGGGCGTAGGCGTCGTTGATATCCAGCGCGTGCAATGAACTGCCCTCGCACAGCGCCATGGGCACGGGCGCCAGGCGGAACGCCTTGGAAAACCGTTCCTCGCTTTGCTGCAAGGCTTCTTCGGCGCGCTTGCGCTTTTCCAGGTCGATGAAGGTGAACAGCATGCAGGGCTCATCCTGCATGTCTATCGGCTGGCCGGCGACGATCACGAATTTGGCGCCGCCGTCGGCCAGCCGCAGCACGCCCTCGCGCTGGCCGATGGTCTGGCCCGCGTTGAGCTTGGCCACCGCGTCTTCCCGGTCGTCGCCGCCTTCCAGCACATCCAGTTCGTAGGCCGATTTGCCCAGCACCGCGTCGCGCGCCAGGCCGGTCATGTCCAGGAATCCCTGGTTCACTTTCACGTAGCGCAGGTCGGATAGCCGGCAGATCAGCGCGGGCGCCGGGTTGGCCGCGAAGGTGCGCTCGAAGCGCTGCTCGGCGTTGAGCTGGTCGGTCTGGTCATCCAGGATCAGCACGCGATAGTCGGCGTCTTCATTTTCGAGCAGCAGGCCGCGCGCGCGGATGTGGCGCTGGAAGTCCGGGTCGTCCTTGCGGGTCAGGTCCAACAGCAGATCGTCGAAGGCAAGGCCAGCGGCCAGCCGGTCCAGCGGATACTGCCGGGCCGGCACACGGTGGTGATTGCGGTAGGTCAGCGCGTAGCGCTTGCGGTAGCCGGCCGGTGTCTGCCCCAGCGCCTGCGCCGTGTCGGCCCCATGCAGCGCCAGGGCGCTGGCGTTGGCCCAGGCGATGGCGCCATCGGCTTCGAGCAGGATGATGCCTTCGTTCAGGCCAGCGATGATGCGTTGCAGGTGCTGGCGATGCGTGTGCGGGGCGGCGTTGCTGGCGGTCACGTGGGCCTCTTGGCTTGGCTGGCACAAGCCCACAGGATGCGTTGCGATGGGCGGCCTGTCCAGAGGATAAACGGACGAGACGAGGGGATGGGAGCGGCATGGCGCCTGCCGCCGCGCAAAGCAAAAAAGCTCCGGAATCCGGAGCTTTTGGCGGGCGCCTTCTGGCGCAGTGCAGGAAGACTCCTGCGGAACAACTGGTCTTGCGGCTTGCTGGGATGCACACAAGATGCTTGGCGGAGCGGACGGGGCTCGAACCCGCGACCCCCGGCGTGACAGGCCGGTATTCTAACCAACTGAACTACCGCTCCGCAGCGGCTTACGAGATTTCAGAGCACACCGTCTTGTCAGGACAGCCTTGCAAAATCCGGTTGGCGAGCCAGCGAACTGGCGTCCCCTAGGGGATTCGAACCCCTGTACTCACCGTGAAAGGGTGATGTCCTAGGCCTCTAGACGAAGGGGACCGGAACTTGCAACTGCTCGAACTACTGTACTACTTACTGCTTTACTGGTGGAGGTAAGCGGGATCGAACCGCTGACCTCTTGCATGCCATGCAAGCGCTCTCCCAGCTGAGCTATACCCCCCAGAATCCCTGCTGTTCCAAGCTGCAAACAACAAGGCTTACACCCTATAAATGCAAAAAGCCCCGAGGACGGAGCTCTTGAAAGGCACTGCGTAGAGCGCTTTTGGCGGAGCGGACGGGGCTCGAACCCGCGACCCCCGGCGTGACAGGCCGGTATTCTAACCAACTGAACTACCGCTCCGCAGCGGCTTACTCAACTACTGTGTCACTTCAACTGCATCTGGTACTGCTGCCAGTAAGACTGGCGTCCCCTAGGGGATTCGAACCCCTGTACTCACCGTGAAAGGGTGATGTCCTAGGCCTCTAGACGAAGGGGACTTGGACTTGCCGTACTGCTGATCTTTACTGCATTCTTCGCTTTGGACTGGTGGAGGTAAGCGGGATCGAACCGCTGACCTCTTGCATGCCATGCAAGCGCTCTCCCAGCTGAGCTATACCCCCGTTCTTCTAATCAAGTCCCGCTACGTTCCACGCTTTTTCGAGCACTTTCGTGTTCGTTTCAGGTGTTTCGTTGCCGGTTTGTTTAGTGCCGTTGGCGAAGAAACGAGATTATGCACGAACTAATTTTGGTGTGCAAGTCGATTGCAGGCAAAAAATGAAAAAGTTGCGCCGAAATTGTTTTCAGAGGGACCGATGCGGGGCCGCCGCGACGCCGGCCGCTGATCGAGCCGCGGGTTGCCTGGGGGCGGGCAGGGCCTTTGCCGCGCGATGCACGGCCCTCGCGCCGGCAGCAGGCGGCGGTTCGCGCGGCATGCAACGGCCGGAAAATCAAAGGCTTGCGCGAGTGCTATCGTGAGGGACGGTTGCGGGCACGCGCGGCGTGTTCCGCCATGATGTCCTGCCGGCAGGAGATTTTTCGCATGAGCACCAAGACTTCCTTTCCCACGCGCCCGTTGGGGCGCAGCGACATGTCCATCACGCGGATCGGCCTGGGCGCCTGGGCCATGGGCGGCAATGCCTGGGCCATCGGCTGGGGGCCGCAGGATGACAGCGATTCGATCGATGCGATCCGCCTGGCGGTAGACCGTGGCATCAACTGGATCGATACCGCCGCGGTCTATGGGCTGGGCCATGCCGAGGAAGTGGTGGGACGGGCGCTGGCGCAGATGCCCCTCGGCGACCGGCCCTATGTCTTCACCAAGTGCGGCCTGACCTGGTCCGCCGACCAGCCTCGGGCGATGCCACGTCGCAGCGGCGCGCCGGACAGCATCCGCCGTGAAGTCGAGGCCTCGCTGCGGCGCCTGGGCGTGGAACGCATCGACCTTTATCAGATGCACTGGCCGGCCGGCGATGGCACGCCGCTCGACGTCTATTGGCAGACATTGCTGGACCTCAAGCGCGAGGGCAAAGTGCGCGCGGTGGGCCTGTCCAATCACAATCTGGCGCAGTTGCTGGACGCCGAGGCGCTGGGCCACGTGGAGTCGCTGCAGCCGCCGTTCTCGGCGATCCAGCGCGGCGCGGCCAGCGATCTGATCCCGTGGTGCGCGCAGAATGGCACGGGGGTCATCGTCTACAGCCCGATGCAGTCCGGCCTGCTCAGCGGCGGCTTCTCCGTCGAGCGCGCGCAAGCCCTGCCCGAGGACGACTGGCGTTCGCGCAACGCCGAATTCCAGGCGCCCAACCTGGCCCGCAATCTGGCGCTGGCCGAGGCCTTCAAGCCCATCGCCGAGCGCCATGGCACCACCCAGGCGGCGGTCGCCATCGCCTGGACGCTGGCATGGCCGGGAGTCACCGGCGCCATTGTCGGCATGCGCAATACGGCGCAGGTCAATGGCGTGCTGGGCGCGGCGGAGCTGGAACTGGACGGCGAAGACATGGCGCGCATCGCGGACGCGATCGAGCGTACCGGGGCGGGCGTGGGACCGCTGCGGCCGCTCGACGACAGCGGCGCGCTGCCCGCCGATCTGCTGCGTTGAGGCCGCGCCGGTAAAGCGCCCGGCCCGAGGCGCGCGGCCTGGCCGGATGACCCGGGATGGGAGGGCGCCGGGCGCAGGCGCCCGGTCCGTTGTCAGCCGCGGCGCGCGCGGCGGCCGAAGGCGGCGATGAGCGCCAGGCCGATCAGCGCCAGCGCCGACTTGTCGCCGAAACGCGCATAGGGCGTCAGGCCCGTCATGCCTTGCACCGATACCGGCAGCACGCCCGGCTGCAGCGGCGCCAGCTGAGCCGCCACATGGCCCTTGGCGTCGATGGCCGCGGTGATGCCGGTGTTGGTGGCGGTCAGCATGGGGCGCGCGGTTTCGATCGTGCGCAGGCGGCCGATCTGCAGATGCTGGCGCAACGCCCAGGTATCGCCGAACCAGCCCAGGTTGCTGACGTTGACCAGGATGGTGGCGCCCGGCTCGCCCTGGGGACCCGGTTGCAGCGCGGGCAGCAGGTCGGGGCCGAACAGGTCTTCGTAGCAGATGTTGAAGGCGATGTGCTGCCCGTCCACCGCGAACGGCGTCTGGCGCGCGGGACCGCGGTCGAAATCGCCCAGGGGAATGTTCAGCATGTCGACGAACCAGTGGAAGCCCGGCGGCACGTATTCGCCCCAAGGCACCAGATGGCGCTTGTCGTAGCGCATGGCGGTGCTGCCGCCGGTCAATTGTTCCAGCGGCGTCTTGCCGTCGAAGCCTATGACGCTGTTGGTATAGCGGTCGCGGCCATCGACCACGTCGTGGATCGGCACCCCCATGGCGATCACGGCGTCCCGGCGCGCGGCGACCTGGCGCCACACCTCCCAGGCGCGGGGATCGAGCTGGTCCTGGAAGATCGGCAGCACGGTTTCCGGCAGGATCACCAGTTGCGGGGGCGGCACGCCCGGCGCCGGCGCCATGGCGGTCAGTTCCAGGTGGCGGCGCAGGCTCTGGTCCAGCAGCGCCGGGTCGAATTTCTGCGACTGCTCGATATTGCCCTGGACCAGGCGCACGTTCAGCGCCTCGCCGCTGGGCGCGGACCAGTCGATGCGCGACAGCGGCCAGCCGGCGGCGGCCAGTGCCAGGGCCACGCCGGCGGCGAGCGCGCGGCGGCTGTCGCGGGCTGCGTTGCGATCGCCGGCCGGACGCCAGAGGCTGGCGATCGCGGCGGCGGCGAAGGCCGCCACCAGCGCCATGCCGTGTACGCCCAGCAGCGGCGCCCACCCGGCGATCGGGCCGTCGACCTGCGCGTAACCGATATTGAGCCAGGGGAAGCCGGTCAGGAGCACCGCGCGGATCCATTCGAAGCCGGCCCACAGCGCGCCCCAGGCCAGCGTCCCGGATAGCACGCGCGCCGGGGTCGAATCGGCCGCCAGCGGCGCATAGCGCCGCGCCAGCGCGCCCGCGGTGGCCGGAAACAGCGCCAGGAAGGCCGACAGCACCAGCACCGCGGCCACGGCCAGCGGCGCGGCCAGGTCGCCGTAGCGGTACAGGCTGATGAAGATCCAGTACAGGCCCAGGGCGTAGGTGGCGAAGCTGAACAGCCAGCCGCGCAGCCAGGCCTGGCGCGCCGAGGGCGCGTACAGCGTGACGCGGGCGGCCACCGCCAGCGCCAGGATCTGGGTGATGGCCAGGGCCCAGTCCGGCAGCGGGCCGGGCGCGAACGTGAGGGCGTGTACGGCGCCGGCCAGCGTCAGGCCGGCGGCGCCCAGCAGGACCGGACCGCGGGGGGCGCGGCTCATGCGCCGGCGTCGGCCGAGGTGCCGCGGGATGGCGCCACGCGCTTGACGCGCAGCCAGATGGCGCGGCGCGCGTCGCCGCGCGCCACTTCCAGCTTCAGGCCGTCGAATTCGGCGATGTCGCCGCGACGCGGGATGCGGCCCAGTTGGCCGCCCATCCAGCCGCCGACGCTGTCGTATTCGTCATCGGGCAACCGGCAGCCGAACACGTCGTTGAAGTGCGAGATGTCGGTGGCCGCCAGCACGCGCCACTGGTTCTCGCCCTCGGGGAAGATCGAGTCTTCCTCGGTTTCGTCGAACTCGTCTTCGATGTCGCCGACGATCTGTTCCAGCACGTCTTCCATCGTGACCAGGCCGGAGATGCCGCCATGCTCGTCGATGACGATGGCCTGGTGGTTGCGGCTGGCCCGGAACTCGTGCAGCAGCACGTTCAGGCGCTTGGATTCGGGAATGAACACGGCCGGGCGCACCAGCGAGCGCACCTCGATGTCGGGTTCCAGCATGCAGCGCAGCAGATCCTTGGCCAGCAGGATGCCGATGATGTTGTCGCGGTCGCCCTCGTAGACCGGGAACCGCGAGTGCGCGGTCTCGATCACGTTGGCCACCAAATAGGGGATGGGCTGCGTGACGTCGAGCAGGTCCATGCGCGAGCGCGGCACCATGATGTCGCCGACGGTGCCTTCGGACACGGCCAGCGCGCCCTTGATCATCTTGTAGGACTCCGCGTCCAGCAGGTTGCGGTCATGCGCGGCTTCCAGGATGGCCTTGATGCCTTCACGGTCCTCGGGCTCGCGGCGCACAAGGGAAAGCAGGCGGTCTAGAAGGGATTTGGTGGCGGGTTTGGATGAGCGAGCGGGGGTCGCTTCGGGAGCAGGGTAAGGGTCAGACATCGTCCGGGAGGACAAGTTATGGAGGGGCCAGCATAACCGAATCTGGCGCCCGATTTGTAACGCCGCCCCCCAAAATGGGGCCAACCGACGCGATCTGCGCCTTGCTGGACGCCATTTCGCGCCGATTGCTCAGGGTTGACCCCAAGCCTCCCGGTCAGGCGGCGGTATAGGGGTCGGCGATGCCCATGCGGGCCAGCGTGGCGGTTTCCAGCGCCTCCATGCGGCGGGCGTCGCGCGCCTTGATGTGGTCGTAGCCGAGCGAGTGCAGCACGCCGTGCAGCGTCAGGTGAGCGGCATGGTCGAGCAGCGCCTTGCGTTGCTCGCGCGCTTCGCGCACCAGCACCGGCACGCACATCACGATGTCGCCGCGCGCCACGCCCAGCGGGTCCACGCCATACTCGAACGTCAGCACGTTGGTCGCGTAGTCGCGCTGGCGGAAATCGCGGTTCAGGCGGCGCCCTTCGGCCGCGCCCACCAGGCGCAGGCTGAGTTCGGCGGCGGTGAAGTCCACCAGGCCGTCCTCGGCCGCGGCGGCCAGCGCGCGCTCGGCCCAGCGCCGCAGGCGCCAGCGCGGCAGGCGGGGTTCATCGACTCCGTACTGGACGGACAGGGACAGTTCAGGCGCCATTTTCCTCGGCCCGGTCGTAGGCATCGACGATGCGCGCCACCAGCGGATGGCGCACCACGTCGCGGCTGGTGAAGCGGGTGGTGGCGATGCCCTGCACCTCGTGCAGTACCTTCACGGCGTGCGCCAGGCCGCTTTCCTGGCCGCGCGGCAGGTCCACCTGCGAGGGGTCGCCGGTGATGACGGCCTTGCTGCCGAAGCCGATGCGCGTCAGGAACATCTTCATCTGCTCCGGCGTGGTGTTCTGCGCCTCGTCCAGGATGACGAAGGCGTGGTTCAGGGTGCGGCCGCGCATGTAGGCCAAGGGGGCGATCTCGATGGTCTGCTTCTCGAACAGGCGCTGCACCTTCTCGAAGCCCATCAGGTCGTACAGGGCGTCGTACAGCGGGCGCAGGTAGGGATCGACCTTCTGCGCCAGGTCGCCGGGCAGGAAGCCCAGGCGCTCGCCGGCCTCGACCGCCGGGCGCGTCAGCACCAGGCGCTGCACCGTGTCGCGTTCCATCGCGTCGATGGCGCAGGCCACCGCCAGCCAGGTCTTGCCGGTGCCGGCCGGGCCCACGCCGAAGGTGATGTCGTGCTTGAGGATGTTGTTCAGGTAGTCGCGCTGGCGCGGGGTGCGCGGACGCAGGTCGCTGCGCTTGGTGCGCAGGGCGATGGCATCGCTGTCGTCGTCCAGCGCGGGCAGCGGCTCGGCCTCGCGGGCGGGCGCTTCCTGCAGCTTGTCTTCCTGGCGGCCGATGCCGATCTCGACCAGCCCCAGCTGGATGTCGTCGACCGACAGGGCGCGGTGCACGGCCTGCTCATGGAAGCGGCGCAGCACGCGTCCGGCCAGCTCCGCCCGCTCGCCTTCGATGGTGACGCGGCTGCCGCGGCGCGCGAGCTGCACGCCCATGCCGTCGGCCAGTTGGCGCAGGTTCTCGTCCAGCGGGCCGCACAGATTGGCCAGGTGGGTGTTGTCGCCGTCCAGGACGACGACGGCGGGCAGGGGGCGGCGGGCGCGGGGGCGGGAAGTGGTCATTCGGCCTCTTGGGAGTCGCGGTCGATGTCGGCCACCCGGGCGCGCAGCGAATTGGTGTGCGCGTCGGTGATGATGACGTCGACCATCTGTCCGATGAGCCGCGCGGGCGCGGCGAAGTTGACGATGCGGTTGTTCTCGGTGCGGCCCATCAGCTCGTTCGGGTCGCGCCGCGAGGGGCCTTCGACCAGCAGGCGCTGGCGGGTGCCGATCATGTTGCGGGCGATGGCGGCGGCCTGCTCGTTGATCAGCGCCTGCAGCCGCTGCAGGCGGCGCAGCTTGACGTCCTGCGGGGTGTCGTCGTGCAGGTCGGCGGCCGGCGTGCCGGGGCGGCGCGAGTAGACGAACGAGAACGAGGTGTCGAAGCCGACGTCCTCGATCAGCTTCATGGTTTTTTCGAAGTCTTCCTCGGTTTCGCCGGGGAAGCCGACGATGAAGTCGGACGACAGTGTCAGGTTGGGGCGCGCGGCGCGCAGGCGGCGCACCACCGACTTGAATTCCAGGGTGGTGTAACCGCGCTTCATGGCCGCCAGCACGCGGTCGCTGCCGGCCTGCACCGGCAGGTGCAGGAACGACACCAGCTTGGGCAGGCGGGCGTAGGCATCCACCATGCGCTGGGTCATTTCCTTGGGGTGCGAGGTGGTGTAGCGGATGCGCTCGATGCCGGGGATCTCGTGCACGTATTCCAGCAGCATGGCGAAATCGGCGATCTCGTCGCTGTCGCTCATGCGGCCGCGGTAGGCGTTGACGTTCTGGCCCAGCAGCGTCACTTCCTTGACGCCCTGGTCGGCCAGGTCGGCCACTTCGACCAGCACGTCGTCGAACGGCCGCGAGACTTCCTCGCCGCGCGTGTAGGGCACGACACAGAAGCTGCAGTATTTGCTACAGCCTTCCATGATCGAGACGAAGGCGGTGGCGCCTTCGACCCGCGGCGGCGGCATGTTGTCGAACTTCTCGATCTCGGGGAAGCTGATGTCGACCTGCGAGCGGCCCTCGGCGCGGCGGCGCTGGATCAGGTCGGGCAGGCGGTGCAGGGTCTGCGGGCCGAACACCACGTCCACATAGGGCGCGCGCTTGACGATGGCCTCGCCTTCCTGGCTGGCGACGCAGCCGCCCACGCCGATCACCAGGTTCGGGTTGGTCTTTTTCAGGTGCTGCACGCGGCCCAGGTCGGAAAAGACCTTTTCCTGCGCCTTCTCGCGCACCGAACAGGTGTTGAACAGGATGACGTCGGCGTCTTCCGGGTTGTCGGTCAGCTCCAGGCCCTGGTCGCCGCGCAGCACGTCGGCCATCTTGTCCGAGTCGTACTCGTTCATCTGGCAGCCGAAGGTGCGGATGTACAGCTTGCGGGGAGCGCCGGTGGCGGGGGCGGGCGGGACGGCGGCAGCGCCGTCTTGCGCGTGGGGCACGCGCTTGAGGGAAGTTTCTTGCATGTCGGTCGCCGTGACGGGTGTAGATCCCGGGGGCAGAGGAGAGGGGAAAAGCGGGATTTTACCCCTTGCTGCAAATTTCCTTCATGGAGAAGCAATGCAGGGTTACGATAGCTGGCCTTGGCCGACTCCCCGGCCGAGAACAATTATCTTTACGCGACCGGTTCGATGACGACGAATCCTTCTCTTCCCCCGCGGGCCGCGCTGGCGCCGGGCGCCGCGGCGGCGCCGGACGCGTTCCGCAATCCGCTGTCGACCCGGGCCTGGCTGCTGGCCGGACTCGGCGTGGCCGTGGTGGCCGCGGTCTGTGCCCTGTGGGTGGATCTGCCGCTGGCGATCTGGATCCGGCAATCGGTCAGCGACGGCGTCAACACCTCATTCGAATGGATCGGGGAAATGGGCGAAAGCGGCCGCTACATCGGCGTGGCGCTGGCGTTCTACATCATTGGCCTGGTGGGCCTGGCGCGCGGCTGGCGCAATCCGGTGCGCATGAGCTACGCCAGCATGGCGCGCGGCAGCCTGCTGATGTTGTCGACCATGGCGGTGGGCGGGCTGGTGGTGCTGGCGCTCAAGCGCTCGGTGGCGCGCGCGCGCCCTGAGCTGTTCTTCGAGAAGGGAATCTACGGGCTGGGCGAATCGTTCTCGCGCGCCAACCAGTTCAATTCCTTTCCTTCCAGCCACACCTATGCGGCCTTCGCAGTGGCGGTGGTGCTGGGCATCCTGGCGCCGCGCTGGCGCTGGGCCTTCCTGTCGCTGGCCGCGCTGGTCGCCACCAGCCGCCTGATCAACCTGGATCATTACCTGTCCGACGTGCTCACCGCCGCCGCGATCGCCATCGCGGTCGGGCATTTACTGGCGCCGCGCGTGCTCGGTAGCAAGTATCAGTGGCCGCTGCGCGCGCCGTGGCGCTGGTGGCGCAAGGGCTGAACCCGGCGCAATGCCGGGTGTAGGCCTTCGGCTTGAGCGCCTGACGGCCCGATCTCCGGGGGACGATGGACGGGCGGGCCTGGCTCGCGCCGGTCGGGTCAGGCCGGCGCGAACGCCACCACCACGCGGCGGTTGGTGCGGCTCTTCTTTTCGATCTTGGTGACGGTCACCCGGCCAATCTCGCCGGTGTTGGCCACGTGCGTGCCGCCACAGGGCTGGCGATCCACGCCGGGAATCTCGATGATGCGGATACGCTCGGCGCCCGCCGGCGGCGCCGCGCCGATGGTGCGCACCAGGTCCGGCTGCGCCGCCAGTTCCTCGGGCGTGATGGCGTTGACGGTGACGTCCGTGCCGGCCGTGATCAGCGCGTTCAGACGCTCGGTCAGGTCGGCCTTGTCCAGGGTCGATTCGGGCAGGTCGAAATCGATGCGCGCCGAATCGGGCGAAATGCTGCAGCCGGTGACCGGGGCGGGCACCAGCGAACCCAGCAGATGCAGGCAGGTGTGCAGGCGCATCAGCCGGTGGCGCCGCGGCCAGTCGACGGCTACCGTGACGCGCTCGCCCACCTGGGGCGCGGCCACGCCCTCGGCCAGCACATGCACGATGCGTTGGCGGTCATCGGCGTAGACCGTGTCGGCCAGCGCCAGCACCCGGCCGTCGGGCAGGGTCAGCGTGCCGCTGTCGCCCGCCTGGCCGCCGCTACGGGCGTAGCAGACGGTCTGGTCCAGTTCGATGCCATCGGCGCCGACGGCGATGACGGTGGCGTCGCACGCTTGCTGGTAGGGGGCGTCGTCGAAGCGCTTGTGGGTCGCGGTCATGGAGGTCTCCGTTGTTGTTGGGGGTCAGGCCAGGATGCGGACGCCCTGGCGGGTTTCGATGGCGGCGCGCAGGCGTGGCGGTCCGTCGTCCTGTTCGACGCTGATGAGGTGGCCGGCGCCCAGCCAGGCCAGCCCCTGGCGCAGCAGCGCCGCGCGCGGATGGGTGCCGGTCAGCGACAGCAGGGTCAGCGGCTGGCGCGTCAGGCTCACGCCAGGATAGGCGTCCACATCCCATTGGATCAGCGTCGGCAGCAGGCCGTCGCCGGCCGCTTCGCCGTGCTCGCGCCAGGCCGGCAGGTTGCCGTCATCGGGCACGGTAAGCCGCCAGCGCAGGTCGCCGCGCGTCATGGCGATGGCCGGCGCGATGCGCGCCGGGTGGCGCGCGCTCAGCGCGCTCAGGTCGTCCGGCGCTTCGACGCGCGCCGCCCAATGGGCCAGGAACGGCCCCTCGGCCAGCCGCGCGCGCATCGCCGGTTGGTCCAGCCCGAACCAGCGCGGCCGGTCTGGCGCGGGCGCATCCGGGTCGATGGCGATCACTTCCAGGTACGCGCCATCGGCCAGGCCGAGCACACGGTTGTGGGTGCCCATGCGCGGGTGCGCGCCACCGCCGGCGGGCGCGATGCCCAGCAGGTCGGCCACGTGGCGGGTGCCGCTGTCCAGGTCCGCGGCGGCGACAACGAGATGATCGAGGACGAGATTCATGGCGCTATGGTAGCGAATACGGGAGCAGTACCGTGCGCGCATGAAAAAACCCGCCACGATGGGCGGGTTGTCGGGGCCAGGAAACGACTCAGGCGACCTCGCCTTCCTCGCCTTCCTTCTTGACCGGCTTGATCAGATCTTCGCGCTTGACGCCCATCCACATGGCCAGCGCGGCGGCGACGAACACCGACGAGTAGATGCCGAACCAGATGCCGATGGTCAGGGCCAGGGCGAAGTAATGCAGGGTGGGGCCGCCGAAGAACAGCATGGCCAGCACCATCATCTGGGTCGAACCGTGGGTGATGATGGTGCGCGAGATGGTCTGGGTGATCGCGCTGTTGATGACTTCCTGCACGTTCGCCTTGCGGTACTTGCGGAAGTTCTCGCGGATCCGGTCCATGATGACCACGGATTCGTTCACCGAGTAGCCCAGCACCGCCAGCACGCCGGCCAGCACCGACAGCGAGAATTCCCACTGGAAGAAGGCGAAGAAGCCCAGGATGATCACCACGTCGTGCAGGTTGGCGAGCACGCCGGCCACGGCGAACTTCCATTCGAAACGGAAGCCCAGGTAGATCATGATGCCGATGACCACCATCAGCAACGCCATCAGGCCGTTGTGCAGCAGTTCCTGGCCCACCTGCGGACCGACGAACTCGACGCGGCGCAGTTCCACGCCCTGGTCCGCGGCTTTGAGCGCGGACAGGACGGTTTCGCTCTGGGTGGCGGACGTCTGGCCTTCCTGCAGGGGCAGGCGGATCATGACGTCGTGCGAGGTGCCGAAGTTCTGCACCTGGAAGTCGGTGTAGCCCAGCTTCGAGACCACACCGCGCACGCTTTCGAGCTGCGCGGTCTGGGCGTAGTTGACCTCCATGACCGTGCCGCCGGTGAATTCGATCGACAGGTGGAAGCCGCGCGTGATGATGAAAAAGACCGCCGCCACGAAGGTGACGAGGCTGATGATGTTCAGCACCAGCGCGTGGCGCATGAACGGGATGGTGCGGTGGATCCGGAAAAATTCCATTTTTTGCCCTGGCTAGTCGGTGACGGGCGGCGTGGCCGCCCGTGTCCATGTTCAGTTGGTCTTCGGCTTCCAGACTTCGCCGATGGAGATCGACGTGAGTTTCTTCTTGCGGCCGTACCAGAGGTTGGCCAGCGCGCGCACGCCCACGACCGACGAGAACATCGAGGTCAGGATGCCCAGGCAATGGACCACCGCGAAACCGCGGATCGGGCCCGAACCGAATGCCAGCAGGGCCAGGCCGACAATCAGCGTGGTGAGGTTGGAGTCGAGAATCGTGCCCCAGGCGCGCTCGAAGCCATGGTGGATGGCCTGCTGGGGCGAAGCCCCGTTGCGCAGTTCCTCGCGTATCCGCTCGTTGATCAGCACGTTCGAGTCGATCGCCATGCCCAGTGTCAGCGCGATGGCCGCGATGCCCGGCAGCGTCAGCGTGGCCTGCAGCATCGACAGCAGCGCCAGCAGCAGCAGCACGTTGAAGGTCAGGCCGATCGTGGAGAACACGCCGAACAGGTGGTAGTAGACGATGATGAAGATGGCGATGCCGATGAAGCCGTACAGGGTCGAATGGAAGCCCTTCGAGATGTTGTCGGCGCCCAGGCTGGGGCCGATGGTGCGTTCCTCGATGATCGACATCGGCGCGGCCAGCGCGCCGGCGCGCAGCAGCAGGGCGGTGTCGGCGGCTTCCTCGGAGGTCATGCTGCCCGAGATCTGCACCTGGCCGCCGGCGATTTCGCTGCGGATGACCGGGGCCGTGACCACTTCGCCCTTGCCGTTCTCGAACAGCAGGATGGCCATGCGCTTGCCGATGTTGTCGCGGGTGACGTCGCGGAAGATGCGTGCGCCCTTGGAATCCAGGGTCAGGTGCACGGCGGCCTGTTGGGTCTGGGAATCGCGGCCGGGTTGGGCATCCTGCAGGTTTTCACCGGTCAGCAGCACCTGGCGGCGCACCAGGATCGGGCGGCCGTCGCGGTCGGAATAGCGCTCCAGGCCGAACGGCACCGTGCCGCCCAGCAGCGCGGCTTGGGCGGCCGGAGAATCGTCGACCATGCGGATTTCGAGGGTGGCGGTGCGGCCCAGCAGTTCCTTGGCCTTGGCCACGTCCTGCACGCCGGGCAGTTGGACCACGATGCGGTCCGATCCCTGCTGCTGGATGACCGGCTCGGCCACGCCCAGTTCGTTGATGCGGTTGTGCAGCGTGCTGATGTTCTGCTTGAGCGCGGAGTCCTGCACGCGCGTGACGGCGGCCGGGTTCAGCGCGCCCATCAGCAGCAGCTTGCCATTTTCCTCGCTTTCGGTGAATTCGAGGTCGGGCAGGCGGCTGCGCAAGGCGGCGATGGCGCGGTCACGGTCCTGGGCGTTGGCGAAGGTGGCGGCCACGCTCATGCCGGAACGCTCGACCCCGGCCACATTGACCTTCTGGTCGCGCAGCACCGAGCGCACGTCGGCGGCCAGCGAGTCGTAACGGGCGGTCAGGGCGCCCTGCATGTCGACTTGCAGCAGGAAGTGCACGCCGCCGCGCAGGTCCAGGCCCAGGTACATGGGCTTGGGCTCGAACCAGCCCATCGCGCGCATCCAGGCGGGCGAGGCCGGCAGCAGGTTCAGCGCCACGGTGTAGTGCGGGTCGCCCTGCACCGTGTTGAGGGATTTGTCGATCAGGTCGCGCGCCTGCAGTTGCAGGTCGGTCGAGGAGAAGCGGGCGCGCACGGTGCCGAGCGTGCCGTTCTGTTCGTAGTAGACCCCGTCGTTGGGGATCTTGGCGTCGGCCAGTACCTGCTCGACCCGGTCGCGCATGGCCGGGTCCACCTTGATGGTGGCCTTGGCGCTGGAGACCTGGACGGCGGGCGACTCGCCGTAGAAATTGGGAAGCGTATACAGCAGGCCGATGAGGACCGCAATCAGGACCGTAATGTACTTCCAGAGGGGATAGCGGTTCATTGCCGGCTACGTCATGTAAGAGTGGAGAAAAGGCCGCCCGGGCAGCTGGCGCGACGGACGGCGGGGCGGCTGCCGCCCCGGACCCCGGGGCCCGGTGGCGGAGCTCCTGTGGGACGCTTACAGGGCCTTGATGGTTCCCTTGGGCAGCACCGTCGACACCGACGACTTCTGCATGATGACCTCGACCGGCTTGTCGGCCAGTTCCGAGACTTCGACGGTAACGTAGCTGTCGTTCACCTTGGTGACCTTGCCCAGCATGCCGCCGGCGGTGACGACTTCGTCGCCCTTGGCCAGGGCGGCGATCAGGTTGCGGTGTTCCTTTTGGCGCTTCATCTGGGGACGGATCATCAGGAAATAGAGGATCACGAACATCAGGATGATGGGCAGCATGCCCATCAGCGCATTGCCTTCGGGGGCGGCGGCCTGGGCCACGACAAGGCTGGCGGTATCGATAGCGGACATGTAATTCTCCTGCGTTTAGTCTGTTTGGGTTTGTTTGTATCGTGCTGTCGACGATCTTGTTCTGTGCCCATCCCCGCGCGAGCCATGGAAGGGCAAGCCGACTATTGTAGCGAGGTTATTCCGGGCTACCAGTCATGGCCTGTGCGCAGTGATGGGGGCGGATCGCCAAATAAAAAGCCCCGGCGGTCTCGTGGTTTTCACTAGGTCCGCCGGCGCCGGCCCCGCGCTAGTCGACCCCGCGCGCCCGGTCGGCCGCGAACTGCGCGCGCCAGGCGTCGAAGCGGCCCTCGGCGATGGCCTCGCGCATTTCCTTCATGATGGTCAGGTAGAAGTGCAGGTTGTGCAGCGTGTTCAGGCGCGCGCCGGTGATCTCGTTGGCGCGTTGCAGGTGATGCAGGTAGGCGCGCGAGAAGTGGGCGCAGGTGTGGCAGGCGCAGCTCGGGTCCAGCGGACGGGTGTCGTCGCGGTACTTGGCGTTGCGGATCTTGACGTCGCCGAAGCGGGTGAACAGCCAGCCGTTGCGGGCGTTGCGGGTCGGCATGACGCAGTCGAACATGTCGACGCCGCGGCTCACGCCCTCGACCAGGTCTTCCGGCGTACCCACGCCCATCAGGTAGCGCGGCGCCTGGGCCGGCAGCTTGGGCGTGACGTGCGCCAGGATGCGCATCATGTCTTCCTTGGGCTCGCCCACCGACAGGCCGCCGATGGCGTAGCCGTGGAAACCGATGTCCTGCAGGCCGGCCAGGGATTCGTCGCGCAGCGATTCGTACATGCCGCCCTGGACGATGCCGAACAGCGCGTTGGGGTTTTGCAGCCGGTCGAATTCCTCGCGCGAGCGGCGCGCCCAGCGCAGCGACATGCGCATCGAGCGGGCCGCTTCCTCGACGGTGGCGGGGCGGCCGTCGATCTCGTAGGGCGTGCACTCGTCGAACACCATGACGATGTCCGAGTTCAGCGAGCGCTGGATGCGCATCGATTCCTCGGGCGTCAGGAACAGGCGGGCGCCGTCGATGGGCGAGGCGAACTTCACGCCTTCCTCGGTGATCTTGCGCATGCCCTGCAGGCTGAACACCTGGAAGCCGCCCGAATCGGTCAGGATCGGCTTGTCCCACTGCATGAAGCCGTGCAGGCCGCCATGCTTTTCCATGATTTCCGTGCCCGGGCGCAGCCACAGGTGGAAGGTGTTGCCCAGCACGATCTGCGCGCCGATGTCCTTGAGCTCGTGCGGCATCATCGCCTTGACGCTGCCATAGGTGCCCACGGGCATGAAGATGGGCGTTTCCACCACGCCGTGGTTGAGCGTGATGCGGCCGCGGCGGGCGCCGCCGTCGGTGGCGAGCAGTTCGAAATTCAGTCCGGTCATGGGGCGGGGGATTCGATGAACATGGCGTCGCCGTAGCTGAAGAAGCGGTAGCGCTGGGCGACGGCGTGGGCGTAGGCGCGGCGGATCGGCTCGACGCCGGCCAGCGCCGACACCAGCATCAGCAGGGTCGACTGGGGCAGGTGGAAGTTGGTGACCAGGGCGTCGATGACGCGGTACTGGTAGCCAGGGGTGATGAACAGGCGCGTGTCGCCCTGCGCGGCGGCCAGCGCCAGGCCGGGAGCGGTGCGGCCCTCGGTTTGGGCGGCGGCCGATTCCAGGGCGCGCACGCTGGTGGTGCCGACCGCGATGACGCGGCCGCCGCGGGCGCGGGCGGCGCCGATGGCGTCCACCGTGGCCTGCGGCACGGTGAACCATTCGGCGTGCATGATGTGGTCGGCCAGGTTGTCCACGCGCACTGGCTGGAAGGTGCCGGCGCCCACGTGCAGCGTGACGAAGGCGCGCGCCACGCCCAGGTCCGCGAGGCGGTCCAGGGTGGCCTGGTCGAAGTGCAGGCCGGCGGTCGGCGCGGCCACGGCGCCCGGTTCGCGGGCGTAGACGGTCTGGTAGCGGTCGTCGTCGCCGGCATCGGCGGCGTGCGTGATGTAGGGCGGCAGCGGGGTGGCGCCATGCGCGTCCAGCAATTCCAGCACCGGGCCGGGGAAGCGGATGTCGAACAGCTCGCCCTCGCGGCCCAGCACCGTGGCGTCGAAGGCGTCGGCCAGCCGCAGCACCATGCCGGCGCCGGGCGACTTGCTGGCGCGCACGTGCGCCAGGGCGCGGTCGGTGTCGGTGATGCGTTCGACCAGCACCTCAACCTTGCCGCCGGTGATCTTGTGGCCGGCCAGGCGGGCCTTGATGACGCGGGTGTCGTTGAACACCAGCAGGTCGCCGGGGCGCAGCAACCCTTGCAGGTCGCTGAACTGACGGTCATGCAGCTGGCTGGCGGCGTCCAGGTGCAGCAGGCGGCTGCCCGTGCGCTGGGCGGCGGGCGTCTGCGCGATGAGCTCGGGAGGCAGCTCGTAGTCGAAATCGGAAACGGTAAGGGCTTGCACGCGGGTATCGGTATCAGGGGCGGGCGCGGCCTGGGCCGGCCGCCGGGCCGCCGGCTTGGGCGGCGGCAAAAAAGCGAGCCGGACCTGTCGGGGCGGCTCTGGGCAACTGCGTATTGTAAAGGGGCTGGCGAAAACGGCGCCCGGACCGCGTCCCGGAACGGCGGGTCAGCGCCCGCCGCGCCAGCCGAGCCGGCGCGAGCAGTCGGCCGCCGCCGCCGTCAGCGCCCGCAGCGGCGCGCCGTCCGGCGTTAGGTCGAAGCCGCCGTGCAGCCCGAGTCCGGTGATCGCGCCGGCCAATTGGCCCTGGGCGTCCAGCACCGGCAACGCGGCCGAGTCGATGCCGTGCAGCAGGTGGCCGCTGACGCTGGCGTAGCCACGCTGGCGCGTCGCCTGCCAGCGCGCGCGCAGCGCGGCGGCGGGATCGGCCGGATCGAATGGCAGGCCGTCAGCGGCGGGATCGTCCAGCAGGCGCGCGGCGTCGGCCCCCTGGCGCTGCGCGGTGTCCCATTCGGCCAGGGCGCGCGGCAATGCCAGCGCTTCCGGCGACCAGGCCGCGAAGACCCGCCCGGTGGCGCTGTTGAGCAGCGGCAGCACCGAGCCGACCCGCACGTTCACCGTCACCGGCAGCCGCGCGTCGCGCCATTGCACGATGGTGGGACCATGCTGGCCCCAGACTGAAATGAAGACGGTCTGGCCGATGGCCGCGCTCAGGTCTTCCAGGCAGCCGGCCGCCAGTTTGACGAAATCCACCTCGGCCAGCGCCGCCAGGCCGGTGTGCAAGGCCTGCGGCCCGAGCCGGTAGCGGGCGCTGGCGGGGTCCTGCTCGACATAGCCGCGCCGTTCCAGCGAGACCAGGTAGCGGTGCGCCTTGGCGCGCGGCATGTCCAGGCTGCGGCCCAGCTCCGACACCGACACGGCGCCGCCCAGCTCGGCCAGGCGGGTCAGGACGTCCAGGGCGGTTTCGGCCGACTGGATACCGGTGCTGCTTTCTGTTGACATCAGTTCGTCTCTTATTAGAATACGTGTATTACTAAAAAATACATCAGCCTGCCGTGGCGGACAAATAACCGGGCCGGATATCGGTCCGGCGGCACGGTCGGACAAAGACGGAGACAAGCAATGAAGATGTCCATCTTCTCGGTGCAGGACCATTACCCCGACCAGCCCCGCAGCCTGGGCCAACTGTACGGCCAGGTGCTGGAGCAGGCGCGCCGCGCCGAACAACTGGGCTACGACACCTTTTGGGTGGCCGAGCATCACTTCCATGAATACGGCGCGGTGCCCAATCCGGCAGTGTTCCTGGCGGCGCTGTCGCAGCAGACGACGCGGCTGCGGCTGGGCACGGCCATCTCGATCCTGACCTTCCACAACCCGCTCACGGTGGCCGAAAACTATGCCCTGGTGGACCAGCTTTCGCAAGGCAGGCTGTCGCTGGGCGTGGGCTCGGGCTATCTGAAGCACGAGTTCGAGGGCTACGGCGTCGATCCGGCCGCCAAGCGCGAGCGCTTCGACGAAAACCTGATGCTGGTCGAGCGCCTGCTGGCCGGCGAGCGCGTCAGCCACCAGGGCAAGTTCAACCGCATCGATGCGGTGCGCCTGAACGTGCAGCCGGTGCAGCAGCCGGTGCCCGTGTACGTGGCCATTCTGCGCCGCGAGGCCGCCTACCACGTCGGTCGCCAGGGGCGCCGCATGCTGTTCGTGCCGTACGCCGCCGTGGACAACTTCGAAGAGATCGGCCTGATGATGCAGGATTACCGCCGCGGCCTGGCCGAGGCCGGCATCCAGGACGCCAGCGGCATGGCGGCGGTGGCGCTGCACACTCATGTGGCCGCGACCGACGGCGAGGCCCGCGAGCGCGCCGCCCGCGCCTTCGACCTGTACGTGGAAACCCGCCTGTATGCGCGCAAGCAGGTCTACGACGACATCATTGCCAGCGGCCTGTCGCTGTTCGGCTCGGCCCGCACCGTGGCCGACAAGCTGGCGCGGCTGGCCGACATGGGCCTGGACCACGTCATGAGCCTGCACAACTTCGGCCTGATGCCGCAGGACCAGGTGCTCGATTCGATGCAGCGGTTGATGACCGAGGCCCTGCCGCTGTCGGGCGTGGCCAGGGCCAGCGCGGTGCCGGCCTGACCCTGAGCCCCGACGGAGCCGCCATGAGCGCCAGCCATGATCTCAGTCCGGCCCAGTTGCGCCGGGCGCTGGGACGCTACGCCACCGGCGTCACGGTGGTGACCGCCGCCGGCGCCGACGGGCCGATCGGCCTGACGGTCAATTCCTTCGCCCCCGTGTCGCTGACGCCGCCGCTGGTGCTGTGGAGCCTGCGCCGGGCCAGCATCCACTACGCCGACTTCACCACCCGGGGTGGCTTCGCCATCCATGTGCTGGCGGCGCCGCAGCGCGACCTGGCGCGGGTGTTCTCGCAACCGGTGGCCGACCGCTACGCGGGGTTGGACTGGTACGCCACCGAGGACGGCATTCCCGTGTTCGACGATTGCGCCGCCCGCTTCGAATGCGTCACCCGCCAGGTGCTGGAGGTGGGCGACCATGCCGTGCTGATTGGCGAAGTGCGGCGCCTGCACGCGCCGGACGATCACGGCGGCGCCCTGGTTTTCCATGAGGGCGCCTTCCTGTCGCACGGGGAGGATCCCGTCGTATAACCCTATTACGCCGTAGCGGATCGGCAAGACGCATAACGATATCCGCGCCCCAAAGGAGATACCGCATGACCCCTCGTAGCACGTTGACGGCCGCGTTGGCGGCCCTGCTGGTCGCGGGCGCCGCGCCCGCGCTGGCGCAGGTGAAGATCGGCGCCACCCTGTCCACCACAGGTCCCCAGGCCTCGCTGGGCATTCCCGAACGCAACACCATCAGCCTGCTGCCCACCGAGATCGGTGGCGCCAAGGTCGAATACGTGGTGCTGGACGACGCCTCCGACACCACCCGCGCGGTCAGCAATTCGCACAAGCTGATCTCGGAAAACCAGGTCGACCTGATCATCGGTTCGTCCACCACGCCCAACACCATGGCCATGCTGGACACCGTGGCCAGCGGCGCCACGCCGGTGATCACGCTGGCGTCGTCGGCGCGCCTGATCGACCCGGTGGACGACAAGCGCCGCTGGATCTTCAAGACGCCGCATTCCGACTCGCTGATGGCCGAGGGCATCGCCCGCCATGCCGCCGCCAACGGCGTCAAGAAGCTGGCCTTCATCGGTTTCAACAACGCCCTGGGCGAGACCTTCTGGGTGGAAGTGGAAAAGGCCGCCAAGCGGCACGGCATCGAGATCGTCGGCAAGGAGAGCTTCGCTCCGACCGATACCTCGGCGGTGGCGCAGACCCTGAAACTGGTGGGCGCCGCGCCCGATGCCGTGGTGGTGGGCGCCTCCGGCACGCCGGCGGCGATGCCGGCGCGGGCGCTGCGCGAACGCGGCTACAAGGGCAAGATCTACTTCAACCACGGCGTGGCCAACAACGATTTCCTGCGCGTCTGCGGCGCGGCCTGCGACGGCGCCTGGGTGCCGGTGGGGCCGGTGATGGTGGCCGGCCTGCTGCCCGACACCCATCCGGTCAAGGCCACGGCGCAGGCATTCGTGAAAAAGTACGAGGCCGCCAACGGCGCGGGCAGCGTTTCGCTGTTCGCCGCCTATACCTGGGATATCGGCCTGTTGTTGCAGCAGGCGGTGCCGGCGGCGCTCAAGGTGGCCAAGCCAGGCACCCCGGAATTCCGCGCGGCGCTGCGCGATGCGCTGGAAAACGTCAAGAACCTGCCGACCGCCACCGGCGTGGTCAATATGAGTCCCACCGACCACAACGGCCTGGACGAACGCGCGTTGGTCATGGCCACGGTGGCCGGCGGCAAGTGGAAACTGCAACCGTAGCGGCGCCGACGGGGCGGCCGGCGCGCGCTTGCGGCAGGCGCCGTCGCCCGTAACCGTCCCAGGTTTTGTATGCTCACGGTTTTGCAGGACGAGCAACCGGGTGGACAGGGCATGACGGGACTAGGGAAAAAGCGTGTGGGCGGGCTGTGGCAATGGCTGGCCGGTGGACTGCTGGCCCTGGCGGCCGGCGCCGCCTGCGCCCAGGTGCCGGGCCTGCCGCCCAGCGTGGTCAATGCCTGGAAGGCCAGCAAGCTGCCGGACAGCGCGCTGTCGCTGGTGGTGCAGGAAGTCGGCGGGCCACGGCTGGCGGCCCTGAACGCCAAGGAAGCGCGCAACCCGGCCTCGGTGATGAAGCTGGTCACGACCTGGGCGGCGCTGTCCGAGCTGGGGCCGAACTATGTCTGGCGCACCGCCTTCATGACCGAGCCCGGCGCCCGCCCCGACGCCAAGGGCGTGCTGCCCGGACCGCTCTACCTGCGCGCCGGCGGCGATCCGCAATTCCTGATGCAGGACCTGTGGGTGCTGCTGCGCGAGCTGCGTCTGCGTGGCGTCAAGCAGATCAATGACCTGGTGATCGACCGCAGCATCTTCGGCCAGGTCGCCACCGACCCCGGCGCCTTCGACGGGGCCCCCGACCGGGCCTACAACGCCAGTCCCGATGCGCTGATGGTGGGCTTCGGCGCCGTGCGCATCCTGTTCACCCCCGACCCCGTCGCCAACAAATGGGTGCCGCTGATCGACCCGCCGCTGCCCGGCCTGAAGATCGAAGGCCGGGTCGAATGGAGCGAGGCCCGTTGCCCGGGCGCGCCGGTGGTGTCGACCGATCCTGTCATCACCCAGCAGGGCGTCACCCTGCGCATCGGCGGCAAGGTGGCCGGCTCCTGCGGGGAGTTCGACCTGTACCGGCTGGCGCTGTCGCAGACCGACTACGCTACCGAGCTGTTCCGCCTGTTGTGGAAGGAGCTGGGCGGCACGTTCAAGGGCCAGGTGCGTTCCGGCGTGGTGCCGGGCGATGCCGTGGTGCTGGCCTCGCATGATTCGCCGACCCTGGCCGAGGTCATCCGTCAGATCAACAAGCGCAGCAACAATGTCATGGCGCGCACGCTGCTGCTGACCCTGGGCGCCGAGCGCGGGCGCCGCCCGGCCACGGTGGCCAGCAGCGGCGGCGTGGCCAAGAGCCTGCTGGCCCGGCAGGGCCTGGACATGCCGGAACTGGTGATCGACAACGGCGCCGGGCTGTCGCGCGAGGCGCGAGTGTCGGCCGACAGCCTGGCGTCGATGCTGACCCTGGCCTGGAGCTCGCCAGTGATGCCGGAGTACATTGCGTCGCTGGCGATCGCCGGCGTCGACGGCACCGTGCGCCGCCGCATGAAGGGCGAAGGCACGCTTGGCATGGCCCACCTGAAGACCGGATCGCTGCGCGACGTGCGCGCGATCGCCGGCTATGTGCTGGGCGCCAGCGGCAAGCGCTACGTGGTGGTCAGCATCGTCAACCACGAGCAGGCCGGCGCGGTGCGCGCTTTCGATGACGCCCTGATTGCCTGGCTGGCCGAACAATAAAGGTTGACGCCGCCCGCTGCACCCGCCCGCCAAACCGATTACGATTCCCAGGCGCGCGCCATGTCCGTGGCGGCGCGCCTGAGGCGAACACCCCTGTCTATCAATAATCCTGGAGATTTACGCACATGCCCGTGCACGAAATCCGCCATCCGCTGATCCGCCACAAGCTCGGGATCATGCGGCGCGCCGACCTCAGTACCAAGAGCTTCCGTGAACTGTCGCAGGAAGTGGGCGCGTTGCTCACCTACGAAGCGTCCAAGGACCTGCCGCTGGCGCCCGCCACGGTCGAAGGCTGGTGCGGCCCGGTGCAGGTCGAGAAGATCGCCGGCAAGAAGGTCACCGTGGTGCCGATCCTGCGCGCCGGCATCGGCATGCTGGACGGCGTGCTCAGCCTGATTCCCGGCGCCAAGGTCAGCGTGGTGGGCGTGGCCCGCAATGAAGAGACCCTGGAAGCCCACACTTACCTGGAGCGCCTGGTGGGCGAGCTCGACCAGCGCCTGGCGCTGATCGTCGATCCGATGCTGGCCACCGGCGGTTCGATGGTTGCGGCCATCGACCTGCTCAAGCGCGCCGGCTGCAAGGAAATCCGCGCGCTGGTGCTGGTGGCGGCGCCCGTCGGCATCGACGCGGTGCTGTCCAAGCACCCCGATGTGCAGATCTATACGGCGTCGATCGACGATGGCCTGAACGAGCACGGCTACATCATGCCGGGCCTGGGCGATGCAGGCGACCGCATTTTCGGCACCACGCAGAAGACCGACTGACATCCCGCCCGGGCGATGCGGCCCGGGCCCGGCGGCGCCGGCCGCTACGCCGCCAGTCTTTGCGGCGCGCCTTCCAGGTGCTCGCCGAACCAATGCAGGGATTGCGCCAGCCCGGCCACCTCGCCCACGATCAGCAGGGCGGGCGAGCGTATGGCATGGGCCCGCGCCAGTTGCGGCAGGTCGCGCAGCGGGCCCGACAGCACCCGTTGGCCGGGGCGGCTGCCGTTCTCGACCAGCGCGAACGGGGTATCCGGCGCGCGGCCATGCTGGATCAGCCGCTGCGTCAGCCGTTCCAACTGGCCCACGCCCATGTAGAACGCCAGCGTCTGCCGCTCGCGCGCCAGCGCCGGCCAATCCAGGTTGTCCTCGTCTTCGCGGCAGTGCGCCGTAACCAGGCGCACCGACTGCGCGTGCTGCCGGTGGGTCAGCGGAATGCCGGCATAGGCGGCGCAGGCCAGCGCGGCGGTGATGCCGGGCACGACTTCGTAGCGTACGCCGTGCGCGCGCAGGTGTTCCAGTTCCTCGCCGCCCCGGCCGAAGATGAAGGCGTCGCCGCCCTTCAGGCGCACCACGCGGCGGCCGGCGTGGGCGTGTTCGACCAGCAGGGCGTGGATGCGCGCCTGCGTGGCGTGATGGTCCTCGCCGGGCAGTTTGCCCACCGCGATGCGCTCGGCGTCGCGGCGCGCCAGTGTCATGACCTCATCGCTGACCAGGCGGTCGTACAGGATCACGTCGGCTTCATTCAGCGCCCGCAGCGCCTTCAAGGTCAGCAGCCCGGGATCGCCGGGGCCGGCGCCCACCAGCACCACGCTGCCTTCGGCCGGCGCCAGCGGCCGCTCCAGCGCCGTGTCCAGGGCGGCGGCAGCGGCTTCGGGCCGCTGTTGGCGCAGCAGGCCAGCCACCGGGCCGTCCAGCAGCCAATCGTAGAAACGGCGCCGCGCGCCCAGGTCGGGATGGCCGGCGCGGATGCGGACGCGGTAGCGTTCGGCCAGGGCGGCCAACTGGCCCAGGCTGTGGTCGAACAGCGATTCGATGCGCTCGCGCAGGCGCCGCGCCAATACCGGCGCCACGCCCGACGACGAAATGGCCACGATCACCGGCGAGCGGTCGACGATGGACGGCACCTGGAACGAAGACAGCGCGGGGTCGTCCACCACGTTGCAGAAGAGCCGGCGGCTCGCGGCGGCCTCGGATACGCTGGCGTTGACGTCGCGGTCATCGGTGGCGGCCACCACCAGCCAGGCGCCGTCCAGCCAGGCCGGATCGAAGCGGCCGGGCAGGTGGCGGATGCGGCCCTCGGCCGCCAGGGCGGCCAGGGGCGCTGTCAGTTCGGGGGCGCCCACGGCCACGGCGGCTTGGGCTTGCAGCAGCGCGAGCGTCTTGCGCTCGGCCACCGCGCCACCGCCCACGACCAGCACGGGCCGGTCTTTCAGGTCGGCAAAAAACGGGAATAGCTTCATCAAGCAGCCTCGGGCGCACCCGGCAGAAGGTCAAACGATCATAGGGACCGGGTCTCATCCCCACAACTTCCGATTTCTTGAATCCATATAGCCATAACTTATTTGGCGGAACCGGCGCCAGGGCGCGGGCTCCGCGTTTCCCATGCAAATTCCATGCCCGGGGCGGCGCGCCCGCGGGCTGCCTGCCCGGGCGTCACCGACCGCACAGGGTTGGTGCGGTGCCGTATGGGAATGCGCACCAAGATGGGTCGCCGCCGGGGGGGCGCGCGCGGCCCTCGGCGGCGCGCGGATTCCCCGTCAGTGCGCGCAGCGCCAGCATTGGCGCGGGTTTGCGGGTCACGGCGAGGCGGAGGGCGACAGCCTGGCATGGCGATTGCTTGATGGCTGGTGGGCCGGCCGCATGCGGCGGCCCATGCCAAGCGCCGCGATCCGCGGCAGGGAACAACGACGTTCCGCAACGCCGACGGGGGTGCCCGCGAGGCGTGCGGGACGTTTTTTTTTGCCAGGAGCCCCCGTATGACGCTCGTGAAATCCCGTTTCTCCACCGACGCCAGCGCCCAACCGGGCGCCGATAGCGGGCGGCGCCGCTGGCTCGCCGGCACGGCCCGCGCCGTGGCCGGCGCCAGCCTGCTGTCGCTGGTCGACCCGCTGGTGCGCGCCGGCGCCTGGGCCGCCGGCAGCGACGCGCCCGAGCAGACCGAGGTGAAAATCGGCTTCATTCCGTTGACCGACTGCGCTTCGGTGGTGATGGCCTCGGTACTCGGCATCGACAAGAAGCATGGCGTGACCATCACGCCGTCCAAGGAGGCTTCGTGGGCGGCCGTGCGCGACAAGCTCCTGAACGGTGAACTGGCGATGGCGCACGTGCTGTACGGCCTGATCTACGGCGTGCAGCTGGGCATCGGCGGACCCCGCAAGGACATGGCGGTGCTGATGAGCCTGAGCCAGAACGGCCAGGCCATCACCCTGTCGGACAAGCTGTTGCAGGCTGGCGCCCGCGATGGCGAGTCGCTCGCCAGGCTGATGGCGTCCGAGAAGCGCGAATACACCTTTGCCCAGACCTTTCCCACCGGCACGCACGCGATGTGGCTGTACTACTGGCTGGCCGCGTACGGTATCGATCCGATGAATGATGCCAAGGTCATCACCGTGCCGCCGCCGCAGATGGTGGCGAACATGCGCGTCGGCAACATGGACGGCTACTGCGTCGGCGAGCCCTGGGGCGCGCGCGCCATCATGGACAAGATCGGCTTCACCGCCGTCACTACGCAGGCCATCTGGCGCGACCATCCCGAGAAGGTGCTGGGCGCCAGCGCCGATTTCGTCGCGCGCAACCCCAACACCGCGCGCGCGGTCACCGCCGCCATCCTGGAAGCGGGCAAGTGGATCGACGCCTCGCCCGAGAACCGCCGCAAGACCGCCGAGACCATCGCCGCCAAGTCATACGTCAACACCAACGCCAGCGCCATCGTCGACCGCATGCTGGGGCAGTACGAGGATGGCCTGGGCAAGCGCTGGAACGACGCCCACGCGATGCGCTTCTCGGGCGACGGCGCGGCCAATTTCCCCTACCTCAGCGACGGTATGTGGTTCCTGACCCAGCACAAGCGCTGGGGCCTGCTCAAGGAACACCCCGACTACCTGGCCACGGCGCGCCAGGTCAATCGCATCGATCTGTACAAGCAGGCCGCGCAGGCCGCCGGCATCGCCGTGCCGGCCAGCGAGATGCGCAGTTCCACGCTGATCGATGGCGTGACCTGGGATGGCAGCAACCCGGCGGCCTATGCCGACGCTTTCAAGGTCAAGGCCTGAGCGCCGCGATGCAAAGGAGAGACACGCAATGTCTAGCGTAACGAGCATGGAGCGGGCCGCGCCCGCCACTGTCCCGGCCGCGCCGCAAGCGGCCACGTCCGCCCCGCCGTGGCGCGAGGCCTGGCGCGAGCGGCTGGAAGCCGCGCTGCGCGCCGTGGTCGGCCCCCTGGCCGGTTTCGCGCTGTTCGTGCTGGTCTGGCAGGTGGTGGCCATGCGCATCCCGGAGATCCCCACGCCGGGCGTGACCTGGCAGGCAGCGGCGGAACTGTTCTCGGATCCGTTCTACGACAACGGCCCCAACGACAAGGGCATCGGCTGGAACCTGCTGGCGTCGTTGCAGCGCGTCGGCATCGGCTTCGGGCTGGCGGCGCTGGTGGGCATTCCGGTGGGCTTTGCCATCGGCCGCTACGCGCCGGTGCGGGCAATGTTCTCGCCCATCGTCAGCCTGTTGCGGCCGGTGTCGCCGCTGGCCTGGCTGCCGCTGGGACTGCTGCTGTTCAAGGCCGCCAATCCGGCCGCGATCTGGGCGATCTTCATCTGTTCGATCTGGCCCATGATCATCAACACCGCGGTCGGCGTGTCGCGCGTGCCGCAGGACTACCTGAACGTGGCGCGCGTGCTGAACCTGTCGGAATGGAAGGTCACCACCAAGGTGCTGCTGCCGGCCGTGCTGCCCTACATGCTGACCGGCGTGCGGCTGTCGATCGGCACCGCCTGGCTGGTGATCGTCGCGGCCGAGATGCTGACCGGCGGCACCGGCATCGGCTTCTGGCTGTGGGACGAGTGGAACAACCTGAAAGTCGAGCACATCGTCATCGCCATTTTCGTGATCGGCATCGTCGGCCTGATCCTGGAAACGCTGCTGGTCGCGCTGGCCCGCCGCTTTACCTACACCGAGGAGTAGCGCCATGAAGAAATTCGTACGCATCGAGCGCGTCGGCCAGACCTTCGCCACCCGCAAGGGCGCCTTCGTCGCGCTGCGCGACATCGACCTGACCGTGGCGCAGGGCGAATTCATCACCCTGATCGGCCATTCCGGCTGCGGCAAGTCGACCCTGCTGAACCTGATCGCCGGCCTGACCCGCCCGACCAGCGGCGTGCTGCTGTGCGCCGAGCGCGAGATCACCGGACCCGGCCCGGACCGCGCGGTGGTGTTCCAGAACCATTCGCTGTTGCCCTGGCTGACCTGCTTCCAGAACGTGCACCTGGCGGTGGAGCGGGTCTTCGGCGCGGCGGAAAAACGCGCGCAGCTGGCCGAACGCACCCGCGCGGCGCTGGATCTGGTGGGCCTGCTGCCGGCGCAGAACAAGCTGCCCGGCGAGATCTCCGGCGGCATGAAGCAGCGCGTTGGCATCGCCCGCGCGCTGGCGATCGAGCCGGGCGTGCTGCTGATGGACGAGCCGTTCGGCGCGCTCGACGCGCTGACCCGAGCCCATTTGCAGGACGAACTGCTCAAGATCGTCGCCAAGACCGGCACCACCACCATCATGGTCACGCACGACGTGGACGAAGCGGTGCTGCTGTCCGACCGTATCGTCATGCTCACCAACGGGCCGGCCGCCACCATCGGCGAGATCCTGCCGGTGCCGCTGGCGCGGCCGCGCGACCGGGTGCGCCTGGCCAATGACCCGGGCTATCTGTCGTGCCGGGCGGCGGTGGTCGACTTCCTGCACCGGCGCCATGGCAATCCGGAGCGTACCCAGCCGGCGGCATTCGCGGTCGTGCCGGAGCCTGCGCAGCCGGCGCGCGGCGACGGCGCGTCGCGCGCGGTCGCTTAGGCGGGGCGGGCCGCGGCGCTTCGCGGCCAGACACGTTCGGTCATGCGCCGGCGTTGCCAACCGGTGTAGTATCAAGCCAGCCTCGCGCCGATGGCGCGCGGCCTGTCCTGGATTTCTGGAGTGGCTTGTGGTGTTGCGAAAATTGGCATCCCTGGTGATTGTGGCTGGCGCGCTGGGCGCGGCCGGCATGGCGCAGGCCGGCGTCTGCGATGCGCAGTTCATGCACGACGGCGGGGCGGTCCAGCTCACCGGCTCGGGCAACATCGCGCTGGGCGCCGACCTGACCTTCGCCGAGGTTACAAAAAGCAATGGCGACAATTGCCGCGCCCGCGTGCAGGGGGTGGCCCGGTTCAGCTACGCGGGCCTGCCGCCCGGCAAGTCCCGGCTCGATTACCTGATGACCGTCAAGGGCGGCCAGGCCACTTTCCTCAAGTACGCCAGCGCCGGTGAAGCGCCGCGGCCGGCCGAAGGCCAGTTCGACCTGCGCATGCTCGGACTGTTCGCCTACGACGGCAAGCTGAGCGCCGGCCAGAAGTTGCCGGGCAACTCGTTCCGTCTGAAAATAGGCAAGGAAGCGCCGGTTGGCGGCCAGCCCAGCACCACGGTCCGCATCGGCGACAAGACCGTGGGCCGCGCCGCCGCCCTGAATACCGCGCTGGGCCGGCAGTCCTGCCATCCCATCACCTATACGCGCAATTCCGATCCCACCATGGCCACCTTCCAGGGGTTGACCATTCCGATTCCCGGCATGAAAACCACTGTGACCGATTGGTACTGCCCGGCGGTCAACCTGGTGATGAAGCAGGACATCGACCAGGGCGGCGTGAGGTCCGCGGTTGAGATTACGCAAATCAAGTAGCACACGGTAGCAAGCCGGCCTGGACCCTCGCGGGGCGGCTGGTATGATGATTTCGTCATAGACACAAACAGGAGCTCAAAACATGGCAACGAGAAAATCCGAAGACGTCGCAAAAGAAAAACTCATCGACAGTGTCAAGACCAGCCTGAACGATGCCGAAAGCCTGCTGCGCGAAGCGGCCAGCAGCACGGGCGACAAGGCGACCGAATTGCGCGAACGCGCCATGACTTCGCTCAAGCGCACCCGCGAAGCCCTTTATGAAGCGCAGGACGCGGTGCTCGAACGCGGTCGCAAGGCGGCGCGCGCCACCGACGACTACGTGCACGACAATCCTTGGCAAGCCATCGGCATCGCAGGCGTGACCGGCCTGCTGCTCGGCTTGCTGATCAGCCGCCGCTGACCAGGCAGGACACCGGGCGGGCGGCGCCGGCTGTTGGCCGGCTCTCCCGCCCGGTGTCCTTTTGTCCATGGGTCTACGCAAATCTGTCTTTGGCGTGGCGTCCAGCCTGGTCGGGCTGATGCGCACGCGCCTGGAACTGCTGGCGCTGGAAGCGGCGGGCGAGAAGGCGCGCCTGCTCAAGTTGCTGGGCATGGCGTTCGCCGCCTTGCTGTTTCTGACGCTGGCGGTGCTGGTGTTCACCATCACGGTCGCGGTGGCGTTCTGGCCGACCGAAGACCGCTACCTGGCGCTGGGCCTGCTGGCGGCTTTCTATCTGGTGGTGGGGGTGGCGCTGCTGCTGGGGGTGCGCCACGGCCTGGTCTATGGGCCGCCGCCGTTCGCCGCCACCCTCGAAGAGCTGGGCCGTGACGCCGAATTGCTCGAACGGGTGCGCGAAGCCCAGGACGATGACCGCGCGCAGCGGCGCCAGGAGGACGGATCATGACGAGAAGATCCCCTGCTGTCGACCGCGCCGTGCGCATTGAACTGCTGCGCGCCCGCGCCGCAATCGAGCGCGAATCGCTGGCGCAGGACATCGCGTCGGCCGCGCGCAAGCTCGAACCGGCGGCGCTGTTCAAGAGTTTCCTGCCCGGGCTGTCGTCGGGCGGCGCCTCGCGTTGGGCCATGCAGGCCCTGGGCCTGGCGCGGCGCTATCCCTTCATCAGTTCGTCTCTGTCGGCCCTGTTCATGCGGGGCGGCGGCAAGTCCAAGCTGCTCAAGATCGCCGGCGGCGCGCTGGTGGGCTGGCAATTGTTCAAGGTCTGGCGCGATTCGCGCGACGATCGCGACGACGGGCGCTAATCCGGCCCTTCATGCCCAGTCAAAGGAAAACCCCGCCGGCTTGATCCCGGCGGGGTTTTTTCATGAGGCGCGCAATGCCGTCCGGGCGACAGGCCGCGCATCGGGGCTATAGCCCCAATTGCCCCCACATGTCATCGACCCGCTTCTTGACGTCCGCATCCATGGCAATGGGCGTGCCCCATTCGCGCTGGGTCTCGCCCGGCCACTTGTTGGTGGCGTCCAGGCCCATCTTGCCGCCCAGGCCGGAGACCGGCGAGGCGAAGTCCAGGTAGTCGATGGGCGTGTTCTCGACCAGCAGCGTGTCGCGCACCGGATCCAAGCGGGTGGTCATGGCCCACACCACTTCCTTCCAGTCGCGCGGGTTGATGTCCTCGTCGACGACCACGATGAACTTGGTGTACATGAACTGGCGCAGGATGCTCCACAGCCCGAACATGACGCGTTTGGCGTGGCCGGCATACTGCTTGCGGATCGAGACCACCGCCAGGCGGTAGCTGCAGCCCTCGGGCGGCAGGTAGAAATCGACGATTTCCGGCAGCTGGCGCCGCAGCAGCGGCACGAACACTTCGTTGAGCGCCACGCCGAGCACGGCGGGCTCGTCGGGCGGCTTGCCGGTGTAGGTGGAGTGGTAGATGGGGTTGCGGCGCATGGTGATGCGCTCGACCGTGAACACCGGGAACCAGTCCTGCTCGTTGTAGTAGCCGGTGTGATCGCCGTACGGGCCTTCCAGCGCCATCTCGTAGCCGCTGTCGGGCGGCGGATTGACGCCGTCGGGCACCACGGGGGCGATGGCGCGCGGATCGGACGCCGGCAGCAGGTGGCCTTCCAGCACGATCTCGGCCCAGGCCGGCACCGACAGGTTGCTGCCCAGCGCCTGCGCCACCTCGGTGCGCGAGCCGCGCAGCAGGCCGGCGAACTGGTATTCGGACAGGCTGTCCGGCACCGGCGTGACCGCGCCCAGGGTGGTGGCCGGGTCGGCGCCCAGCGCCACGGCTACCGGGAAGGGTGTGCCGGGATGGGCCAGCGCGTGGTCGCGGAAGTCGAGCGCGCCGCCGCGGTGCGACAGCCAGCGCATGATCAGCTTGTTCGGGCCCAGCAGTTGCTGGCGGTAGATGCCCAGGTTCTGGCGGCGGGCGTTGGGGCCGCGCGTGATCACCAGGCCCCATGTCAGCAGCGGCGCCACGTCGCCGGGCCAGCAGGTCTGGATCGGCAGGCGCGTCAGGTCCACGTCCTTGCCTTCCCAGACGATTTCCTGGCAGGCGGGGCTTTTGACGGTCTTGGGGCTCATGTCCCACAGCGCCGACTTCAGCATCGACACCTTGGCCAGCGCGTCGCGCAGACCCTTGGGCGCCTCGGGCTCGCGCAGCGAGGCCAGCAGCTCGCCGATGTCGCGCAGCGCGCTGACGTCGTCGGCGCCCATGCCGCGCGCCACCCGCGACGGCGTGCCGAACAGGTTGGCCAATACCGGCATCTCGGCCGGCCGGCCCTCGTGCAGGGGCTTTTCGAACAATAGGGCGGGGCCTTCGGCGCGCAGCACGCGGTCGGAAATTTCGGTCATTTCCAGGCGCGTCGAGACAGGCGCGGCAATGCGTTTGAGCTCGCCCATGCGTTCGAGTTGGGCGAGGAAGTCTCTAAGGTCGCGGTATTTCACTACAGATCCCGGCGATTTGGTTACATTTTGGGGAGAAAGAGAGGTTAACATTGACTCCCTCTTTTTTAACGCAGGAGGTTTCCATGCCCGATGCGTCAGTGGCCAGCCTGTTCAGGAACATGGCCCAAGGAGTGCACCAATATCTTGCCGAATCGCTGCGCATCTGCTCCGTCTATCTGGGCATCGCGGTGATCGTGACGGTAAGCATGGGATTTGCCCTGCCTGGTTTGCGCGACCAGGCATTGCAAGTGCACAAAGCCTTGTTGACCGCCCTCGCGCCTTCATCCATGCAGGCCGGTATCGATGCCGAGACCGGGACCGAATTCGGCGCCGACACATCGTCGGCGATTGCCATGGCCGTACCCACCGCGCCGTCCAGCAATGCGACCGGCATGCTCGGGCCTGCCCGCAGCGCGCCCGCCGCGGCCCAGAAGCCCGCGGCCGCCACCGGCGCGCAGGCCGAAGCCTTGCGCAACTATATTTCGCGCAAATACAAGGTGGCCTATGACGCCACCGGCCCGCTCCTGAACACCGTGTACCGGGTCGGCCGCGAAAAGAAACTGGATCCGCTGCTGTTGCTGGCGGTGATCGCCATCGAGTCGCGCTACAACCCCCTGGCCGAAAGCCATGTGGGCGCGCAGGGCCTGATGCAGGTGATGACCAGCGTGCACCAGGATAAATTCGATGCCGTGGGCAAGAATCCGCTGGACCCGACCGCCAACATCATGGTCGGCGCGACGATCCTGAGGGACTGCATCAACCGGCGCGGGTCGGTGGATGGCGGCCTGGCGTGTTATGTCGGCTCGACCGGGCCGGATGACAACGGCTATGGCGCCAAGGTGCAGGCCGAGCGGCGGCGGCTGGCGCTGGCGTCGGGGATCGCCTTGGCGCGGGACTGACTTGCCTTTGGATCGAGGCTTTCGCCGAGTGACACGGATAAGGGCCGCTCCAGTTGGAGCGGCCTTTTTCCTGATTTATCCGCCCAGCAGCTTGCCCATGCGGGCCACGGCTTCTTCCAGGCGGTCCAGGCCCGTCGCGTAGGAGAAGCGCATGGTGTGGTCACCGTGGGCGGGGCCGAAATCCAGGCCGGGGACGGCGGCGATGCCGGCTTCGAGCAGCAGGCGTTGCGAGAAGCTGGCGCTATCGGTGCCGAGGCCGCTGATGTCCGCGTAGATGTAGAAGGCGCCATCGGGCTTGACCGGGACCTTCAGGCCGAGGCGGTCGAATTCGGGCAACAGGTAGTCGCGGCGCTGCTTGAAGGCTTCGCGGCGATGCTCGAAGGTGCGCAGGGCGTCAGGCGTGAAGCAGGCCAGGGCGGCGTGCTGCGCCAGGGTGGGGGCGCAGATGGCCAGGCTGCCGGCTATTTTCTCGACCGGCGCGACCATGGCCTCGGGCACGATCATCCAGCCCAGGCGCCAGCCGGTCATGTGGAAATACTTCGAGAAGCTGTTGATGACGATGATGTCGTCATCCAGGGTCAGCGCGGAACGCGGCTGACCTTCGTAGGACAGCCCCAGGTAGATTTCATCGACGATGGCGAAACCCTGTCGGGCCCGCACGTCGGCCAGCAACTGAGCCAGCTCGCCGTGGTCGATGGAGGTTCCGGTGGGGTTGCTGGGCGAGGCCACCAGCACGCCCTGGGTGGCGGGGGTCCAGTGGCGGGCCACGTCCCGTGCCGACAGCTGAAAGCGCTGGTCGGCCGAGCTGGGAATCAGGCGCGGCCGCCCGCCCGCGGCCAGCACGAAGTTGCTGTTGGCGGGATACGAGGGGTCCGGCATCAGGACTTCTGCGCCGGGATTGACCAGGGCCGCGCAGGCCAGGGTCAGCGCGCCCGAGGCGCCAGCGGTGACGATGACGCGCCGGGGGTCGACCGTGGCGCCGAACTGGTCATGGTAGAAATGGGCAATGGCCTCGCGCAGCGGCATCAGGCCGGCGGGCGCGCTGTAGCCGCTGTGGCCGGCCCGGGCCGCGCGCTGCAGCGCTTCCACGACCTGGGGCGGCGCGGTAAAGTCCGGTTCGCCGATGCCCAGGCTGATGATGTCCTTGCCCGCCGCCTGCAGCGCTTGCGCCTGCTTGAACAATTCAACCACCTGGAAGGTCAGGAATTCTTGGGTGCGGGCGGCAAGGCGGGGCATCTGAATCTCGAAGGCTACTTGAAGCGGAATAGGGAATTGTAGTCATGCAGCCATCTCGTCGCGCTTTTCTCCTGGGCCGGCGGCCCGTCCGGACGCCCTGGGCGACTTTCCTGCAGCGGCTGGCGCTGATGTGCCAGGGCGCCGCGCGCGATCTCGGCGAGGCGCCGGGGCTGGGTCCGCGCGCGCTGCTGACGCCGCTGCGCGATGACGATGTGGCGCATGCCCGCGCCCTGTGCGCCGAGTATGGCGTGGTGCTGGCGCTGGACGAGGCCCAGGGGCCATTCGCCCCGGTCGCCGGGCCATTGCTGTGGGTCGACCCTGGCAGCCTGGCGGGCATGGCGCGGTTGGCCGGGCCGGCGCCGCGCTGGCGCGTCCAGCCGGGCGTGCCGCTGGCGGCCTTGGTCCAGGCGGGCCTGCCCCAGTTCGCGGGGTTGCCCGGCGCCATGACGCTGGCGCAATGGCTGGCGGCACCCGCTGCGTGGCCGGCGGGCGGCTGCGCCGATTCCGGCGTGCTGGCGGTCGACCTGCTGCTGGCCGATGGGGTGGAGGAAACGTTGGGGCCTTTTGGCGCCGACGACGTGCAACCGTTGCGGTCGGCCACCGTGCAGCGGCTGGTGCCTGCGCTGTTTCAATTGGCCGGCGGTGAACTGGCCGGCGCTTGCCGTTCGGCCGCGGCCTGGCGCGCGCGCTACCGGCTGGACGCGTTGACGCCGCGGGCGCCGGCAAGCGTGAACCTGGCGCATCTGCTGCTGGGACACGGGGGGACGCTGGGGTGGGTGCGGGCGGTGACGCTGACCGCCGCGGCCGCGCCGGGAACCGATGCCGGAGAACCGCCCGCCGCCGCCGGGCAGGCCCTGGCCCTGCAGGCGCGGATCAAGACCCTGTTCGACCCCTCTGGGCGTTTTCCCGAATTGGCGGCACGCGCGGATGGCGACAATTTGTAAGCCGGGGGTAAGATGGGCGGCGCCCGTGGCCAGGCCGGGGGCGCGCGCCGCCGGCGGCGCCGGGGAACGTTTCGCCCGGTCCGCCATCGGAATAGAATTGCCCCCTTTCCGTGATCCTCACTCTAGCCAGTAGCCGCCCCTATGGATGCCAACCTCCGCAAAGCCGCCCTTGAATACCACGAGCACGGCCGCCCCGGCAAAATCTCGGTCACCCCGACCAAGCAGCTCACCAACCAGCGCGACCTGGCCCTGGCCTATTCGCCCGGCGTGGCGGCGGCCTGTGAGGAAATCGTGGCGGACCCGGCCAATGTGTTCCGCTACACCGCGCGCGGCAACCTGGTGGGCGTGATCACCAACGGCACCGCGGTGCTGGGCCTGGGCAATATCGGCGCGCTGGCCTCCAAGCCGGTGATGGAAGGCAAGGCGGTGTTGTTCAAGAAATTCGCCGGCCTGGACGTGTTCGACATCGAGATCAACGAAACCGACCCGGACAAGCTGGTCGAGATCATCGCCGGGCTGGAAGCCACGTTCGGCGGCATCA
>NZ_CADIJV010000015.1 GCF_902859765.1 Achromobacter pulmonis
CGCGCCGGCCGCCAGCGCGGCGGCCGCGCCCGCCGCGGGATCGCCCGCCGCGGGATCGACCGCTTCCTGAGTACACGCCCGATGCGTATGCGCGTCATCAAGAAGTACTTCATCACCGGCCTGTTGATCTGGGTTCCCCTGGTCATCACGGTGTGGGTGCTGGGGCTGCTGGTCGCGACCCTAGAAGGGTTCGTGCCTGGCTTTCTGTCGTCCGAGTCGCTGTTCGGCGTCGACATTCCCGGCTTCCGCGTCGTCCTGGTCATCGTGGTGGTGCTGTTGACGGGCATATTCGCGGCCAACCTGATCGGCCGTACCATGGTGGACCAGTGGGAAAACCTGCTGGGCCGCATCCCGTTGGTGCGTTCGATCTACAACTCGGTCAAGCAGGTCAGCGACACGGTGCTGGCACCCAACGGCCAGGCGTTTCGCCGCGCGGTGCTGCTGCAGTATCCGCGCGCTGGCAGCTGGACCATCGCGTTCGTCACCGGCACGCCCAGCGGTGAAGTGGCCGACCGGCTGCCCGGCGACCACATCAGCGTGTATGTGCCAACCACGCCGAATCCCACGTCCGGCTTTTTCCTGATGGTGCCCCGTGCCGACACGGTGGACCTGCAGATGAGCGTGGACGCGGCCCTGAAGTACATCGTTTCCATGGGCGTCGTCGCCCCGGCCCCGGCCTCTGCGCCAGGGGGTCGGTCGGCGCCGCTCCCTCCGGCCTCGGACGCGCCGCGCGCGCCCGGCGTCGACCTGTAACCTTTTACGCTACTACCAAGCACACAACGGAGTTATCCCGATGCGTACCTGCTACACCGGCCAGGTTTGCCGCGACCATCTCGGCCAGACCGTCACCCTGTATGGCTGGGTGAACCGCCGCCGCGACCACGGCGGGGTCATCTTCATCGACTTGCGCGACCGCGCGGGCCTGGCGCAGATCGTGTTCGATCCGGATAACGCCGCCTTCGCCACCGCCGAGCGCCTGCGCAACGAATTCTGCATCCGCGTCACCGGCCTGGTGCGCGAGCGTCCGGCGGGCACGGCCAACACCGAGCTGGCCTCGGGCGAAGTCGAAGTGCTGTGCAAGGAAGTCGAGATCCTGAACGCATCGGTCACGCCGCCGTTCCAGCTGGACGACGACAATCTGTCGGAAACCACCCGCCTGACGCACCGCGTGCTGGACCTGCGCCGTCCGCAGATGCAGCGCAACCTGATGCTGCGCTACCGTGTGTCCATCGAAGTGCGCAAGTTCCTGGACCAATTGGGCTTCATCGACATCGAAACCCCGATGCTGACCAAGAGCACGCCGGAAGGGGCGCGCGACTATCTGGTGCCCTCGCGTGTGAACGCCGGCCACTTCTTCGCGCTGCCGCAATCGCCGCAGCTGTTCAAGCAGATGCTGATGGTGTCCGGTTTCGACCGCTACTACCAGATCACCAAGTGCTTCCGCGACGAAGACCTGCGCGCCGATCGCCAACCCGAATTCACCCAGATCGACTGCGAAACCTCGTTCCTGGACGAGTTCGAGATCCGTGAAATCTTCGAGAACATGATCCGCCACGTGTTCAAGGTGGTGCAGGACGTCGACCTGCCGACGCCGTTCCCGATCATGACCTGGACGGAAGCCATGCGCCGCTATGGGTCGGACAAGCCGGACCTGCGCGTGAACCTGGAATTCACCGACATGACCGACGTCATGCGCGATGTGGACTTCAAGGTGTTCGCCGCCGCCGCCACGGCGCCTGGCAGCCGCGTGGTCGCGCTGCGCGTGCCCGGCGGCGCCGAGCTGTCGCGCAGCGAGATCGACGCCTACACCCAGTTCGTCGGCATCTACGGCGCCAAGGGTCTGGCCTACATCAAGGTCAACGAAGTGGCCAAGGGCCGCGACGGCCTGCAATCGCCCATCGTCAAGAACCTGCATGACGCCGCCCTGGCCGAACTGGTCAAGCGCACCGGCGCGCAGGACGGCGACATCATCTTCTTCGGCGCCGACCGCGAGAAGATCGTCAACGACGCCATCGGCGCGCTGCGTGTAAAGATCGGCCACAGCGAGTTCGGCAAGAAGGCCGGCCTGTCCTCTTCGGGCTGGATGCCGCTGTGGGTGGTGGACTTCCCGATGTTCGAATACGACGAGGAAGATGGCCGCTACACCGCTGCCCACCACCCCTTCACCAGCCCGAAGGATGGCCACGAGGACTTCCTGGAATCCGATCCCAGCAAGGCGTTCGCCAAGGCCTATGACATGGTGCTCAACGGTTGGGAAATCGGCGGCGGCTCGGTTCGTATCCACCGCGAGGAAGTGCAGAGCAAGGTGTTCCGCGCGCTCAAGATCGGCGCCGAGGAAGCCCGCGAGAAGTTCGGTTTCCTGCTCGATGCGCTGCAATACGGCGCGCCGCCGCATGGCGGCATCGCCTTCGGCCTGGACCGCATCGTCACGATGATGACCGGCGCTGAATCGATCCGCGACGTGATCGCCTTCCCGAAGACCCAGCGCGCTCAGTGTCTGCTGACGCAAGCGCCGTCCGAGGTCGACGAGAAGCAACTGCGCGAACTGCACATCCGCCTGCGCAACACCGAAGTGAAGTAAACCCGTCTCCGGGCGCCTGCGGCGCTCCCCCCTCAAGGGGGGGCGCCGCGCGGGACCGGCAAAGCCGGATCCCGGTGGCCCGGCTTGGAGCGGTGTCTCGGGCTCGTGGCCTGGATTTCTGCTTCGCCGCTGGCTTTGTGAGGCCATTTCCGGATGTGTCGCGCTGGCATGAGCTGGCCTGGCCGATACCGTTTCAGGGTGTCTCCGAGGTGGGTAGGTTGCACGGAATTGGAGTAATCTGAAAAACGCCGCCTGCGTTGGCGGTGCTTGCCGCAATTCCGCTTTTGCGAACCACGGCCGGCGGTCTCACTGTCTTGAGAAGGCGCCATCTCCTCCATGTCGCTCATTCGTGTCGTCAGCTACAACATCCACAAGGGCCGCTCGGCACTAGGCCGCCGCGACTCCCTGAACGAACTGCGCCTGGGCCTGTACGGGCTGCGCCCCGACCTGGTCTTCCTGCAGGAAGTACAGGGCCGCAACGAGCAGAAATCGCTGCTCGATGCCCAGCACGAATCGCTGGCCGCCGCGCTCAAGCTGGACGTGGCCTATGGCCGCAACGCCATCCGCCACGAGACCGACCACGGCAACGCCCTGCTGTCGCGCTTTCCCATCCTCGAACACGAGAACCAGGACATCTCCGACCACCGCCTCGAACAGCGCGGGCTGCTGCACGCGCGCATCGAGCTCGATGGCCGCGCCGTGCATTGCTTCGTGGTGCACCTGGGCCTGTTCGCCGGCAGCCGCAGCCGCCAGATCCTGGCGCTGACCGAGCGCATCCGGCGCATGGTGCCGGACGGCGAGCCGATCCTGATCGCCGGCGATTTCAACGATTGGGGCGACCGGCTTGCGCCGCTGTTCGTGCAGCAGCTCGGCCTGTACGAAGTGTTCTCGCACGCGCCGCGCAGCCATGGCGGCGAATTGCCGCGCCTGCGCGATTCGGTCAAGCGCCTGAGCAACGCCTTGCGCGGCCTGCCCAGCAGCGGCGTGTCGGTGCTCGAACGCACCAACCAGCTGGGCATGGACGGCAGCTCGCGCCTGTTGCTGCCGCCGCCGCGCACCTTCCCCGCCGTCTTCCCCTGGTTCCGCCTGGACCGCATTTACCAGCGCGGCTTCGCCGTGCGCAGCGCGCGCGTGCTGCGCGGCCGCGAGTGGGCGCGGCTGTCCGATCATTCCCCCTTGCTGGCCGAGCTGGAACTTCCGTGAAGGCTGAGCAGGTCAGGCTGGAGTGGACCGACGGCAACGATATCCGGCTGCTGCAGAACGGCACCGACTTTTTCCCGGCGCTGTGCCAGGCGATCGACGCGGCGCAGGCCAGCGTGCATCTGGAAACCTACATCTTCATGTTGGATCGCACCGGCTTGAAGGTGCTGGATTGCCTGATGGCGGCGGCCGTCCGTGGCGTCAAAGTCCGCGTGGTGCTAGACGGCTTCGGCGCGGCCGAGAGCGCGGATAGCTTGCGCGAACGGCTGATCGCCGCGGGGGCGCAGTGCCGTGTGTTCCGTCCGGAGCCGCGCTGGTTCGCCCGGTTCATTCCGTCGCGCAGCCGCCTGCGGCGCCTGCACCGCAAGGTCACCATCGTCGATGGCAACGTCGCCTTCATCGGCGGCATCAACATCATCGACGACTACGATGACCTCGATCCCACCGATGGCATTTCGGCGCCGCGCTTCGATTTCGCGGTGCAGGTGCGCGGCCCGCTGGTGACCGAGGCGGCCTACGCCCAGGACCTGCTCTGGGTGCGCCTGAACTGGGCGCGCCTGCGGCGCCATCCGCGCGACTGGAGCCGCATGCGGCTGACCAAGCCGAGCCACGCGCCCGTGGCGCCCTGTGGCAACTTGCGCGCCGCGCTGGTGCTGCGCGACAACCTGCGTTTTCGCCAGACCTTCGAGCGCGCCTATCTCTACGGCATCAGCCAGGCGCGGCGCGACATCCTCATCGCCAACGCCTATTTCTTCCCCGGACGCCAGTTCCGACGCGCCCTGGCCAAGGCCGCCGCGCGCGGCGTGCGGGTGCGGCTGCTGCTGCAGGGCAAGGTCGAATACCGCATGCAGTACCACGCCACGCGCTCGCTCTACGACCAGCTGCTGCGTGACGGCATCGAGATCTACGAATACATGCCGAGCTACCTGCATGCCAAAGTGGCGGTGATCGACAATGTGGCCACGGTCGGTTCGTCCAACCTGGATCCCTTCAGCCTGCTGCTGGCGCGCGAGGCCAACGTGGTGATCGATGACCAGCCGTTCGCCTGGGACCTGCAGGAGCGGCTGGAGGCGGCCATCCAGCAAGGCGGGCGTTTCATCCGGCCGCTGGAGTATCAGCGGCGCGGGTGGGTGCGGCGGTGGGTGGATGCGGTGTCGTATACGTTGCTGCGGATCGGGGTGGCGTTGACGGGGACGTCGGATAAGTATTGAAGCGGCGGCCACGGCGGTAAACTGCTGGGCTGGAAGGCAGCGCCTTCATTCGGGCACTAGGCAATGAGCATTCTCGTCACCGGCGGCGCCGGATTCATCGGTTCCAACTTTGTGCTGGATTGGCTGGCACAAAGCGATGAGCCCGTGGTCAACCTGGACAAGCTGACCTATGCCGGCAACCGGCACAGTCTGGATGGGTTGAAAGACGACGCGCGCCATGCATTCGTGGTGGGCGATGTCGGCGACATCGCGTTGGTGACACGCCTGCTGCGAACGCACCAGCCCCGCGCGATCCTGCATTTCGCGGCGGAGTCACATGTGGATCGTTCCATTGCCGGATCCGGGGACTTCATCCAGAGCAACATCTGCGGCACCCATGGTCTGCTGGAGGCGGCGCGCGCGTATTGGGCGGGCCTGGCCGGTCCGGCGCGCGACGACTTTCGCTTCCTGCATGTTTCTACCGACGAGGTCTACGGCTCGTTGTCGCCCGATGCCCCTGCCTTCACCGAATCCAGTCCCTTTCAGCCTAACAACCCTTATTCCGCCAGCAAGGCGGCCAGCGATCATCTGGTGCGGGCCTGCGGCAAGACCCACGGCCTGCCGGTGCTGACGACGCATTGTTCCAACAATTTCGGGCCGCGGCAGTTTCCGGAAAAATTGATCCCCCTGGTGCTGCGCAATGCGTTGGCTGGCAAACCTCTGCCGGTATATGGCGATGGCCTGCATGTGCGCGACTGGCTCTATGTGGCGGATCATTGTCGTGGACTATGCCAGGTGCTGGCGCAGGGACGCCCGGGCGAGACCTACAACCTGGGGGGGGGCAACGAGCGCACCAACCTCGAGGTGGTGCTGGCGGTCTGTGCGTTGCTGGACCAGGTGCGTCCGCGTGCCGATGGCGCGTCGTACAAGGTGCAGATCACGAGAGTGGCGGACCGCGCCGGGCACGACCGCCGCTACGCTGTCGATACCTCGCGCGTCCAGCGCGAACTGGGCTGGCGGCCCGTCGAAACGTTCCAATCAGGGCTCGAGAAAACCCTGCATTGGTATCTGGACAATCCCCAATGGGTGGCCGAGATCGAGGCACGGGCCCATCGGTGCGGAGGTTTGCTGCCATGAAGGCATCAGCGCCGCGCAAAGGCATCATCCTCGCCGGCGGCTCCGGAACGCGGCTGCATCCGGCGACGCTGGCCATCAGCAAGCAGCTGATGCCGGTGTACGACAAGCCGATGATTTACTACCCGCTCAGCACCTTGATGCTGGCGGGCATACGCGACATCCTGGTGATCGCCACGCCGGACGATGCGCCGCGCTTTGCCCATTTGCTGGGAGACGGCAGCCGTTGGGGCCTGAACCTGCGCTATGCGGTGCAGCCGTCGCCGGACGGCTTGGCGCAGGCCTTCCTGATCGGCGCCGATTTCATCGGCGGCGCGCCTTGCGCCCTGGTGCTGGGTGATAACCTCTTCTATGGCCATGATCTGCCGCAATTGCTGGCGCAGGCCGACGCGCGCCGGCAAGGCGCCACCGTGTTCGCCTATCATGTGCAGGACCCGCAGCGCTATGGCGTGGTGCAGTTCGACGGCCGCGGCCAGGCATTGCGCATCGAAGAGAAGCCGGCGGTGCCACAGTCCAGCTATGCCGTGACCGGCCTCTACTTCTACGACAACCAGGTGGTGGAGCTGGCGCGCGGCATTCGGCCATCGGCTCGCAACGAGCTGGAAATCACCGACCTGAACCAGGCGTATCTCGATCAGGGCCGGCTGCATGTCGAGATCATGGGACGGGGTCACGCCTGGCTCGATACCGGCACCCATGACAGCCTGCTCGAGGCCAGTCAGTTCATCGCCACGCTGGAACGCCGACAGGGCCTGAAGGTGGCCTGTCCCGAAGAGATCGCCTTCCGCAAGCAATGGATCGATGCCGCGCAACTGGAAGCGCTGGCCCGCCCGCTGCAGAAAAGCGGCTATGGCGATTATTTGATGAGCTTGCTCAAGCGGCTGCCGTTCTGATGATCATCACTCCCCTGGCCCTGCCTGACGTCCTGCTGATCCAACCCGAGGTGCACCGGGACGCGCGCGGCTGCTTCTTCGAGACCTATCGGCAAGCGGAGCTGGATGCCGCGGTGGGACGGCAATTGCGTTTCGTGCAGGACAACCAATCGGAGTCGCACCGCCACGTGTTGCGTGGCTTGCACTATCAAACTGTGGATCCCCAGGGCAAGTTGTTGCGCGTGACCGAGGGAGAGATCTACGACGTCGCGGTAGATGTGCGCCAGGGCTCGCCGACGTTCGGACAATGGGTCGCCCAGCGCCTGTCCGGCGACAACCGGCTGCAACTCTGGATTCCGGAAGGCTTCGCGCATGGCTTTCTGGCGCTGTCCGAGCGTGCCGTGGTGTCGTACAAGGCGACGGCGTACTACCAGCCGGCGCACCAGCAATGCCTTCTGTGGAACGACCCCGACCTGGGAGTGGCCTGGCCCCTGGCTGCCGCCGCTCCGCTGTTGTCGGCCAACGACCAGCGGGGTTTGCCCCTGGCGCGAACAGCCGGCGTCCGGATCGCCTAGGTTACGGTCCGGAAAGATCCGGCGCGCTGGCGGTCATCGGCCCTGGCCGGCCATGGCGCGGGCCTTGCCGCCAACCAGGCCGAGCGCCAGCGCCGTGCCCACCAGGATGATGCCGGCGCCAACCAGGATGGACGCGGTGATGGCCTCGTCCAGGAACCAGGCACCCCAGACCACGCCGAACACCGGCACCAGGAAGGTAACGCTGACCGCGCCGGTCGGCCCGACATTGGCGATCAGCCGGAAGAAGATGATGTACGCCGCCCCGGTGCAGACAACGGCCAGCAGGACGGTGGCGCCCCAGGCCCCGGCCGATATCGGCGCTTCGGGCCAGGTCGCCAACGCCAGCGGCAGCAGCACCAGGGAAGCGGCAAGCATGCTGCCGGTGGCGTTGGACAGAGCGTCCACGCCCGTCAGGAAACGCTTGGTCCAGTTGGCTGCAATGCCGTAGAAAATCGGGGCCGACACCGCCGCCAGCACGGCGGGGCCGGTGCCGCCAGCGTGGAAATCGAGCTTGTCCCAGACCAGCACGACGATGCCCAGCAGGCCGATCGCCAGGCCCAGTGAGCGCGACCAGGGCAGCCGATCCTTCAGCCACAGCCAGCCGACCACCGCGCCCCACACTGGCGTGACCGCGTTGGCCACGGAAAGAAACCCCGCGCCGAGCGATTGGGCGGCGTAGGCGTACAAGAGGAATGGCAGCGCGGCGTTGAAAACGCCCACCACCAGTATGGCCCTCCAATGTCTGGCGATGATGGGCAGCTTTCCGCGCCACAGGGCGGCCGGCAGCAGAAACAGAGCAGCCAGGCCAACGCGCAGTTCGATCAGCGCGACTGGCCCGAACTCGCCCACGGCCAAGCGCATGAACAGGAAAGAGCCGCCCCAGACGGAGGCCAGGAGCAGAAGGTCCAGCAGGTCGCGGCGGCGCATGATCGGTAGTGAATCAGGACTGAGCCCGCGTGGTGGCCAGGTTTTTCATCTTGACCCGATGCGCAAGCACTGCGCAGATCAGGCACAGCACGATACACACGACCAGGCCGGTGCGCACTCCGTTTAGTATCGTGCTGTGCGAAATCAGGATGCCCACCACTGCGGTGCCCAGTGCGCTGCCGATGGCGCGGGTGGTCTGCACCAGGGCAGAGGCCACGCCCACATCGCGGCGTTCGCTCAGCATCTGCATGAACAGCGTCAGGTTGGGCAGCAGGAAGCCCAGGGCACAGCCGTTGACGAAGAACGCGGCCAGGATCCACCAGGCCGAGGTGCCCGGTGAAATCAGCAACACCATCAGCGTGCCCACGGCCAGCATGCCGGCGCCGAACACCATCAGGCGCTGCGGTTCCGTCTGCCGGGGAAACAGGCGGCCATTGATGATGCTGCCCACCGAGATCGCGGCCACCAGCGGGGTCAGCAGCAGGCCGGCCTCGCTCGGGGTGTAGCCCAGCACCTGCTGCAGCAGCAGGGGGCTGTAGAAGATCAGCACAAACATCACGGCGCCGACGGTCATTGCAGCCAGGTTCAGCAACTGTGGTTCGCGGCTGGCCAGGACGCGCAGCGGAAAGATCGGTGAGGCGACCCGGCGTTCGATAGGAATCAGCAGGGCGATGGCGGCAATGCCGGCCACCGCTAGCACCAGGCCCATGGTGGGGTGGGCATGCTCGCCTTCGGCAAAGCCCAATTCCAGCGCCGCCAAGGGCGCGCCTACGGCCACCACCAGCAGGACGGCGCCAACCCAGTCGATACGCCGTTCGCTGGTGTGGACTGGCCGGATGCGTGGGAAGTATCTGGCCAGCAGGAACAAGGCCACCGCCGCGGCGATCGGGGAGATGAAAAAGGCGGCGCGCCAGCCCAGGGCCTGGGTGGCCGCGCCGCCCAGCACGGGGCCGATACCGCTGGCCATGGCGAAAGCTGCCGACACCAGCGCCATCCATTTCACCCGTTGCTTGGCATCCGGGAACAAATCTGCCGGCGCCGCGAAGGCGGTGGCGATCATCATGCCGCCGCCGATGCCCTGCAGGGTGCGAAAGAGGATCAGCTGGCCCATGGTTTGCGACAAGCCACAGGCGATGGAGCCCAGCGCGATGATCAAGACCGACACCAGCATCAGGGGCTTGCGGCCGAACATGTCGCCCAGTCGTCCGAAGATCATGATCGACGCGGCGGTGGCCAGCAGGTAGCCCGTTCCCACCCAGGCATACAGCGCCATGCCGTTCAGGGCCTCCGCCACCCGTGGCAGCGTGGTACTGATGATGGTGGAATCAAAGGCCGCCAGCACCACGGTGGCAGCCACCCCGGCCATGCCCATCAGCAGGTCGTGGCGGGAATGGGCGGGTTCTGGTGGGGGCGATGGCAGAGACGGGGCGGTCATGCCGTCAAGGATATCACCGGCCCCACGGGTTTTTACTTATAGAAGGCGTGGTAGCTCCAGAACACGGCGATCACCAGTACCACCAGCGCCCACGACCAGCGGGAGTTCGCCAACCCCCGGGGTTCGGGTTCCGGCGGCGGCGGGGGGGGCGCCAGCCGCGGCTGGGCGGCCATGTAGTCGATGAAGGCAGTGAAGAACTTGTCGATGATCTTCTCCCCGGCCTTGAGCACCAACCCTTCGCCGCACTCGGCCAGCTTGCCTCCGGTCATGCCGGCGACCGTGTAGGCAAGCCGGGTGCCTTCGTCTTTTGTCGACAAATTGACCTGGGCGGTGCCGATGGCCAGGCAGGCGGCGCGCCCCTTACCCTCGAACACCAGGGTGCAGCTGTTGGGGGGATCGACATCCGAGAGCAGGATCTCGCCTTCGTAGTCGGTGTCCAGACCGGCGATCTTGGCCCGCAGGGTGACGGCATACTCGGTGGGGCTGCGCTGGACGACTTCGACGCAACCGGGAATACACCGCTGCAGTACGGCGGGATCGGTCAACGCATCCCACGTCTGGTGCTGGGTTGAAGGAATCCACTGGGCATCTGCAATGCGCATGGTTGTCTCCTGTTGTCGGAATCCTTGCCCTATTGTGGTTCCAAACCCCCGGGTTGGCTACTGCGGAATGGCAAGCCATTGAACAACAAGAAATGTCATTAAATGATATTGATAATTAACTACCATTTTGCAGGTAGCATCTCGTCATGGCAAACCGTATTCGGTGGGGCGTCCGCGCCGACCAATGGGGAGCGCCAGCGCGAGAAATGGGGCCGTTCAGGCCGTTGGCCAGCGTAGGGAACGGGCGCCAATCTGGATACAATGCCACTTTCGCTCAGAAAGAAAAAGGGCATTCTCATGAAGCTTGCTGGTTCTAAGATTCTAGTCATCGGCGGTGCCGGTTTCATTGGCAGTTTTGTTGTCGCTGAACTCCTTAAGCACAATGTGGCCGAAGTCGTCATTTACGACAACTTCGCTCGCGGAAAACACAGCAATATTGCTGAGTATCTCAAAGATCCTCGTTGCCGCCTGTACCCTAACGGCGGGGATATTCGCGATGTCGATTTGTTGAACGATGCCATGTACGGCATGGATGGCGTGGTCCATCTGGCTGCCATGTGGTTGCTGCACTGCAAGGACTTCCCGCGCACCGCGTTCCACGTGAACATCGAGGGAACCTTCAACGTGCTCGAGGCCTGCGTACGCAACAATATCAAGCGCTTGGTCTACTCGTCGTCGGCCTCGGTGTACGGCGATGCCGTCGAAGTGCCCATGACCGAGACCCACCCGTTCAACAACCGCAACTTCTACGGCGCCAGCAAGATCGCCGGCGAAGCAATGTGCCACGCGTTCCATGACCGCTATGGCCTGAGCTACGTGGGTCTGCGCTACATGAACGTGTATGGCCCTCATCAGGACCAGACCGCTGCCTACACTGGCGTGATTCCTATCATGCTCAACAAGATCGACGCCAACGAAGCTCCCGTGATCAACGGCGATGGCACTCAGGCGTACGACTTCATCTCCGTGGAAGATGTGGCTCGCTGCAATGTGCTGGCCCTGGAGTCCGAGGCTACTGACGAGTTCTACAACGTCGGCACCGGCGTACAGACTAGCATCAAGGAACTGTGCGACACCATCCTCGACATGAAGCAATCCGACCTGAAGGTGGAGTACCGCCCTTATAGCGCCGATGATGCCCGTCGCATGGTGCAGAACCGTATCGGTTGCCCGAAGAAGGCCGAACGGGATCTGGGCTTTACGTACAAGTTCGAATTGCGCGAAGGCTTGCAGTCGTTGATCGACTGGCGTCAAAAGCACGGGGGCGAAGCTTAATCGTGTGTGGAATCGCCGGTTTTTTGAATCTTGACGGTGCCCCTGCCGCACCGGATCTCGTCAAGCGGATGACCGATGCCATCGCGCATAGAGGCCCGGATGGCGAGGGTTGTTGGACCGAAGGCCCCGTCGGATTGGGACACCGGCGATTGGCGATCATTGACTTGTCTCCGAGCGGGCATCAGCCCATGCGCTCGGTGGATGGCCGCTATTCGCTCACCTATAACGGCGAGTTGTACAACTACCGTGAACTGCGTGAGGAGCTTGAGGCCAAGGGGTTTCGTTTCGGTTCCACCAGCGACACCGAGGTTGTCCTCTACGCCCTGGTGGCGTGGGGCAAAGCGGCGCTGACTCGCTTCAACGGCATGTTCGCGTTCGCCTTCTGGGATGGGCGCGAGCGTCGCATGCTCCTGTCCCGGGACCGTTACGGTATTAAGCCGCTGTATTACTCCAAGGTCGGGCAGTCTTTCTTATTTGGCTCCGAGACCAAGGCCATTCTTGCGCACCCTGCGGCGCGCGCGAAAATGAATCTCCCGGGCCTGCTGGAATATTTCACTTTCCAGAATTTCTTCACCGATCAGACTCTGTTTGAAGGAGTGTCGATTCTGCCGGCAGGTTGTTCGCTGGAGGTCGACGCCGTCAAGGGCGTGGCGGCGATTGAGCGTTACTGGGATTACTGCTTCCAGGAACCGGAGAATCCCAAATCCGATGCCGAGTACATGGAAGAGCTCGATTTCCTCTTTCAACGGGCGGTCAAGCGCCAATTGGTTTCGGATGTCGATGTGGGTGCCTATCTGTCAGGAGGCATGGATTCCGGGTCGATCACGGCATTGGCGGCGCGGCAGGTCCCATACATGCGGACTTTCACGTGCGGCTTCGACATGACGTCGGCATCAGGCGTCGAGCTGAATTTCGACGAACGGCAGGCTGCCGAGCGCATGTCCTATCTGTTCAAGACCGAACACTACGAAATGGTGCTCAAGGCCGGTGACATGGAGCGCATCATGCCGGCCATGGCATGGCATTTGGAAGAGCCCCGTGTTGGCCAAAGTTATCCCAATTACTATGCGGCGAAGCTGGCCAGCAAGTTCAATAAAGTCGTATTGGCTGGCACCGGTGGTGACGAGATTTTCGGCGGTTATCCGTGGCGTTATTACCGCGCTGTGGTGAACGATGATTTTGAACACTATATCGATAAATATTACGCCTATTGGCAGCGTTTGATTCCTAACTCGCAGATTCGCGAAGTATTTTCACCGGTATGGGGAGACGTCAAGCAGGTTTGGACGCGCGATATTTTTCGCGACGTATTCGCCTCGCACGCCAATACCCTGACCCGCCCGGAAGACTACGTCAATCACTCGCTGTATATGGAGGCCAAGACTTTCTTGCATGGTCTGCTTGTGGTCGAAGATAAGCTCTCTATGGCCCATGGTCTGGAATCGCGTGTGCCGTTCCTCGATAACGACCTCGTCGATTTTGCCATGAAGCTGCCGACCCGATTGAAGTTGGGGCATCTTGAAGATGTGGTGCAGCTCAATGAGAACGAGCCCGGCAGTAAGACGGCGCGCTACTTTCAGAAGACGCGCGACGGTAAGCTGTTATTGCGCAAAATGATGGCCCGCCATGTACCGCAGGATATCGTTGAACGCGAGAAGCAGGGTTTCTCCGCACCGGATGCCAGTTGGTTTAAGGGCGAGAGCATAGATTATGTACGCAGGCAGCTGTGTTCCAGTAATGCTCGAATCTATGATTATCTTGATCGTCGTACCGTCCAGAAATTGGTGGAGCAGCATTTGAATGGTGAGCAAAACCGGCGGTTGTTGATCTGGTCGTTGTTGAACGTCGAGAGTTTCTGTCAAGCTTATCTGGACAAATAGCAATGCTGCTTAACGCATTGAATCCGGTCGCCAACTACAAGGCTGTGCGGCGAATCGTGGCGCTGTACGTAAAGCAACGCCACCTGCTGGTTGAGATGGTGAAGCGCGATATCCTGGACCCTCATGCCGGCCATGTGCTGGGCGGCGTCTGGGCATTCCTGCACCCGCTGTTCATGATGGGTGTCTACATGTTCCTGTTTGGCGTTGTCATGAAGGCGCGCGTCAACCAGTCGCATGAAATGCCGCTGGATTATTCCGCATACATTCTCAGTGGCATGGTGCCCTGGCTTGCCATTCAGCTTGCCATGGCGAAATCGGCGTCGGCCATTATTTCGAATGCGAATCTGGTCAAACAGACCATCTTCCCCGTCGAGATTTTACCGGCACGTGCGGTGATCGCCGCCATGGTGCCGCAAGCGATTTCCCTTGGTGTGCTGATTATCTATGTGTTGGCCACACATGGCAGTCTCTTCTGGACATACTTGCTGTTGCCCCCGTTGCTGTTCATGCACCTAGCGTTGATGCTTGGTATTGCATTCATGCTGTCCGCGATTTCCGTGGTCGTGCGAGACATGAAGGAGTTCGTTCAGGTTTTTTCGCTCGTGGGTATTTTTTTGGTACCCGTCGTGTTTCTCCCCGACTGGGTGCCTTCGTTATTTAAGCCGGTCATCTATGCCAACCCATTCAGCTATCTGATCTGGTGTTATCAGGATGTACTGTACTTTGGCCGGATTGCACATCCGCTGGCCTGGGTGGTCACGTTCGTGTTTGCCGTCGTGTCGCTGGCCATGGGCAGTCGTTTGTTTGCTCGCTTCAAGGGCTTTTTCGGAGATGCGCTATGAGCACCGATATTGCCATCAGCGTCCGGAACCTGTCCAAATGCTATAGGATATATAGTAGCCCAGCAAACATGGTGCGTGAGATGCTCACAGGCAAACCGCGCCATGCCGAGAAATGGGCATTGCGCGACGTCTCGTTTGACGTAGCGCGTGGCGAGGTCCTCGGCATTATTGGATCGAATGGTGCGGGCAAGAGTACTTTGCTGAAGATTCTGACCGGTACGCTTGAGCATACCGGCGGCGAGGTACGCATCAATGGCAAGGTATCCGCTATCCTGGAGTTGGGCACAGGTTTCAATCCTCAGTACTCGGGCCGTGAGAACGTCATCATGGGTGCGATGTGCATGGGGATGACGCTGCAGGAGATCCAGGCCAAGATGGACTGGGTCATTGACTTCAGCGAGTTGGGCGATGTTATCGACCAGCCGTTTCATACCTATTCGAGCGGCATGCAAGCGCGGTTGACCTTTTCAACGGCGATCTGCGTCGACCCGGACCTGCTTATCGTGGACGAGGCGCTTGCCGCGGGTGACGCTAGTTTCGTGCACAAATGCATGCGGCGCATGCGCGAAATATGCGCCAGTGGGTCGACTGTACTGTTCGTGAGCCATTCCGAAGCAACGGTCATGGAATTATGCGACCGTGCAATCTGGATTGATAGTGGGCGAGTGCGTATCGATGGTCCCGCCGAGCCCGTTTGCAAAGCCTATGCCCAGAGTGTCTGGGAAGTTGTGGATGATCGCAACCGACGTGAATCATCTGTGGCCTTTGATCGAGCAAAAGATACCGTGGAAGCCAACGGCAAGTACGAGCTTGCCGGCCAGGAGGTCCGCATAACGGGCGTGCGCCTGCTGAATGCCGAAGGCGAAGAGGCAACGGTATTCACAGCCGGTAATCCACTCACCCTGGCGATCGATTGGGAGGGCCAGACGGATCACCCGCAGGTCTATTGCAATTTCCGCATCGATGGTGAGACAACCCAGGCAGTGTCAGGTTATGACGCGGCTGATTTCAAGGTATTCATCAACGAAGGTCTGCCCTTGCGGGGGCGTGGAACTGTGCATTACCGTATTGATAGCCTGGATCTGGGGCTGGGGCGCTATTATCTCAGCGTTGGCTTGCGGTTTTATATGATCCCCAAGAACAAGACTGATGTATTGCATTATGTCGAGAAGGCGGCGGTATTCTCGGTCAAGCGCAAGGTATTGTGGAATCAGAGTTTCGTGTATGAGCCGCCGGTTCATGCGACGTTCACGTACGTTGAGGATGCGGATGACGGTGGCAGGTCTGCTATCAATGTGCACGCCGGAACAGGCGACAGGGATACCAAATGAATTGGAAGAACGAGGCTCGGCAGTTTTTTTCTCATCGTGCCAAGGTCGTGGGCGAGCGGCCCACGTTACAGGATCTTTGCTATGTGAGCGGGCGTGATTCCCGTGTGTGGGCTGACCAATCGCGCTATGACGATATGATGGACAGCATTGTGCGTACCATTGGTGCGGACGCGTCATCGCGTGTGCTGGAAGTAGGCTGTGCCGCCGGCTTTATCGCTTGCGGCGTCGCGCCAAAGGTTGGCCAATACGTAGGCGTCGATGTGGCGGAAGGCGCAATCGAATGCGCTCGTAGCCTGGACTTGCCCAATGCGACCTTTCATGTTGGCGATGGTGGAGCCTTGCCCTTCGACGATAGTATGTTCGACGGCGTGTACTGCTATGACGTGCTGACCAACTTTCCGACGTTCGACAGTGTGAAAGGTCTGGTTCAAGACATGGTGAGAGTGGTGCGTCCGGGCGGCAAGGTGCTACTAGGCTCCATTCCCGATGCCAGTAATGTCGAGGATTTTCTGAAGGCGGTTGCGCGGTTCCAGGCGGAATTGGCTGAGCAGATTCCTGTGGCCGAGCCCGCTACGGTACCTGCGCCTGCGGTCGTGCCGTCTACCGCGCCCGCCGTATCGGGATTGTGGGCGAAGATTTGCGCGCTGGTCGGTCGTGGAACCAAAGCTGCGGTTTCCCCCGAACCCGTTCCGGCAGCGGCTTCTGCTCCGAGCGACGAAGGCGGAATAACCTGCTTCTACTTTGCCAAGCAGGATTTTGAGTCCTTTGCCAGCGAATTGGGCGTGAATTGTGTGATTGAGGAAGTGCATCTGCGCCATCCGTTCTACGGCTATCGCTACAACGTCGTATTGACGAAACCAGCATGAAGCTGGTCGCATTTCGCGATATTCCGAATCATGACTGGGATGCTGTATGTGATGTTTCCGGTCAGGCTTGGCTTTTTCATCGCGCTGCTTGGATAGCCATCGAAGAGCACTATTTCTCAAGAGAGAATCTCTCTGTCGGTTTTGAAAGCAAAGGCCGATTGGTGGCGGTACTGCCGCTCTATTTTTCAGATTCCAGCAAAGGCGCCGCCCAGGAAAATCTGCTGCATTCAGGCATACATCGGCATGCGGGCCTCGCCTGCGTCCCTGGGCTGGATGCCGACAGCTTGGCGGCTCTCAGAGCGGTCATGCGCAACTACCTGTTCGAGCAGGCAGCGGCCAAGCATTGCCACCGGATCCAGCTTGCTTCACAGAGCCTGGCACCGGAAAGCCTGGATGGCTTGCACGCTTTGGAGGTTCCGTTCTGGGTGAGTGATTGGGGTTTTTTCCACGGACTGGCTTTTGGTCCGGGGGGGATGTATCCAGCACCAGCGATGAATACAGTCGCATGTGATCAAGTCGTCATGCTGGATGACGGCGGTGAGGATGTGCTGTTCTCCCGCTTGGCCGAGGCTTGTCGCCGCAATGTGCGCAAGGCGCTCAAAGCAGGCGTCGAGATCCATCGGATGCAGGGGCTTGATTCAATCAGTCGCTATTACGAGATGGCCCAGGTCTCGGCGCAACGCACGGGCGAATCCCTCGCACCTCTCTCGTATTATCAGGACCTCTGGAATGCGTTGTATTTGGCGAACCGATGCTGGCTGCTGGCTGCTGTTCATGACGGCGAGGCCGTTGCGATGCTGTTGGTGCTGGTCGACAAAGGCGGCGCGAGTTATCTGGGAGGCGTGTCCACGATCAAGGGCCTGGAGCTTCGGGCAAACGATATGGTGCATTGGGGATTGATACGTATGCTGAAGCAGGAAGGCTATCGTTGCTACCGGCTGGGACCGGCGTTTCCGGGGCTGCCCGATGATTGGCCGATTGTTCGCGTGTCGCGTTTCAAGACGAAATTCGGTGCGCGTTTTGTGCCGTTGACGACTGGAAGCTATTTTCTCAAACCTGACCATTATCGGGAACGCGCGATGGAATTGGTTCGCCTGTTGATGACGTCACCAGAAGGCACAACGGCACTCGAGGACGCGGGATTGGTGGAGGCGGAAGTGTCTGTGACGCGGCGAGCGGGTCTGCTGCGCCGAGCCAGCCGCTTTGCGATTCGATTATTGAGTAGAAGATGAATAGCATCAACGGCACATGCCTGGAGCGCGATGTCGTTGCGCACCATTTGCGTTTGTTTGGTATTCGTGGGGCGCAGACGGCCCAGGTCTTGACGGCGCCTGATGCCGAAGAACTGGCTCAGGTCGAAAGCGGTAGGGTACTGGTCATCGTGCAGCCGCAGGAAAGTGCGTGCGCCATATTGGGCCTGCGCCACAAGCTCGTATCCTGCCTTGCGCCCAGGGTCTTTGATGGGCATCGGGGGCTGCCCGCCGCAGCGCGGCTTCGTTCGCTGCATGATTTTTTCACCTATGAAGGTGCTGGCGACGTCTTGCTGAGAGACGCGCAGCATGGTCCCGTCTGGCTGGCACTGCGATGGGGGGAGTCGCCAGTGGTCGTGGTTGGTACTAACCTTTCTGGTGATCTGGTGCGGTACCGGCAAGGTGATCCCGCACAAGTAATGGGTGACCGCGGTGGTGAACTGTGGGGCATTGCAGGCGAGCGCCCAGTCTATCTCTATGCCTCGCAACGCGAAGGCGAGGATGACCATTGCCGGCACGCCGATTATTGGGCGCTCTTGTTGGCGACGGCGCTGGAGCGTCATGCCGCGCTCACGCGTGAGCCGATGTTTCCTGGCAATGCGCCAGGTGCGGTCGTGGTTACTGGTGATGACGATCAAGCGTTTCTTGACAAATATGCTGAGCAGCAGAGAGTGCTGAGCGGCACGCCAATCACCTACCTGCTGCACCCCTTGACCAAGCACAACCGCAAGACACTACGGCAAATGCAGCGTGCCAATCCGCGTGTCGATCTGGGCATCCATCCTGATGCGCTGGAGACTCCGGATGAATATAGCGAGAGGTTGCATGAGCAGGTGGAGTGGTATCGGAACCTGGTTGGCGAGGCGCCGGAGTCGGTGCGCAATCATGGTTTCCTGAACGATGGTTATTGGGGGCATTTGCCTTCCTGGGAGCGAGAGGGCATAGTTTTCAGCTCCAACCTGCCGGGCGTAGGGGGGACCGTTCTCAATGGGTCGCTATTGCCGGCTCGTATGGCAACGTCGGAGCGGCTGACCCAGCATTGGTCACTCTTGACTGCATTCGGTGATGGGATGTGCTCGATTTATGGCTGGTCCCAGGAAGAGGCGAGGCAGCGCATACTGAGATATGGGCAGGCTGTACGCGACAGCGGTTTGCCGGGAATCCTAGTCTTCAATTTGCACCCACAGAATATCAGCGAGATGCCGGGTCTGCATCAGGCTGTGCATGACTTGATTGCTGAAGGATTCCTGGCTTGGAACATGCGGGATTGCCTGAATTGGGCCTTGGCAGCCGACGGGCAGGCTCCACGTCAGCGGGTACGTCGAACGGGTTTCGCGCGCATGCTCGGCGGATTGAAGTTTTGGAAATCCCGGGGCAAATAGGTTCTGAATGTCTATAAAGAAATTGCTTGCAATGTTGGGGCGGCGACGGCCGGCCCCCGAATTCCGGGAGGCTTGGCACAGCTGGGATCAGCATCCCTGGAAGCATCCCTGGTTGACGTCGAAGAACCTGCGGCAGATGCGCGATTACAGCCGTGACTTTTTCGAGCGCGAAATCCAAAAAACCGCCAACATGGACGTGCGTAAGCTGAAGATCGGCTTCTGTGGGAATTTGGCGAACAATCTGTATTTTCGGGCGCGCCCGCTTCGCCGCGAGGGACTCGATATAGATATTTTCCTCCATCCAGATGACAAATTTGTGATGGGACAGCCTGCATGGGAAGAATTTGATGGTGTCCTCAATGGTCCTGCGACCATGCAGGAGCTGGAGGCTATCGGCGTGCATTTGCAGGAGGTGCCTGGGGTCTACGCACGGTTGCCGGACGAAGCGGATACGTCGCTGCCACTTCCATTTCTGCGCGATTACGACAAGAGTCACTTTCTTCCGTACGTGGAAGGGCCTTACCGGGCTACGCTACGGGCGTTGCACCAGAAAGACGTTCTATGGGGCGCTCAGTCAACTTATCTGTCTTACTTGGCCAATCGGCCTTACGTCGTTTCGCAGACGGGTGGTGATATCTGGCTGGAGGCATCGCGCGATGACATGTTGGGTCATCTGCAGCGTTTGGCTTACGCGAATGCGCGGGTATTCGTGGTTTCGAATCCGTGGAGCTATGCGCACGCTCGCCGCTACGGTTTCAGGAATTTGATCTATCTGCCCATGACGCTGGACCAGACGCAGTACTGTCCAGGCCATGGGGCTTCGCGCAAGGAGTGGGAAGCAAGCACGGATGGCAATTTTTTCGTTCTCACCACCTCGCGGTTGGATGAAAGAAACAAAGGCTCATCCCTGGCGATAGCAGGATTCGCCGAGTTTGCGAAACGCTGCCCAGGTGCGCGGCTCGTGGCCCCTGGTTGGGGCAAAGATCATAGTCTTGCGGAGGGTGCCCTCGCCAAGTTGGGCATCGCAGATCGCATGATTTGGTTACCACTTTCAGGCAAGGAAAAAGTCCGAGATTACTTGCGCAGTGCCGATGTGTTCATCGATCAATTCGTCCTGGGATATTTCGGAGCGGCCGGATTGGAAGCCATGGCAACGGGTCTCCCCGTAATTGGCCGTACCGAGATGGCCCAATATGAGGCCCTGTGCGAGACGGGCGCGCCGCCTATTCTGCAGGCCGCAAGTGCAGTGGAGGTGGCGCAAGCGCTTGTGGGGTTGCAAGCCAACTCTGCTATGCGACAGAAAATTGGCGAGAATTCTCGAAAATGGTTCCTAAACAATCATGGATCTAGCCGCTGGTATCCGCAGTATCAGGCTCTGTTCAATGCTACCGCTGCCAATCAACGCGTGAATTGGCGACGGTCGCCTTTGAGCGCTCCGCTCGGCAGTGATGAGATCGAATATCATCGCACCGGATTGGCTGCCGCTCCGCCTTTTCCGAACTATCAGTGGTAGCATCTGCCGTCGTAGCAAGCGCTTCGCCATGATTTATTTCCGCAAGTTGATACCAACCAGTTTTCGGCACGCTCTAGGCCGGATTCCGTAGGAGAATGAGGAAATGGCAGGTAGCCGGACGCAGGGATTTGAAACCAGGGCGGTGCGCGCGATACGCCGCCGGTTGTATCGCATCAGGGACCGCATCATGGGACCCGATCCACGGGTTGCCGCAGTGGTGCAGGATAAAGTCCATGCTCTGGAAGAGCGGCTCGTGGAGCAGCTTACCTATCTCCAGAACGAGATAAGCGAGGCAAGGCAATACCTCCGATTCCTGTTGGGGGAGTCCGATCGGTATCACCAATGGATGAATCAGACTAGGGCCAGCTTCAATACGCAGTGGGATATGCTTCCTGAAGGCGCCCACTTGGTCACGGACGAAGCCTTTGTGGCAAATTCCGGCAAGCTGATAGAGACTTACACGCAGTTGCCAGCTTCGTGGTTCAAGGGTAAATCGATCCTGGACGCGGGTTGCGGTAATGGCCGCTGGGCTTATGCGTTGTCCCGGCTGGGCGCTAATGTCATGGCCGTGGATCAGTCGGAGCACGGGCTGCGGAACGTACGGCGCTTGTGCGAGGAATTTCCTGGTTTTCGTCACCGAGCAGTGAATCTGCTGGAACCTCTTCCGTTTAATGACCAGTTCGACCTAGTGTGGTCGTACGGCGTATTGCACCACACGGGCGACACCAAGCGGGCGTTCGACAATATTTTGCCCGCCGTCAAAGCAGATGGTTCGATGTTCCTGATGCTGTACGGCGAGCCTTGCCGAACGGGGGAGTACGCCGAGATCAATACCTATGTGCAACATCGCCGCGCCACGGCCGCAATGACCTTTGCCGAAAAGGTGCAATACCTGAAAAGTATCTATCCTGCGGAGTTGGTGCATGGGTACTTCGACGCGATCAGCCCTGCCATAAATGATCTTTATCGGTACGACGAGATTCTGGACTGGTTGAACCTGTCTGGTTTCTCTCGCGTCAGCCGGACGCTGGATAGTCGCAATCTGCACATCATGGCGCACCGTAACGGCGGGTGACGCGGTCGGGGGTGTTATCTCTGCGCGGCCCCGGGCCTGCCGTGCTAGTGCAAGGCAGAAGTTCGCTCGAGCTGCTCCAGCAGGGTGGAAGCCAAGGCCGCCGCCTGCACGCGAAGTTCAGGCACCGCTGTGGTTTCCCATAGATGCCCTTTCATGGGAGGACCGATCGTGAACAGGGTGGGAGAGGCCTGCCCGGTAGCGTTGATCAAGGCGCCCTTGGCGTTCGTGGCGAGACCGAATCCGATCGGATTGGACTGCACACAGCCCTGCGCGAACAACTGCCGGAGCAGGGGGGCATCGAGTTGCTTCAGGTTGGGTTCTGGACCGGTGCAATACACAATCTGATCCACTTCCAATGGCAGCGCTGGTTGGCCGTGGCGTTGGAGTGTGGCGATCACGCCTCCTGTCGAATCGGTTTCGTGTCTTGTCACGCGCGCCCGGTGCACGACGATGGATCCATCGCTCAGGGCAGCGCGAAAGATGTCATCGATCTGTGCCGCAGTCCGATGCCGATGATTATCCCAGTAGGGCCGGACATGGCGCATGAACATCTTGCGGTCGGAGAGGGAAAGCGATTGCCAGAGGCGGGCGTTGTGAGGCCGCATCGCGTCAATGACGCTGCGCCAATCGCCACCTTGTGCCATGTGCGTGGCGATGCGTTGGCGGACTTCGCGCACGAGTGCCCGCAGATTGCTGCCCTGGAGAGCCCCACTTTCCAGTATGGCGAGTTGCCCATATGGGCGGTGGCGCCGCGGTGTCAGGCCGCGGCGGGAAGCGATGTGGATCCTTCCGGTGTAATGGTTTGCGCGTAGTGCAACGACCAGATCCAACGTGGTCAGGCCGGAACCGACCAACAGGCATCGGCGGGTTTGAAGCAGGGCTTCAAGAACGTGAGGTGCCCACGGATTGCGATGGCACACGTTAGGCGCAGCCGCGGGTTCCATCGGGCGCGTCTGGGCAAAATTGCCCAACGCGAGCACACAGAGGTCGGCGTGCCAGTGGGCGCCAAGGTGCGTCGTGATGTTGTGGCCTTGGTGGGCTGGCACCAAGCAAGTGACTTCGTCCGTCACTATTTCAACCGCATGGCGATGCGGGGCGGTGGCGATGGCTTCCTGTAAAACTTGAGTCAGGTAGCGCCCGTACCAGGCTCTGGGAAGGAACGCAGTGGCGGCAATCTCGGGAACCCATGGGGCCTCGACTCGGCAGTTCGCTGTAGCCCAGTTGAGAAAATGGTCGGGCTGGTCGGGAAGTGCGCTCATCGAGCCGGCAGGTACATTGAGCAGATGACAGATCTGTGTGGCGCTGTACGCCAAGCCTTTGCCGACTTGATTGGCTGTCTTTTCGACGAGACGAATGTGTAGCGGCATCGTAGCGCTGCGCAGCAGATGAACTGCGGTCAACGAGCCGCTGAAGCCGGCACCGACAATTGTGATTTGCTTCATGGTAGAGAGGGCCATGGAGTGCGCAGCGTGAACTGCCGGGCTGAGTTTGTCGCAATATGCGTCTTTGTAAATATTTTACGATATTTTTGGGTGTCATGATGTTGTTTTGGTAAAATTTCAAAAAAATTGAATATTGCGACAGAGGTTGGCATGGCGACAGACAATTTGCTTGGCCTGGATACTCTCCAGGTTTGGGACACCGACCAGGCGTTTCATCACTTGAATGCGCGGGGACTGGCGGCGACCAAGCGCACGGCCGAACGCAGGCTGCATGAGTTGGGGATCCTGCCGCCAATCCTTACCGCAGATGCACTACGGTGTGAAAGTGGCGAGCCGCCATTGCCGCAGGTGCTGGCACAGGAATTGGAACGCGCGCGGGCCAAACGTAAGCTGGTCCTGTTCGCTCAATTGGCTAGCTTGCCGACTCAGCATATCTGTTTGTATGCCAATGACGCGCGAGGGGCCCACTATTGGGTGCCGCTGAGCGGTTCTGCTAACCCGGAGCAGGCCGAAGTGGAAGACTGCTTGCATCGCCTGGGCCAGCATGTTGGCAAGCCCGTCGCTGTGTTTCCGCATGGGGCGTTGGTGCCATATTGCAGGGCGTTCAAGCTCAAGCCCGCTGATCATCTGGAGGTCAGTGTGCTGAGCTATCCCGTGCCGCTGATCTTGAGCGGGCAGCGGGGGGAGGACGACCTACCGTCGGCGCATCGCCAATCGATGCCGCATCTTGACCAGCTCGAAGCCGAAAGCATCCATATCATTCGCGAGGCCTTTGCCGAATCTGAGCACCCGGCGATGTTGTATTCGGTGGGCAAGGACAGCACGGTCATGCTGCACCTCGCTCGCAAGGCGTTCTATCCCGCGCCCCCTCCCTTTCCTCTACTGCATGTCGATACACGCTGGAAGTTCCGGGAGATGTACCAGTTTCGCGACCACATGGCGAGCGAGAGTGGCATCGAGTTGCTTGTATATACCAATCCTGAAGCCATCGCCAAGAACATCAATCCTTTCGATCACGGATCGGCGCTGCATACGGATATCACCAAGACCGAAGGCCTGAAGCAGGCACTGGATAAGTACCAATTCGACATGGTGTTCGGGGGGGCTCGCAGAGATGAAGAGAAGTCGCGTGCGAAAGAGCGGATTTTCTCGTTTCGTACTCAGACGCATCAATGGGATCCAAAGAACCAGCGGCCCGAATTATGGAATCTATACAATGCGCGTAAACGCAAGGGCGAGAGCATCCGGGTCTTTCCCCTGTCGAACTGGACCGAATTGGATATCTGGCAGTACATCTATCGCGAGAATATTCCGGTGGTGCCGCTGTATTTTGCTAGAGAACGCCCCGTGGTCATGCGCAACGGCATGTTGCTGATGGTGGACGACGCCCGTATGAGGCTGTTGCCAGGCGAGGTTGTGGAGAAGCGTAAAGTGCGGTTCCGTACTCTTGGTTGCTATCCGCTGACGGGTGCGATCGAATCCGACGCCACGTCATTGTCCGAGATCATCCTCGAATTGATCGGTGCGCGTAGTTCGGAACGGCAAGGGCGGGCGATTGATGCGGATGCGTCGGCCAGCATGGAAAAGAAAAAGCAGGAAGGATATTTCTGATGCCACGCAAGATACCGTCTACTCAAGCATCGCCCGCGCCTGCCGTGACCATGGAGGAATTCCTTGCGTCGCAGCAAAGTCAGGATACCCTCAGGTTTATCACTTGTGGCAGTGTCGATGACGGCAAAAGTACGCTGATCGGAAGACTGTTGTGGGATTCCCAGCAGTTGTTCGACGACCAGCTGGCAACGCTAAAGAGCGAGTCGCTCAAGTATGGCACGCAGGGCGACGGCATCGACTTTGCATTGTTGGTGGACGGTCTGGCCGCTGAGCGGGAGCAGGGCATCACCATCGATGTCGCCTACCGCTATTTCGCTACCCGGCAACGCAAGTTTATTGTTGCCGACACTCCCGGGCATGAGCAGTACACCCGAAACATGGTGACGGGAGCTTCGACGGCCGATGTTGCCATTTTGTTGGTTGATGCGCGCCAAGGGGTGCTCACACAAACACAGCGGCACAGTTATCTGGTGTCCCTCATGGGTATCCGGCACGTGGTGCTGGCCGTAAATAAAATGGATCTGGTTGACTTTGACCCTTCAGTGTTCAAGCGGATCGTCGAGCGTTTCGAGACGTTTGCGAAACCGCTAGGCTTCGAGCAGATCGTAGCGGTGCCATTGTCGGCTTTGAAGGGTGACAATGTGGCGCAACGTTCCACGCATATGCCATGGTACGGTGGGCCCACGCTCGTCAGTTACCTGGAGACGGTAAAGGTGCGCCATGCAGTGTCCTCGCGCTTGGTGTTTCCCGTGCAATGGGTGAACCGGCCCAACTCGTCGTTCCGTGGATTCTGCGGCACCGTGGCCGAAGGAACAGTAAAGGTTGGAGATGAGATCCGGGTGACCTCGTCGGGCCAGACAGCGAAGGTTGCCGAGATCGTCACGATGGATGATTCGCTGCCGGCGGCCCGTGCCGGACAGGCCATCACTTTGCGCTTAGATCGTGAGATTGACGCTTCTCGGGGCGACGTAATCGCGGCCGCAGATCAGCCGCTGGAGATGACAGACCAATTCGAGGCTACGCTCGTCTGGATGGGTAACGACGCAGGCCTGGTGGGACGTAGCTATGACATCAAGTTGGCGACAACCTGGAGCACCGCTTCCATCACAGCGATCAAGTACCGAGTAGATGTCAACACGCTGACCCACGAGGCCACCAAGGCGTTGGCCTTGAATGACATCTGCGAGGTGAATATCGCCACGAGCAAGCCGTTGGTCTTTGACCGATACTCGGACTCCAAGACGCTGGGCAGTTTCATCCTCGTCGATCGCTACACGCACGCGACCGTCGGCGCAGGAATCATTCGGCATACGTTGCGCCGGGCCCAGAATGTGCACCGGCAAGCTCTGTCCATCACCCGTCAGGATCGCGAGCGACTGAATGGGCATCGCGGGAAAGTCGTTTGGTTTACCGGGCTGTCCGGGTCGGGAAAGTCCACGCTTGCCAATGCTCTGGAAATCGCATTATTTGAACGGGGGCGCCGGACCTATGTGCTGGATGGCGACAACGTCCGTCAAGGACTGAATCGGGATCTTGGGTTCACTGAGGCCGACCGGGTCGAGAATATCCGGCGTATTGCGGAATTGGCCAGGTTGATGATGGATGCGGGTCTGATCGTATTGACCGCATTCATCTCGCCATTCCGCCAGGAGCGGGATATGGCCCGTGAACTGATCGGCGCGGACAATTTCATCGAGATTTATGTCAGCACGCCGCTGGAAGTGTGTGAGCAGCGCGACCCCAAGGGCTTATACAAGAAGGCGCGCGCGGGACAACTGCCGAATATGTCAGGCATCGGCAGTGCCTACGAACCTCCAGCCAATCCCGACCTTTCGGTCAATAGTATTGACGCGCAGCAGATCCAGGCATTGACCACGGATGTCCTGGCGTGGCTGGATAAAGACTCCAGCGATTCGGATGGGCGCTAGCTCCAGGTCTGGCTTTCGATGCGGGCGCGGAAGGCGGGGTAGTCCTCGAGTGCTCGTTCCAGCAGATTCCATTCGTTGGCTGGTAGCCGACGTACGTCGGTGCTGTCGAAGGTCTCTGGACAGGTACGTTCCAGCGTCAGCTTGACGCCGCTGCTTTCGCATCGTTCCACGACTTCAGCGATGATGTGCCGAGGTTCGGCGCACAGGCGCTCGTAGGGGGCATGGATTAGTCGATGCGGTGCGACCTGACGCAGTTCGTCGTCCATCTCCCGCTGGATTTCGAGTGCCTGGAAGACGACCTGTTGGTGTGGCGAGTACTGAGTGATGGTTTCGTAGGTCGACGGACGCACTGACCACCATTGCTTCTCGTCACCGTATCGTTCCCGCCGCGCCATCAGTATGGACTGGGCGATGAACAGCGGGTTGCGGCGGCAGACGACGAATAGCGAAGTGGGCAGCGTTTGAGCGAGATAGCTTGCCTGCAATGTGCACCAAGTATTGTTCTTGAATACGAAAGGCAACTGCCGTACGGCTTCCAGGGCTCCCAAAGAGCGCCGCACGGCCACAGCGTCTATCTGCGCAAGTTGGGCGGGAGTGAGCCGATGAGTCGCCTGCCCACGGTCAAACCAGGCTGACCAGTAATAGCCGAATTCATGGGAATTGCTCCACCCTTTGGTTACACCGTGCGTGGAGGAAAAATCGATGCCATCGTTATCGCGGATTTTCAGTGCCTGTTCGATGATCGCACCGACCGCAGGCGTCTGCCAGAATCGCGCCAGGAAGTTGCTGGCATAGGCGAATCCGCCAGTGGCCGCCAGCATCTGGCCTGCCAGTGTGGTGCCTGCGCGGGGCGCACCGATGACAAGGACGATGGGCTGTGCTGGTTCGGGTGCATCCCGCTCGAGGGCGGCCTGGGCCGGAAGCAGCAACTGATTCATTTGGGCGACGCGCTGCTCATCAAGGGGGCGCTTGGCGTACTTTTCTGTGCGTTGCACTTCATCCATGTCTTGTGGAACCTAACTGTGAGAAAAAATGGCGCGCGCCGCTGCCAGCACCATATCTTGGTCGTCGTCCGACAGCGCGGGATACAACGGCAGGGATAGGGTTCGGTCGTACAGGGACTGTACCATGGGAAACGCCGTTTCGGTGGGGCGGAAATGGTGCAGCAAGCCGTCGACGGGGCGCCGGACTGCCACGCCATGACGCGCAAATGCGGCGATGATGTGCTCCACCTCGAATCCGTCCGGTAGCTGTACGGCAAAGCGGAAGTACATGCCTTGGTCGACGCGCGGCGGGGGGAGAATGAGGGGGGTATCCGCCAATCCCGCTAGATACCTTTGTGCCAGCAGCTGTCGCCTATGCCAGACCGCCTGCAGCCGTTCCAGTTGAGACAAGGCCAGTGTGGCCTGCAAATCGGACAAGGGATAGAGGTTCAGCTTGTACGGTGACGAAGCGACGCGTTTTGCATCCACCAGCCGCTGCGCCAGCCCGGGCGAGCGTGTATGGGCAAGCCCGCCCTCTCCGGCGGCAACCACTTTGGTGGCCTCGAATGAGAATACCTGGATGTCGCCCTCAAAGGCGTGTACAGGTCCCAGCCATTGGGCCAGATCTTCAATGATGGGCACGCCATGGACTCGCAAAGGGTCGATAGTGGCCCGGATACCCATGACATACGGCACGATGATTGCCCTGGTGCACGGCGTGATCGCCGCCGCAGCGGCATCGGGACTGATCAAGTAGTCGCCTGCAATGTCGACCAGCCTGGCGACAGCTCCGAGTGACTCCACAACGCCCAGAACTTCTGCACAGACATAAGTGGGAACCACCACGTCTGTACCAGCTCCGACACCGACGGCGCGCAAGGCCAGCAGCAACGCCTGGCTGCCGGAGCCGGTGGCCACTGCCGTGCCACCGCCTGCTCGCTCGAACCACTGCTCGAGCCGGCGGGTCGCAGTGCCCTCGTTGAGCATGCCCGATCTGAGGGCTGTAGTGATGGCCTCGCAGTCCTCGTCGGTAATCCAGGGGCGGCTATGCGGGATCATCATAAAGTCGGTCGAACGGGTAAATATAGTAGAACGGAAACGCCGCTGCCACGGCGGCAGCGTCCGACCTCAAGGTGGCCAATCCCGCGGCGGGGGCGCAGACAATGTAGGTATAGGGCCTGTCCGCGGCACCCCAACCGGCCTTGAAATGATGCAGGGAATGCTGGGAGTGCCAAGTTCCACCCCAGTTCCAATGGCGATAGCCGGATCTGACGGCGTCGAGCATGCCCTGCATGATCAGGAATGACAGAGGCTGGCGTGATCGGTGTTCCACTTTGATTACTGGGGTGATGTACTCGATCGTGTCATTGAAACCAGCAAGCAACATGGCGGCCGTAGGTTGACCATCCAGCATTGCTACCGACAGGCGGCGCCGGTTCGGCGAGATATGGGTGCGGAACGCCTCGAAGTGTTCGCGGGGTTTTGCCTTGCCGCCGACAGCAGCCATGTTCTCCACGTGTACTTCATGAAGGAATTGCCATGCCCAGTCATCATCACTCACAAGTTCTTCAAAGCCTTGCTTGCATGCTTTGCGAGCAAGGTTGCGCGTCTTCTGGGCAAAGCAGAATTCCAGGTCGTGCTGTAGGCTGGGACCGTCAGGTGGCAGCGCGGTGATTTGCCCGTTGCGAGGATCCAGCAGGCGCGGCAGTAGTACGTCGACGTACTCCTGGCGATAGGGCTCTTCAGCTGGTGTCAGGATTACCGTCGCACTGATGACGTCAGCCGCTTCGATACGAAGCCGGAAGGCTTCCAACAGTGCTCGGCGTACGCGCGGGTCGGGCTCAGTGCCCAGCAGGCACGCGCCATGGCTGCCATACCAAGGAAGGCTGTTGATAATGGTGCCAACACCGGGTACGGTTTTTCGGAGATACCTGAACGCGCCGGCAATGCGCCCACCGCGTCGTGCGATAAGGGTCGTCGGCACTCCGCCACAGGACGCCGCCAGGAAGTGGAGAAACTCCTGCCCAGCATAAAGCAGGGCGTCTGACGCGTGGGCGAGCCAAGCTTCGAGCTCCGCAGTCTCGGCTGCTGAGGATTCGGTGACAGACACGTCGAAGTGATCGGAAATGGCGGGAAATGGGGCCGCGGGGAGCATGGGCTTATGAACTTTAAGGGTCGTGCGGGCGCCCGGCCGGCGTTCGTGGTTGTGGCATTCCCGGACAAACAGGGGGCGGAGCCGGCCTCGCGCGGCTGGTTGCATGCCGTGTTTTCCACTATGGCACCGCCAGTGCAGGGTAAAATTGTAAGTATCGCATTTTCATGCTTGTACGTGTTCCGTTCGACGCTATCGCTGCGAGCCGACGCACCCTTCATTTGCCATTCGGAGTAGATAAGATAATGCAACTCGCTTCCCCCTCGTTCGACGAAAGCGAAATCGAAAGTGTGCGCCGCTGTCTCGCTAGCGGTTGGGTGACGCAGGGCCCGATGACTCGTCAGTTCGAAGAGTTGCTGGCCAAGCGCCACGCTGCTCCGTACGCTCTGGCGACGACGTCGTGTACTGCCGCGTTGCACTTGGCCGCGCTGGCCTTGGGGCTGGGGCCAGGCGATGAGGTCATTGTGCCGGCATTCACCTGGATCACCTCGGCCAACGCTGCGGAATATGTAGGTGCCAAGGCTGTGTTCGCGGACGTCAATCCCAACACGTTCAACCTGGATCCGGCAGCATTCGAAGCCGCCATCACGCCACGCACCAAGGCCGTGGTTGCTGTCCATCTGTTCGGCCTGGCCGCCGACATGGATCCCATCATGGCGATCGCCCGCAAGCATAATCTGGCGGTCATCGAAGATGCTGCGTGCGCGATTGGCACCTCCTACAAGGGGGTGCCAATCGGTACCATTGGCGATCTCGGATGTTTCTCGTTTCATCCCCGCAAAGTGATCACGACGGGAGAGGGGGGCGCAGTCACCATGCGGACCGAGGCTCTGGCCAAGTTAGTCAATAGCTTCCGCAACCATGGTTCGACGGGCCTGCCGTCGGCGGAAATTGAACCGCATGGCCCCTGGACGATGTCGACCTTTGACAATCTGGGATACAACCTGCGGTTGTCAGATATCCAGGCGGCGGTTGGCATTGCCCAGTTTGCGAAGCTTGACCATCTGCTGGCCGAGCGTCGCTCGCGGGCTCTGCGTTATTCCGAATTGCTGGCCCCGGTGTCCGATCTGGTATTGCCGACTGCAGCTGCCGGCGTCGATGGCCATTCGTATCAGAGCTATGTAGTGCGCGTGCGTGAAGGCGGCCGTGATCGTCGTAACACCGTAATGCGGGCCATGGACGGCAAGGGCATACAGACCCGGCCCGGCACGCATGCCGTAGTTCGCCTGGGCTATTACGCGAACAAATACAAACTGGATGCATCGGTATTTCCCAATGCGATTCTGTGTGAAGACACCACTATCACGCTGCCGATTTTTCCCAATATGACCGATGCGGATCAAGCCTTGGTGGTACAAACCCTGACCGACGCGTTGCGTAGCGCCTGACGGGCGCATGAAGGCTCGTATGGGCAAGAAGTGCTCTAGCACGAGCCATATTCACGTTATGGGGAATCTCCGGTGCAAAACGCACAGCGCAAGGTAAACGGCGAGAGCGCGCGGCGATTGCGCGTCTTGTTCATCGACAATATTGCCAATAACGCATATCTCAATGCCAAGGCCCTGCGCCGCCATGGTGTCGAGGTTGACGTGTATGTTGGCGGCTATTACCACATCATGGCCTGCCCGGAATGGGAAGAGGGCGGGTTCACCAATTTTTCGGGAACGCATAATCAACCAGACTGGACGCGCACGGTTGACCTGAATTACACCCGGCCCGATTGGGTGATCCAGATGCGCGAACCATTTGGTTTGCGCTATCTGCTGGCCAAGACCGAGGGGCGCCGCTGGGCGGCTCGTTTTTGGTGGAAGGTGGGTAACCTCGATCGAGAGATCGATTGCAGCGATGGCGGTGTGGGCAAGAAGCTGCGCAACGGCTTGGTGGGTGGATACAAGCTGGCCCGCAAGAGTCTGGCTGCGGTACGAAAACTCTATCGACTGGGCAAGTTGTGCGTCCGGGTAGGGTCTCGACTAGTCACTGAGGGACGCTTGCGTTCCGAGAGCAAACCTACCGCTCCCGCGGACGCGGTGCCGAACGCGATGGAGCCCATGCTATCCGTCCCGATCGATCCAGGCATGCCCAATGCGCTGCAAGATATCGAGGCTGCCGCGCCCGCGTATCGTGATTCCATCCGGACGCTGATGAGCCGATACGACATCGTGCAGGTTTATGGCGCCGGAGGCCGGCTGCCGCTCATTGCCGGCACGCCGTTCCTGGCGTTCGAGCACGGCACGTTGCGCAGCCTGCCGTTCGAGTCTTCATACATGGGGCAACTCACCTATCTGACTTATACCCGGGCCGGACATGTCTTTATCACGAATGCGGATGTGCTCGGTTCGGCACAGCGGTTGGAGTTGCCCAGCTACAGTTTCATACCGCATCCGGTCAACGAAGACAGCTTGCACGAAACGCCGGAATCACAGGTGTTACGTGAATTGCTTTGCCGCGAACTTGACACGGACTTTATCGTGTTCCATCCATCGCGCCAGCACTGGGAGCCGGAGGTACGCAGCCCCAACTGGGAGAAAGGTAACGATATATTCATTCGAGGGTTCGCGCGCTTCGTTCAAGAGGTCAACCCGCGCGCTTCCGCGGTGATGGTCGATTGGGGAGTGTCGGTACCCGCTTCGCGTGCCTTGCTCGAAGAGTTGGGAGTAGCCGACCGGGTGCGCTGGATTCCACCCGTTCCGAACGCATTGATGTGCCGGTATATCGCGGCCACGGATCTGCTGGCAGACCAGTTCTGGCTGGGGTCATTTGGCAGCACGGCACCGAAAGCCTGGGGTTGCGGCAAACCCGCCATGTTCTACCTGAATGAAGACCAGCACCGCTGGTGCTTCCCGGAGTTGCCGCCAGTCCTTAACGTACGTACTCCTGAAGACGTGCTCGAATCGCTGCGCCGCCTATATCAGGATCCCGCATATATGCGAGCCATTTCGCAGGATTCGCAGCGTTGGTATCAGGCGTTCCATTCAAACGAACTAATAACGCAGAAGCTTCTCGAAGTGTATCGAGGCCAAGCCCAGACGCGGTGACTATTGCCATGAAATCTCCTGACTCCAACCTCACTTCCGGCCGCCAGCGGATCCTCGTGACCGGCGCAACAGGTTTTGTGGGCCGTAATCTTGTTCAGCAGCTCGCCTGCGAGCATGAGGTGTTGATTCTGAGCCGTCGTGAAGTCCCGGCCTTCACCCAGCTCGGTGCGAGGTGCGTGCTGGCCGATCTGGGTGTGAATGCCGATCTGATTTCAGTCCTGCCCTCGGGCGGCATAGACAGAATCATTCATCTTGCTCAATCCGACGGTTACCGGGATTTTCCCGGCTCGGCGCTAGACATGTTTCAAGTCAACGTCGCCAGTACGGCGGCATTACTCGACTACGCAGCCAAAACCGGCGTGAAAGGGTTTGTGCTGGCATCCACGGGAAGCGTCTACGAACCATATACCAAGCCAATGGACGAGGCATTGGCGCAGGCGCCAGAAAGCCATTACGCGCGTACCAAGTTGGCGGCCGAACTGCTAGCACAGTCTTATTCGAAACTGTTCAACGTGTGCGCGTTGCGGCTTTTCTTTCCTTATGGTCCACAACAGACCGGCCGTCTCGTACCCAATCTGTTCCAACGGGTCCAGGCCGGAGAGAAAGTCTTGCTGGATGGGGACGCGGGCGGCATGGTTTTCACGCCCACCCATATCGATGACGTTGTTACCATACTGCGCACAGCGGCGATTTCGGGCTGGCAAGGAGCTGTCAATGTGGCAACGCCTGAAGCGCTGAGTATCAAGGATGTGGCGCAGGCCATCGGCCGTATCATTGGCCGCGAGCCGTCATTCGAGCGCACGGGCAAGGCCGGACAAATGACGATTGTTCCGCCCATCGCAGTCCTTTCGGCGCTTATGCCGGATTTTCGATTCAAGCCGTTCGAGGATGGCGCGCGATTCTTTGGCCAGGCATAGGCCGTGCGACGACAGGAATACGCGGGATGTCCACTTTGCTAAAGTCTCTGCTCAGGGCGTTGCTTGACCTGCTCATCCTGATCGCCGGGCTGCCGTTCCTAGTGGCCGGCTTCTTGCGCCATAAGATATCTGCGCATCGCGCCACGGAAAGCCCGCGTCTGGTTTGGCAGTCCACGCCAATCAAGTCATTGGCCTATATGGCGCGTGCCATGGCCGAACGTGGCTATCTGAGTGAAACGGCCGTGACCGAGCTGTATGTGATAAACCGCCGGGAGGATTTTGATCATCTGCTGTTTCCGGCAGTGTCGCGAGGGAGGTTGGTGGACTATCTGTGTTCCCGGTGGATGGCATATCGTTTTTTCGCGTACTCGTTGTCGCGCTACGACGTGTTTTTCATGTATTTCGATGGGGGAGTGCTGCGGAACACCTTGCTCGCCCCGTTGGAATTGAAACTGTTGCGGCTCGCGGGTAAGAAAATCGTGGTCATGCCTTACGGAAGCGATGCGTTTGTCTATGATCAGATGAGCGATCCGTTGTGGCGTCACGGATTGATGATGAGCTATCCCGACATGGGCAATCATGCCGCGCGTGTGCAGCGGCGTATTCGCCGCATGACACATGATGCCGATGTGGTGGTGGGCTGCCTAGTGCACTTTACCAGCCTGCCGCGTTGGGACATCCTGCCCCTGACATGCTATCCGGTCGATACACAGCGTATCCAGCCATTTTCGCCTCCCGCTACCAGCGGCCCGATACGTATTGCGCATGCTGCCAACCATCGTGGCGTGAAAGGGACGGAATTTCTGGAGCGCGCGGTGCAGACGCTGCGTGCCGAAGGCCTAGATATTCAACTGGACCTGATTGAACGTGTGCCCAATCACGAGGCTCTCGAACGTATCGGACGGGCCGACATCTACGTCGATCAGTTGGTCATGGGGTATGCTCTGGCCGCGTTGGAAGGCCTGGCTTTGGGCCGTGTGGTGATCAGCCCTGTGGATGGATTGCCGGCGACCGACCTGTTCCGCACCTATTCCTACTTGGACGAATGCCCGATTGTTTCCGCCGGGCAACGCACAATCGAAACCGTATTGCGCGACCTGATCGTACGGCGCGCCGAATGGCCGGAAATCTCGGCGCGATCACGTGCGTTTGTCGAAAAACGCCATTCTTTCGAGGCGAGTGCCGACATGTTCTCGGCGATCCTGGATCGGGTCTGGTCTGGCAAGACTGTGGACCTGATTAATTTCTATCATCCCCTGCTCGAGCGAACTAGGGACGATGCACATATGCTGTCCTGAAATGTCTCCCTATCGTGTCTTGCACCTACCTACATCGGTTGGCGGTAATCCCCAGGGATTGAGCGCCGCGCTGCGTCAGGAGGGCGTGGCAAGCGACACGCTGACCACGGAGCAGAACTATCTGCAGTATCCAGTCGATATCGTGGTCAATCCTGAGGGCGTCGGACCGTTAGGCAGAGAATGGCGGCGTTGGCAGACTCTATGGCGCGATGTGCCGGGCTACGATGTCCTGCACTTCAATTTCGGCACGACATTGGCACGCCCCCACGCGTGGTCGGCCAGTCCGGGCTCGGGCTGGCTCAAACGCCTGATGTATCCATTGCATGCGGTCTATCTGTGGCTGTTGCAAGGCATTGAGCTGACTCGCGCAAAACGTCGCGGCGTGCCCATGTTTGTGACCTACCAGGGCGACGATGCTCGGCAAGGAGACTATTCCCTAGCCCATTTTCCAATCTGCATAGCCAGGCAAGTTGGCCCTGACTACTACAACGCAGCTAGCGATGCGTTCAAGCGCCGGCAAATCCGCCGCCTGGACAAGTACTGCGACAGGATCTATTCCGTTAATCCGGATCTTTTGAGAGTATTGCCGGCTCGCGCCGAGTTTGTACCCTACTCCCACATTTTCCTGGAGGAATGGTCCCCGCACTATACCCAAGGGGAGCCGCGATCCTTGCGTATCGCCCACGCGCCTAGTAACCGCCAGGTCAAAGGTACCGATCACATCCTCGCAGCGTTGGAGAGTCTGCGCAAGCGGGGTTTCGAGTTTGAATTGATTCTTGTCGAAGGTATGAGCCACGCACAGGCGCGCCAGCAATACGAACGCGCGGATGTGCTGGTTGACCAGTTGTTTGCCGGCTGGTACGGAGGTTTGGCGGTGGAATTGATGGCGTTGGGCAAGCCTGTATTGTCTTACATCAGGCAGGAAGACTTGTCGCTACTGCCTCCTGATATGGTGCGTGATCTGCCTGTGCTGCAGATAACCGCAACGACGGTGGAGCAGGCGCTGGAACGTGTAATGAGGATGCCGCGGGCGGAACTGGTGGCTTGGGCGCGGCGCAGCCGGGCATATGTCGAGCGATGGCATGACCCGCATGCCATCGCCCGCAAAATTAAGGCAGACTATGAAGAGGCTCTGGCGCGGCGGCGCGCTAGTCCTTGATGCCGTTAAGTTGTACCCAGCGTTGGAAATTAATCCAGCGCCAGATCTGCCAATTGAATGGACGCCGCCCTTCAATCATTTCATCGAAGTGCTCAAGCATCTGTGCGTTGTCCAGCAGTGCTGATCCCTCGCTTGGTGCCAGCCATTGTCTGATTTGAGGCGCGAGGTTACGCAACCAGGCGAGCTCCGGCGTTTCAAAGCCGATTTTGTCTTTGCGCGCCAGAATGGTCTCGGGCACGATGCCCTGCATCGCGGTGCGCAAGAGCCGTTTGGTCTCGCCCTGTACCGATACCAGGTAATCCTCGGGCAGGCCCATGAGAAAATCGGCGAGATCAGGCGTCAGGAAAGGCACTCGACTCTCGATTGAGAAACGCATGGAATTGCGGTCTCCGTGACGCAGGAGCCAGCCTAGTCCGCGCTGGGTCAATGAGACTGCCATCTCTGCCATGGCGCGTCGGCCCCGGGCGCTCTCGGACCAGACGGCGCGGGGATATTGCATCTGAACTCCGGCGTCATTCAGCGTATCGAGATCGAGCCAAGTTGGCCTCGGATCGCGTCCAGACAGCTTGCGCAAGCGTTGATAAAGTCCATCGCCCGCCATGACGCCGACTGCTTCCTGCAGCGACGCTTTGATGCTGCGACCGGGCCAATTGCGTTGGTTCAACAGATGCCTGATGGCGGTAGGCAGGCGGCCACTTTCCAGCAGACTGACTAGCCGTTGGGCAGGATAACCGTTATACCCAGCGATAAGTTCATCCGCGCCCTGGCCTTCGAGCATGACCGTGACGCCGGCGGCACGGGCAGCCTTGAATACACGATATTGAGCGTAAATGCTGGTACTACCGAAGGGCTCACCCTGAGCAGTTATCAGATCGTCGATATCTTTGGCGAGCTCATCGGCCGTGATGCGCACTTTGTTTGCGATGGCTCCGGTGTTGGAATTGACGATATCGACCCATTTTTCCTCCGAACGGTCTTGCGACTGGGAGATGAAGCTGAAGGTCCGAAGCTGCAACTCGGGTTCGACGTGTCGCATTGCGCATACGATGGCTGAGGAGTCTACGCCACCGGATAGGGCGGCTCCCAAAGTCACATCACTGCGAAGATGCAGACGGACATTGTTTAGAAACCGTTCGCGCAGCTCGGCCGCCGCGTCGGCATATGACAGTCGGGGATGCCGTTCGTCGATTGTCGGTGACCACCAGCGCACGGGGGTATCGAGTTTTCCAGTGTGAATTGACAGCCTCAGGAAATGCGCTGGCGGCAAGCTGGAGATGCCTCGGACGAACGTACGTTCAGTATGGTCATAGTGTCCATGGACCAGATAGTCGTAAGCCGCCTGGATATCGAGTGTGGGTGGGTGCGCGTCCAGCGTCATGAGTGCGCGCGGTTCCGAGGCGAAAGCTATGGTGTCAGGCGTGTGGTGGTAATAGAGTGGTTTGATTCCGAAGGCGTCCCGTGCCAGCGTGAGCGTATGCGTGCGCCGATCATGCATTGTGAACGCGAACATGCCGACGAAGCGCCGTAGTGCGGCACTGCCCCATTGGTGCCAAGCGGCCAGCAAGACTTCGGTGTCGCTGTCGGACGAGAAATGATGGCCGAGCAGTTTCAGTTCGGCGCGTAGTTCACGATAGTTGTAGATCTCGCCGTTGAACACGACGGTGAGGGCGCCGTCGGGGGAGGACATCGGCTGATGTCCTCCTGTGGACAGGTCGATGATGGATAGCCGCGTTTGGCCCATGGCGACCACGCCTGTCGGGGCGCTGATGATTTCGCGGCCTTGGTCGTTCGGGCCACGTTGGCGCAATTGTGCCAGGCCCGAGGAAAGCCTGCTGGCCAGGTCTTGCGGTGGCGATGCCCACCATCCGCCCAGGATTCCGCACATGGATAGTTGTGTCCCGACTGGTTATGGGGCCGCGATTGTCGCGTAGGCGGCGAGGAGCTTGGCTTCCTCGTTGCGCCAATTGTAGGTGGTGCGCGCCGCTTCCCGGCACGCCGCGCGAATCTGCTCCAATTCGTTGGCGGGTGTGGCCAGCATGGCGTTTATGGCATCCCCGATCACGCGCGCATTAAGGGGATTTACACATTGTCCGGTGCCGGACGAGTCGAGGATTTGCCGCCAGAGCGGAAAGTCCGACGCCAGGACAGGAACCCCCGCGGCCATGTATTCGAACATCTTGACGGGCAACGCATCGAGATAGTTGGGAATCGGGTGCAGCAGCACCAGCCCGAGACGCGATTCTGAGAGTACCTGGCGTATGCCGGGGCGATCCAGCACGCCTCGATAGTCGACCTTGCTCCATCCTGGCATGGTGCGTAGCGACGCATGCAGGGCTTCGCTCTCCATGGGGCCTGCCAATATCAGTCGGGCATCCGCATATTCGAGCGCGCGGATCATTTCGACCGCGCCACGGATTCCAGCAATGCCACCGATATAGCAGATTGTGCGGCCGGTCTGGGTGGGTGAGCCGATTGGTGGTACTGAATCACTGAGCTCACCGGGGATGGGGTAGTTGTTGACGGCAATGCTGTTCGCACCCTGGGCCGTGTAACGTGCCGCGATATGCGGCGTTGCACAGATGACCAGGCCACAGCGGCGCGCGATGAAATTCTCCAGTCGTTCGAAGGGATAGGCAATGGCGTAACGTATCCACGGCTTGATCCACGGTTTGCTCAGGATTTGCCTGGGTACGTCTTCGTGTGCGTCATAAATGATGGTTCGCCCCATGCACTTGAGCGCCAGAGCGACGGGGAGTAACTCCGGATCGTGGATATGGATGATCCGGGCGTCGGTCTTGCGCACTCGATTCCAGACTTTCCAGGTCTTCCCACACATGCGGTTCAAGCGGCCGGAGGGAGGACCCACGTCAATGATCGACACGCCATCGCATTGCGCATCACCACCGCCATCGGCCACATACAGGTCGACCTGATAGCCGTTATTGGCCAGGCTGCGGCATTCCTTGTGGAAGATCCGGACGTCGAAGCGCGGATGCGCGGTGGTGAGGTGAGCGACCCGTACCGTCATTGGGGGATGTTGACGACTCGGCGCGAGGGGGAAGCCTCGACCTGGGGATTGAATTCGGCGACCAGGGTTTGCAAGGTGGCCACGATTTGTTCTCGGTCCCAGTGGGCCAGCGATTGTTCCATCTGGTCCAGTCCGGCCCGCAGTTGCTCATAGGGCAGGTCGTTTTCACGCGCCTGCATGATGCGGGGGTGCAGGGTCGATTTGACGTCCCCGCCGATCAATAGTTCTTCATACAGCTTTTCGCCGGGACGCAGTCCCACGACCCGCACTTCGATGTCACCGTCCGGGTCCGACTCGTCGCGCACGGTCAGGCCGCACAGCCGGACCATGCGTTCGGCCAGGTCGCGGATGCGCACCGGCTCGCCCATGTCCAGCACGAACACCGAGCCCGATTTCCCCATGGCGCCCGCCTGGAGCACCAATTGCGCCGCCTCGGGGATGGTCATGAAGTACCGTGTGATATCCGAGTGGGTCAGGGTGACGGGACCACCCGCCAGGATCTGTCGGTGGAACAGCGGCACGACGCTGCCAGAGCTACCCAGGACGTTGCCGAACCGCACCATGGAAAAACGGGTGGCGTTCTGGCGTTGTGACAGCGATTGCAGGATCAATTCCGCCAGGCGCTTGGAGGCGCCCATGACATTGGTGGGGCGAACTGCCTTGTCGGTGGAGATCAGTACGAAGTCGCTGACGTGGGCCGCAATTGCCGCGCGGGCCAGCGACAGGGTGCCCAAGGAATTGGTCGCGATGCCTTCGGCGACATTCAGCTCGACCAAGGGGACATGCTTGTAGGCCGCTGCGTGATAGATCGTCTGGATCTGATGCAGTTCCATCCGGTACAGGCTGTGGGGGTAATCGCGGACGGAGCCGAGTATCGCCACCAGGTCGATCGGGCGTGTGCCGATCAGTTGCCGGAGTTCCTGTTCGATGGCGTAGAGGGAGGGCTCGGAGATCTCGTACAGGACAAGCCGCGTCGGATTCAGGGCAATGATCTGGCGACAGAGTTCGGAGCCGATCGAACCGCCAGCGCCCGTTACCATCACGTTGCGTCCGGTGACGCAGCGGCCGAGCAGCTCCGGGACGGGCGCGACCGGGTCGCGTCCGAGCAGGTCTTCCACACGCACGTCCCGCAGGCGCAGTCCATTGGAATCGACCAGTTCGCGCAAGCTGGGCACCAACCGGATGCGCAGCCGGTATTGTTCGGCGGAATCGACGATTTCGCGCAGGCGTGTGCGCCCCGCGGTCGGCATCGCCAGCAGCAGTTGGCGTACGCCGTGTCGTTCGACCAGGGCGGGCAGGTGTTCGGGCGGATGGATGCGCAGGCCGGCGATCATCAGGCCATGCTTGCGGCGGTCGTCGTCCAGCATGGCGACGGGCTGGTAATGCGGGCCGGCGCGCAACGCCGTCGCCAACTGGGAGCCGGCACCGCCGGCACCGTAGATAATGACAGGGATACGCAGGTCTCCGACATCCTTGGTGTCCGTGAACAGCGCGCGCCGCGCGACCCAGCGCGTGCCCACCAGCCCGGCAATCGCGAGCGAGCCATAAATGACCAGCACGGCCCGCGACAGTCCGACCAATTGCAGGAAGGTGTTGGCTGCGGTGACCACCATGACCGAAACGGCCACGCCACCGGTGATGCCCAGGATCACCCGTTCGTTCATGTAGCGCAGGATGTAGTTGTAGACCCGGAAACCTGCCATTGCGAGCACCCCGCCGGCACAAGCCACGAGCGAAAGGGCGAAATAGGAGTTATTCAGGAAAAACAACTCGAAGCGCAGCCACAGCGCCAAGTAGAACGACACCAATAGAATGACCGCGTCAAGCAGAATGGCGAGAGCTTGCTTGGCGGGGCGGGGCAAATCTACAAAAAGACGCCGGATGGCTAGGGGGAGAATCATGGGGCGTCGGTATGTGCCTTGTTATATATATGTGAAATTTTACAGGCGTTGTAGTCCATCGTAGATTATCGCGGCAAATTGATGGCCGAGTGTCAGTGGGACCGTGCAGTCTGGGGGCTGACCGGGGCGCTGCGTGGTGGCACGCTTGCCAGCAGCACGCCAAGCAACAGCCAGAACGGTTGGAAATAGACCATGGAGCTGGGGGCGATACCGGCGATGCCGGCGACCAGCAGGCAGACCCGGCCCCGCCAGTCCAGCCGCAACATCAGCCAGCCGAGCAGCACGAACCAGAGCAAACCCACGTGGAAGAACATCTCCAGCCAGAAAAAGTGGGGGGACGCCCAAGGTGCCTTGTTGCCCGGCCAGATCAGGTTCAGTTGTCCGGCCCCCAGGCCCGTGAACCATTGCCACCAGGGCATCGTGCGCCATTCCTGGAGCATGTCCATGGTGAGCCGGGCCCGGAAGGCGGTCGATTCGTCTCCGTCGCGAGCCTGGATGCGCACCTGCGCGGCAGGGGCGTGAGGCGGCTGGGGCGAGATTTGCAGCCCAAGATCCGGGGCAGCCGTGACGGTTGTTGCCCCGGCATTGCCGGCCGCTGCCGACGGAGCGGCGGAGGCGGGGTTGACGGCAGGGGGGACGGCCGACCGGGACGTGATGGCCCCCGCCTGCGTCGGGACGGTGGTAGGGAGGTCGGCTGGCGGTGACCCTGCCGCGGGTACCGGGGTGGGGGCGGTGGGTTGAATGCGGGGAATGGACACCAGGTGCAGTGGCTCGGTCTGCAGCGAAATGGCGGCGAGGGTTGCAATGGCCCATACCGCCAGCATCTTCAGGCGCTGGCGCAGCTTCTCGCCTTCCATGAACCAGATCAGACAGGTCAGGCCCAGCACCAGCGTGGCAGCCAGATCGGCTCGCCGGTTGAGCAGCAGGGCATAGAACCAACAGGCGCCGAACAGTGGTAAGGACAGCCGCCGGCGGCACAGCAGCCAGATCAGGTTGACGAACACCAGCACGGTGGCCATGTCATTGATGTTGTCCCAGACCCCGCCGGTCAGCAGGTAGCGTGGACGGAAGCGCTGCGCCTGCGTCCAAGCGTCGAATACGGGGAAATAGGCGGTGATGAACCAATAGGCCAGCAGCCACGGCAGCAGGAACAGGAAGGATCTTTGCCGCCGCACGAGAGTCTCGCCCAGCAATGCGGAGAACGCCCCTATCAGCAGATAGGTGGCATAGCGGCCGTAGCGGTCCGGTGCCTCGATCCACAGAGGCTGGGCAACGAGCAGCAGGACGAGAACGATGAGGGGCAACCTCAGGCGGCTGTTCCAGGCGGCCTCGCGCCAGGGGGGGGCTGACCACCAGCGCCGCAGCGAACAACGCCAGGCCCCAGTGGAATGGCCGCAAGGGGTAGGGCAGGTAGATGGACGACCCGGCCAGGCAGAGCGCCAGTCCGGCCACTGCCAGCCAGTCGGCAGGGGAGCGGGCGACTGCTTCATCCGAGCGCATTGCCCAGGTTCCAGAACAGCAACGGCGCGAGGAGGCCTACGGCGACGAGACGCCCCGTGAGCATGGCTTGCACCGCATGGTAGACATCATGGGTGGGGTGATCGTCGACAATCGTGGCGATGCGAGGTTCGAGCACGAACGTGAGCAGTACGGTCGCGAAGCCATTGACGATGCCCGACAGCTGCGAGATCGTGCTGCGATAGTCATGGAAGACCAGCGCAAAATAATAGGAAACAAGCACGCCCAGTGCGTAGCAGAGGAACACGGCCGCGGCCAGGACGATGATGCGCGGTCTCGGGAAGGCGGAATGGACTTCCAGTTGCGCGCGCACTTCCGCGGAGCGCAGCTTCGGCTTGCCGGAGCGCCGTTGGATGAAGTTCGCCAGCAGCGTGATCCAGTGGAACCGGACGAAGAATGCCAGCAGCGACAGCAGCGTGGCCCCCAGCAGCGCACACAAGCCCATCTGCTGGTACGTGGTGACTGGTATCTGCCTGTCGATCAGAAAACCCAGCAGTGGCATCAACGCCAGGTAGAAGAATCGCGTGATCGTGGTGGTGGCATTTTGCACGGCATAGCCCGTGACCGGGCGGTTGGCCAGCCGGCCGGCGATCCGGGCGTAATAGCTGAGGTACTCGAGCAGGTGAATGGTCGAGAAACTCAGGACGACGAGAACGATCAGCAAGGTCATGACGTGCCGTGCGCCCTTGCGCCGCGGTGGATGCGCAAGGTTTCGTCGTACGCTTGCTGCATCAGGTCGAGGCTGTGGTTCCAGCTGTATTTCTCGCGCACTCGCATGCGACCGGCTGCGCCCATCGCGGCCCGCAACCGGGAATCGAGCACCAGGGTTTCGAGCCTGGACGCGGCGGCATCGGCATCCTCGATGGGAACGACGAAGCCGGTCACGCCATCCAGGACCACCTCGGCGGGGCCATCGGCATCCGAAACCACTACCGGCAGCCCGCAGGAGCACGCTTCCAGGATCGCCACGCCGAAGCTGTCGCGGCGGCTCAGGGCGACATAGATGTCGAGCTCGTCCAGCGCCGCCGGTACGTCGCAGTGAGGAATCTGCCCCTTGAGTTCGACACAATCGTCCAACCCCAGGTCGCCGGCCATCGCGGTCAGCATGCGGAACTGGCTGCCGCCGCCGTAGATCCGCAGCATCAGTCGAGCCGCCAGATCGGGGTGCGTGGGGGCCAGCCTGGCCCTGAGTTTGGCGAATGCGTGGATCAAGGTGTCGATCCCATACAGCGCTTCAAGTGTCTTTACGGTGCCGATAATGATGCGATCGGACGGGCTTGGAGCAACGGAGGGTGCAAACTGGTGCTCGTCGATGCCGAAAGGCGTGACGAACAACGGCGTGTCGGAAAGTGCCCGCATTTTAATCGCCATCGCCTGGCTCGTCGCTCCCAGCGCCGTCGCCTGATCGAGGTTGCTGCACAGCGTCTTGCGATGCCAGCGACTCTTGTCGGGAAAATCGTAGATGTCACTGCCCCAGGCGGAGAGCAGATTCGGCAGGTAGCGGGATCGGCGCGCCAGTACGCCGTAGCCCGAGGCATAGTGTGTATTGAGCAGGTCGGGTTTTATGCGCGTGAGCAGCTGGCGCAACCGGCCGGCGGCAAGGAAATAGCCCAGAGGGGCGCCGTAGGGAAGTTTGTATTGATGCACTGCTGGCACGATGTCGGACGATGGGTCGTCGAGCGACAGCAAGTGAACCGTATGCCCCCGTTCGCTCAGGCCATTGGCCCATCGCACGGTATGGATGCTGCGCGCTGAACCCAGCAGGGCGACATTCAGGGAGGCGGCGGAGGCGGGGGTGAGGGAGGGGGGATGCGGGGGGGCCGGTACGGTTAATGGCTTTTTAGAATCGGTAGACAAGCTAATGCTGGCTTTCGTTGATATTTAATATGGCAGAATATCAATGGACTATGACAGGTGGCGCTAGCGGCGCGTTTTTCGGACTGAATCCAGTTGTATCGACGCTGAGCAGACGGCCATAGGCCAAGGATGCGTAGACTGACTTAGTCCTTAATGATTGCGGAAACTGTAGCGATCAGAATGCGCAGGTCACCAATGAAGGATTGCGTGCGCACATATTCTTGTTGGAGCCGCAGTTTTTCCGGCAGGACGGATTCCCGGTAAGCGCGCTCGGGATCGCTGGACTGGGCCAGCAAGTCGTTTTCATGGCGGAACCGGATGGAGGCGAGGTCGGTGATGCCGGGCTTGACCGACAAGACGACGCGCCGCGCCGCATCGGGATAGAGTTCGACGTAACGCGGGACTTCCGGGCGGGGGCCGACAACACTCATGTCGCCGGTCAGGACATCGATGAGTTGGGGGAGTTCGTCCAGCTTCCAATGACGGATCCAGGCGCCGGTACGCGTGATGCGGGTATCACCGCCGACCGTAATTTCTTTCGTATCGTTGCCGCTACTTACCGCCATGCTACGAAACTTATGGATTCGGAAGGGCTTGCCATCCTTGCCGACTCGCACTTGGCGGTAAAACACCGGACCTGGCGTGTCGCGCTTGATCGCCACCGCCACCACCAAGAACAGGGGCGACAGCACGATCAGGCCTGACAGTGAAACGATGATGTCGAACAGCCGTTTCATCAGGCGCGCAGCAGGGATTCCACGGCGCCCATGACGCGAGCGCTTTCGTCATCGGACATGCGTGAATAGATCGGCAGGCTGACCATGCGTTCGTAGGCGGCCTGCGAATGGGGGAACATCGTGGGCTGGAGACTGTAGCGGTCACGCCAATAGGGTTGCAGGTGCAGCGGCACGTAATGCACGCTGCAGCCGATACCGGCTTGTGTCATGCGCACGATGAAATCGTCGCGACCGATGGGAGCTTCGGGGGCCAGGCGCAGCACGTACAGGTGCCAGGCGTGAGTGTCGTTCGTATCATAGCCACGACCAGTCAGGCGCTCGGGGCTCGGCGGGAGCTCGACAGGCAGGCCGGCGAACGCGCGGTCGTACTGCCCGGCGATCTCGGCGCGGCGGTCACGCATGTCGCGTACGCGGGCCAGTTGCACGCGTCCCATCGCGGCCGCGGTGTCGGGAAGGTTGTACTTGAACCCGGGCGCCACGATTTCGTAGTACCAGGCCGGCTTTTTCGAGGTGAAGCGATCGAAGGCGTCGCGGTCGATGCCATGTAGACGCATCACGCGGCAACGCTTGGCCAACGCGGGATCGCGCGTCACGACCATGCCGCCTTCGCCGGTAGCGAGCGTTTTGGTGGCGTAGAAGCTGTAGACGGTGATGTCGCTGTCGAGGCTGCCGATCAGTTCACCTTGCCAGGTGCAAGGCAGGGCATGTGCCGCATCCTCGATGACGCGCAGGCCGTGGCGGCGGGCGATGTCCAGGACGGCCGTCATGTTGCAGGCCAAGCCGCCGTAGTGCACCGGGATGATGGCCTTGGTGCGTGGGGTGATGGCGCGTTCGACGGCTTCGGGGCTCACGCAGAACGTGTCCGGGTCGATATCCACCAGCACCGGCTCGGCGCCCAGGTAGCGGGCCACTTCCGCGCTGGCGGTGAAGGTATGGGTGGTGGTGATGACCTCGTCCCCCGGGCCCACGCCAATGGCTTCCAGCGCCAGGTGCAGGCCCGCGGTGGCGGAGTTCACCGCTACGGCCTCTACGCCGCCGCCGATGAATGTCGCGAACTCCTGCTCGAACGCGCGGGCATTCGGGCCCGTGGTGAGCCAGCCGGATCGCATGGCTTCGGTGACGGCCGCGATCTCGGCATCGCCGATGTCCGGTAGCGCAAAAGGGATGAAAGACATGATTCGACGTCAGTTGGCTAGCAACGTTGGGAAACGGGAATTGTAGTGGACGCCGGCGGGGGGCGCCAAGCGACTCCAGGAACTGGCGTGCCAGGGTGGGGTAGCTGTGGTGCTGCTGCACGAAGCCCTTGCCGCGCAGGCCGAGGGCCTGGCGCTCGGCCGCGGGCAGGCGCGCCAGCCCGGCGATTGCGCTGGCGATGGCGGGTACGTCATCGGCGGCCACGCTGGTGCCACAACCGGCGTCGCGGACCAGGTCGTAGGGGGAGTTGGTGGCATGCACCACCGGCAGGCCAGCCAGCATGTAGTCGAACAGTTTGTTGGGACTGGTGCCGAATTGGTAGAGCGGGCTGTCGTGCCAGCCGATATAGGCGATATCGGCCAGCGCCAGCGCGGTGGGCACCGCGCGCTTCTCGATCGGATCCAGGAACAGGACGTTCTTCAGGCCCATTGCCTGCGCGCGTTGCTGCAATTGGGGTTTTTCCACGCCCTTGCCGATCAGCAGGAAGCCGATGTCCGCGGCTTCCGGGCGGGCGGCCGCATCGATCAAGGGGTCCAGCGCGTTCGAGACCGCATGCCCCCCGGCGTAGATGCAAAGCGCCTTGAACGGCTGCGCGAAGGCGGTGATCCGGGCCTCGACAGCGGCCGGCAATGGGCGCGGCGATTCAGCGGGGTCGAAGCCGTTGGGGATATAGGTGAACTTGTCCGGCGCCATACCGCGGGACTGCAGATGCGGCGCGGTACCAGGCAGGAGTGAAATGACTCTGTCCGCATGCCGGCAGGCATAGTCTTCCGCCAGTTGCATGGAGAAGATCATGGGGTGGCGTGGGGAAAAGCCGCCCAGCAAGCGCGGCGTCAGCGGCCAGAGGTCATGCACTTCGAAAACCAGCTGGGCGCCGGCGGCGCGCGCGATCTTGGCGGCAGGCCAGATATCGTAGGGATAGGTCGACGAGGCGATGACGACATCCGGGCGCGTGGCGGCGAGTTCACGCGCCATGCCGCGCAGTTTCGCCGTGAACTGCAGCATATTGAGCAACCGCTTGGCGCCGTTCCCGGCGTAGGGGCGGGTACGCAGCCAGACGTAGTCGATGCCGTCGATGTCTTCGCGGGCCACCGCGGAGGACGGCTCGGGGTTGTGCTGGCGCAGATGGGAGACGCTGCTGGCGACGATGGTGACGTGGTGGCCTTGTCGCACCCATTCCCGGGCCAGATAGTATGGCCGGAACTCCATGCCATGCTGCGGCGAGCCGGCGTAATGGTTGATGAGCAGGATATTCATGGCTGCATCGTAGCGCGTCGGCGCGCGGGGTACTGCCGCAAAGGCTTGGCGCGGCGCCGTTTGTGGCGCCGCGCCTTGGCGGGATCAGCTCAGTGCGGCGCGCAGCGCGGCAACGATCTGGTCTTGGGTCGCTTCGTCCAGGTCCGGGTGCATCGGCAGGCTCATGACCGTGGCCGCCAAGGTGTCGGACACCGGCGTGGCGCCTTCGGCCGCCGCGAATTCGGCATAGGCCGGCTGCGCGTGGATCGGACGAGGATAGTGGATGGCCGTCGGGATGCCGGCTTCCTTCAGGTGCGCGATCACGGCTTCGCGATTCGGGACCATGACCGTGAACTGGGCCCAGACGCTGTTGCGATCCGGACGCACCGTGACCGTACGCGCGCCGCCCGGCAGGTCGGCCAGCAACTCCTGGTAGCGCGCACCGATCTTGATGCGTTGCTCCACTTCCCAGTCGAAGCGTTCCAGCTTGCCCAGCACGACGGCGCATTGCAGCGTATCCATGCGGCCACCCACGCCGATGCGGCTGTGGTAGTAGCGGGCCGACTGGCCGTGCACACGGATTTCGCGCATGGCCTGCGCCAGGGCGTCGTCATTGGTGAACAGCGCGCCGCCGTCGCCATAGCAGCCCAGGGGCTTGCTGGGGAAGAAGCTGGTGCAGCCGATGGTGGACAGGTTGCAGCTCTTCTTGCCCTTGTAGGAAGCGCCAAAGCTTTGCGCGGCGTCTTCGACGACCGCGATGCCGTGCTTGGCGGCGACGGCGTTGACCTCGTCCATGTCACCGCACTGGCCGTACAGCGACACTGGGATGATGGCCTTGGTGCGAGGCGTGATCTTGGCTTCGATTTCCGACACTTTGATGTTGCAGGTGTCGGGCTCGACGTCCACGAACACCGGCACGGCGCCCAGCAGCACGATGACTTCCGCCGTCGCTACGAAAGTGAACGAGGTGGTGATGACTTCATCGCCGGCCTTCACCCCCAGTGCCATGAGCGCGATCAGCAGCGCCTCGGTGCCCGACGCGACCGTGACGCAATGCTTGGCGCCGGTGTGGGCGCACAGCGCGGCTTCCAGTTCCTTGACCTCGGGGCCCATGATGTATTGGCCATGGTCGAGCACGGCCTGGATGCGGGCGTTGATCGGGTCGCGCAGGACTTGGTATTGCTTTTTCAGGTCAATGAATTGCATGTTGTCTCACACCAGTTGGCACACGCCGTCTTTGAGTACGTATTGGTCGCCGGTCGCCGGGCAGGTGGTCTGCCCGTTGCCGGTCAGCGGCAGGTCCAATTGTTCTCCGTGGCGGCTCATCCAGCCGATCTGGCGGGCGGGTACGCCGACCACCAGGGCGAAATCGGGCACGTCGCGGTTGACCACGGCGCCGGCACCGACGAAGGCGTAGCGGCCGACCGTCGAGCCGCACACGATGGTGCAGTTGGCGCCCAGCGTGGCGCCCTGACGCACGACGGTGTCGCGGTATTCGTTCTTGCGTTCGATGGCCGCGCGCGGGTTGTACACGTTGGTGAAGACCATGCTGGGGCCACAGAACACGTCGTCTTCAAGAGTCACGTTGTCGTAGACGGAGACGTTGTTCTGGATCTTGACGCGGTTGCCGATCTTGACGCGGTTGCCGACGTAGACGTTCTGTCCCAGGGAGCAGGCCTCGCCGATGACGGCGCCGCCCGAAACGTGGACCCAGTGCCAGACGCGGGTACCGGCACCGATTTGTGCGCCGTCGTCGACGATGGCGGTGGAATGGATGCTCATGATGGTCAATCCAGTGGCAGCGGCACGCGCAGGCCGTCGCGGGCGGAACGGTAGATGGCGGTCAGCAGGGCCAGCGACTGCAGGCCTTCGCGACCATCGGTTTCGGGTTCGCATTCGCCGCGCAGCACGCGGATGACGTTGTCATAGTAGAGCGGGTGCCCAAAGCCATACACTGAGGTGGTCTCGTAGTTGGCTTCGCGGATCTTGGCATCGTCGGGGTGTTCGTCGGCGAACTTCCATTCGTCGATGCGGTTGACGGCCACGCCACCGACGCGCACGGTGCCCTTCTCACCCAGGATGGTGATCGAGCCTTCCAGGTTCTGCGGATAGGTGAGCATGGTGACGTTGATCGAACCCATGGCGCCATGGCGCCAGCGGATCGCGGCCACGCCGGTGTCTTCGGCTTCGATGCGGCGGGCCAGCGTGGCGGTGTAGGCATACACGCTTTCCACGGGGCCAACCAGCCAGTCGAGCAGGTCGACATAATGGCTGGCCTGGTTCATGAAGGCGCCGCCATCCCATTCCCATTTGCCGCGCCAGCGGGCGGCGTCGTAATAATCCTGGGGACGGGTCCAGAATACGTTGACCGTCACCATGTAGATACGGCCGAAACGGCCATTTTCGATGGCCTTCTTGAGCAGTTGCAGCGTGGCGTTGCGGCGGTTCTGCTTGACGACGAACAGGCGCACGCCGGCTTCGTCGCAGGCCTTGACCATGCGCTTGCCGTCTTCCCAGCGGGTCGCCATCGGCTTTTCGCTGACCACGTGGCGGCCCGATTGCGCCACTTCGATCGCCTGCCAGGGATGCAGGCCGGACGGGGTGGCCAGAATGACCGCGTCGGCGGTGGTATGCGCCAGCATTTCCGTCAGGGACGAGAACGGTCGGGCACCGGTGGCTTCCGCGGCGGCTTTCAGCGCGGCGGGGTTGGTGTCACAGACGTCCACGAGCTCGGCGCGGTCGCTGTGTTGCGCAATGGCGCCGATATGATTCTTGGAAATGCGCCCACATCCTACCAGGGCGAAACGGACCTTGCGGTCGGTAACTGGATTAGCGGTCATCGGGAGATTAGGTTGTTTTGTTGTAAATTGCCGGGATAATTCGACAGCCCCTCCCGGAATAGAGCGTAATAATACTTTAAGACCGGGTAGGGGCACGAGCGCATAATCCGCCATTTCCAATCGATGCCAACTCGCATTCTCATTGTCCGCACGTCGTCACTCGGCGATCTGGTGCACATGCTGCCCGCCATCTCCGACATCGCCCGCCATGTGCCGGACGCAGAAATCGACTGGGTTGCCGAAGAGGCTTTCGCCGAGATTCCCGCATGGCATCCGGCCGTCAACGAGGTCATCAAGGTGGCCCACCGCCGCTGGCGCAAGGCCTGGTGGTCGGCCCAGGTGCGGGCGGAGCGCAAGGCGCTGCGGGAGCGGCTGCGGTCCAAGCAATACGACATCGTGCTGGATATGCAGGCCCTGTTGAAGTCTGCGTGGCTGGTGCGCCAGGCGCGCGGGGTGCGCCACGGGCTGGATTGGCGTTCGGCGCGCGAGCCGCTGGCATCGCTGTTCTATAACGTCCGCCACCGGGTGGAATTCTGGCAGCCGGCGGTCATCCGCCAACGCAAGTTGGCGGCGTTGACGTTCGGTTACCAGCACGGCGGGCTGCCCGATTTCGGCCTGCAGGCGTTTTCGCGCCAGGGCGGGCAGGGGCTGGGTGCCGATCCCGTGCATGAGGTGTCCGCCGACGGCCTGGATGCGACCGAATTGCCGCGCCTGCACCACCTGGATACCGACCGAGGCTATGCCGTGATCATGCCGTCGGCCAGCCGCGACGACAAGCTGTGGCCCGAGGACGACTGGCGCGCGGTGTTCCGGCGCCTGCGCGATGCCGGCTGTGCGCTCAAGCTGCTGGCCGGCAACGACCAGGAGGCCGAGCGCGCCCGGTTGCTGGTGGCTGGCATGGAGGACGTCGAGGTGATGCCGCGCATGGATCTGACTTCGGTTGCCCGGCTGCTGGCCGGCTCGCGCCTGATGGTCGGCCTGGACAGCGGCTTGACCCACTTGTCGGCCGCGCTGGGGCGGCCCACCATCGGCATCTACCGCGCCTCCACGCCAGTGCGCACGCCGCTGGTCGGGTCGAACTACACCGCCAGCCTGGGCGACCGGGGCGCCTCGCCGTCGCGCGAGGCCGTCATGGCTTCGGTGGAGCAGGCGCTGGCCGCGCGCTGATGAACCGCGCCGTCTATACCTTCGGGTTGCGGGCGCTGGCGCCCCTGGTCTGGTTGTGGATGGCCCGGCGCGCCAGGCGCGCCGGGGGCGAGTGGGAAATCTTTTCGCCGGAACGATTCGGTCGAGCCGTCCCTGGCCGAGCCGTGTCCGACGCGGCCACGGCGGATAAGTGGGGCGGGGCGCCGGTATGGGTGCACGCCGTGAGCCTGGGCGAGACGCGCGCCGCGCTGCCGCTGTTGCAGGCGCTGCTGGATCGCGGCTTGCCGGTACTGTTGACGCATATCACCGCCACCGGCCGTGCCGAGGGCGCGCGCCTGTTTGCCGCGGCCATTGCCAGCGGCCAGTTGCGCCAGGCCTGGCTGCCCTATGATTTTCCTGGCGCCACGCGCCGTTTCCTGGCTGCCGCCCAGCCGCGTTGCGGCATTCTGATAGAACGCGAGATCTGGCCGAACCTGCTGGCCGCGGCGCGCCGCGCGAGGTTACCGATGGCGCTGGTGAGTGCCCGTTTCTCGGCGTCTTCGCAGCGGCAGGCCGGGCGCATGGGGCGGGTCATGCGTGAGGCGCTGGCCGGGTTGCAGTTGGTGCTGGCCCAGTCCGCGACCGACGCTGAACGGCTCGCGCAGGCCGGCGCGCCGCGGCCGTTGGTGTCCGGCAATCTCAAATTCGACCTGTCGTTGCCTGCGGGCCAGGTACGGGAGGGCCAGGCCTGGCGCGAGCGTCTGGGCCGGCCGGTGGTGGCCGTGGCCAGCACCCGCGAGGGCGAGGACGGGCCGTTCATCGATGCCATCAAGCGTCTCGCGGACAGGCCCGGCGGGCCGCTGTTCCTGTTGATCCCGCGCCATCCCCAGCGTTTCGACGCCGCCGCCGCGCTGCTGGAGCAGGCCGGGTTGAGTTATGTCAGGCGCTCGGGCAGGCAGGAGCCGGAGCCGCGCACGGCGGTGCTGCTGGGCGACACGCTGGGTGAAATGGCGTTCTATTACGCCGCCGCCGATGTGGCGGTGGTGGCGGGCAGTTTCGCGCCGCTGGGCGGGCAGAATCTGATCGAAGCCTGCGCCGCTGGCGTGCCGGTCATCGTCGGGCCGCACACCTTCAATTTCCAGCAGGCGGCCAGCGATGCGATCGAGGCCGGCGCGGCGCAACGCCAGCCGGACCCGGCGCAGGCCGTGGCGGCCGCGCTGGCGCTGTTGGCCAACCCTGCCGCGCGGCACGCAGCCAGCGATGCGGCGCGGGCCTGGTTCGCCAGCCACGCCGGCGCTACCGCGCGGACCATGGACGCGCTGGCGCCCTGGTTGCGTTGAGGCCGGCGGTCAGTCCATCCTTCAGCCGGGCTTGCGCGGCACCAGGGTGATGGCCCCCGGATTCAGTTCCTGGCTGAAGCGGCGCGTGTCGCGCCCTTCGTCTTCCGGGCGCACGCCCAGCCAGCCCTGGCCGAGCGCGTAGACGCCCAGGTTGGCCAGCAGAATCAGGATGAAGAGTACTCGCATGACGCGGCCTCGCGAGGGTCAGGCATGCGGCGCCGGGTTGGCGCGCGCCATGGCGGCCAGCCCGTCCAGGACGGGATGGTTCAGGTAGATCGGCACTGGCGCGGCGCCGAAGCTGCCGCCGGTGTCGGCCAGCAGGTGTTCGATTTCCTGGCGCACTTCCGGCCAGCCGCCGCCGGCGGCGAAGATCTGCGGCGCCTCGCCGTAGCGCTGGCGCCCGGCCAGCCACTGGCGCACGACCGCGCCGGCCTGCGCGGCGGCGATGCCGGAGGCGATGGCCTCATGGGTATCGGTGGGATAGGGCACGACCTGGCCATCGGCGATCGGCAGGTTGGCGGTGCCGTGCGCCAGCGCGTTGCGCATCATGGCCGGGCCCGGCAGGATCAGGCCGCCGGCGAAGACGTTGTCCGGTCCCACGGTGTCGATGGTGGTGGCGGTGCCGAAGCTCGCCAGCAGGAAGGGCGGGTGCGTGCCGGGCAGGCGCGACAGCACCCCCAGCAGCGAGGCCCAGCGGTCCGCGCCCAGCTGCGATGGGTTCTTGTAGCAATTGACCAGCCCGAGGGTGGTGGGCTGGGAGGAGGCCCAGGCCACGGCGCAGCCGTGTCGTTGCAGGACGCCGGCAATGGCCGCGCCCCGGTCGGCGCCAGCCACGTTCACGCCCAGCGCCCGCGATGGCCGCCGTGGCAGGGCAGTGAGCCAGCGGTCCAGGGCGTCCAGGTCCAGGCCGTCGAAAGCGACCGTGGCCGGTTCGCGCGGCATGTCGGGGCTGGCAGGATCGAGCCAGCCCACCTTGAGGCGGCTGTTGCCGGAGTCGATGAGGATGATCATGCTTGCCGCCGAATCGAGATTTCTCCGACCGAGATCGGGCTGATGCCTTCGGGGGTTCGCACCAGCAGGCGGCCCTGGCCGTCGACACCGCAGGCGGCGCCGCTGAGGATCACCTGGCCCTTGTCCAGCACGTTGATGGCGCGGCCGGCGAGGGCGTCCACCTGGTCGAAGCGCCGCGCGAAGGCGTCGAAGCTCTCGCGCTCGAGGGTGCGGACGGCTTCGTGCCAGGCGGTCGCCGCGGCGCAGACCAGGTCGGCGGCGGTGGCGGCGGGGTTGGATGCGTGGCGGGTGACACAGGTCCAGTCCGCGACCTGGCGCCCCAGCGCCTGCGACAGCGCGTCGGCGTCGACCAGGTTCACGCCCATGCCGATGACCACGGTGTAGCCGGTTTCGCGGCCGCCCGGGTTGCGGGTGGTCTCGACCAGCACGCCCGCCAGCTTGGCGTCGTGCCATTGCACGTCATTGGGCCATTTCATGCAGAGGCCGTCGGCGCCGGGGCCGGCCACGGCCCGCAGGGCCTCGCAGGCGGCCAGGCCGGCCAGCGGCGACAGGGCTGGCAACTGTGCGGCAGGCAGGTGGACGTCGAAGGCGCACGAGAACATCAGCGCCGCGCCGACCCGGTTCTGCCAGGGCCGGCCGGCGCGACCGCGGCCGGTTTCCTGCAGATGGGTGCCCAGCAGCCAGGGTTTGCCGGCGCCGCCGCCCGCGCGAGCGCGCGTCAGCAGGTCGGCATTGGTCGAGCCGGTGGTGGCAGTCCAGGCGATGTCTTGGAAGGCGGGCAGGCGCGAACCCAGCATCCGGGCCAGGTCGTCTGGCGCGGGCAGGTCGATGGGGCGGACGTGAGCGGACATGGCGGCGATTGTAGGGCACGCGCGCGCGGCTCGCGGCGTGCCAGCGCCTGCGTATATGATTGTGGATACATTTTGCATCGGTATTCCGCTACATGCCGCGTTCCGCCTTGCCCGCGTCCCATGCCGCCACGCCCTTCCGCAAGGAAGCCGGCGTGTGCCATGTCGGGGGCGACTGGAGTGTGCTGGCACTGGCCGAGCCGGGCGAGGTCGAGCGCCGCCGCGCGGCCATGGCCAAGGCCGCCGCTGCTGGCGCGCGCTGGGATCTGCAGGGCATCAGCCGGCTCGATACCATCGGCGCGCTGCTGATCTGGCAGGCCTGGGGCGAGAAGCTGCCCGAGCGGGTGCGCTGGTCCGCCGGCCAGCAGGACGTATTCACCACCCTGGCCACCAACAAGGGGGGCAAGCCGGCCCCGCCTCGTCCCGAACCGTCCTGGGGTTGGCTGCGTGCCCTCGGGGGCGGGGTGCTGCAGGCGGCCGAGAACGGGCGTGCCTTGCTCATCATGCTGGGGCAATTGGTGCTGGACCTGTTCGGTATGTTGCGCCAGCCATCGCGCGGACCCTGGCGCGAGATCTCGGCCCAGGTATACCGCACCGGGGCGCAGGCGCTGGGCATCACCGCCCTGGTGGGCTTCCTGATCGGTGTGGTGCTGTCATACCTGTCCGCCCAGCAATTGCAGATGATCGGCGCCGACCGGTTCATCGTGCGGCTGCTGGGGGTGTCGATCGTGCGTGAGCTGGGGCCGGTGCTGGCGGCCATCCTGGTGGCCGGTCGATCCGGATCGGCCATCACCGCGCAGATCGGCGTCATGCGCGTCACCCAGGAGCTGGACGCGATGCTGGTGATGGGTATTTCGCACGGCCAGCGGCTGATCCTGCCGCGGGTGGTGGCGCTGGCCGTGACCATGCCGCTGCTGGTGCTCTGGACCGATGCCATGGCGATCCTGGGCGGGATGCTGGCGGCCCAGGTGCAGCTGGGCATTTCGGCGCAGTGGTTCCTGCAGTCGCTGCCGGACGCCATTTCCCTCACCAATTACTGGATCGGGATCCTGAAGGGCGTCACCTTCGGCATCCTGATCGCGCTGATCGCCTGCCATTTTGGCCTGCGCATCCAGCCCAACACGGAAAGCCTGGGCCGCGGCACCACGACCTCGGTGGTGACCTCGATCACCGGCGTGATCCTGCTGGACGCCCTGTACGCGGTCATTTTCAGTTCGGTGGGCATCTGATGACCGGCGCCGAGCAGCAACGCCTGTTTATCGAGGACGATGTCACGGTCGCGCCCGTGATCACCGTGCGCGGCCTGCGTACGGCCTTTGGCGACCACGTGGTGCACGACAACCTGGACCTGACCGTCTTTCCTGGCGAGATCCTGGTGCTGGTGGGCGGTTCGGGCACCGGCAAGACGGTGCTGCTGCGGCAGATCATCGGGTTGGAACGGCCGGCGGCCGGCACTATCCAGGTGTTGGGCAATACCCTGTCCGAACTGACGCCGGGCGAACGCCGCCGCCTGTCCTATCGCTGGGGCATGCTGTTCCAGGCCGGCGCACTGTTCTCGGCGCTGTCGGTGTACGACAACGTCGCGCTGCCCTTGCGCGAATTGCGCACGGTACCGGAAGACCTGGTGCGCGATGTGGTCATGTGCCGCCTGGCGATGGTCGGCCTGTCGGCGCAGGACGCGGATAAACGGCCGTCGGATCTTTCCGGCGGCATGGTCAAGCGCGTGGCGTTGGCGCGCGCACTGTCGCTGGACCCGGAGCTGGTGTTCCTGGACGAACCCACGGCGGGCCTGGATCCGCTGCGGTCGGACGAGTTCGTGGACCTGGTGCGCAGCCTGCACCGGCAGTTGGGATTCACTGTCGTCATGGTGACGCACGATCTGGACACGCTGCTCGCGCTGGCCACCCGTGTCGCCGTGCTGGCGGACAAGCGGGTGATCGTGTGCGATACGGTGCCGGAAGTGCTGAAGGTCGACCACCCGTTCATTCATACATTCTTCCTGGGCGAGCGCGGCTTGCGCGCGCTCGGGGACATGGCGCCGAAGGGAACGCATCATGGAAAACCGTAGTCACGCGCTCTTGGCCGGCATCTTCACGCTGGTCCTGCTGGCCGCCGCTGCGCTGGTGGCCGTCTGGATCGGCCGCGACCGGACCAAACTGCAAGCCTATGAAATCGTGTCGGCCACCGCCGTCAGCGGCCTCAATCCGCAGTCGACCGTGCGTTACCAGGGGGTGCCGGTGGGCAAGGTGCAGTCGCTGGCGCTGAACCCCGACAAGCCGGGCCAGGTGCGCATCCGCATCGGCGTGGCGCCGGGCACGCCGATCACGGAGTCGACCTGGGCTGAACTGGGCGTGCAGGGCGTCACCGGAATGGCCAATGTTGAACTGCGCGACGACGGCAGTTCGCTCAAGCGCCTGGCTTCGAGCGACGCCAATCCGGCGGCGATTCCATTGCGTCCGGGCTTTCTCGATCGGGTCGAGCAGCGCGGCGGACGGCTCATTTCCAACGTGGAAGACGCCACCGAGCAGCTGCGGCGGCTGTTGAGCGAGCAGAATGTGCAGGCCCTGACCGCCAGTCTGCAGAATGCCGCCGACATCACCCAGTCGTTGAAAGAGGCCAGCCGCGAGCTGGGGCCGGCGCTGGCCAAGCTGGGGCCGCTGGTCGATTCGCTCGACAGCACTTCGCGCCAGGCCGACCGCGCGGCGCGCGAAGTGGCGGACCTGGCGCGGCAGGCGCGCCAATCGCTGGCGCGCCTGAATGCGCCCGATGGCGCGCTGGCCGCCGCCACGCGCAGCTTGAACGACATCGCCCTGGCCGCGTCGCGGCTGGATGGCGAGACGCTGCCGGCGGTCACCGGCATGGCGGCCAGCGTCAGCGAGGCCGCGCGCGGCGCCACCTTCACGCTGCGTCGCGTGGATAACACGCCGCAATCGTTATTGTTCGGGCCGCCGCCGGCCGCGCCCGGTCCCGGCGAGGCGGGGTTCGCCGGTTTTGGGAGACAGCGGAAATGAAGATGCGTAGCGCGATTCTGGTTCTGACCCTGGTGTTGGCGGGCTGCGGTGTGGGTCGCGTGGGCGCGCCGCCGGCGGTGTTCGACCTGGGCCTGGATGCCCGTCCGGCGCCGCAATTGCCCGCGCGTGAACCGATTGCGCTGGCGTTCTCGGCCGTGCCGGCGCTGTCGAGTACCGGGGTCATCTGGCGTGTCGGCGATAGCGCCGCGCCGCAATCGTATGCGACCTATCGCTGGGCCTCGTCGCCGGCGGAGTTGGTGCGCCAGCGCCTGATCGAGCGCCTGTCGCGGCAGGGGCCGGTGCTGGCCGAGCGCGCCAGCAGTCAGACGCCGCAATTGCAGGTCTACCTGTCGCAATTCGAACAGGTGTTCGCGCCCGACGGTTCGGCCAGCGAGGGCCGCGTGTTGCTGCAGGCGGTGCTGCTCGACGGCCGCCGCGTGGTGGGCCAGTTGCGGATCGCGACGCAGGCGCCTGCGCCGACGCAGGATGCCGCGGGCGGCGTGGCCGCGTTGCGCCAGGCCACCGATGATGCCGCCGATCAGTTGGCGCGATGGCTCGCCACCCAGCCCAGGGCCGCGGCCCGGCCGGGCGGTTAACATTCCCTTTTTTCCAAGCAGCACGAGTCCGCCATGCCCGCAAGCACTGAAACCCAAGCCTTTACCGGCGCCGCCGGCCGCATCGATTGCGCGGTGGACTGGCCCGACGGCACGCCACGGGGCTGGGCCCTGGTGCTGCACCCGCATCCTTTGCAGGGCGGCGCGCGCGAGAACAAGGTCGTGACCACATTGTCGCGCGCCTGTGTCCAGCATGGCCTGGTGGCGGTGCGCCCCAATTTCCGCGGTGTCGGGTTGTCCGAGGGCGCGTTCGACAAATCCGTGGGCGAGACCCAGGACATGCTGGCGCTGGTCGCGCAGATGCGCGAGCGCCACCCGGAACTGGCGGCCGCGCCCTGGGTGCTGGCCGGATTTTCCTTTGGCACGGCGGTGGCCGCGCAGACCTACGCCGCGCTGGTCGACCAGGGGGATGCCGTGCTGCCGAGCGCGCTGATGCTGATGGGACCTGCCGTCAACCGTTTCCAGCCGCATGAGGTGCAGGTGCCTGGCGATACGTTGATGGTGCATGGCGAACAGGACGAAGTCGTGCCCCTGTCCGAGGCCATGGACTGGGCTCGGCCGCGTTCGATTCCGGTGGTGGTGATCCCGGGCGCTTCGCACTTTTTCCACGGCAAGCTGCTGGTGCTGCGCCAACTGGTGCAGGCGCACCTGAAGGTCAAGCTTGATTGAATGCGTGTGCCGCGCTAGGCGCGGCGTAGCATCAAGTTGCATGTTTTAAATGCCCGCGGAACCCATCCCGGGCCGGACGAGTCTCATCGACTGCCTATAATTGTCAGCCATCAGCCCCGCGCCGGCGGGCGTCTTTCCAGGACCCACGTTGCCGATGAAGAATCTGTCTTACCCCACTCTCTCCCCCGTAGTCTTTGCCCGCCGCGCCCTCGCCGGCGCGGTGTTGTCGGCGATGCTGGCGGCGTCGCTGCCAGCCTGGGCCCAGCAGGCGCCCGCCGCTGCGCCGGCCGCCGCGGGAGCCACGGCCGGCGCGCCGTCGGCAACGGGAGCGGTGCCGGTGGGCGATGTGTCGGCGGTTCCCGCGCCCACCATCGCGGCCAAGGCCTGGATCGTGCTGGACGTGAACAGCGGCCAGACCCTGGCGGCCTCCAATCCCGACATGAAGGTCGAGCCCGCATCGCTCACCAAGATCATGACGGCCTATGTGGTTTTCAACGCGCTCGAGGAAAAGCGCCTGACGCTGGAGCAGACCGTGCCCGTGTCCGAGCACGCCTGGCGCACCGGCGGTTCGCGCATGTTCATCGAGCCGCGCAAGCCGGTTACTGTCGATGAGCTGAACCAGGGCATGATCGTGCAGTCCGGCAACGACGCCTCGGTCGCGCTGGCTGAAGCGGTCGGCGGCAGCGAAACCGCGTTCGCCTCGCTCATGAACCAGGAAGCCGAGCGCCTGGGCATGCGCAACACCCACTTCATGAACGCCACCGGCTTGCCCGATCCGCAGCACATGACGTCGGCGCGCGACCTGGCCACGCTGTCGGCGCACCTGATCACCGATCATCCGCAGTTCTTCCACTATTACAAGCAGAAGAGCTTCACCTACAACAAGATCACCCAGCCCAACCGCAACCGCCTGTTGTGGGCCGACCCGTCGGTCGACGGCATGAAGACCGGCCATACCGATTCGGCAGGCTATTGCCTGGTGTCGACCGCGGTGCGCGGCGATCGCCGCATCCTGGTGGTGGTGGTGGGCACCGACAGCGAAGCCACGCGCGCCGAGGAAAGCCTCAAGTTGCTGAACTGGAGCTTCCAGAACTTCGACACGGTCAAGCTGTTCGACAAGAGTCAGCCCGGTATCGATGCCCGCGTATGGGAAGGCACCGCCGACAACGTCAAGCTCGGCCCGCCCAACCCGGTCTCCATCGCGGTGCCGCGCGGCAAGGCCGGCGAACTCAAGCCGGTGGCGCAACGCACGGATCCGTTGATCGCGCCGCTGGCCAAGGGCCAGCAGGTCGGCACGCTGCAATTCACGCTGGACGGCAAGGTGCTGCGCACCGAACCGCTGGTGGTGCAGGATGCGGTCGAGCGCGCCGGTTTCTTCGGCCGCATGGTCGATACCGTCAAGCGCTGGTTCCAGTAAGCGGGCGCGCCATGGGCGCGGCCGCGGGTGTAAGCTAGCAACGGGCGTTTCGTGCGCGAAACGCCCGTTTTGCATGCTTCCAGGGGCGGGCCGGCAGGCCCGTCCCTATTCCATTTCAAATTCAGGAGTGCCTCATGATTCCGGGCGTGCCGGGCGAAAGCCAGGTGTATCTCAACGGTGAGTTCCTGCGCGTGGACGAGGCCAAGGTCTCCGTCCTCGACCGCGGCTTCATTTTCGGCGATGGCATCTACGAAGTCGTCCCTGTGTACCAAGGCAATGCCTTTCGCATGGCCGAGCACCTCGACCGCCTGGACCGCAGCCTGGCCGCCCTGCGCATCGCGCAACCGTTCGACCGCAGTGGCTGGATCGACCTGATCCGGCAATTGCTCGACCGCACGCGCCTGGATACCTGCATCGTCTATCTGCAGGTGACGCGCGGCGTGGCCAAGCGGGACCACCCGTTTCCCTCGCCGGCTGTGAGCCCCACGGTGTTTGGCATGGTCTCGGCCTGGACGCCGCCGTCGGCCGCCCAGCGCGCGCAGGGGCTTGGCGCGATCAGCATTCCCGACGAGCGCTGGCTGCACTGCGAAATCAAATCGGTTTCGCTGCTGGGCAACGTGCTGGCCAAGCAGCAGGCGGTGGACGCCCACGTCGACGAGGTGCTGCAGTTCCGCGACGGCTTTCTCACGGAAGGCTCGTCCACCAATATCTGGGTGGTGTCCGGCGGCAAGCTGCTCGCGCCGCCCAAGAACAACCTGATCCTGGAAGGCATCCGCTATGGCCTGATGGGCGAGCTGGCGGCCGAGGCCGGCATTCCGTTCGAGGCGCGCCGCCTCGCCCAGGATGAAGTGATCCGGGCCGACGAGCTGATGCTTTCCTCGGCCACCAAGGAAGTCTTGCCGATCGTCGCGCTGGATGGCCGGCCGGTCGGTTCGGGCAAGCCCGGCCCTGTTTATGAGCTATTGCGCGCGGGTTATGATGCCCGCATCGCCGCGCTCTAGGCCCCGCGGGGCGGCCGGCCGGCCGCCCACGCCGCGCGCCCCGGCGGCGGGCCTTGCCTGCACGATGCCTGCCCCCATATAGAAATATTGACGTTCCAGGCCATCCATCATGCATATTCCGCCCGAAGACTCCCTTATCGAATATCCCAGCGACTTTCCCATCAAGGTCATGGGCAAGCAGCACCCTGAATTCGCCCAGACGCTGACTGAAGTCGTGCTGCGCTTCGACCCGGGCTTCGATGTGGCGACGGTCGAGATGCGGCCCAGCAAGGGCGGCAACTACATGGGGCTGACCTTCACGGTGCGCGCCACCTCGCGCGAGCAGCTCGACGAGCTCTACCGTGCCTTGCATGGCCATCCGATGGTGTCGATCGTCCTGTAGACGTAGAGGCCAGCAGTTGTGATCAAGTGGCTCGCGCGGCCCGCGGACTACCTGTCCGTGTGGCGGGACATGCAGGCGTACACCGACCAGCGTTCGGCCGATACGCCCGACGCAATCTGGCTGTGCGAGCATGCACCGGTCTATACGCTGGGGCAGGCGGGCCTGCCCGAGCACGTGCTCAACCCCGGTGCGATTCCCCTGGTGCAGTGCGACCGCGGCGGGCAGGTCACCTATCACGGCCCGGGCCAGGTCATGGCGTATGCGCTGTTCGACCTGCGCCGCGTCGATATGTACGTGAAGGAATACGTGGCTCTGCTGGAGGCCGCGGTGATCGACACGCTCGATGCGATGGGGGTGGCCGGCGCCTGCCGCAAGCCGGGCGCGCCCGGGGTGTATGTGCCGGATCCCGATGGCGGCAGCGAATTGGCCAAGATCGCCGCGCTGGGCATCAAGATCCGCAATGGCCGTGCCTATCACGGCGTATCGCTCAACGTGGCGATGGATCTGACGCCGTTTCTCGGCATCAATCCCTGCGGCTACGCCGGCCTGCGCACCGTCGACATGGCATCCTGTGGCACGCGGCGCGATCCCACCGAGGTGGGCGACGCGCTGGCGGGCAACCTGGCCCGCTTGTGGCGCCAGGCACGGACACCCATATGAAGACAACCCGCTATACCCCGGCCGAGGTGGCCGCGACCACCCCCGAGCAATTGGCCAGCCTGCGCGCCGGGCCGGCGCCGCAATACGCCGCCTGGATTCGCACGGCGGCCGAAATGGGCCTGGTCGAGGCGCAGACCATCTTCGGCCAGATGCTGCTCGATGGCATCGGCGTGCCGCGTGACCCCGCCGAAGGGCTGGCGTGGTTCAAGCGCGCCGCCAACGCCGATCACCCCATGGCCATCAACATGATCGGCCGTTGCTATGAGAACGGCTGGGGCGTGCCGGCGGACGATACCGTGGCGGCCTACTGGTTCCGGCTGGCCGCGGATCGTGGGCTGGACTGGGGCATGTACAACTATGCCCATCTGCTCAAGAGCGGCCGCGGAGGCGTGGCGCGAAACGGCGCGGCGGCGCTGGCCCTGTACCAGCAGGCGGCGCAGATGGGCCACGTCAAATCCATGGGCGTTGTCGGCCGCTTCTACGAAGCCGGCGAGGTGGTGGAACAGGATCTGGAGCGCGCGTTCGATTGCTACCGGCGTTGCGCCGAGGGCGGCGATTTTCGCGGCATGTTCCACCTGGGCCGCATGCTGTTGCTGCGGGGCCGCAAGCAAGAGGCGGTGCAGTGGCTGGCGCGCGTGCCCGAGACCTCCACGGCGGCGTTTCTGCGCGAAGCCGATGCGATGCTGCGCGATTGCGGCTTTCCGCCGTTGTACGAGACGGGGGCCTGAGCGGCTTACGGGGCGGACCATGGCGCCCGCGCGAACCCGCCGAGTCGTGGCGCGGCCGGCGGGCCCGCCACGTACCCGCTAAGTACTCAGGCGCGCCTCGAACACGACGTCGAGCGTCAGCCGCGTGCCGGCCGGCTGCTCGCCGTCGAGCCGGTCCAGCAGCAGTTGTCCCGCGCGCCGGCCCAGTTCGGCCGCGTCCACGCCCAGCGTCGTCAGCCCCTGGACCCACTGCGCTGCGCTGCCGTCCTCGGTGAACCCCAGCACCGCCAGGTCCTGCGGTACGTGCAGGTCGCGGTTGTGGGCCTCCGACACCGTGGCGGCGGCCAGCAAGTCCGAGGTGCAGAACACCGCGTCGAAAATCGTATTGGTGGCCAGCAGGCGCAGGAATGCCATGCGGCCGTCGTTCAGTTGCTGGGCCTCGGGCTGCACGATATCGGCGACCAGGTCGCGCCCCAGCGCGGCCGCGCTGGCGATGAACCCTTCGCGGCGGGCGCGTTCCCATGGGGTGTCGGCGCTGATGCAGGCCACGCGGGCATGGCCTTTTTCGGCGAGATGGCGGGCCGCCAGGCGGCCTGCCTCGGTGTTGTCGGCAGTGACCAGGCTGTCCAATGGGGCGGCCGGCGCACTCCAGGTTTCCACTACCGGGATTTCCAGCGCCGCCACGGCGGCGCGCAATGGCGGGTCGTCGAGCGGCCCGATCGCCAGCGCCGCGGCCGGCGCCAATTGGGCCAGCCGTGGCAGCAGGGAGGCATCGCGCCAGGGGCCGGCGGCCAGATAGTAGCCGGCCGGCGCCAGTCGTTCGGCGCATGCCTGTATGGCGCGGGCCGCCGGCGCGTAATCGAGCCGGGGGGCGAGCAGGGCGATGGGGCGGGGCGAAGGCAAGGCGGGCATCGGGAAGGCGGTGTGGATTCGTCAGGCGTGACGATAACCCGAGGCGGCCCGGCATCGGACCATTCGAGCGGATTCGGGCGCAAGGGGTAAAATGTCTTCTTTTGTCTCAGACCGGGGCGTGTGCGTGCCGGTCGTGAAGGTGCCCCATGTCCACGCTTGCCGAGTCGCCTGTGCCCTCGAACGAACCCGCCGCCACGCCCGCGGAACCGGCGTACGATCCGACGCAGAAACAGAAATCCCAGGCCAAGACGGCGCGCATTCCGATCAAGATCATTCCCGCCGAACGCCTGAAGAAGCCGGAGTGGATCCGCGTCAAGGCGGCCCAGCCGGGTTCGCGCTTCTACGACATCAAGCGCATCCTGCGCGAACACAATCTGCACACGGTGTGCGAGGAAGCCTCCTGCCCGAACATCGGCGAGTGCTTCGGCAAGGGCACGGCCACGTTCATGATCATGGGCGACAAGTGCACCCGCCGCTGCCCGTTCTGTGATGTGGGCCATGGCCGTCCCGATCCGCTCGACACCAAGGAACCCGAAAACCTGGCGCGCACCATCGCCGCGATGAAGCTGTCGTACGTGGTCATCACCTCGGTCGACCGCGATGACCTGCGCGACGGCGGCGCCGGCCACTTCGTCGACTGTATCACCCAGATCCGCGAACGGTCGCCCTCCACCCGTATCGAGGTGCTGGTGCCCGACTTCCGCGGCCGCCTGGATCGCGCGTTGACCATCCTGAATGCCGGTCCCCCGGACGTGATGAACCACAACCTGGAAACGGTGCCGCGCCTGTACAAGCAGGCCCGCCCGGGCTCGGACTACATGCACTCGCTCAAGCTGCTGGCCGAGTTCAAGAAGCTGCACCCCGATGTGCCGACCAAGTCTGGCCTGATGCTTGGCCTGGGCGAGACCGATGAGGAAATCCTGCAGGTGATGCGCGACATGCGCGAGCACAACGTCGACATGCTCACCATCGGCCAGTACCTGCAGCCGTCGGAGCACCATCTGCCGGTGCTGCGCTACGTGCATCCCGACACCTTCGCGATGTTCGAGCGCGAGGCCTATGCGATGGGCTTCTCGCACGCGGCGGTTGGGGCCATGGTGCGTTCGTCGTACCACGCCGATGAGCAGGCGCATGCGGCGGGCGTGCCCAACTGAGCATTGCGGCAACCCCGATCAGAAATGCCCCGCAAGGGGCTTTTTTTCATTCCGCAGCCTGGCGCGACACGCGGCTGGTCCAGAACACGTCGGGTCTGCCTGCCTCGCGATTCAGATAGCGCGCCAGCACGAACATCAGGTCCGACAGCCGGTTCAGGTACTGCCGCACCGGCGCGTTCACCGTTTCCGCGCGGGCCAGCGCCACCACCGCGCGCTCGGCGCGGCGGCACGCGGTGCGGGCCAGGTGGGCGTGTGCCGCCGCCCGCGAACCGCCCGGCAGGATGAATTCGCGCAGGGGCGGCAGGGCCGCGTTGTAGTGGGCTAGCCGCGCATCCAGGTGCGCCACCTGCTCGTCGGCCAGGGCGACGTGGCCCGGAATGCACAATTCGGCACCCATATCGAACAAATCGTGTTGGATCGTCAGCAAATCGGCCGCCACGTCGGCCGGCATGGGCTCGGTCAGCAGCAGGCCGATGACGCTGTTCAATTCATCCACATCACCCAGCGCGGCGATGCGGGCGGCGTCCTTGGGTACGCGCGATCCGTCCCCTAGTCCGGTGCTGCCGTCGTCTCCGGTGCGGGTGGCGATGACTGAAAGGCGATTGGCCATGGGGTGTCCTTTGCAAACAACCGTCAGGATTGTTGCGTTATTACCGGGAAACTATTGCATGAGGGCGGTATCCTAGCATTGTGGAAACCGCGTGCGGGCTGCCAGGCCGGCATCGTGCTTTCGTCGCAATCGGAGGATAACGCATGGCTTTCAACCGCAAATACGCAACGCCCTTGGCCGTCGCTACCGCGATGGCCGTCGTCTCGCTGGCTACGCCGCTGGCATTCGCCCAACAGGCCGAGGCCAGTGGCGAGGTGCGGCGGGTCGATCCTGGCGCGGGCAAGGTCACCATCAAGCACGACGCCATCAAGGCGCTGGACCTGCCGGCCATGACGCTGGTCTACGACGCCAACCCGGCGCTGTTGGCCAAGATCAAGGCCGGCGACAAGGTGCGCTTTACCGCCGAGCGCAAGGATGGCAAATATGTGGTGACGGCGATCACCAATTGAACGCGCTGCGGGCGCCGGCCGGGCGTCCGCATGGTGACAGGCGCTGCGGGCGCGTCGGGCGCGGGCCTCGCCTTCGCCGACAAAAGGCCCGCCGCAATCGCTTGCGGCGGGCCTTTTGTCGGGGTGCCGCCGGTTGTGAGGCCGGCGGCGAGGCCTACAGCACGTAGCGGGCCAGGTCCTGGCTGCTGGCGGCTTCGGCCAGTTGCGCGTTGACGTAAGCGGCGTCGATCTTGACCGTCTTGTTGCTGGAGGCGGTGGCGTCGAACGACAGTTCGTCCAGCAGCTTTTCCATCACGGTGTAGAGGCGGCGGGCACCGATGTTCTCGGTGGTTTCGTTGACCTCGTAGGCCAGTTCGGCCAAGCGGCGCACGCCTTCGTCGGTGAATTCCAGCTGCACGTCTTCGGTGGCCAGCAGCGCCGTGTACTGCTTGGTCAGCGAGGCGTCGGTATCGCTCAGGATGCGCACGAAGTCCTCGGCGGTCAGCGATTCGAGTTCGACGCGGATAGGGAAGCGGCCTTGCAGTTCGGGGATCAGGTCGGAAGGACGCGCCAGGTGGAAGGCGCCCGAGGCGATGAACAGGATGTGGTCGGTGCGGACCATCCCGTAGCGCGTGTTGACGGTGGTGCCTTCGACCAGCGGCAGCAGGTCGCGCTGCACGCCCTGGCGCGAGACGTCGGCGCCACCGCTTTCCTGGCGTGCAGCGATCTTGTCGATCTCGTCCAGGAACACGATGCCGTTCTGTTCGACGTTGGTGATGGCGGCGGCGCGCAGGTCTTCCTCGTTGACGCGCTTGGCGGCTTCCTCGTCGACGATCAGCTTGAAGGCTTCGCGCACCTTCATCTTCTTGGGTTTTTTCTTGTCGCGCGCCATGCCGGCGAACATGCCGCGCAACTGCTCGGCCATTTCCTCCATGCCCGGGGGCGTCATGACATCCATTTGCGGCACGGCCTGCGCCACTTCGATCTCGATTTCGAGATCGTCGATCTTGCCTTCGCGCAGGCGCTTGCGGAAGGTCTGGCGGGCGCTGTTGTCCTCGCCGCGCTCGGGCTCGCCCGAGGCGCCGCGCGGCGGCGGCACCAGCGCGTCGAGAATGCGGTCTTCGGCGGCATCCTCGGCCTGGGTGCGCACGCGGCGCATTTCCAGTTCGCGGGTCTGCTTGATCGAGTATTCGGTCAGGTCGCGGATGATGGTGTCGACGTCGCGGCCGACGTAGCCCACCTCGGTGAACTTGGTGGCCTCGATCTTGATGAAGGGCGCGTTGGCCAGCTTGGCCAGGCGGCGCGCAATCTCGGTCTTGCCCACGCCGGTGGGGCCGATCATGAGGATGTTCTTGGGGTGGATTTCGTGGCGCAGCGGCTCGGCCACCTGCTGGCGGCGCCAGCGGTTGCGCAGGGCCACCGCCACCGCGCGCTTAGCGCGGTTCTGGCCGACGATGTACTTGTCGAGTTCGGAGACGATTTCTCCGGGCGTCATGTTGGAGGCGGACATGAGGGCGGATCCTTGAAGCGGAGGCTGGCTGGGGGCGTGCCACGGCGCCGCGAGTGGCGCCGCGCGGCGGGTGTCAGTCGCCCAGCGTTTCGATGACGTGGTTCTGGTTGGTGTAGATGCAGATGTCGCCGGCGATCTCGAGCGATTGCTTGACGATGGCCTCGGGCGCCAGTTCGGTGTTGCGCAGCAGCGCCAGGGCGGCGGACTGGGCATAGGCCCCGCCCGAGCCGATGGCGGCCAGGCCGTACTCGGGTTCGAGCACGTCGCCATTGCCGGTCAGCACCAGGGTGTGCTCGGCGTCGGCCACGATCAGCATGGCTTCGAGCCGGCGCAGGACGCGGTCGGTGCGCCAGTCGCGGGTCAGTTCGACCGCGGCGCGCATCAGGTTGCCCTGGTGCTTGTCGAGCTTGGCCTCGAAGCGTTCCTGCAGGGTGAACGCGTCGGCGGTGGCGCCGGCGAAGCCGGCCAGGATCTTGTCGTGGTACAGGCGGCGGATTTTGCGGGCCGTGCCCTTGATGACGATGTTGCCCAGGGTGACCTGGCCATCGCCGCCGAGCGCGACGCGGTTGCCGCGGCGGACACACACGATGGTGGTGGCGTGAAATTGTTCCATGCGTTCCTTCCTTTGAAAGGACTAGCTGGGGGCGATGCCGGTGAAATCAAGGCTTGCCGGGCGCCACCGCCAGAACCGGCCGGCCGGTGGGCGGCGAGAAAAAAAGGCCATGCTGGAAACCAGCATAGCCTTTCAGTGTGGCGCTTGAATAACGGGACGGATCAGTCGCCGTACAGCTTCTGCCGCATTTCACGCCGTTCCTGCGCTTCCAGCGACAGGGTGGCGGTGGGGCGGGCCAACAGGCGCGGGATGCCGATGGGTTCGCCGGTTTCCTCGCACCAGCCGTATTCGCCGCTGTCGATGCGGGCGATGGACTGTTGCACTTTCTTCAGCAGCTTGCGCTCGCGGTCGCGGGTGCGCAGCTCGAGCGCGTGTTCTTCCTCGATGGTGGCGCGGTCGGCGGGGTCGGGCACGAATTGCGTTTCACGCAGGTGCTCGGTGGTCTCGCCGGCGTTGGCCAGGATGTCCTGTTCGAGTTGTTTGAGCCGTTCCTTGAAGAACGCCAGTTGGCGATCGTTCATGTAGTCGGACTCGGGCATGGCCAGCAATTCCTTCTCGCTGGGCAGATCAATCGCCGTATCGCTCGTCGACTTGCTTGATTTTTTGGTTGCTGCCTTGGTAGCCATGAAAACACTCCACTATGAATCGATCCTGGCGCGGGATTGTCTTCCCGGTCCGTGTGCTTGCTGCCTACGCTATTCGTACCTCACAGTACTGCCTTCGTCGCACCGCGTCACGTATCCAAAAAGGGGATCACCCCGCCAGGCACTGCTCCAAGCCCCGGGTGAAAATCTCCTGGGGCAGTTTGCGTCCGATGAAGACCATCTTGGTGGACGGCTTTTCGGCCGCGGTCCACGGTTTGCCGGGTTCGGCGCCCATCATCATGTGGACACCCTGGAACAACATGCGGCGGTTGATGCCCTTCATGTACAGGATGCCCTTGTAGCGCAGCAGGTCGGAACCATAGACTTGTACGACGCCACCCAGGAATTCCTCAAGGCGCGCGGGATCGAACGGCTTGTTGGAACGGAATACGAACGCGCCGATTTCATCGTCGTGCTTGGGGTGGTGGTGATGCGCATGATTGCAGTGCGCGCCACATTCGCCCTCGTGATCATGATCGTGGCCGTGATGGTCATGACCGTGATCGTGGCCATGGTCGTGATGGTCATGGTCGTGGTCGTGGGCAGCGTCGGGATGTTCGTCGGCCAGGAAGTCCGGGTCGATGTCCAGGATCGAGTTCAGGTTGAAACCGCTGATGTCGATGATGGACTTCAGGTCGACGTCGCCGAAGTTGACCGGCGTGATCGGCGCGCGCGGGTTCATCCGCAACAGGCGGCTGCGCAGCGCTTCGTAGTCGATGTCGTTGACCAGGTCTTTCTTGGAGACCAGGATGCGGTCGGCGAAGCCGACCTGCTTCTGCGCCTCGGGCTGTTCATCCAGCGTCACCATGCCGTGCTTGGCGTCAACCACCGTGACCACCGCGTCCAGGCGGTAGTACTCGGCGATGTCGTCGTCCATGAAGAACGTCTGGCACACCGGGCCGGGGTTGGCCATGCCGGTGGTTTCCAGGATGACGCGTTCGAAATTCAGGGTGCCGGCCTCGCGCTTGGCGCGCAGGTCGGACAGCGTGCGCATCAGATCGCCACGCACCGTGCAGCAGACGCAGCCGTTCGACAGTTCGATGATTTCTTCATCGCTGTCCTGCACCAGCAGGTCGTTGTCGATGCTTTCCGGTCCGAATTCGTTTTCGATGACGGCGACGCGGCGGCCGTGGAACTCGGTCAGGATGCGCTTGAGCAGGGTGGTCTTGCCCGCACCGAGAAAGCCGGTGAGGATGGTGACGGGAACCATTTTGTCCAAACTGCGCGGGGTGTTCATGGCGAAGCTGCTTGCGTGAAGTAAAGGCGGTTAAACACGGCGGTCAAACGCGGGATCTGGCGGGGCGGCAGCGGCTGCCGATTGCCTGCCAGACATCGTTCGACCGATGTTACTGCCACAGGCTGCGAGGGCCGCGGATCGCGGCCGGACGCAGGATTACAGCACAGTCGGGGGCAGGGGGCAAACCCCGGGCCAACCCGGGGGCCGTAGCCGCCCAGATCGCGGCTGTACGCCGTCAAGTATCAGGCGATATCCCTATTTTGGGGCGATTTTCCGGATTTCAAGCGCCCGGGCGGGGGCGCCGGTGGCAGAGCCTGCCGCCAGCGCCAAACCGTCAGTGGTGGTGGTGCCCGGCGTCCGCGGGCTGCTGCTTCTGGCATTGGGGGCAGAGGGCCCGGATTTCGGTTTCATGGGTGGCCAGGACGTAGCCGGTTTGCGCAACGCGCTCGGCGAGCTGGCGGCTCATGGCCGGGTCGGAAATTTCGGCGACCGCCCCGCAGCCGGTACAGACCACCAGCAGGTCGTGCGGCGCGCCGCCGACGTCATGGCACGCGCTCCAGGCGTTGACGGCGTCCAGGCGGTGGATCAGGCCTTCGTCCATCAGGAAGTCCAGGGCACGGTATACCGTGGGGGGCGCCGCGCCAGGATGCACCTCGCGCATGGCGTCGAGCAGTTCGTAGGCCTTCAGGCTGCGGCCGTGGCGCAGCAACAGTTCCAGCACCTTGCGGCGGATGGGGGTCAGGCGGCGGCCACGTTGTTCGCACAGCGCCTCGGCGACGCTGAGTTGGGCGCCTACGGTGTCGCTGCGGGGAGAACGGGGCGGAGCGGGCATGGCGGGCTTCATCTGGATAAGGAACGCGCGCGACGCGCGCGAGATGCCTGGAAGGTAGCAGAAAACATCCAGCTGCGGGCGAAACCCCGCGATTCAAGCCTGTTGGTTATGATATAACATAATGAGTTTTGGCCATTCCACGCCGTTTCACCCTGCCTTGCCGCCCGCCGTCTCCATGTCCCAGTCTTCCACCCCATCCACGCGGATCGAGGCCACGCCGCGTCCTGGCGTTGCCTTGCGCTCTGCCTTTCTCGTGTCCGCCTGGCGCCGCATGGCCTATGCGCTGGCCGCGGCGCTCGCATTGTGGGCGCTGACGGGCTGGGCGCTGGGCTGGTGGCCGCGATGAACCGCGCGCCGGTTGCCATCGAACTGCGCAATGCCTCGTTCGGCTGGCACGGACATGCGGCCCTGCGCGGGGTCTCGGGCCGGTTCGAGCCGGGCTCCATGACGGCGGTGGTCGGGCCCAACGGCGCCGGCAAGTCGACGCTGATCAAGGGCATCATGGGGGTGTTGCGGCCCATGTCCGGCCGCGTCGACATCGGCGGCGCCGGCCGCGCCGAGCTGGCCTGGCTGCCGCAGGCGGCCGAGCTGGACCGCGCCTTTCCCGCCCGGGTCCTGGATCTGGTGGCCATGGGGGCGTGGCGCCGGGTCGGCAGTTGGCGTGGTCATGGCCCCGAGGAACTCGACCGCTGCATGAGCGCGCTGGAAACCGTTGGCCTGGCGGACATGGCTGGCCGAGGCGTCGATACGCTGTCGGGCGGCCAGATGCAGCGCACCCTGTTCGCCCGCATGCTGGTGCAGGATGCGCCGGTATTGCTGCTGGACGAGCCCTTCGCCGCCGTCGACAGCCATACCGCCGATGAGTTGATGGCCTTGCTGTGCGAGCTGCATGGCCAGGGCCGCTCGGTGGTCGCCGTGCTGCACGACTTCGACCTGGTGCGCGCGCATTTTCCGCAATGCCTGCTGTTGTCCGGGTCGGTGGTGGCCTGGGGCGCGACCGCGGCCGCGCTGACCGAAGAGCATCTGCGGACGGCGCGCGACTGGCATATGAGGGCTTTTGCATGACGGCGCTGCAATGGGTCGTGGCGCCCTTTCTCGATTACGGCTTCATGCGGCGCGCGCTGGCCGGCGCCAGTGCCCTGTCGTTGGGGGCCGCGCCGCTGGGCGTGTTCCTGGTGCTGCGGCGCATGAGCCTGATGGGCGACGCCATGTCGCATGCCATCCTGCCGGGCGTGGCGGCGGGTTTCCTGCTGTCCGGCCTGTCGCTGGGCGCCATGATGCTGGGCGGCATCCTCACCGGCCTGGCGGTGGCGTTGCTGGCGGGACTGGTGGCCCGCCTGACGCCGCTGCGCGAGGACGCCAGTTTTGCCGCCTTTTATCTGATCTCGCTGGGCCTGGGGGTGTTGCTGGTGTCGCTGCGCGGCTCCAACATGGATCTGCTGCATGTGCTCTTCGGCACAGTGCTGGGGCTGGACGATGACGCCTTGTTGCTGGTGACGGCGACTGCCAGCATCACGCTGCTGGCGTTGGCCGCGCTGTATCGCCTGTTGGTGGCCGAATGCCTCGATCCTGGCTTCCTGCGCGCCAGCGGCGGTCATGGCGGCTTGGTGCACATGAGTTTCCTGGTGTTGGTGGTGGTGAACCTGGTGGCCGGATTTCAGGTACTGGGCACGCTCATGGTGGTCGGCATCATGATGCTGCCGGCCGCCGCCGCCCGTTTCTGGAGGCGTTCGGCGGCCAGCCAGATTCCGTTGGCCGCCGCCATCGGCGTGGCCGCTTCGATCGCCGGCCTGCTGGTGTCGTACCACTTCAACGTGCCCGCCTCGCCCGCCATCATCCTGGCCGCGGGCGTTTGCTACCTGTTTTCCATCGTTGGCGGCCCGCATGGCGGGTTGCTGCGGGCGCGGCGCGTATCGCGCCGCGCCTGAACTCCAAGGAGATTCGCTATGCGTTCCATTCTGCTGCCGCTTTCGCGCCGCCGCGCCTTGCTGGCCGCCGCTGGCTTGTGGCTGTCCGCGACCTTCGGCGCGGCTCATGCCGCCGAACCCTTGCCGGTCGTGGCCAGTTTCTCGATCCTTGGCGACATCGTGCGCGAGGTCGGCGGCAATGACATCAGGCTCGACACCTTGGTCGGCCCGGACGGCGACGCCCACGAATACGAGCCCACTCCGGGCGACGCCAAGAAGCTGACGGCGGCCAAGGTGCTGTTCGTCAACGGCCTGGATTTCGAGGCCTGGCTGCCGCGCTTGGTCAAGGCATCCGGTTTCGCCGGATCGACCGTAATCGCTTCCAAGGGCGTGACGCCGCGCAAGTTCGCCGGCCATGGCGACAAGGATCACGACCATGACCATGATCACGATCACGCCCATGGCGCGGAAGGAGGCCACCATCATCATGGCGATGTCGATCCGCACGCCTGGCAGAACCTGGCCAATGGTGTGATCTACGCGCGCAATGTGGCCGATGGCCTGGCGGCCGTCGACCCGGCCCATGCCGACGCCTACCGCAAGCGGGCCGACGCCTATATCGCCCGTCTGCAGGCCGCCGATGCGGCCGCCCGCAAGACCTTCGCCGCGATCGCGGCCGAGCGCCGCAAGGTGGTCACCTCGCACGATGCCTTCGGCTATTTCGGCGACGCCTACGGCGTCGAGTTCATCTCCGCGATGGGCATCTCGACCGCGGCCGAACCGTCGGCCGGCGACGTGGCGCGCATCATCGAGCAGGTCAAGCGCGACAAGGTGCCGGCGGTGTTTGTCGAGAACATCACCAGTCCGCGCCTGGTGCAGCAGATCGCGCGCGAAACGGGCGCCAAGGTGGGTGGTACGCTGTATTCCGACGCCCTGTCCAAACCCGGACAGCCCGGCGCCACCTATCTGGAAATGTTCGAATGGAACGTACGTCAGCTCGCCGCGGCCTTGCGGCCCTGAGCGCCGTGGCGGGCGCGTTGGCGGCCACGGCCGCCAGCGCCCATCCCCACATGTGGATCGATGCCCGCGCCGTGATCGACCTGGACGAACAGCATCGGGTCACCGCCGTGCGGCAGGTCTGGCTGTTCGACGAAATGTTCGGCGCCTACGCCACCCAGGGGCTCAAGAAGGGCAAGGACGGCACGTTGCCGGATGACACCCTGAAGGGCATGGCGCGCGATTGGATGAAGGCGCTGGGTGAACCGATTTCGCACTATTTCACGCGTGTCACTGTCGCCGGCAAGACCATGGCGTTCGCCGCGCCGCGCGATGCGCGCGTGACCTGGAACCCGAAGACCGGGCGGCTGGCGCTGGCCTTCACGCTGCCGCTGGCCGAGCCCGCCGCCGCGGATGCCGCGGGCGCGCAGGTCGACATCTACGACCCGACGTATTTCGTGGCCTATGCCTTCGAGGAAAAGGGGGCGGTCGCGCTGGATGGACCCGGCGCGGCGGCCTGCAAGCAGGCTTACCGCAAGCCCAAGGAACTGGATTGGAAGACCATGCAGCAACTGGCCGCGATCCCGGCCGATCCGGACGCGTTGCCCGAGGAGCTTTTCGCCATCACCAAGGGCCTGACGCATCGTATCGAAGTGCAATGCCGGTAGCGCGCGGCCGCCGAGTGCCGGCCACGCTCGCGGGGCTGATCGCATTGGCCGTCCTGGCCTGGGGCGGCGTGGCCGCGGCGCAGGGCGCGCATCCCTTCGGTGTGCCCGAGAGCGGCGGCGCGGGGCTTGGCGGTCCCGGCTGGCTGGCGAGTTTTTTCGGCCAGGTGTCGGTATGGCAGACCCATTTCTATCGCCAGCTCACGGCGGCGGTGCGGGCCTGGCAGGCCGATGGCGGTGGCTGGCTGCTGATCGGCCTGTCGTTCGCCTATGGCGTGTTTCATGCGTTGGGGCCGGGCCATGGCAAGGCGGTGATTTCCTCGTACGTGCTGGCCAATCGCCAGACCGCGCGCAACGGCGCATTGCTGGCCTTGTTGTCGTCATTGGTGCAGGCCCTGGTGGCGATCGCGATGGTGGCGGTGTTGGCCGTGGTGTTCAATGCCACGGCGGCGGCCATGAACCAGGCAACGCGCTGGCTGGAGTTGGCGTCGTATGCATTGGTGACGTTGCTGGGCGTCTGGCTGGTGTGGGTCAAGGCGATCCGGCCATTGTGGCGGCGGCGGACCTCCCGGGCGGCAGCCGCACCCGATGGGGCCATGCCCGCCGCGGCGGCGAGCGCCGACGCGCCGGCTTTGAAGGGGGCGGCGGCATTGCGCGCGATCACGGTGCAGGCGGTTGCGCCGCGCGCGCAGGCCGGACATCAGGGCCATGCCCATACGCACACTCAAGCGCATCATCACCATGACCATGACGACGCCTGCGGTTGTGGCCATGCCCACGTGCCGCCGGCGGAGCAGATGGCCGGGCGGCTGAATTGGCGCCGCGCCTGGTCTGCCGTGTTCGCGGTGGGCCTGCGCCCGTGCAGCGGCGCGCTGATCGTGCTGGTGTTCGCGTTGTCGCAGGGGTTTTTCCTGGCGGGGGTGGCCTCGGCGCTGGCGATGGGCCTGGGCACGGGCCTCACCGTGGCCGCGCTGGCCTGCCTGGCGGTCGCGGCCGGGGGCGCAGCCAACGCGCTGGGCACGCGCCTGTCGAGCGTGGCGGCGGCGCGCCTGCGCTATGCGGTGGAAGCGCTGGCCGCCTTGGCCGTGCTGGCCCTGGGGGTGCTGCTGTTGGGCGGCATGCTGGCCGGCGGGGGCTGAGCGCCCCGCTCAGGACTTGCGTCCGGCGCGCGGATGCGCCTGGTCGTAGGCGCGCGCCAGATGCTGGAAGTCGAGCCGGGTATAGATCTGGGTGGTGGAGATGTTGGCGTGGCCCAGCATCTCTTGCACGGCGCGCAGGTCTTGCGCCGATTGCAACACATGGCTGGCGAAGCTGTGGCGCAGCACGTGCGGATGCACGTGGGTCGGCAGGCCGGCGGCCTGCGCGACCTGCGCCAACTGCAGTTGCACCACGCGCGGCGAGATGCGTCGCCCGCGCGCGCCCAGGAACAGCGCGGCGGCATCGTTGGCCGATGCCGCCGGCGGCGCCAGTTGCGGCCGCGCCTCGATCCAGCGCCGCAGCGCCGCCAGCGCGGCCTGGCCGACTGGCACCGAGCGGCGCTTGCCGCCCTTGCCCAGCACGATGACCTCGGCGTCGTCCAGGTTGAGCCAGCCGCGCGATTCATGGTCGGCCGAGCGCGTGTAGCGCAGGTCCAGACCAACCAGTTCCGACAGGCGCAGGCCACTGGAATACAACAACTCGAACATGGCCTGGTCGCGCAGCGCGGCCGGCTCGGTTGCCACCCGGGCCGGCGCGCGGTCCAGCAGGGCCTGAGTCTGTTCCACCGACAAGGCCTTGGGCAGGCCGCGCGGCGCCTTGGGCGCGCGCACGCCGGCCACTGGATTGCCGGCCAGGCCGATCATGGGCGCCCACCATTGATAGAAGCCGCGCCAGGCCGCCAGCGTGCGGGCCAGGCTGCGCGGGCCGCGGCCCTGGGCATGTAGCCGCGCCACGAATTGGCGGATGTGGCCGTTGCCGAGTTGGTCGAGCGGCAATCTGGCGCGTTCGGCCAGCTCCAGCAGGAAACGCAGTTCACGCCGGTAGCCGTCCAGCGTGTGGGGGGAATAGCGGCGGTTGCTTTCCAGATGGCGCAACCAGGCGGTCATCGGGTCGGGCAGGGGAGCGTCCGGCGCCGGGCGCTCTGTGGCGTGCTCCGGGGCTCCCGTGTTCATGGCTCGATCACGCCTTGGGCGCGGCGGGGCTCAGCCGGTGCAGCGCGGCGGAGGCCAGCTGGCCGATGGCGTCGAGGAACGCGGTGCCCATCTCGGGGGTGAAGCGTTCGGGGTCGTCCGAGCCCAGCACCAGCAGGCCGACGCTGGCGCCGTCGGCTTCCAGGCGCAGCGGCACCAGCGCCAGCGACTTGGGCTTGGCGTCCAGCCAGGCGACAGCCTCGAAGCCGGTGTCGGTGCCGCAGTACGGCGTCTTCAGGCTGTCGGTGAAGGTACGCAGGTCCTGGCTGACGGGTTCGCCATAGCCGGTTTCGGACAGTTCAGGCAGATTCCACAGGCGCAGCGCCACGTGGTTCAGTTCGAATTGCTCGGCCAGGCCCAGGGCGATTTCGCCGGGCACGCGTTGCGGGTCCGGTTCGGACAGCAGGCGGCAGCACCACTTGGAGATGTGGCTGCCGATGGTCTCGTTGGCGGTGGCGTTGCGCACCAGTTCGTTCAGGCGCCATTCGAGTTCGCGATTGCGTTCGCGCAGCGTGAGGATCTGGCGCTCGCCCAGCGAGATGGCGCGCGAGCCGTGCGGATGCGGCACTTGCAGCGTGGCGAAGACGTCCGCGTGCTGGTCGAAGAAGCCGGGGTGCTCCTGCAGGAACGTGGCGATGTCGTGGGCGGTGAAAGCGGTATCGGTCATGGGGTCAGCGGTTCAGCGCCATGGAAAAGACGAGCTTGTCGATATCGACCTGGCCCGTGAAGACGGATTCGGCCGGTCCGGTCATGCGTAGCTGTTCGCCATTCCAGGCGATGGTCAGCACGCCGCCGCGCGTCTGTACGCGCACCGGCGAATCGAGCAGGCCGCGGCGGATGCCCGCCGCCACCGCGGCGCAGGCGCCGGTGCCACAGGCCAGCGTTTCGCCGGCGCCGCGCTCGTGCACGCGCAGGCGGATGTTGTTGCGGTCGACGATCTGCATGAAGCCGGCGTTGACGCGGCGGGCAAAGCGCGGATGGGTTTCGATCAGCGGGCCGACGATGGCGACGGGCGCGGTGTCGACGTTGTCCACCACTTGCACCGCGTGCGGATTGGAGATGGCCACGGCCGACAGGGCCACCGTGCGGGGCAGGCCGGCAGGCACGTCGAGTTCCAGTTCCCAGAGGGTGTCCTGGCCTTCGCTGCGCGAGGCCAGGCCGGCGGTGTCGAAGGGCAGGGCGGCCGGGTCGAAGCGGGTGCTGCCCATGTCGACCGTGACCTGTTCGTCGTCGCCTTCGTCCAGCACCAGGATGCCTGTGGCGATCTCGGCGCGCAGCGGGTTGCGGTCGGACAGGCCCTGTTCATGCACGAAGCGCACGAAGCAGCGCGCGCCGTTGCCGCAGTGTTCGACCTCGCTGCCGTCGGCGTTGAAGATGCGGTAGCGGAAGTCGGCGTCGGGCCGGGTGGCGCGTTCGACCAGCAGGATCTGGTCGGCGCCGATGCCGAAGTGGCGATCGCCCAGGGCGCGGGCGCGCTCGGGCGTCATGTCGATGGCCTGGCGGACCCCGTCCAGGACGACGAAGTCGTTGCCCGCGCCATGCATTTTGGTGAAGTTCCAGTTCATGCGGGGATTATCGCCCATTCTGGCCGGGGAAACCGCGATGTCACCGGATGGCTTGCTCTTGCCGCGAGCCGGCCGTCGCGTCAGTAGATCTTGGGCTCGCCCGGCGGTCGCGTCTTGAAACGGCGATGCACCCAGTAGTACTGGCTGGGGCAGCGGCGCACCCAGGCTTCCAGCTCGCGATTCAGGCGCGCGGTGGCTGCTTCCAGCGAGTCGTCGCCGGGGAAGTTTTCCAGCGGCGGCAGCACTTCGGCGTGGTAACGGCCGGTTTCCGGATTCCAGAAGTCCAGGATCGGCAGCACCGCCGCGTCCCACTTCTTGGCCAGCTGGGCGGTGGCCAGCAGCGTTGCCGCCTGGACGCCGAAGAACGGCGCGAACACCGCGCCCTGGCGGCCGAAGTCCATGTCGGGCAGGTAATACACCGGCCGCGGCGCGCGCAGGTGGCGGATCAGTTCGCGCACGCCGTCCTTGCGGCTGACCAGGAACACCTCGTTGAAGCGGGCGCGGCCGGCGGCGACCACCGCGTCGATATGCGGATCGCTTTGCGGCGTGTACATGGTGGCCGCGCTCGGCACTTCCATGGTGAGCCGGGTGGCGGCGGCGTCCAGGCCGATGAAGTGCGGGGCCAGCAGGATCACCGCGCGGCCCTGGGCGGTCAGCGCGTTGATGCGTTCGGCGCCGCTCTGTGTGACCATATCCTTGATGGCCTCGGGCGTGCCGTACCACAGCACGCCACGGTCGACGATGGATTGCGCCAGTGCCCGGAAGTGCTCGCGCACCCAGCGCTCGCGCACCGCCTCGGGCTGGTCCGGGAAGCACAGTTCGAGGTTGCGCCGCACGATGCGGGTGCGCGATTTGGCCAGGCGCATGGCCAGCCAGCCGAGCGCGGCGCCGATGCGTAGCCGGGTGGCCGGCCGCATGCGGCCGAACCATTTCAGCAGGTTGACCAGCGTGCGCGTTTTCGATTCGTTCATGGGTAGATTGGGCATAAGACCAGGGCGGCGGGGCTGCGGCGGCGTCAGCGGGACGCGGCGTCCGTGTCCTCGGCGGGCGCGGGCGGGGCGCCACGCGGGGTCTTGTAGCGGTTGTAGCTCCAGAGATACTGCTGCGGGCAGCGGCGGATCAGCGTTTCCATGGCGGCGTTGAGCAGCGCGGCCTGGGCCTGGGGATCGGCGGGCAAGGGCTCGGGCACCCGCACATAATGGATGCGCCAGCCGCGGCCGCCGGGCAGGCGTTCGCCGGCGGTCAGGATGATCGGCACGCCGGTCTGGGTGGCCAGCTTGCCGGGCAGGGTCATGGTGTAGGCCATTCGTCCGAAAAATGGCGCCCAGACGCCGTCGCCGACGCCCGGCGCCTGATCCGGCAGCATGCCGACGGATTCGCCGCGCCGCAGGGCGCGCACGAACTCCCGCACGCCCTGCATGGTGGCGGGCACGGCGTTGACGGCCGAGCTGTTGCGCGCGGTTTCCAGCAGCGGCGCCAGGATGTCCTTGCGCGGCGGGCGGAACATCACTGTCATGGGCATCAGGCGGGCCAGGTAGCGCGCGGTGATCTCGAAACAGCCCAGGTGCGGGGTCAGAAACAGGATGCCGCGGTTTTCGGCACGGGCGGCTTGCACCACCGCGTTGTCGTCCGACACGACCTGGGCCAGGCTTTGTTCATTGCGGAACCAGACCCGTGGCATCTCCAGGATCATGGCGCCGGCCTCGCCGGCCGCCCGGCGCGCGAAGGCCGCGTCCGGGTAGCCGGCCTGGGTCGCGTTGGCCCGCAGGCGGCGCCGGTACTTGCCCGGAAAGGCATAGGCGATGCGGCCGAGCACGCGCCCGAGCGCGTGCGCGACGGGCAGGGGCAGAGAAGCGAACAGGCGAAATAAGACGAGCAGCATGCGGCAAATGAGCGATATCGGGCATGGTAATGCTGGTGCTCGGGGGAAAGACCCCACCCGTGGCGCAAGCATAAGACCCGCATTTTCGCTTAAAATCGACCCGTCGCCGAGTTAACCGACAACTTGCGGGGCGACGGCAAGGTTACGGCGCGTCTGCGTCGCTTGCCAAATCCGCTAAAGCGTCGCGCCCAGATCAGCGTATTTCATGCAGTCCGGGGTGCAACGCGCCCGTGAACCTACGTTCCGGCCTTGCCGGACACCAAAGGACGCATCTGTGGCCAACAACGACTTTCTCTTCACTTCCGAATCCGTTTCCGAAGGGCACCCCGACAAGGTAGCCGACCAGGTTTCCGACGCGATTCTGGACGCCATCTTCACCCAGGACCCCAACGCCCGCGTGGCGGCGGAAACCCTGTGCAACACGGGCCTGGTCGTGCTGGCTGGTGAAATCACCACCACCGCCAACGTCGACTACATCCAGGTCGCGCGCGACACGATCCGCCGCATCGGCTACGACAACACCGAATACGGCATCGACTACAAGGGTTGCGCGGTGCTGGTCGCCTACGACAAGCAGTCGCCCGACATCGCCCAGGGCGTGGACCGCAGCTCGGAAGACTACCTGAACCAGGGCGCGGGCGACCAAGGCCTGATGTTCGGCTACGCCTGCGACGAAACGCCCGACCTGATGCCGGCGCCGATCTGGTACGCGCACCGCCTGGTGCAGCGCCAGAGCGAACTGCGCAAGGACGGCCGCCTGCCGTGGCTGCGTCCCGACGCCAAGTCGCAGGTGACCTTCCGCTATGTCGACGGCCGCCCGGCGGAAGTCGACACCGTGGTGCTGTCGACCCAGCACGCCCCGGAAGTCACGCAAGAGACCATCCGCGAAGCGGTCATCGAAGACATCATCAAGCCCAGCTTCCCCGAAGGCCTGATCACGCCCAAGACCAAGTTCCTGGTCAACCCGACCGGCCGCTTCGTCATCGGCGGCCCGCAAGGCGATTGCGGCCTGACCGGCCGCAAGATCATCGTCGACACCTACGGCGGCGCGTGCCCGCACGGCGGCGGCGCGTTCTCGGGCAAGGATCCGTCCAAGGTCGACCGTTCGGCCGCCTACGCCGCCCGCTACGTGGCCAAGAACATCGTGGCCGCCGGCCTGGCGCGCCAGTGCCAGGTGCAGGTCAGCTACGCCATCGGCGTGGCCGAACCCATCAACATCACCGTCTACACCGAAGGCACCGGCGTCATTCCCGACGACCAGATCGCCAAGCTGGTGCGCGAGCACTTCGACCTGCGTCCGAAGGGCATCGTCAACATGCTGGACCTGCTGCGCCCGATCTACACCAAGACCGCCGCGTATGGCCACTTCGGCCGTTCCGAGCCGGAATTCTCGTGGGAAGCCACGGACAAGGTCCAGGAACTGAAGAAGGCGCTGTAAAGCGTACTGCCGCGGCAGAAAAAGCCGCGGCTTGAACTGACCCCTGAACGTTGGGCCTCGATCCAACCTTCGGGGGTTTTTTCATGGGCGCAGCGGTTGTGGTCAAAGGCCCCAGGCCGACAGATCAGGGGTGCGTGCCACTGGCGCCAGCACTGGCTCCAACATCGCGGCGTGGTCCAGCAGGGCCGCGTCGCTGCCGGCCGGGGCCAGCAACTGCACCGCCATCGGCATGCCTTGCGCGTCGCAGCCGGCCGGCAAAGCGATCGCGGCCGCGCCCAGGAAGTTGGCGGGGCGCAACAGTTTGCCCAGGCCGGCGTGGCGGACGTCGGCGGCGTCCAGCGCCTGGGCGGCCTGGTCGCAGGCCGGCATCAGCAGGGCGTCGAAACCCTGCATGGCGGCGGCGAACGTCGCCATGTCGTCCTGGCGCCGTTGCAGCGCGGCCTCGTAGTTGGCCCGCGCGATACGGCCGCCGGCGGCGATGCGGCCGCGCACCACTTCCCACAGCGGCTGGGCCGGGTCTTCGGCCAGCGCGCCGAAGTAGCGATAGGCCTCGTAGGCCAGCACCAGCGAGTTGTCGTCCGCCATGCGCGCGAACGACAGCGATGCCGGCGGGTGCCAGGTCTTGGAGGGGATGCCGGCCTGAGCCAGCCGTTCCTGCGCTTCGAGCCAGATGCGCAGGCCTGCGTCGGCCAGCGCGGTCGGCCACGCCTGCGGCGTCAGTATGGCGATGGCGCCGCCACGGCGCGCGGCCGGCTGGCGCAGGGCGGCGATGCTGGCCGCGGGCAAGGCCAGCGTGGCGCCGTCGTCGATGTCGGGGCCAGCCAGCAATTGCGTCAGCAGGCGGGCGTCGGCCACGCTGCGGGCAATAGGGCCAAGTACATCCAGCGTGTCCGACAGCGGCAGACAGCCGGCTCGGCTGATGACACCCGATGACGGTTTGTAGCCCACCACGCCGTTCAGCGCGGCGGGCGCGCGCACCGAACCGCCCGTGTCGCCGCCCAGCGCCAGGGGCGCCAGGCCCGCCGCCACCGCGACGCCGGCGCCGCTGGACGAACCGCCGGGCGCGCGCGCGGTGGCCGCGTCCCAGGGATTGCGGGCCGTGCCCTGGGTGGGATTCTGGCCCGACAGGCCGAAGGCGAATTCGGTCATGCGGGTCTTGCCCAGGATCACCATGCCCTGCGCGGCCAGGCCGCGAGCGGCGGCGGCGCTCTGTTCGCTGACGATGCCGCGCCGGGCCAGCGAGCCGCCGCTGGCGGTGGTGCCGGCCCATTGCACGCTGTCTTTCACCGCTATCGGTACGCCGTGCAATGGGCCCAGCGAGATGCCGGCGGCCAGCAGGCGGTCTGCGGCCTCGGCCTGGGCCAGCGCGCGCTCGGCGGTGACTTCGCTGTACGCGGCCAGGGCCGGCGCGCGCGCGATGCGGTCCAGAAAGTGGAGCGTGACCTGGCGTGAATTCAGCGCGCCGGCGCGGATGGCGCGGGCGAGTTCGCGAGCTTCTCGGAAATGCAGGGCGGTGTCTTGATCGGGCATGGCGCTCATGAAAAGGAAAAGCTCTCCGGCCCCTTGGGGGAGCCGGAAAGCAATGTTAGGGGGCGTGGGAGCCTGGGGTGCGTGCTACTTGAGCGATTGGCCCCGGGTCTCCGGCATGCGGATGAAGGTGATCAGCGTGATGACAGCGCCCGCCAGTACGTAGTAGAAGAACCAACGCTCCATGCCCTTGCTTTGCAGCCAGGTCAGCAGGTATGGCGTGGTGCCGCCCAGCAGCGCCACAACCAGGTTGTAGGGCGTGCCGATGCCCACGGCGCGCACGCTGGTGGGGAATTGCTCCGACATGATGGCCGGCGCGATCGACGTGTACATGGCGTACAGCACCAGGCCGAACAGTTCCACGGCCAGGATCGAGCCGAACGACGGGCCCAGCGTGGTCATCAGCGGATAGAAGAACAACAGGTAGCCGGCGGCGAAGAAGATCAGTTGCGGCTTGCGGCCGATGCGGTCGGACAGCAGGCCGAACAGGGGTTGCACCAGCATGAACACGATCAGCGCCACGGTGTTGGCGGCGAACGCCACTTGCGGATCGGCCTTGACCTGGCGGATGGCGTAGGTGGGCACGTAGGCCACGAAGATGTAGAACGCGAATGTGGTCAGGATGGAGAAGCCGACGATACGCAGCACTTCACGCGGATGCTCGCGCAGCAGGGTGCGCAGCGGCTGCTTTTCGACGCCGGCCTTCTTGGCGTGCGAGAACGCCTCGGTTTCGGGCACCGAGCGGCGGATCCACATGCCGGCCAGGCCGCCCAGCGCGCCCAGGAAGAACGGAATGCGCCAGCCCCAGGCGGCCATCTCGGCCTTGGTCAGGACCGAGGTCAGCAGCCAGCCCACGGCCGAGGCGGCCAGGATGCCCACGGCGGCGCTGAAAAAGACGAAGCTGGAATAGAAGCCGCGTTTGTTGGGCGGCGCCATTTCCGCCAGGAAAGTCGTGGCCGAGGCATACTCACCCCCCAGGGACAGGCCTTGCAGCAAACGCGCGGCGGTCAGCAGCAGGGGGGCGGCCAGTCCGATGGTGGCATAGGTCGGCGTGACCGCGATGATCAGCGAGCCGCCGGCCATCATCAGGATGGTCAGGCCCAGCGCCGCCTTGCGGCCATAGCGGTCGGAAAAAATGCCCAGCACCCAGCCGCCCACCGGGCGCATGAAGAAGCCGACGGCGAAAATGCCGAAGGTGGCCAGCAGGGCGGCGGTCTCGTTGCCTTCGGGGAAGAACTGGCGGGAGAAGAAGATGGCGAACGACGCGTAGATGGTCCAATCGAACCATTCCACCGCATTGCCTACACTACCGGCCAGAATCGTGCGGGCGCGCGATACGGGCGCAGCGTTTGCCCCCTGCGCGGCGCGCAGGGTTGCGGAAGGGGTACTCATAAGGGCCTCGGGATTTATTTTTTGGTCAAATAAACCAGAAAATTTTGTGTTTTTATCAATGCGCGAACGTTAGATTAATGAATATGGTCACGTCAAGTAAGGGTAAGTCCCTAATGCCGTCGCTCGATGACACCGATCTGGCCTGCCTGATGGCACTGCAGGCCGACCCGCGCGCCTCCTGGCGCGAGCTGGGTGCGGCCACCGGCATCGCCGAGCGCACCGTGGCCCGGCGCATCAAGCGATTGATGGACGCCGACGCCCTGCGCGTCATCGCCGAGGCCGATCCGCTCGCGACCGGGCGCGGTGTGGTGCTGCACGCCTGGGTGCGCTGTCGCTCGGGCCGGGTGGCCGAGGCGGCCGAGGCGCTGGCGCAGCTCGGCATCGCGCAGCTGGTGGTGACCCTGGCGGGCAGGGCCGATCTGATGGCCGAACTGACTCTGGCGGATGCGGCCGACATGCCCGACGTGGTGACGCGGGTGCTGCCTTCGATCGATGGGGTCGAGCAGGTGGAGGCACGGCTGGTGCTGCGGCCTTTTCGCCGCGCCGGTCAATGGCGTATCCAGCCCGATGGCAGCACGCCCGTCGCGCCGGAACCCGCCCCGCCGCAGGCGCCCGTGGCGTTGACCGACCCCGAACAACGCATCGTTGCGCACTTGATGCGCGACGGGCGCGCCAGCCTGGCCGAATTGGCCGCGCAGGCCGAGGTCAGCGAGCCCACCGCCCATCGCCTGTTGCAGCATCTGGTGGAGCGGCGCGCACTGAGTTTTCGCGTGGAGGTCGAGCCGGCCCTGGTGGGGTTTCCCGTCGAGGCGGTGATTTCGGTGCAGGTGCGGCCGCAGGCGGTCGACGCCCTGGCGGCCCATCTGGCGCTGGATCCGAACACGCGCTGCCTGTTCGGCACCAGTGGCGCCTCCCAATTGTTCTGGCACGTCCTGTGCCGCGACAGCCTGCATTTGTGGGATGTGGTCACGCGCAGGCTGGGCGAGCTCGATGGCGTGCTGGCCTGCGAAGTGGGGGTGGTGATGCGCGCCTACAAGCGTTGCGGCATCGTGCGCGCCGGCGCGCGGCTGGGCGCCGAGGCGGCCTGATCGGCCGGCCGCGGGGGCGTGCCGGGCGCCTTGCAGCCGGCCCCTAGGCGCCCAGATAGGCCCGCGCCAACGCGCCGTCCGCGGCGATCTCGCGCGCCGCGCCCTGCGCCGCCACGCGGCCGGATTCCAGCACGTAGGCGCGGTCGGCCAGCGACAGGGCCAGCGCCGCCATCTGGTCCACCAGCAGGATCGTCATGGATTCGGCCCGCAGCTGATCCAGCGCCTCGAACAGTTCGTCGATGATCTTCGGCGCCAGCCCCAGCGATGGCTCGTCCAGCAGCAGGATCACCGGTTTGGACATCAGTCCGCGGGCGATCGCCAGCATCTGCTGTTCACCCCCGGACAGCAGGCCGGCGCGCTGGTGCAGCCGTTCGCGCAGGCGTGGAAAGCGCGCCAGCATTTCCTGCACGCGCGCTTCGCGGTCGGCCGGATGCAGGAAAGCGCCCAACCGGATGTTGTCCAGCACGCTCAAATCCGCGAATACCTGGCGCCCCTCGGGCACCAGTACCAGGCCGCGCGCCACGATGCGGTCGGCGCTCAAACCCTGCAATTCCTGTCCCTGCAGGTGCATGCCGCCTTGCGCCGGGCGATGCAGGCCGGCCAGCGTGCGCATCAACGTCGATTTGCCGGCGCCGTTGGCGCCCAGCAGCGCCACCATTTCGCCCTGGCGGACTTGCAGGTCGATGCCATGCAATACCGGATTGGCGCCGTAGCCGGTGGTCAGGTTGCCCACGCCCAGCACTTCCGGCGTGAGACCCGTGGTGGCCGGGCGCGCACGCGCCGCTGGCGTATGCCGGGCCGCGTCGTCGCCCAGATAGGCCTGTCGCACCGCGTCGGATTGCTGGATGTCGTCGGGACCGCCCTGGGCCAGCTCGCGTCCCGCGTCGATGGCCACGATGTGGTCGGAGACCCCCATCACCAACGCCATGTCGTGTTCCACCAGCAGTATCCCGGCGCCGGCGTCGGCGATGCGTCGCAGCAGGGTCGCCAGCCGTGTCTTGTCTTCGCGCGACAGGCCGGCCGCGGGTTCGTCCATCAGCAGGATGTCGGCATCAGTGGCCAGCGCGCGGGCGATTTCCACCAGGCGCCGGTCGACGTGCGCCAGATCGGCGGCGGGCGCGTCCAGTGCGCCTTCATAACCGCAGAAGGCCAGCAGCGCGCGGGCCCGTTCGCGGGCGTCGGGCGACAGATAACGCCGCGCGGCCAGCAGGCCGCCCAGCCGGCCGCGCAATAGGCCGAGGGCGACGTTGTCCTCCACGCTCAGCGTGTCGAACAATTGCGAGGTCTGGTAGGTGCGCGCGATGCCCGCGCGCGCCACGCGGTAAGCGGGCAGGCGCGCCAGGGGCACGGTCCCCAATGCAACCCGGCCGTCCGTCGGCTGGTAATAGCCGCTGAGCATGTTGATGACGGTGGATTTGCCCGCGCCATTGGGACCGATCAGCGCGGTAATGGCGCCGGGCGCGACCTGGAAGGACACGCCCTGCACCGCGCGCACGCCGCCGAAAGTCATTGTCAGCGCATCGGCGCGCAGGGCGCGGCGAGTCCGGCCCGAGGTCGCCAGTGCGCCCTGGCGCGGCGCCAGCCTTGGCGTCATGCGGCGCCGCTGCCAGCGCGCCAGCAGGCCGGCGGCGCCATCGGGCGCCGCCCACAACACCACCAGCAGGAAGGCGCCGAAGAACAGCAGGCGGTATTCCTCCAGGCTCGACAGCAGTTCCGGCAGCAGGCCGACCACCACCGCGCCCAGCAGCGGCCCGGCCAACGAGCCCGCGCCGCCGATCGTCACGGCCAGCACGAACAGGATCGACTGCATGAAATTGAAATTGTGCGGCGTGATCATGCCGGCCTGCGATGCATACAGGCCGCCGGCCAGGCCCACCACGGCCGCCGACACCATGAACGCCATGGCCTTGACCAGCAGGGGACTGATGCCGATGGATTCGCTGGCCGTCTCGCTGTCCTTGACCGCGCGCATCGCCGCGCCCCATGTGCCGCGCGCCAGCAACGCATAGCCGCCCAGGGCCGCGAACACGGCCACGATCGCCAGCATCGCCACGCCGCGATCGCCGCCCAAGGCACCGAGGGCCGGCTGTGCGATGCCCATCAAGCCGTTCTGGCCGCCGCTGATATCGCCGCCTTCGATCAGCGCGTGCTCCACGATGAAGCCGAAAGCGATGGTGATCATTGCCAGGTAAGGCCCCTGGACCCGCAGCGCCGGAATCGCCAGCAGCAATCCGAACGCGCCCGCCACCAGGGCCGCGGCCGGCCACGCCAGCCAGAAGCTCCAGCCCGCCTGGCCGGTCAGGATCGCCACCGTGTACGCGCCGATGGCGTAGAACGCCGCGTGGCCGAAAGACATCTGCCCGGTCAGCCCCAGCAGCACGTTCAGGCCGATGCCGGCCAGCGCCAGCAGCGCCACATTGCCCAACACGAAAACGTAGTACCCATTGACGGTGGCCGCCAGGGCCAGGCTGGCGATGGCCAGCAGGGCGTAGGCGGCCAGGGCCGGCCGCCAGGCCGCATTTCGCTTCTGCATCAGACTTTCCTTACCGCGGCGCGGCCGAACAATCCATTGGGGCGCATGGCCAGGATGACGATGACCAGCGCGAAGCTGATGATCTGGGTATAGCCAGAGCCGAGCGCGACCGTGATCAATGCTTCGGCCACGCCGAACAGCAGGCCCGCGAGCATTACGCCCCAGGCGCTGGTGATACCGCCCAGGATGGCGACCACGAAAGCCTTCAATCCGAACAACGTGCCCATGTCCGCCTGCACATTGAACAGGGGCGCGACCAGTGCGCCGGCCACGCCCGCGAACAGGGTCGATACGGCAAAGGCCGCCATGATGGCGCGCCGCACCGGGATGCCCATCAGGCGCGCCGCGTTCGGGTTCTGCACCACCGCCAGCAGCGCCACGCCCCAGCGGGTACGACGCGACAGGGTGTGCAGGGCCGCGGCCAGCGCCAACCCCACCAGCGGGATCAGCAACTGCAGCGGATAGATGCCCAGGCCCAGCCCGCCGATCGCCACCGGCGCCTGCGCCAGGGGCGAGGGCAGGCTGCGGGGTTCCTTGCCGAACGTGAACATCACCACGTTGTCCAGCACGATGCCCAGCGCCACGGTCGACATCAGCCAGGCGTTCGAACCGCGGCTGGCAAAGGGGCGCACCGCCAGCCGCTCGACCACCAGGCCATACAGGGCGCACAGGGCCAGGGCCGGCGGCAGCGCCGCCAGCAACGGCCAGCCCAGCGTCTGCGCGAAGGTATAGGTCAGCACCGCGCCCAGCATCATGGAGCTGCCCTGGGCGAAATTGACCGTGCCCGACACGGCATAGGTCAGGTAGAAGCCCAGGGCCATCAGCCCATACATGCTACCCAGGCCCAGGCCGCTGACGATGGCGGACATCCACAGCATGCGTCTCTCCCTTCCGGCTACTGCACGCCCTTGACGGGCAGGATGCGGTTGTCGACGAAGTGGGTCCAGACATAGTCGTCTTCGCGCAGGGCATCGTGCGAAGCCGGCGTGAAGGGTTGCTCATAGGTCTTGATCAGGCCTTCGTACTTGCCGATCTTGTAGAAGCCCTGGCGTACCGCGTCGCCGTCGGTCGAGCCGGCCTGCGCAATGGCCAGTGCCGCCAGTTGCATGCCGTCGTAGGCGTTGGCCACGCCCACGGCCGGGGTTATGTCCTGCGGCCCTTTGATGTCGGCATACTTGGTCTTGAGCGCCTGCATCACTTTCTCGCCCACCGGGCCGAGCTTGCCGAAGAAACTGTAGGTCTGTACGAAATGCACGTTCTTGGCGTTGGGACCGGCCAGTTCGGTGAAGCGGCCGCCGGCGGGCCCCCAATGCGATACCACCGGCACTTTCCAGCCCATGCGGTCCAGCGATTTCACGACCTGCGCGGAGGGCCCCACGTTACCCACCATGAACAGCGTATCGGCGCCCGCCGCCTTCAGGCGGCTCAGTTGCGGCGTCACGTCCAGGTCGTTCGGCTGGAATTTCTCGACGCCGGCCGGGGCGATCCCGGCGGTCGCCAGGGCCGCGGCCAGGCCCTTTTCGTTCGATTCGCCCCAGGGGTTGTTGACCAGAATCATGCCGGGCTTGGCGCTCTGGAAGGTCTTGCGGGCGTACTGCACCATGGCGCTGTCGACGATCTCATCCATCGCCGAGACGCGGAACACGAAATTGGGGTTGCCCTTGTTGTGGGTGATCGCGGTGCCCGCGGCCCAGGGGCCCATGAACGGCACCTTCTCCTGGTTGACGATGGGCACGATCGCCATCGATACCGGCGTGTCCAGGCCACCGAACAGCACGGTCACCTTTTCCTTGTAGATCAGCTCGCGCGCGGCGGCCATGCCCTTGGCCGGGTTGCCTTCGTCATCGCGGCGCACCAGCACGATCTGGCGGCCGCCGAGCAGGCCGCCCTTGGCGTTGATTTCGTCGATGGCGATGGTCATGCCACGCGTCAGCGCCTCGCCGGCGCGCGCCGACTCGCCCGAGAGGGCGGTGATCAGGCCGATCTTGATCGGGTCGGCGGCCAGCGCGGGTTGCGCGGCCAGGCCGGCCGCGAAGAGGGTGGCGGCGGTCGCGCGGAGCATGAAGGAACGGCGGGTCGGGCGCATCAGGCACTCCTGGAAAAGTGGAATGGATCTTGCATGGGTCAAGTGCTGCTGCCGTTCCCGATGCAAGATCCGTGCCACCCCCGCCAGGGGGGCTCGGCGCAGGGGGGATGCGGTTGTTTGTCAACGTTGATAGCTTGCTTTTGTTCTCAAAAATCCAGAATTTTGTTCACAATCATGCATCAGGATTTGCACCAAAATGAATCCATCCCAGCTTCAAAGCACTAATGCGGGGCGTGCCGCGCCCTGGTCGCCCGCGCCGCTGGCCGGCCATGACCGCTTTGCCTACCGGCCCATCTCCGGCCGGCCGGACTACCTCTGGCCGAACGGCGCGCGCCTGGCGGTTTACCTGGGGTTCAACATTGAGCATTTCGCCTTTGGCGAGGGGCTGGGCGCGGAACTGGGGCCCGCGTCGCCGCATCCCGACGTGCTCAATTACGCCTGGCGCGAGTACGGCAACCGGGTCGGCGCGTGGCGTTGCCTGGAGCTGTTCGACGCCCTGGGGCTGCCGGCCGGCGCCTTGATCAATACCGCGCTGTATGACCATTGCCCCGAGCTGGTCGATGCCTGTCTGGCGCGCGGCGATGAGTTGATCGGCCATGGGTACAGCAATGCGCATCGCCAGGGCGGGATGGCCGAAGCCGAGGAACGGGCGCTGCTGGAGCACTGCCGCGACCGCATCAGCAGCCATGCCGGCGGTGCGCCCGCCGGCTGGCTGTCGCCCTGGATCTCGGAAAGCCGCGCCACCCCCGACCTGCTGGCAGAAACCGGGTACCGCTATACGCTGAATTGGTGCCATGATGACCAACCCACGCGCATGCGCACCCGGTCCGGCGACCTGTGGGCAATTCCGTATCCGCAGGAGCTGAACGACATTCCCATGATCGTGGGCCGCAAGATGGATGCGCGCGACTTTGCCGATATGATTCTTGACCAGTTCGAGGAAATGCGGACGCAGGCGCAGCGCCAGCCCCTGGTGATGGGCATTGCGCTGCATCCGTACATCGTCGGCCAGCCCTACCGCTTGCGGCATCTGCGCCGGGCGCTGGCGCCGCTGGCGGCCGCGCGCGACCGTGGCGAGATCTGGTTCGCCACGCCGGGCGAGATCTGCCGCCATGTCGATGCCCTGGCACCGGCGCTGGTCCCATGAATGCCGTCTTTTCCCCACGCAGCCACCGAGTTCCGCCATGCCTACCCGCCGCCCCGCCCCGCCTCGCGCCAAAGCCGTCCCCGCGCGTCGACGCGCCATCGCCGTTGCCGCTTCCGACGATGCGGATGACGCGGCGCCCGATGCCGATATGGAACGCCGCATCTGCGAAGCGGTATACGAAAGCGTCATGAGCCAGCGGCTCACGCCCGGCACCAAACTGCCCGAGGCGGCCCTGTGCGAAATCTTCGGGGTGTCGCGCTCGGTCGCGCGCAAGGCCCTGCAACGGCTGGCGCACGAGCACGTGGTCGACCTGCACCACAATCGCGGCGCGGTGGTGGCCGAACCCACGCCCGAAGACACGCGCCAGATCTTTCAGGCGCGGCGGGCCCTGGAGGCGGCGCTGTTGCCGTTGGCGGCGGCGCGCGCCACCAAGGCCGACTACGCCTCGCTGCGCAAGCAACTGCGCGACGAACACGCCTTGCTGCACCGGGCCGGCCAGCCGGCCTGGGCGCGCCAGGCCAGCGCGTTCCACGTGCGCCTGGGCGAGTTGTCCGGCAATGGCATCCTGCATGGCTACCTGGCCGAGCTGGTGTCGCGCTGTTCGCTGATCGTGGCGTTGTACGAGCCGCCCGGCAACGCCGCTTGCGAGCATGGCGAGCACGTGCAGATCGTCGACCTGATGGAACGCGGGCAGGTGGCAGAGGCCGTACGGATCAATGACAACCATCTCGCGGACCTGGAGCGGCGCATCAGCCTGGAGCGCCCGCAGCCCGCCCAAACCCTTGCCCAGATGCTGGGACTGGCCTGACATGGACATCGACTTCGATTCAATCACCGAATATCAGCGCTATAAGCTCATGGCGAGCCTGATCGTGCCGCGCCCGATCGCGCTGATCACCACCCTGTCCGAAAACGGCGTGGTCAACGCCGCGCCCTTCAGCATGTTCAACATGCTGGGCGAGGACCCGCCCATCGTCATGGTCAGCATCAATCGCCTGGACGACGGCAACCTGAAGGACACGGCGCGCAACATTGCGCGCGATCGAGAATTCGTGGTGCACCTGACCGACGAGGCCATGGCCGAAAAAATGCACCGCTGCGGCGATCGCCTGCCGGCCGATGTCAGCGAGCTGGCGCACGCCGGCCTGGACGCCGCGCCCAGCCAGCGGGTGGCGCCGCCGCGCATCGCACAGGCGCCGGTGGCGTTCGAATGTACGCTGTTCGAAACGCTGGAGACCGCCAGCCGTCAGATTTTCATCGGCCAGGTGCGCTGGCTGCACGCGCGCGATGGCCTGATCGATACCGACACCTGGCGCGTGCGGCTGCAGGAGTATTTCCCGGTGGGCCGTTTCGGCGCCAGCTTCTACGTCACCACCCGCGACCGTTACGCCATCGGCGAGGCGCCCGCCAGCACCGCCATCGACGAGATCTGAATGGCGGCCGGCCGCGGTTTCACCACGGCGCGGCCGGCGAGCCCGGCGTGCGCAGGTGGCGGGCGAAGCGCTGCGCCAGGAAGTCGACGAATGCCAGCGTCTTGGCGGGCAGGTTCAGGCGCTCCGGGTACAGCACGTGGATGTCGGCCGGCGGTGTCGCCCATTCGGGCAGCACTTGGCGCAAGCGGCCGGCGCGCAACAGGGCGGCGGTTTCCCACTCCGAACGCATGACGATGCCGTGGCCGTCCAGCGCCCATTCCAGCGCGCTCTGGCCATCATTGGAACTGACCGGACCACGTACCTTCACGGTTTCCGCGCGGGCGCCGGATTCCAGCCGCCAGGTGCCGTAGGCCACGTCGTTCTCGCGCACCACGATGCAGCGATGGCGCTGCAATTCCCCTGGCGTGCGCGGCTCGCCAAAGGTCTCCAGGTAGCGCGGCGATGCGCACAGCAGGCGCCGGTTGGAGGCGATCTTGCGGGCGGTCAGGCGCGCGTCGGGCAGGTCGCCGAAACGCACCGCGGCATCGAAACCCTCTTCGATCAGATTCAGCGGCCTGTCGGTCAGGCGCAGTTGCACCTCGACTTCGGGGTATTGCCGCGCGAAGTCGGAGACGGCAGGCGCCACGTGGGCGCGGCCAAAGCCGAAGGTGGCGTTCAGGCGCAGCAGCCCTTGCGGCTGGGCGCGGCTGCTGGACACCGAGCGTTCCAGCGCCTGCAGGTCGGCCAGGATGCGGCTGCCCTCGGCCAGGTACAGCTCGCCTTCCTGAGTGACGCTGACGCGCCGCGTGCTGCGGTTCAGCAGGCGCACGCCCAAGCGCTGCTCCAGCTTGGCCAGCCGGGTGCTGACGGCGGGTGGCGTCAGGCCCAATTCGCGCGCGGCCGCCGACAGGTTGCCGTGCTTGACCAGCAGGGAGAAGAAAGCCAGATCCGACAGGGCATCCATAGGGCTATTTATAAATTCAATTTAATAAAGATTTATTTTATTCATCCATTATAAGAATGGAACGGGCTTATACACTGGGTTGACCGATACGCAGAGCCGCCTGACGCGGCCACCCTTGAGGAGACCCCACCCATGAAGCCCCCCCATTCGTTGCGCGCGCTGTGCGCGCTGGCCGCCGCCGCGTCCTGCTGGATGGCGCCGGCCACGGCGGCCGACGCTTTCCCGCAGCGCCCGGTGACCCTGATCGTGCCGTTCGCGCCCGGCGGCAGCGTCGATATCGCCGCCCGCCTGATTTCCGACGCCTGGGGCAAGGCGCTGGGTCAGAGCGTGATCGTCGAGAACCGCGCGGGCGCCTCCGGCAACATCGGCATGGCCGCCGTGACCCGCGCCGAGCCCAACGGCTACACGCTGGCCATCAACACCATGTCGCTGGCGATCAACCCGGCGCTGTTTCGCAACATGCCGTTCGACACCGAGCGCGACCTGCGCTCGGTCGGCACCGTGGGCACCTCGCAGCACGTGCTGACGGTGTCGCCGTCGCTGCCGGTCAACAACGTCAAGGAACTGCTCGCCTATATCCGCGCCCGCCCAGCCAACGAACTGAGTTTCGGCTCGGCCGGCACCGGCAGCACCTTCCATATGGCCGCCGAGCTGTTCAAGTCGGTCTCGGGCACGCAGATCCTGCACGTGCCCTACAAAGGAGGCGGTCCGGCCATGGTCGATACCATCAGCGGCCAGGTGCAGATGAGCTTCCCGGTGTTGTCGGCGGCCAAGCCGCAGGTCGATGGCAAGAAGCTCAAGGCGCTGGGCGTGACGGGCACCTCGCGTTCGCCGCTGCTGCCGGACGTGCCTACCATCGCCGAATCGGGTCTGCCCGGTTACGCCTTCACGACCTGGTTCGTGGTCAGCGCGCCGGCAGGCACGCCGCAGGCCGTGGTGGAGCGCCTCAATGCCAAGCTGGCGCAGGCGCTGCAATCGCCCGCATTGTCCGAGCGCATGCGCCGCGAGGGCTTCGACCCGCTCATCTCCACGCCGGCCGCGACCGACGCCATGGTCAAGGCCGAGATGGCGCGCTGGGCCGGCATCGTCAAGGACGCCGGCATCCAGGCCAACTGAGGCCCGGGAATACCCCGCGCCCCGCGTGGACGCGTTTTTTCGCAAGGAAGCACCGACATGCCCGGCATGACGCTATACGACAAACTGGTGGCGAGCCACGAGGTGGCCCGCGTCGACCATGAGCACATCCTGCTGTACGTCGACCTGCACATCATGAACGAGTACACCAGCCCGCAGGCCTTCAGCGGCCTGGCCGCGCGCGGCCGCCAGGCGCTGCGGCCTGGCCAGCAGATGGCGGTGGTGGACCACATCATCCCCACCCATCCGGTGCCGGCGGCGCTGCGCGTGATTGCCGACGAGGCGTCGTCGCGCCAGGCGCGCAATCTGAAGAGCCATTGCGACGCACAGGGCATTGCGCTGTTCGACACCACCGATCCGCTGCAAGGCATCGAACACGTGATCGCGCCCGAGCACGGCATGATCCTGCCGGGCATGGTGGTGCTGTGCGGCGACAGCCACACCACCACCTACGGCGCGCTGGGGGCGCTGGGCTTCGGCATCGGCACGTCAGAAGTCGAACACATCCTGGCGACCCAGACCCTGGTGTACCGGGTGGCGCGCAATATGCGCATCCGCGTCGATGGCCATCTGCCCCCTGGCGTGTCGGCCAAGGATCTGGTGATCTATGTGGTGCACCGTATCGGCGCGCAAGGCGCGCGCGGCCATGCGGTCGAATACTGCGGCAGCGCCATCGACGGCCTGTCGGCCGAAGCCCGCATGACCCTGTGCAACATGACGGTGGAAGCCGGCGCCCGCGCCGCGCTGATCGCGCCGGACGCCACCACCGATGCGTATGTCGCCGCCCGCGCCCGGCACCTGGACGCCTCGGAACTGGCACAGGCGCGGACCTATTGGGCGACCCTGCATTCGGACGCCGATGCGGTGTTCGACGCCGAGCATGTCTTCGACGCCACGCAGATCGCGCCCTTCGTGACTTGGGGCACCAGCCCCGACCAGGCCGTGCCGGTCACTGGCGCCGTGCCCGACCCCCGCGGCGAGCCCGATGCCCTGGCGCGCCTGGCGCTGGAGAAGGCCGTGGAATACATCGGCCTGCAAGCGGGCGCGCCGATCGCCGGCGTTGCCATCGATCGGGTCTTCATCGGTTCCTGCACCAACGGCCGCATCGAAGACCTGCGTGTGGTGGCCGACGTGGTACGCGGGCGCAAGGTGGCCGGCGGCGTGCGCGCGATGGTGGTGCCGGGTTCCGGCGCCGTGCGTGCGCAGGCCGAGGCCGAGGGTATTGCCGCCACGCTGATCGAGGCCGGCTTCGAATGGCGCCAGCCCGGCTGTTCCATGTGCCTGGCCATGAACGACGACGTGCTGCGTCCGGGCGAACGCTGCGCCTCCACCACCAACCGCAACTTCGAAGGCCGCCAGGGGCGCGCCGGCCGTACCCATCTGATGAGTCCCGCCATGGCCGCCGCCGCCGCACTGGCCGGGCGCATCGTCGACGTGCGCGACCTGGAGCAGACGCAATGAACCAGATCATCCGCGGCGTGGCCGCGCCCTTGCCGTATTCCAATCTGGACACCGACCAGATCATGCCCAAGCAGTTCCTGCGCATCATCGACAAGGCCGGCCTGGATCGCGGCCTGCTCTATGACCTGCGCTTCGACGCCAACGGCGCGCCGCGCCCGGATTGCGTGCTGAACCAGCCCGCCTACGCCGGCGCGTCGGTCCTGGTGGCCGGGCCCAATTTCGGCTGTGGCTCCAGCCGCGAACACGCGGTCTGGGGCCTGATGCAGTTCGGCATTCGCGCGGTGGTCGCCGCCAGTTTCGGCGAGATCTTCTACTTCAATGCGCTCAACAACGGCCTGCTGCTGGTGAGTCTGCCGCCGGCCGAGGTCGACGCCCTGCTGGCGCGGGTGTCCAATATGGCAGGCAATCCCGTCGAGATCGACGCGCTGGCAGGCGCGCTGCGGACGGCGGACGGCTGGACCGCGCACTTCGACCTGCCGGCGCGCCACCGCCGCATGTTCGCGCAGGGCCAGGACATGGTGGGCGCCTCGTTGCAGCAATTGCCGGATGTGGAACACTTCGAGGCCGGCCACTGGGCCCGGCACCCCTGGATGAAAGACGTGGCGCGCCGGGTGCGCAGCCGGCTTGGCAACTGAGAGGCACAGACCGCAATGACCGCATTCTTCGATCTTCCCGTGCGCCGCCATGAGGTCAATGGCATCCACATCGCCGCCCGCGTCGATGGCGCGGGGCCGCCCCTGCTGCTGTTGCACGGCCATCCGCAGACCCATGCCATCTGGCACCGCGTCTGGCCGCGACTGACGCGCCACCATACCTGCGTGGCGGCCGACCTGCGCGGCTATGGCGACAGCGACAAGCCGGCGGCCACGCCGGACCACGCCGCGCATTCCAAGCGCGCCATGGCGGCCGACATGGTGGCGCTGATGCGCGCCCTGGGGCATGAGCGCTTCGACGTGCTGGCCCACGACCGCGGCGCCCGCGTGGCGCATCGCCTGGCCCTGGACCATGCTGACGCCGTCGGGCGCATGATGCTGCTGGATATCGCGCCGACCCTGGATATGTACGAGAACACCACCCGCGCCTTCGCCCAGGCCTATTACCACTGGTTCTGGCTGATCCAGCCCGCGCCCATGCCGGAGACGATGATCGAACGCGACCCGGTGTTCTACCTGCGTTCGGTGATGGGGGGGCGCCCCGGCGGATTGGCGCATTTTTCCGACGCGGCGATGGCCGAGTACGAGCGCGCGGCGCGCCTGCCGGGCTGGGCCACCGGCATCTGCGAGGACTACCGCGCCTCGGCCACCCTGGATCTGGAACACGACCGCCAGGGCCGCGCGGCCGGCGAGCGCCTGCGCCTGCCGCTGCGCGTCCTGTGGGGCGAGCGCGGCGCGGTGGGGCGCAATTTCGATGTCCTGGGGCTGTGGCGGGCGGTGGCCGACGAGGTCTCGGGCGGGCCGCTGCCGGGAGCCCACTATCTGGCCGAGGAATCGCCGGACGCGCTGCTGCGCGAGGTGGCGGTTTTCTTCGGATGGGCCGGACAGCGGGACGCTGGCTGAGCGTCATGCGCCGGGCGTGGCGGCGCCGGAGGGCGACCGCCGCGGCCTTTGGCGGCTGTCAATCAAGCCACGCCGGGCGATAGGGCTATCCAAAAAGGGACGCACCGCCGGTGGTAACCTTCGCCCATGAATCGTTCCTTTGCCGATCTGACCGAATTGCCCGAACCCGAGGACGCGCAGCGCGCCTTCCGGGCCTCGGATTCCCCCTGCGTTGCCGTATGTTCCACGCTGTTCGACGATATTTGCCGGGGCTGCGGCCGTACGGCCATGGAAGTGGCCAATTGGGTCTTCATGACGGAAGAGGAAAAACGCGAGGTCTGGATCCGCATCAAGGCGCAGGGGTATCCGCGCCGCAATAACTAGCTGCCGGGCCGGCCACGCGCGCCGTGGTCTTGAGGGTGTCACATGGCGCGGGCTAAATCGCGCTATTGCCCACTTCCGGCTCCATCATGCGCATCGTCCTGGTTACGGATGCCTGGCATCCGCAAGTCAACGGCGTCGTCCGCACCTGGACGACCATGCAGCAGATCCTCACCGATTGGGGCCACGAGCTGATCGTGGTCAATCCCCAGGGCAGCCGGACCGTGCCGGCGCCGTCCGAGCCGGACCTGCGGCTATGCCTGCAGCCCGGCAGGCACTTGCGCCGCACCCTCGGCGATATCGTGCCCGACGCCTTGCACATCGCCACCGAAGGCCCGCTGGGCCTGGCGGCGCGGCGCATGGCGCTGGCGCGCGGCTGGCGCTTCACCACGTCGTTCCATACGATGTTTCCCGACTACCTGCAGGCGCGCATGGGCATTCCCGCCGCGCTGCCATGGCGCTTCCTGCGCTGGTTCCACCGGCCGTCACAGTGCGTGCTGGTGCCCACGCCGACCGTGCGCGACATCCTGGTGCGGCGCGGCTTCGCCAATCTGCGCATCTGGTCGCGCGGCGTCGATCCCCGCAAGTTCCAGCCCACCCCCGGCCAGGCGTTTCAGGACCTGCCGCGCCCCGTCTTCCTGTCGGTCGGCCGGGTGGCGCGCGAGAAGAACCTGGACGCCTTCCTGGCGCTGGACCTGCCGGGCAGCAAGGTGGTGGTGGGAGCCGGGCCCGACGAGACGCGGCTGAAGAAGCGCTTTCCGGAGGCCGTGTTCCTGGGCATGCAGAACGATGACGCCTTGCCGGCGTTGTACGGCGCGGCGGATGTTTTCGTGTTCCCCAGCCTGACCGACACCTTCGGCCTGGTGATGCTGGAGGCCATGGCCTGCGGCACCCCGGTGGCGGCGTTCCGCAGCGAGGCGCCGCTGGCGGTGGTGACCCAAGGCGTCACCGGTTGCCTCGATGATGACCTGGCCCACGCCTGCCGCGCTGCGCTGCCGCTGGACCGGCATGCCGTGCGCGAGCACGCCCTGACGCGTAGCTGGGACGCGGTGGCCTCGGATCTGCTGGCATCGCTGGTGCCGCTGACCTGCGGCGCGGAACCGGCGCGCTCTCTGGCCCAGGCGGGTTGACGGCAGCTGATCCGACATTGCACGCCGGGCTTTCCTCTGTCCCGGCCAAACCGGTACAATGCCGGTCAATCCTGAGGAGCGTTGCGACGACCTTGCGGTTCCCGTCATGCACCATGACTCGCGGAATCCGGTTCGCCAGGCTCAGGAATCCCTGTTCAAGCGCCGTGCCATGCACGGCGTTACAGCAACGGCGCTCACCTTTGTCGCGTATGGCGGAAAAGGCGAGCACTCGATTGTCGTGGGTGGGTTCGCGTTGTCCGGCCGTATCGTGCGCCGTTCGTTATTCACGTGGAGCCTACACACCATGAACGCTGTAACCGATAAATCCTTCTCCGACTACATCGTCGCCGACCTGTCCCTGGCAGGCTGGGGCCGCCGCGAGCTGGCCATCGCCGAAACCGAAATGCCCGGCCTGATGGCCATCCGCGAAGAGTTCGCCGCCAAGCAGCCGCTCAAGGGCGCCCGCATCGCCGGCAGCCTGCACATGACCATCCAGACCGGCGTGCTGATCGAAACGCTGGTGGCCCTGGGCGCCGAAGTGCGCTGGGCCTCGTGCAACATCTTCTCCACGCAAGACCACGCCGCCGCCGCCATCGCCGCGTCGGGCACGCCGGTCTTCGCCGTCAAGGGCGAAACGCTGGAAGAGTACTGGCAGTACACCCACAAGATCTTCGAATGGCCCAATGGCCAGAACGCCAACATGATTCTCGACGACGGCGGCGACGCCACGTTGATGCTGCACCTGGGCACCAAGGCCGAGAAAGACATCTCGGTGCTGGCCAACCCCGGCAGCGAGGAAGAGCGCGTGCTGTTCGCCGCCATCAAGAAAACGCTCGAGCGCGACCCCAAGTGGTACTCGACCCGCCTGGCCCTGATCAAGGGCGTGACCGAGGAAACCACCACCGGCGTGCACCGCCTGTACCAGATGTCGCAGAAGGGCGAACTGGCCTTTGCCGCCATCAACGTCAACGACTCGGTCACCAAGTCCAAGTTCGACAACCTGTACGGCTGCCGTGAATCGCTGGTCGACGGCATCAAGCGCGCCACCGACGTGATGGTCGCCGGCAAGATCGCCGTGGTCGCCGGCTACGGCGACGTGGGCAAGGGTTGCGCCCAGGCGCTGGTCGCCCTGCGCGCCCAGGTGTGGGTCACCGAAATCGACCCGATCTGCGCTCTGCAGGCCGCCATGGAAGGCTTCAAGGTCGTGACCATGGAAGAGGCCGCCGCCCACGGCGACATCTTCGTCACCGCCACCGGCAACTACCACGTCATCACCCGCGAACACATGAACGCCATGAAAGACCAGGCGATCGTGTGCAATATCGGCCACTTCGACAACGAAATCGACGTCGCCAGCCTGGCCGACTGCAAGTGGGAAGAGATCAAGCCGCAGGTCGACCACGTCATCTTCCCGGACGGCAAGCGCATCATCCTGCTGGCCCAGGGCCGCCTGGTGAACCTGGGTTGCGCCACCGGCCACCCCTCGTTCGTGATGTCGTCGTCGTTCGCCAACCAGACCATCGCCCAGATCGAGCTGTTCACGCGCAACGACGCCTACAAGTCGGGCGAAGTCTACGTGCTGCCCAAGCACCTGGACGAGAAGGTCGCGCGCCTGCATCTGAAGAAGCTCGGCGTGAAACTGACCACGCTGCGCAAGGATCAGGCCGACTACATCAGCGTGCCGGTCGAAGGTCCTTACAAGCCGAATCACTACCGCTACTGATGCTTGTAGCAAAATAGGGAAGTACCGCGCCATGTCGGCGCGGGCTTTCCGGTCCGCGGGGATCCCGGGTCGCCTGGCGATGACGGGACCGCGGAGCGTACAACAGGAGGTCGAACATGGCATTGATACTCGTCTGGATACTGAACGCGGTGGCCCTGCTGGCCGTTGCCTATCTGTTGCCCGGCATCGTCGTGGCCAGCTTCGGATCGGCGCTCATCGCCGCGCTGGTGCTGGGCCTGGTCAACATGCTGGTCAAGCCGGTGCTGGTGCTGCTGACGCTGCCCATCACCATCGTCACGCTTGGCCTCTTCCTCATCGTCATCAACGCCTTGTTGTTCTGGTTCGTCGGCTCCGTGCTGAAGGGCTTCCAGGTCAACGGGTTCTGGTGGGCCGTCGGCGGTGCGATCCTGTACAGCATCATTTCGGGCCTGCTTACCAAACTGATCCCCTGAATTCCCACCCCCGAGCGCTACGCGCTCCCCCTCAAGGGGGCGTGCCAGCGGACCGGCAAAGCCGGCTCCGCGGCACCCCGATGGGGCGGGACCTGGTTCATGCGATGCGCATAGCGCCATGGATAACTGATCCGATATGTCCGACTCGATTTCTCCCGCATTCAGCCTGGAATTCTTCCCGCCGCGCGACCTGGCCGGCCAGGAGCGGCTGGTGCGCGCGGCCAAGCAGATGCTGGCGATCCAGCCCAAATACGTCAGCGTGACCTTCGGCGCGGGCGGCTCCACCCGCGCCGGCACGGCCGATGCCGTGCGCACGCTGCGCAACCTGGGCTGCGACGCGGCGCCGCACCTGTCGTGCGTGGGCGCCTCGCGTCAGGACCTGCGCGAGATCCTTCTGGCCTACAAGAACGAAGGCGTGCGGCGGGTGGTCGCCTTGCGCGGCGACCTGCCCTCGGGCATGGGCGGCGACGCTGGCGAACTGCGCTACGCCAACGAACTGGTCTCTTTCATCCGCCAGGAAACGGGCGACTGGTTCCACATCGAAGTGGCGGCCTATCCCGAAATGCATCCCCAGGCGGCCAGCGTGTCGGCCGACATGGACCATTTCGTGGCCAAGGTCAATGCCGGCGCCGATGCGGCCATTACCCAGTACTTCTTCAATGCCGACGCCTACTTCGATTTCGTCGACCGGGCCCAGGCCAAGGGCGTGCGGGTGCCGATCGTGCCGGGCATCATGCCCATCACCAACCATACCCAGCTGCTGCGCTTTTCGGAGATGTGCGGTGCCGAAGTGCCGCGCTGGAGCCGCCTGCGCCTGTCCGAGTTCGGGGACGACAAGGCCTCGATCCGCGCGTTCGGCGTGGACGTGGTCACCGAGCTGTGCCAGAACCTGCTGGACAACGGCGCGCCGGGCCTGCATTTCTACACCCTCAACCACGCCGAGGCGCCAATGGCGGTGTGGAAGGAACTGAGCATGTGATACCCGCGCCGCGTCTTGCGCGGCAACGGAAAGGCCGGCAACCCTCGCCGGCCTTTTTTTTCGACCTCATTGCGGCCGCGTCACGATACCGGCCGCCGGGCGCACCCTGCCACCGCGGCCGGTCGGCAAGGTGGCGCTGACCGTTGCCAGTCGCTGGCGCGAGCCAGGCGCGTCAGTCGGCGTACACGCCCGCCTTGCGGATGATCGGCCCCCACTTGTCCACTTCCGACTGCAGCCAGCTTTGCAGGCTGGCCGGCGTCTGCTTGGCCTCGGGCACGATCTCGGCGCCCAACTCGGCCATCTTCTGCGTGAAGGCCGGGTCCTTCAGCGCGGTGCGCAAGGCCTCGTTGAACTTGGCTATTGCTTGCGGGGGCGTGCCCTTGGGCGCATACACGCCGTGCCAGACCTTGACCTCGAAGCCCTTCAGTCCGCTTTCCTGCATCGTCGGCGAGTCCGGCAGCGTCTTGATGCGGTCGAGCGTGGTGACGCCGTAGAGTTTCACGCGTTGCGCCCTGATGTGCGGAAGCGTCTGCGTGGTCTGATCGCACAGCACGTCCACCTGGCCGCCCAGCAGCGCCGTCAGCGCGGGCGCCGTTCCCGCATACGGAATGGCGGTGAACTGCGTGCCCAGCGCCTCCTGCAGCAGCATGCCGCACAGCTGCGACACCGCGCCCAGGCCGGCGTTGGCCAGATTGATCTTGCTGCCGTTGGCACGCGCATACTGGATGAACTCGGCCATGTCGGCCGGCGGCAGATCCTTGCGGCCCAGCAGTGTCATGGGCACGTCGGCCACCTGGCCGACATAGGCGAAATCGGTGAGTGGATTGAACGGCAGCTTGCGGTACAGCGCCGGCGCCGTGGCCATGCCGTTGTGATGGATCAGGAAGGTGTAGCCGTCTGGCGCCGCGCGGGCCACATGCGTGGCCGCCAGCGTGCCGCCCGCGCCCGGGCGGTTCTCGACGACGATGCTCTGGCCCAGGGTCTGCGACATGGCGGCGCCCAGGCTGCGCGCCACCACGTCGGTGGGGCCACCCGCCGCGAAGGGTACGACCAATGAAATGGCATGGTTGGGATAGCCGCTCTGGGCCATGGCGGGGCCGCCGGCCAGGCAGCCCAGGGCCAGCAGCGGCCCGGCCAGGCGCCACAGGGCGCGCGGGGAATTTGGGGTCATGTCTCGTCCTCATGGTTTTATGGCGGCCCGCAAGGCGAAGCATGACGGGCTGGCGCCAGTGTGGCGCGCCAGCCGCAAGATGAGAATTTGTGGTTTTACAAGCCGGGTTTAGCGTAGCGGAAAGCCGGGTTTGTACGGTGGGACCAGTCTTAGCCCTAGTTCGGCTGATCCTTGCCCGGGTCCTCCGCCAGCACCTGCGGCGTCGGGTAGGTTGGGGGCGCTACATCCACCGGCTCGGCGCGCAGTGGTTGGTGTTCGCGGCTGGCGGGGACCAGCGAGCCGGGGTCTTCCGGGCGGGTCCAGAGCGGGTCGGGGATTTCGGCGAATACCTGGCGCAGGCGTTCGCCCCAGGTGTTGCGGATCATGCGGAAGTACTCGTTGTGTTCGTCGATGCTGGCGAAATGCGTGACGCGCAGGGCGTCGGCGTCGTAGACCAGCAGGTCCAGCGGCAGGCCCACCGAGATGTTCGAGCGCAGCGTCGAATCCATCGAGATCAGCGCGCACTTGGCGGCCTCGTCCAGCGATGTGTCGGGACGCAGCACGCGGTCCAGGATGGGCTTGCCGTACTTGGCCTCGCCGATCTGGAAGTACGGGCATTCGGACCCCGCCTCGATGAAGTTGCCGGCCGAATACACCTGAAACAGGCGGCAGTGCTCGGTGCCGATCTGGCCGCCGAAGATCAGGCTGACATTGAAATCCACGCCCTGCTCGTGCAGGGCCGCGGCCTCGCGGTGGTAGACCGCGCGCACCGCCGCGCCAACGCGGCGGGTCGCTTCGAACATGTCGGGCGCGTTCCAGATGGTTTCGCCGCTGTCGTCGTGCTGGCGCGCCAGCGCATTCAGCACGGCCTGGCTGACCGCCAGGTTGCCCGAGGTCATCAGCACCATCATGCGTTCGCCCGGCCGCTCGAAGACGGTCATCTTGCGGAATACGCTGATCTGGTCGACCCCGGCGTTGGTGCGGGAATCGGACAGGAACACCAAGCCGGCATCGAGGCGGGCGGCTACGCAGTAGGTCATGATCGAAAAATGGGAAAAGCCACGCCGCATTGTATTGCGGCGCGGCCGGATAGGGTTATTGCTGCGAGGCGGTCTGCACCTGCACATTGACCTCCATCGATTCCTCGCCGCCCCCGCTGCGCACCCCGCGCACCGGCGCGGCCGAGTCATAGTCGCGGCCCACCGCCAGGCGGCAGTGGCAATCGGACGCGAACTGCCGGTTGGTGACATCCACGCTGGTCCAGCCGGAGCCGGCCAGCCAGACGTCGGCCCAGGCGTGGCTGGCGGCATGCTGGGAGGTGGTGTACAGGTAGCCGCTGACGTAGCGCGCCGGCACACCCAGGCCGCGCACGCAGGCCAGGAACAGATGGGCGTGGTCCTGGCAGACGCCATGGCCCAGGGCCAGCACCTGGCCGGCGGCGGTGGTGACGTCGGTGGTGCCGGGTTCGTACGCGACCCGGTCGTAGATGGCGGACGCCAGGGTCAGCACATCGGCCGGCGTGTTCAGGCCGTCGGGCAGCACATTGCGGGCGAAGGCGAGGATGGTGTCGTCGGCCTGCGTCAGCGGCGTCTGCACGCAATAGGCATGCACCGGCAGGCGGCTGTCTTCGCCACCCAGCGCGCCCTGCTCCAGCGCGCCGACCAGCACCTGGCCGACGACGCGCAGCTCGATCTCGGTGTGAGGCCGGTTCAGGGTCAGCGTGTGGGTGATGTTGTCATAGGCATCCACCTGCTTCTCGAGCACGCCGGGCGCCTCGATGTGCCAGCGCAGCACGCGCTGGTGTTCATCGTCCCGCGGCGTCAGCCGCAGGGTCTGGATGCTGTAGGTGACGGGCGCGGTATAGCGGTAGTGCGTGACGTGCGTGATGATCTGCTTCATGCCTGTCTCCTTGTCATGCCGACAGCGGTACCAGGAAGTCCTGGCTGATGCGGTTGCCCAGATCGTTGATGCGGTCCAGGAAATGCTCCAGGTACTGGTGCAGGCCGCTGCCCAGGATGTCCTCGACGCGGCCGAACTGCAGCTCGGCGCACAGCATGCCGGCGCGCCGCTGCGTCTCGGTCGAACGCTGGTTCGAGACCCGTGCCAGATCGTCGGCCACTGCGCGCATGGCGGCCAGCAACGAGCGCGGCATGTCCGGATGCAGGATCAGCAGTTCGGCCACGCGGTCTGGCGTGATGACGTCGCGGTAGACCTTGCGATAGATTTCCAGCCCCGACACCGAACTGAGCAGTGCCGACCAGCGATAGAACTCGCTTTGCAGCGCGCCCGGCGCACTGCCTTCGCCGCGGCCGTCCTGCTGTTGTTGCGGCGTGCCGTCGGCGTCGCGTTCGTGGAATTTCACATCCAGCATGCGCGCGGTGTTGTCGGCCCGTTCCAGGTGCATGCCGATGCGCAGGAAGTACAGCGCCTCGTCTTCCAGCATGGTGCCGATGGTGACGCCACGCGCCAGGTGCGAGCGGAACTTGACCCACTCGAAGAACTCGCCGGGGTTGCGCTCCAGCAGCCCGGTATGCAGGTGCTTGAGCAGTTCCAGCCAGGTGGTGTTGTAGGTCTCCCAGACTTCGGTAGTGAGGCTGCCACGCACGGCGCGCGCATTCTCGCGGGCGGCGCGCATGCAGCTGTAGATGGACGAGGGGTTCTCGGCGTCGCGCACCATGTACTGCAGCACGTCCTGCGGCGATACCGCGGCATGCTTGGCGTGGTACAGCCGCTGCAATTCGGAGATGCGCAGCACGGCGTTCCATGAACCTTCGCGCGTTTGCGCATCCTGCGGCAGCAGCGACATCTGCAGGTTCACGTCCAGCATGCGCGCGGTGTTCTCGGCGCGCTCGGTGTAGCGGCACATCCAGAACAGGTTGTCGGCGGTTCGGCTCAGCATCGTTATTCCTCCAGAACCCAGGTGTCCTTGGTGCCGCCGCCCTGGCTGCTGTTGACCACCAGCGAGCCTTCGGTCAGCGCCACGCGGCACAGGCCGCCCGGCACCGTGCGGATGTCCTTGCCGCACAGCACGTAGGGGCGCAGATCGACGTGGCGCGGCGCCACGCCCGATTCGACATAGGTCGGCACGGTGGACAACGCCAGCGTCGGTTGGGCAATGTAGTTGGCGGGGGCGGCGCGCACGCGTTCCTTGAACGCCTCGACCTGCGCCTTTGACGCCGCCGGGCCCACCAGCATGCCGTAGCCGCCGGCGCCATGCACTTCCTTGACGACCAGATCGTGCATATTGGCCAGCACGTGCGACAGTTCGTCCGGGCGGCTGCAGCGCCAGGTCGGCACGTTCGACAGGATCGGCTCTTCGCTCAGGTAGAAGCGGATCATGTCCGGCACGTACAGATAGGTGGATTTGTCGTCGGCGATGCCGGTGCCGATGGCGTTGGCCAGGGTGACCCGGCCGGCGCGGTACACCGACAGCAGGCCGGGCACGCCCAACGCCGAATCGGCGCGGAACGACAGCGGGTCGAGGAAGTCGTCATCCAGCCGGCGGTAGATCACGTCGACCTTGCGCGGCCCTTGCGTGGTGCGCATGTAGACCGTGTTCTGCTCGACGAACAGATCCTGGCCTTCCACCAGCTCCACGCCCATCTGCTGCGCCAGGAAAGCGTGCTCGAAGTAGGCCGAGTTGTACATGCCGGGCGTCAGCACCACTACGGTGGGATCGTCGCCGCCGTGCGGCGCCACTTCCCGCAGATTGTCCAGCAGCAGGTCGGGATAGTGCGCCACCGGTTCGACCTTGACGCGGCCGAATGCATCGGGCATCAGCCGCATCGACATCTTGCGGTTCTCCAGCATGTACGACACACCGGACGGCACCCGCAGGTTGTCTTCCAGCACGTAGAACTCGCCGGCGCCGGCGCGCACGATGTCGACCCCGGCGATGTGGCAGTAGATGTCCTCGGCCACGTCCACGTCCTGCATTTCGGGGCGGTACTGGGCGTTCAGGAACACCTGTTCGGCCGGGACGACGCCGGCGCGCACGATGTCGTGGCCGTGGTAGATGTCGTGGATGAACATGTTCAGCGCCCGCACGCGCTGCTTCAGGCCGGCTTCCAGGCGGCGCCATTCGTCGGCGGGGATGATGCGCGGAATCAGGTCGAACGGGATCAGGCGCTCGGTGCCGGCGGCATCGCCGGCCACCGAAAAGGTGATGCCGACCCGCCGGAAACTCAGGTCGGCCTCCAGGCGGCGCGCCGCCATGGCTTCCGCCGATTGCTCCTGGTGCCAGCGCTCGAAGGCCTGGTAGTGGGAGCGTATGCCGCCGGCGCTGTCGCGCATTTCGTCATAGGCGGCGGGACGGGATGGTCTGTCCTTCATGGCTCCTCCGTTGCAGATGCTGACGGCCGGCTTGGGCGCGGCCGTTGTCCGGCCAATGCGAGGCCGGTCTGAATGAATAAGCAACCCGTGTGCCAACTTGGATTGGCGTGGACGGGAGGCCGCCTAGGATCTAAATATCCTCTGGTCGGCGGCCGATGGCTAGCCTGCGGATGAACGCGGGCGTGGTGAGGCAGGCGGGACGGCTGTCCCGCTGGGGGGGATGGCGTGGCGGAACGGGTCCGGATCGGGCGGCTGCGTGGCGGCCGCCTTCGGTATCAGGGGCGGATCAAGAGGATTGCACCATTATGGTGCAATCCGGCGGGCAAAACTGGTGCGTCAGCGTAGCGTATAGCGGTGCACCGTGGCATCGCCGGTGCCGGATTGCGCATGCGGGGCATGGGGAACCCAGCCGTCCGGTGTGATGACGGCGTCCAGGCGGAAGTCGTGGCCGGCCGGTTCATAGCCAGGGTCCAGTTCGCCGTTGCTCCAGGCCACGCCGATGCTGGTGAAGGCGTGGCCGCGGTCGCGCAACGCCGCCAGGGTGCGGTCATAGTAACCGCCGCCGTAGCCGAGACGGTCGGCGGATTCGGTGTAACCCAGGGTGGGCACCAGCACCACGTCGGGCTGCACTTCGGCGCCCTGTGCCGGCTCCTGGATGCCGTAGGGGCCGGCGCGCAACGCCGCGTCCGGCGTCCAGGGCAGGAAAACCAGCGGCGCGTTGCGTTCGCGCACCACCGGCAGCGCCACCGTGACACCGTTTTCGACCCATTGTTGCAAGAGCGGCCGCAGATCCGGTTCATCGGCCATCGGCCAGAATGCCGCCACAACGGAAGGGATGCGGCCGCCGCCGCGCCCGGCTTCGTCGCGGGCCACGTTGAGCCAGGTGAACAGACGCGCGCGCATCAGAAGACCACCGCGGCTGCGTTGGTCTTCTGGCAGTTCGGCTCGCAGTTTCCGCAATCGCGTGCGTAGCTGGCTTGCGGTATCCTCTGGAGTATTTTGCGTAGTCATGCGGTAGCTGTAACAGGGGTGAAAAATGAAGGCGACAATGCGGGTCAGCGATAACACGTATCACGGCGCGAACCTGCGCGCCGCTCATCACGTCGGTGAGCAAACCCGTGAGCAAACCCGCGCCGATCGCCGCGTGAGCGCCCGTGCCTGTTGCCGCGCCCATCACTGCGCGGACCCGCAAGCCGTCGCCACGGGGGGCGTATGAAGCCGGCGCACGCGCACTCGGGAAGGGGTCGGGCCCCGCACTCCGGACGGTATCAGAAAACCAGCGGGAAATCCCCGCACGGCGCCGAAGTCCGTATCGGCCTGCGCCGCTGGCTGCCGTTGCTGGCGTTGTTCACGGCCGCCTGCGCCCCGGTCGACGCTCAGCAGCGTACCGCGTCCGTGAGCGCCGCGCCGCAATCCGCTGCGCCAGCCGCGCAGCCGGCCATCGCCGTGCCGCCGGCCGTGCTGGCGGGCTTGCCGCCGACTGCCGAGACGCCGGCCCTGGCCGCCGTAGTGGCCGCGCGCGAGGCCATGAGCCGCAAGCAGTGGTCGATACTGGGCGCCCTGGTGCCCCAGGCCAAGTCCGATCCCCTGGGCATGTACCCGGAATACTGGCTGCTGCGCTACCAGCTGTGGAGCCCGCCCGCCGGCGGCCGGCCCACCGCGGCACTGCAGAAATTCATCAATGGCAATGGCGATGCCTACCTGGCCGACCGGCTGCGCGCCGATTGGTTATTGGCGGCCGCGCGCAGCGGCGACTTCGACACCGTGCGCAAGCTGGCTCCCGTCAAGAACAGCAATGCCCAGGTCGAGTGCGCGATCCTCAATGCCAAGCACATGACCGGCCAGCGCGCTACCGCCGCGCAGGCCATGGCCGTGTTCTCCCCGGGCGGAGCCTGCTGGACGCTATATGACCAACTGGTGGCCGATAACGTCCTGGGCTGGGAGCAACTCGAACCGCAATTGCGCGATGCCATCGAGGCCAACAAAACCGCCGACGCGCGCAAGTTCGTGCAGTACATGTTCGAGCCGCGCGATCAGAAGGCCTACGACATTCTCATCAAGGACCCGATGCGCTGGCTCACGCGACAGGATCGCCTGCCGGTGGGCCGCAACGAAAAGGAACTGGTCACCATCGCGCTGGCGCGCCTGGCGCGCTCCGACATCAACGTGGCCGATTCCTACCTGCGGCGCGAATGGGCCAAGTCCATGGCCAAGTCGAACCTGGCCTGGATCCGCGGCCAGTACGCGCTGGTGGCCGCGCTCAACCTGGACAGCCGTGCCGACGACTGGTACCACGAGGCCGGCCACATCCGCATGACCGAGTACAACGCCGGCTGGAAAGTGCGCGCCGCGCTGCGTCAGCCCAAAATCGACTGGAAGTGGGTCATCGCTTCCATCGAGCAGATGCCGGCAGCGCAGCAGGCCGACCCGTCCTGGGTCTACTGGAAGGCGCGCGGCCTGGCCGCCACCGGCCACCGCGACCAGGCCAACGCGGCCTACGCCTCCATTGCCGACCGCTTTGATTTCTACGGCCAGTTGTCCGCCGAGGAGCTGGGCCGCCGTATCACCGTGCCGCCGCGCCCCGCGCCGGTCACCGACCAGGAGATCGCCGAGGCCCGCGCCAATCCGGGCCTGCGCCGCGCGGTGCAGTTGTTCCGCCTCGGCTGGCGCCAGGAAGCCGTGCCGGAGTGGAACTTCACCTTGCGCGGGATGACGGACCGCCAACTGCTCGCCGCCGCCGAACTGGCCCGCGCCGAAAACATCTACGACCGCGTGGTCAACACGTCGGACCGCACCGAAAAGGAATTCGACTTCAGCCAGCGCTTCATCGCGCCGTTCGAAGGCCGCGTCACCGCCAAGGCCAACGCCATCGCGCTGGATCCGGCCTGGGTCTACGGCCTGATCCGCCAGGAATCGCGCTTCATCATGAACGCGCGCTCGCACGTCGGCGCCTCTGGCCTGATGCAGCTGATGCCGGCCACCGCCAAGTGGGTCGCCGGCAAGATCGGCATGAGTGACTTCACGCCCGACAGCGTCAACGACTTCGACACCAACACCGAGCTGGGCACCAACTACCTGAACATGGTGCTGCGCGACCTGGACGGTTCGCAGATGCTGGCCAGCGCCGGCTACAACGCCGGCCCGCGCCGCCCGCACAACTGGCGCTCGACCTTCACTCATCCGGTCGAGGGCGCGATCTTCGCCGAGACCATCCCGTTCAACGAAACCCGTACCTACGTCAAGAACGTGATGTCCAATGCGGTGTACTACGCCGCGATGTTCAGCGGCCAACCGCAGTCGCTCAAGGAACGCCTGGGCAACGTGGTGCCGCTGGGGGCGGAAAGCTCAAGCGTGCCATGACGGGAGATGTGGCGACGCAGGGCCTGCGGGTCTATATCGTGGGCGGCGCGGTGCGCGACGCGCTGCTCGGCCTGACGCCCGGCGACCACGACTGGGTGGTGGTCGGCGCCACGCCGGAAGACATGGCGCGGCGCGGCTTCATTCCCGTGGGCGGCGATTTCCCGGTGTTCCTGCATCCGGTGACCAAAGAGGAATACGCGCTGGCGCGCACCGAGCGCAAGTCGGGCCGCGGCTACAAGGGCTTCACCTTCTACACCGGCGCTGACGTCACGCTGGAAGAAGACCTGCGCCGCCGCGACCTGACCGTCAATGCCATCGCGCAGACGCGGGACGGCGAGCTGGTGGACCCGCTCGGCGGCGCCGGCGACGTCAAGGCACGCGTGTTCCGCCATGTAGGGGAGGCGTTCGAGGAAGATCCCGTGCGCATCCTGCGCCTGGCCCGCTTCGCGGCGCGTTTCCCCGATTTCGGCGTCGCGCCCGAGACCCTGGCGCTGTGCCGCCGCATGGTCGAGGCCGGCGAGGCCGATGCCCTGGTGCCCGAGCGCGTCTGGAAAGAGGTCTCGCGTGGCCTGATGGCCGCCGCGCCCTCGCGCATGCTGGATGTGTTGCGGCAGTCGGGCGCATTGGATCGCGTCATGCCCGAGTTGCAGGAATCCGGGGAAACCGGCGGCGACGTCGATCGCGCGGCCGCGCGCAAGCTGTCCCTGCCGGGGCGTTATGCGTTGTTGTGCCGCCTGTCGCCCGGGCGCGACGCCCTGGGCCGGCGTTTGCGCGTACCCACCGAGTGCAATGACTATGCGCGCCTGCTGCCCGAGGTGCTGTCGGGCCTGGAGGCGGCACAGGCGGCCAGCGCCGATGCCGCCGAAACCCAGCTCGCGCTGCTGGAGCGCGTCGACGCGCTGCGCAAGCCCGAGCGCTTCTTCGATCTGCTGGAGACCGCGGCGGTGTTGCGGCCGGTGGACATCGGCGCCTGGCGCGCTCGCGCGCAGGCGGTGCGTGAGGTGGATGCCGGCGCCATTGCCCGGGCCTGCGCCGGTGACCCCGCGCGGATCAAGCAGAGCGTGCGTCAAGCGCGTCTGCAGCGGTTGCGCGACGCCTGAAGCGGCGTGTTCTACAGCTTGCCGAGGCGGTCGCCGCGCGCAAAGCCGATCAGCGGTTCCGTGACGCCGCGGCCTACCGCCAGCACCTTGAACAGCTCGCCCATCTCGGCTTCCGAGAGCAGCTTCTGCACCGGCGCCACCGCCTGGGCGTAGGCCCGCGCATCGCTGGGATCGAGCTGGGCCAGCAGCTCCATCAGGCCGGCGTTCATCAGGAAACGCGCCTGCGACGTATAGCCCAGCACTTGCAAACCGGCCGCCTGCGCCGCATCGGCCATGGCGGTGAAGTCGACGTGCGCGGTGATGTCCTGCAGTCCCGGCGCGGTGAACGGATCGTCATGCGCGTGATGACGCAGGTGGCACATCAGCGTACCGCCCGCGCGTTGGGGGTGGTAGTACTCGCCTTGCGGAAAGCCATAATCGATCAGCAGCGCCGCGCCTTGGTCCAGCCAGCCGGCCATGCCCCCGATCCAGGCTTCGGCCTGCAGGTTGATCTCGGACACATAGCCCGGCAGCGCGGGCATGCGCGCCGTCACCGCATCGGCCAGGCGCGGCGGGGCCGGCCGGTCTTCCCAGACAAAGCCCTGGGCGGCATCCAAGGCGACGCCGCGTTCCAGCACCGCGCCCTCGTCGCTCCAGCGGAACAGCGACACCGGCATGGCGTCCAGTACTTCGTTGGCCAGCACGCATCCACGAAAACCCGTGGGTAGCGCATCCAGCCAGCGCACGCGCTCGCCGAACGGCGCCAGCCGCTCGGCCTGGCGGGCGCGCAGGTCGGCCGAGACTTCAAGAATCAGGTACTGCGCGTCCGCCAGCCCCTGCGCATCCAGTTCACGCAGCACGCCTTCGGCCAGCGCGCCGGTGCCCGCGCCAAACTCCAGCACGGTGTGGGTGCCGGTCTGGCGCAGCACCTGGGCCGCTTGGCGCGCCAGGGTGCGGGCGAACAGCGGCGTCAGCTGCGGGGCGGTGACGAAATCGCCCGCGGGCGCACGGGCATCGGCCTCGGCCAGCTTGACGTTGCCGGCCGCGTAATAGCCCAGCCCCGGTGCATACAGCGCTTCGGCCATCCAATGATCGAACGGCAGCCAGCCCGAGGCGGCGCCAATGGCGGCGCGCAGATGCGCGGCGGCGGCATCGCCGTGGGCCTGGGCGGCGGGGGAGAGCGGGGGCAGGTTAGCGGGGGCGGGGCGTTGCATGGCGGGAAACAGGGGCGTCGTGAATAGGGCATTTTCCCAAAAAACAAACCCCGCGACAGGCGCGGGGTTTGCTGGGGGCCTTCAGGCCTTAGCCGCGACGGGCGCCGGCCGGCTTGTTGAAGCGCTTGGCGGGGCCGCCGGGGCGCTTGTCGAAGCTGGGGCGGTCGCTGCCGCGGAAGCCGCCTTCGCGTTGCGGACGGTCGCCGAAGCTGGGGCGATCGCTGAAGCTCGGGCGATCGCTGAAGCTCGGGCGCGAATCGCGGTCACCGCCACGGAAGCCGCCTTCGCGCGGGGCGCGCTCGTTGAACGGACGCGGATCGCGCTGCGGACGGTCGCCGAAACTGGGGCGGTCGCTGAAGCTCGGACGGGCGTCACGGTCGCCGCCGCGGAAACCGCCTTCACGTTGCGGACGGTCACCGAAGGGACGATTGCCCTGGTAACCGCCTTCGCGCTGGGGGCGATCACCGAAGCTGGGGCGATCACTGAACGAACGGGCCGGGCGGTCGCCGAACGGGCGGTTGCCCTGGTACCCACCTGCGCCGCCTTCGCGGGCGCCCTGGTAACCGCCTTCACGCGGCTTGAATTCGCCACGCGGGCCGCCGAACGAGCGGCCTTCACGCGAACCGCCTTCACGGTGACCTTGATAGCCGCCGCCAAAACCGCCCGGGCGCTTGCCAAACGGCTTGCCGCCGCGCGGCGCGCCGCCGGTCGACGGACGCGGGGTGCGCTTCGGTTCCAGGCCGGCGATCACTTCGGGGGTGATGGACTGGCCGATGTAGTGCTCGATGCGGCGCACTTTGTGGCGCTCGGAGTGCGTGGCCAGCGTGAACGCCAGGCCGTTGCGGCCGGCACGGCCGGTACGGCCGATGCGGTGCACGTAGTCCTCGGCCTGCATCGGCAGGTCGAAGTTGACGGCGTGGCTGATGCCTTGCACGTCGATGCCACGGGCGGCCACGTCGGTGGCGACCAGGATGCGCAGCTGGCCGCGTTGCAGTTGCGACAGCGTGCGGGTGCGCTGGCGCTGGTTCATGTCGCCGTGCAAGGCGGCGGCGGCAAAGCCCTGGTCGGCCAGGCGGTCGGCCAGGTCGTCGGCGCCGCGCTTGGTGGACGTGAAGACGATGGCCTGATCCAGCGTGGCGTCACGCAGGACGTGATCCAGCAACTGCATCTTGTGGCTGGCATCGTCGGCGTACAGCAGGCTTTGCGTGATGTTGGTGTGCTTTTCCTTGGCGCCGGCGACTTCGATGCGTTGCGGGTCGCGCATCATGCGCGCGGCCAGCTTGGCCACGGTGCCGTCCAGGGTGGCCGAGAACAGCAGCGTCTGGCGGTCGGCGGGCAGGCGGCTGACGATGGTCTCGATGTCCTCGATGAAGCCCATGTCCAGCATGCGGTCGGCTTCGTCCAGCACCAGGGTGTGCACGGTGTTGAGTTTGACGCGGCCCGAATTCAGGTGATCGATCAGGCGGCCAGGCGTGGCCACCAGCACGTCGACGCGACGCGACAGCGCCTTGAGCTGCGCGCCATAAGGCATGCCGCCGACGACGGTGGCGGTGCGCAGGTCGGCCAGCTTGCGGCCGTAGGCGGCGGTGGCTTCGGTGACCTGCAGGGCCAGCTCGCGGGTCGGGGCCAGCACCAGCACTTGCACGCCGACGCCCTTGTTGGCGGGCGTCTGGGCGATGCGGTGCAGCGCGGGCAGCATGAAGGCGGCGGTCTTGCCGCTACCGGTCTGCGACGAGACCATCAGGTCGTGGCCGGCCAGCGCCTGCGGAATGGCCGAAGCCTGAACGGTGGTGGGAGTGGTGAAACCGGCCTCTTGCAGGGCCGACAACAGGGCGGGCGCCAGGCCCAGGTTTTCGAAAGACATAACTTTCCCTTGCCGCGATCAAATGCGGCGCAGTGCTTGGTCGGGCCAGGGGATTAGGCGGCCGGATCCAGGCGACGGTTGATGGAGCATCGTGCCGACCGAATCAACCGTGCGCGTGGCGCGTTCCCGTAATGCTGCTCGGAACGCAGGGCGAAAGGAAAGGAGGTCAGGAATCGATGATGTTCGGCATGGGCTGGGCTTGGTTGCCCGGCAGACTGCTGAAATTTCCGCTAAATCAAGGCGGTAAATGCCGAACTCGTTTTGTGCAGTGCGGCGATCATAACCTGAATTCGCCTTGCATGGGAATTAATTTTTTGTCCAGCTGCCAATCAATAGGGTTTTTCCCTTGGTCGACCAGCCACTGATTGGTCTTGAGGAAATGGCCGCAGCCCAGGAACGGCACGGGCGGACGCCGGGCGGACAGCGGCGAAGGGTGATTGGCCAGCAGCACCAGGTGGCCGCTGTCGCGTGGCAGCAACGCCTGCTTGGCTTGGGCATGGGCGCCCCACAGCATGAAGACCTTGGGCGACGGGTCCTGCGCGACCAGGCTGATCAGGGCGTCCGTCACCGTTTCCCAGCCCCGCTTGGCATGCGAGGCGGGCTGGCCGTCCTCGACTGTCAGCGCGGTGTTCAGCAGCAGCACGCCCTGGTCGGCCCACGGACTCAGGTCATTGCCGGCCGGCACGGGCGTACCTGGGTATTCCTGGGCGATTTCGTTGAAGATGTTGCGCAGGCTGGGCGGACGCTTGCAATCGTCCGGCACCGAAAACGCCAGTCCCTGCGCCTGGCCGGGACCGTGATAAGGATCCTGGCCCAAGATGACCACCCGCACATCCGACGGCGCCAGACCCTGCAGGGCGCGCAGCGGCGTGGCGGGATACACCACGGCACCCTCGGCCAGGCGCTTTTCCACGTGAGCGGTCACGGCCTGCAACGCCTCGGCGACGCGCGGCGCGCACAGGGCGGCCTGCCAGGGGGCGGGCAACTGCGCTGCCTGGGTGGCGAGGGCGGTGGGGATCAGTCGGTTATCGGTCGGCATGGCCGCGATTTTGGCACAGCACCAGCGAAGTCGCGTGGGGGCAAATCGCGTTCGCCTTTGCGGCTTTCAGACTCTTCTTACCCTCAGAATCCTTGTGCACGAGTAAGGTATGAGCGCAATTACATGTTGCGAATCGAGGCTGCTGCTCAAAACGGTATTTTCTATTCAAGCGAGAAGATCGGTGAAAAAGACGGCATAAATTGAAATATGCACTTAATTAACTGAAAAACCTTCCGTTATGAAAAGAAACCGACAATTTCAATAAGAAACAAGTGCATACCATCGTATCGCGAAGCCGCCTCCGGCAGAGGTGGTTTCCCTGCCTGGCGCTGTGCGTTTCGTTCGTCGCCTTACTGATCTCCCCGCCCCCCCTGGCCGCGCAACCCCTGCCGGCCGACGCGGCCGCGCGTGCCGGCGACATCCAGCGCCGCCAGGAACAGGACCTGGACGCGCAGCGCGCCCGCGCCGCGGAACGG
>NZ_CADIJV010000016.1 GCF_902859765.1 Achromobacter pulmonis
GGCCGCGGCGGGTTCGGCCGCCTGGCGGGCCGGCGCGGCGGGCGCCTCGATGGCGGTCTGCGGACCGGCGTCACCGTTGAGCGCCAGCATGCGCAGGCAGGCCATGATGAAACCGGCGTACTCGTCCGGCGCCAGGGTCAGTTCGCCGCGGCTGTGCACCGCCACCGAATAGAACAGTTGCACCGCGTCGGGATGCAGGGTTTGCGCAAGGCGGGCGATGTCGGCCGCCAGCGGGTCCTCGGCCGGCGTCACGCCCGACACGCGCTGCTCGATCGCGATGCGCGACAGCAGCACGGCCAGGTCGGCCAGCGCGCCGGCATATGACAGTCCGCGCGTGGCCAGTTCATCGGCAACCGCCAGCACGCCTTTGGCATCGCCGGTGGCCAGCGCGTCCAACAGGCGCACCAGGTGGCGCTGGTCGATGGTGCCGAGCATGCCGCGCACGGCGTCCTCGGTCAGGTTGCCGGCGCTGTAGGCAATGGCCTGGTCGGTCAGCGACAGCGCATCGCGCATGGAACCGCCCGCGGCCTGGCCGATGAGACGCAGCGCCGGCACTTCGAAGCCGACCTGCTCTTCGCCCAGCACCGCCTGCAGGTGGCCCACGATGGAGTCGGCCGGCATCTGCTTCAGATTGAATTGCAGGCAGCGCGACAGCACCGTGACCGGGATCTTCTGCGGGTCGGTGGTGGCGAGGATGAATTTGACGTGTGGCGGCGGCTCTTCCAGCGTCTTGAGCATCGCGTTGAACGCGTGCCCCGTCAGCATGTGCACTTCGTCGATCATGTAGACCTTGAAGCGGCCCGCGCCCGGCGCATAGACGGCCTGCTCCAGCAGTTGGGTCATTTCCTCGACGCCGCGGTTCGAGGCCGCGTCCAGTTCGAGGTAATCGACGAACCGGCCGGCGTCGATCTCGGTGCAGGCGCGACAGACGCCGCAGGGCTTGGAGGTGATGCCGGTTTCGCAGTTGAGCGATTTGGCCAGGATGCGCGACAGCGTGGTCTTGCCGACGCCGCGGGTGCCGGTGAACAGCCAGGCGTGATGCAGGCGCTGGGTGTCGAGCGCATGCGTCAGCGCGCGCACCACGTGATCCTGTCCCACGAGGGTATCGAACGATCGCGGCCGCCACTTGCGGGCCAGTACCAGATAAGTCATGGCGGGATTGTAGAGCCTTTGCAAGAGCCTATGCGATTGCCGGCGCGAAATGCAAAAGGGACGGAATCATTTTCCGGGGAATCCCCCTTGGAAAACAACCCCGTCCCCTTTGAGAAACCGGTTGGCGAGCCTTACTCCGGCACTGACCCTAAACGACTATGGCTGCTTCGTTCCCGACCTGACCAGGTTCACCGTCGAACCATGCGGAGGGGCCCGCCAAGCAAGATTCTAGCAGAGCTTCGCGTTGCTCGCTCGGCTAGCCTCTTGCTTGGCGGGCCCCGGGGGGCTGTATGTGCGCCCCCTCCCCGGCCCTCCCCCCGAGGGGGAGGGGGAGAAGACGTTGCTTCGCTTGTCTTGGTGGCTCGCTTCGCTTTGCCTTGCTTGCCTTGCTTGCCTTGCTGCCTTGCTTGCCTTGCTGCTTTGCTTGGCTTGCTGTCTTGCTGCCTTACTTGGCTTGCTGTCTTGCCTATCTTGTTGTCTTGCGGTCTTTCTTGCTTGTCGCCTGGCTGGGTGTGCTTTGTTTGACCTCGTCGCTTTTGCCTTCCGGGGGGGGGGGGCTTGTCGGCGCTATTTGAGGGGGGAGGGTTACAGGTCGATCCAGGCGCGGGCGCGGGGGAAGTAGAGGGCGGCGCGGGCGTTGCGGCCGTCCAGGGCGGTGACTTGGGCGCAGTAGCGCAGGAGTTGGTCGCCGTGGCGTTGGCGCATGCGTTGGGCGAAGGCGGCGGGAGATTCATTGGGTTGGGGGCGGCCGGTCTTGTAGTCGACGATGAGCCAGCCGTCTTCGGTGCTCAGCGCCAGGTCGATGACGGAGACCTTGCCGGCGGCGTCGATGAGGGGCCATTCGCGACGGGCGCCGGATTGGGACAGGAGCCAGAGGCCGCGTTCATCGGCCAGGGTGGACTGGAGCGTGTCGAGCACGGCTTCGGCGGCGGCGTCGGCCTGGCTGGCGGGGATGCCGGCGCGGGTCAGTTGGCGGCGCATGGCGGACTGGCGCTGGGCCAGGGCCTCGGCCGGCCAGGCGGCGATGCCGTCGTGGCCGATGCGGGCCAGCCAGGCGTGGGCCAGGGTGCCGATGGCGGCGTCGTAGCCGGATTCGAGTTGCCAGGCGGGATGTTCGGCGCTGTCGCCCCAGGCGCCGCGCGCGGTGGCGGCGAAGCCGGGGCTGATGGCCACATCGGTCTGGCGCGCCAGCTGCGCCAGACCATCACCGCGCACGCGGCGCAGGGGCTCGCCTTGCCACTCGGGGCCGTCGTCGCGGGGTTCGGCGTTGTCGCCTTCCGTCGCGGGTGGCTCCGGTGTTGCCAGGCACGGCCAGAGGCGCCCCAGCAGACTGGCGGATGGCGGGGGCTTGGCCTGGCCGGTGGCCTCGTCGACGGCGACGTGGCCCACCAGGTGCAGGCGCTTGCGGGCGCGGGTGGCGGCCACATACAGCAGGCGGTCGATTTCGTAGGAAGCGCGGCGCGCCTCGCGCGCGCCGAGGTAGCGCGACACGGGGTCGGCCTCGGTCTCGGCGCGCGGCTTGACCGGGCCGAACAGCACGCGGCCGGCGCTTTGCTCGAAGCGCACCAGCGGCGGCTGGTCGCCGCGCGGGGCGCGATGCAGGCCGTAAAGGATGACGGTTTCGAACTGCAGGCCCTTGGACTTGTGCATCGTCATGATCTCGACCGCGGCATCTTCGTCGGCCGCGTCGGGCGCCGCGAACAGGCGCGCGATGCCGGCGTCAAGCGCGGCCGCATCGATGGCGCCGTGCGGCGCCAGCCGCTCGACCAACTGGAACAGGCTTTCGGCATCGTTGGCCACCGAGGGGCCGCTGTACAGCGCGGGCCCGCCCAGGCGGCGCCACAGCATCTCGACCCAGGCCGCGAAAGGCATGGCGCCCGACGCGTTGCGGGTGTCCAGCAGCACCGCCGCCACCTGCTTCAGGCGCGCGTATTCCTCGGGACGCAACAAGGCCTCGGCGCTGGGCCGGACGTCCGCGCCGCCCAGCGACGGCGCGGCCTCGCCCGCCGCCACCGGCATCGCAGCGGGTTCCTGCCGCGCCGCGGACGCCGAGTCGTCGAACAAGGCCCCTTGCGCCGGGTTCTCGGTGTCGTCGAACAAGGCCCCTTGCGCCGGGTTCTCGGTGTCGTCGAACAAGGACCCCTGGCGCGCCGCCGGCACAGTGGCCAAGGGGGTCGCGGCGGCCTTCGCTGGCGCGGGGCGCAACAGCCGTTCCAGCAGGACCGGCACCGGCGTCACGTGATCGTCGCCGAACAGGCGCTGCAAGGATTCCAGCGTCAGGCCGCAGAACGGCGCGCGCAGCACCGACAGCCAGGCCAAGCGGTCCCCCGGATGCGACAGCGCCCGCACCAATTGCACCAGGTCCGCCACCACTGGCCGCAACGCCAGCGGCACCAGGTCCACCGCGCGGCAACGGATGCCTTCCTGCGCCAGCCGGCGCGTCAGATTGCCCAGGTGGCTGCGAGCGCGCACCAGGATGGCGACCGGATGCTTGCTGCCCGCATGGTCGGCCAACGCCTGCCGCACCAGGCCGACCGCGATGTCCTCGGCCTGCTCCTCGGCCGGCGCGGCGCCGGCGCGTGACCAGGCGGGATGGAAACGCACGGCGGGCTCCGGCAGGGCCTCGTGGAAAGCGCTGGACGGGCTGTACTTGATGGCGCCGGCGGCGGCGTCGCTGCGCTTGGGCAGCAATTGCGCGAACGACTGGTTGACCCAATCGACGATACCCGCCTGTGAACGGAAATTGTCGGTCAGGTTGAGAAAGTCCGGCTGCAGCTCCCCCACGCCCTGCTCCGCCACTTCCAGGAACAGGCCCACTTCCGCCTTGCGGAAACGGTAGATCGACTGCATCGGGTCGCCCACCAGGAACAGGCTGCGGCCGTCGCCCGCCTGCCAGCCCGAGGTCAGCGTGCGCAGCAGGTCGAGCTGCGTCTGGCTGGTGTCCTGGAATTCGTCGATCAGCAGATGACGGATCGACGCATCCAGCTTGAGCAGCAGCTCGCCGGGATCGTCGGCGCTGCCCAGCGCCGCGGCGGCGCGCTGCGAGATCTCGATGAAATCGACCTCGCCGGTGTCGGCGAAGCGCAGCCGCAGTTGCGCCACGGCCAGCGTCAGTGTCATCAGCTGCGCGCCCAGCACCTCCCACTGGGCATCGCTCAAGCGCGGCGCGGGAATGTCGCGCACCGCGGCCAGGCGCCGCACCCACGGAGCATCGGCGTCGGCGCTTTCGAGCCAGGCCACGAACGGTTCCTTGTGCGCGCACTTGGCCGGAAACCCCAGGGTCTTGGTGACGGTCTTGCGCAGCGTACCCGCGCCGGTCAGCAGCAGATGCGCCACGGCGCGCCACTGGTCCAGCACCTCGGCGTCGGGCGGCAGTTCGTCGGTCCAGTCAAGCAATGCCGCCAGCCGGTCGTCTTCGCCGCCGTCCTGCAACTGGGCCGCGGCCAGGCGCGCCGGGCCGCACAGCGCCTCGGCCCAGCCGAGGGGCATGGCCTCGCACAGCGCGTCCAGGTCTTCGCCGATGGCCTCGGCCAGGGTTTGTTCCAGGGCCTCGCGGTCGGCGCTGTGGCGCAGCAGCGGCAGCCATTGGTCGCGCTGGCCCAGCATGTCGGCGATGGCATCGCGGGCCGCCTGCACGTCCACGTCCATGTGTTGCAGCAGGATGCGCACCGCGTCGTAGTCATCGGCCAGATCGAGCGTGGCGCGGGCCGCCGCCAGGTAATGGGCGCGGGCATCGTCGGTGATTTCGGGCATGCCGCCCAGTTCGGACAGCCACGGCATGCTGCGCACCAGGCCGGCGCAGAACGAGTCGATGGTGCGGATGGCCAGCCGCGCCGGGTGTTCCAGCAGGTGCCATTGTTGTTCGGCATTGCGCGCCAGCGCGGCGCGTGCGAGTTCCCAGCTGCGGCGTTCATGCGCGGCCTCGGGCGGCGCCTCTTGCCCGCGGCGCAGCTTGCTGAGCACGCGCGCATGCATCTCGGAGGCGGCTTTGCGCGTGAAGGTGATGGCGACGATTTCCTCGGGGCGGCTGACAGTGGCCAGCAGCGCCAGGATGCGGTCGGTCAGCAGCTCGGTCTTGCCGGAGCCGGCGGGGGCCTGCACCAGAAACGAGCGCGCGGGATCCAGCGCGGCCGCGCGCGCGGCGTGGTCCTGGGGCAGGCGTTCGACATCGGCCATGGCTCAGGCGTCCTCATCGTCCAGGTGCAAGCGCAGGAACGGCAGCGCATCGCAGTATTTCAGGTCATCGCGCCGGTAGGCGACATTGGCGGCATGCCCCGCCACGTATTCATCGGCCAGCGATTCGATCGCGGCGCGCCAGCGCTGGCGGATCTCGGGCCAGGACAGGCCGTCGAAATACTTGCTTTCGGCGGCCAGCGTCACGCCTTCCATGCCCAGGTCTTCGTCGGCCAGGCCCTGCGCCGCCACCTGGCGCGCGTGGATCTGGGCCAGCACCAGGCCGGCCACCTCGCCGCCGGCGGCGTCGGCCAGCACCGAGGCGTAGAACGGCAGTTGCAGGTTGACGGGACGGCTGCGCGACCAGTCCGGCTCGGGTTTGGCGGCGGCCACCCCGGTCTTGTAGTCGAGGATGACGTTGCGGCCATCGGCCAGCGTGTCAATGCGGTCCAGCCGCAGTTTCAGGTGCAGCGCGCCCCGCCGCCATTCATGGTTCTTCTCGACCTGCGCCACGGCGAACGGCAGGCGCTGGGCCTCCATGTCGAGCCACGACGCCAGTACCGCCCGGGCCCGCGCGCATTCCAGCGCCTTCAGGGCCGGCGCGTATTCCTTGAGTTCCTCGTCCGCCGCCTGCGCCACCGCCTGTTCGAGCAGCGCGGGCAGGCGGCCCGCGGCCAGCGTCTCGTGCAGGGCCTCCTGGTCGGGCAACATGCCCCACACCCGTTCAAGCGCCTTGTGCAGGAACTGGCCGCGCACGTTCACCGTGGCCGCGTCGGCGTAGGGCGCCAGTTCGCGCCCGCCCAGCCGGTGCCGCACGAAGGCCCACAAGGGGTTGCGCGCCTGCGTGTCCAGGACATCCAGGCCGCCGCCGCCGCGATCAGCGGCGGCCAGGGGCGGCCCGCGCGTATCGTCCAGCGATTCCTGCGGCAAGGCGGCCACGGCGGCAACCGGCGCCGGCCGCCAATCGGTCGGCGGCGCCGCCGCGATCAGCGGCGATGGCCGCAGCTCGCGTTCGCCATCCATGTGCGCATGGCTGACGATGACCTGCGGCGCGCAGCGGCACAACGCCGCGTAGATGCCTTCGGCCCATTCACGCTCGCGCTCGGGCGTGGCGCGCGGCGCCTTGGCCTGGCGCAACACGGCCAGCGGCAGCAACGGATTCGGCTTGGGCGAAGCCGGCAGCACATCGTCGGTCAGGCCCAGCATCCAGATGCCATCCCAGAAGCCGCCCTCGGCCTCGAGCAGGCCCAGCACGTCCAGCCGCGCCAGCGGATCGCGCTGCGGCTGGAACGACGCGGAGCGCGCCACGCTTTGCAGCAGATTGACCGCCGCCACGCCCCCCAGCCTGCCCGCCGCCGGCGCCAGCGCGGAGAAACCGCCCAGGGCCTCGCCCAGCGCGCCCAGCACCTGGTAGCCGACGCTGTCCAGCACGCCTTCGCCGGGAAAGCCCAGCGCCGTCAGCGCCGCTTTCATGCGCAGCATCCAGACGTCGCAGGAGGCGCGGGCGCCGCCGCGCGTCCAGATTTCCATGGCCTGGTCCCAGGCCTGCGCCAGCGGCGGCAGCAACGCCAGCTGCTTGCGCCATTCGACCGCGCCGACATGGACCTGGCCGCGGCGGCGCCAGCGCGCATCGATGGCGGCCAGGCGGGCACGCTCGCTGACATCGCCAGCGCAATGCCCCGCCAGCAGGGCCGCGCCAAGCACCTCGACGCCGCAGCCCTTGCCCGCCGCGCATTCGGCCAGCGCGCGCAGCCAGGCCAGCGCCGCGCGCGCCATCGGCCATTCATCCAGCGGCCGGCCAACCGCCACGTTGAAGGCGAACGCCGGCGCGCCGTCGCGCCCCGCCAGGGCCTGGCTGAGGACGCGGCGCGCAAAAGGCGACTCGGCCTCGAGCTGCGGGGACACGATGGCGTAGCGGCCGGAGGGGTGACGCGCGAGCTGGTCCGCGGCCCATTCGGCGGCCGCGCGCCATTCGGCCCCCTGGTCGGACGCCTCGAAGCGCCGCGGCGCGGCCGGCGCGCGCTGCGTGTCGCGCCATTGCGCGATCCGGCAGCCCTGCGCCTCGAAGGCTTGCAGCAGGCGCCGAAAGCGCGGCGACAAATCGGTGAAACCCGCCAGGACCAGTTGGCCGGGAACGGCCAGGCGGCCGTCTTCGAGCGCGCGCAATACGCGCGCGTAGCCCTGGTTCGCATCCTCGGCGTCGATGGCTGCCAGCGCCTCGCGGTAGCGCCGGCGCCAGCGGGCAAAGCCGCGGTATTCATCGGTATCGGCGCCGGATGGCACCTGCAATGTCCATTCGTCCATCAGCAGGTCGGCATCCATCGACAGGCGGGCGGCCTGGCTGGCGTCGAGCAGCACGCGTTCGGCCTCTTCGGCGCGGATGGCCTCGGTCCAGACCAACTGGGTGGCGAAGCTGTCCAGGCGATAGGCCGGCACATCCTCGTCGTCCTCGAACGCCAGCTCATTGGCGGACTCGGCCAGCCAGGCGGACAGGGGCAGGATGCGAGGCAGTTCGCTGACCTGGCGTTCCTGGCGCAACAGCCCGGCCAGTTCAAGCGTGAGCCGGCGCGACAGGCGGTTGTTGACCGTCAGCACCAGCAGGTCGGCGGCGGGCAAGGCGCCGATGCCGGGCAGGCTGAGATCAGGGAAGGAAAGCGGGGCGTCCTGCATGGAAAGGCGAAGAATCGTTCACCGCCGTAGGATACCGCGAGCCCGCCCCGCCAGCGTGCTCAAAAACCGCACAGCGAGGCCAGATTTTCCCAGTGGATCTGCATGCCGGGCGTGGTGTAGCCCCAGAAGGCCAGGCCCAGCACCAGCGCCAGCGCCACCCAGCCCAGCAGCCGCCAGCCGCGTTGACGGCGGACGGGCTTGGATGCTGGCGTGGCGTTCATGATGGCTTGCGGCAAGTCAGGCGGCGGCCGGCTGCGCCAGCGGCTGTTCGCGCACGGGCAGGCACAGCAACGCCGCGGCCACCGCCAGCGCCACGCCCAGCCACCAGACCAGGTCGTAGCTGCCGGTAGTGGCGTAGGCATAGCCGCCCAGCCAGACCCCGATGAAACTGCCGACCTGATGGCCCAGGAACACAATGCCGGACAAGGTCGCAGCATAGCGCAGGCCGTAGATCTGGCCGATCAGGCCCTGCGTCAGCGGCACCGTGCCCAGCCAGAACAGCCCCATCCAGGCTGCGAATGCATACAGCACCCAAGGTGACAGCGGCAGCCACAATAGCAACAGGATGCCGAAGGCGCGCATGCCGTAGACCACCGCCAGCAGACGCTTCTTGCTGTACTTCCCGCCAAGCTTGCCGGCATAGAAAGAACCCAGCACGTTGAACAGCCCGATCAGCGCGATCGCGGTGGCGCCCTGCCCCGGCGTCAGGCCGCCATCGGTGACGTAGGCCGGCAGGTGCAGCGTGATGAAGGCGGTGTGGAAGCCGCAGACGAAATAGCTCCAGAACAGGAAGTGGAACGACGGATGCCGCACCGCCTGGCGCACCGCCGCCGCCAGCGATTGCTGCGGCCCGCCATGGGCTTGCGGGCGGCCGCGCAGGTAATAGGCCAGCGGCGCGGCGCAGGCCACGAACAGCGACAGCACCCACAGCGCGCCCGGCCAATCCAGGCCGGAGATCAGCACCTGGCCGGTCGGCACCACGGCGAACTGGCCCAGCGAACCGCCGGCGCTGGCGATGCCCATGGCGGTGCTGCGATAGGCGGGCGGCACCGCGCGCGCCACCACCGGCAGGATCACCGGGAAGGTCGTGCCGGCCTGACCCAGGCCGACCAGCAGGCCGGCGCTCAGGTAGAGCGTGGTTTCGTCGGTGGCGAAACGCGTGCCGATCATGCCCAGCATGTACAGCAGCGCGCCCAACGCGATGGTACGGCCGGAACCATACCGGTCGGCCAGGATGCCCATGAAGATGCAGGCCACGCCCCAGACCAGGTTCTGCAGGGCGAAGGCCATGGAAAACACTTCGCGGCTCCAGCCGTGGGCCAGGCCCATCGGCTGCATGAACAGGCCGAAGGTGGCGCGCACGCCCATGGCCAGCAGCACCACCAGGGTACCCAGGATGATGGTGCGCAGGTAACGCGTATCGGTAGTGCTCGACATGATTGTTCTTATTGACGACGGCGGGCGCCCCCCTCTCCTCGGGACGGTCGGGCCTTGGGCCAGACGCGCACATCATAAACAAATAACCCGGACCGCCCGGGAATACCCGCGTCGGCACATCGCATATGCCCCCACAATTTAGTTGATTTTATCAACTACATATTCCAGAATGGGACTTTTCCCACCTCCCCTGAACCATGACTCTGCAAACCCCGCTGACCCGCCTGCTGGGCACGCGCTATCCGATTATCCAGGGCGGCATGAGCTGGGCCTCGTCGAATGCGGCGCTGGCGCTGGCGGTGTCGCGCGCCGGCGGCCTGGGCGTGATCGCCGCCGGCCCCATGTACCCCGAGGCGCTGCTGGCCGCCATCCGCGCGGTCCGCGCCGGCACCGACGCGCCTTTCGCGGTCAACATCCCGCTCTACAACAAACGCGCGCAGGAACACATGGACATCGCCCTGAGCGAGGGCGTGCCCATCATCATCGCGTCGCAGGGCGGGCCGCAGAAGCACATCGGCCGCGCGCGCGAGGCCGGCGCCAAATGGCTGCAAGTGATCGCCAGCCCCGAACATGCCGCCAAGGCCGAAGCGGCTGGCGTGGACGCGGTGATCGCGGTCGGCCTGGAAGCCGGCGGCCATCCCGGCCCCGATGAAATCGGCTTGCAGGTATTGCTGCGTTCCGTGGTGCGGCGCGTGTCGGTGCCGGTGGTGGCGGCCGGCGGCATCGCCGATGGCGCCGGCATCGCGGCGGCGCTGTGCCTGGGCGCCGCCGGCGTCCAGTTGGGAACACGGTTCCTGCTGACGCCGGAGGCCGGCGTGTGCGATGCCTACAAAGCGGCGGTGCTGGCCGCCGGCGTGGCCGACACCACGCTGGTGGGGCGCGGCCGCTCGCCGGTACGGATGCTGCGCAACGCCTTTGCCCACGACTATCTCGCGGCCGAACGCGACGGCGACCAGACCGTGCTGGAGACGATGTTCGCCGGCAGTTCCCTGAAGCAGGCCGCCTTCGACGGCGACGTGCGGGGCGGCAAGGTCGAGGCCGGCCAGAGCGCGGGCCTGATCGACAGCCTGCAACCGGCCGGCGCGGTGGTCGAGCAACTGGTGGCGCAAACCCGCGATGCGCTCAGGCGCGTGGCGTTACTGGCCGGATGAACCGCAGCGTCCGGCCAGAATCCGCCTATTTCTTCATCAACCCCGCCGCCTGCACCAGCTTGCGCATGGCGGCCTGGTTCCGCTCCACGAAGGCAGTGGCTTCCCGCGGCGTCATGGTCCACAGGTCTACCCCCTGCGCCTGCATCAGTTTGCGGTATTCGGGACTGGCGTTGACCTTGGCCACCGCGTCGTTCAGGCGCTGCACGACTTCCGGCGGCGTGCCCTTGGGCGCGGCCAGGCTGTACCAGGAGGCCGATTCGGCCCCCTTCACGCCGGATTCGGCCAACGTCGGCACCTCGGGCAGCAGCGGCGAGCGATGGTCGTTGGCATAGGCCAGCGCCTTCAGGCGCCCGCTGCGGATGAACGGCAGGCTGGCGGCCAGGTTCAGCACCGCCATGTCCACCTGCCCGCCAACCAGGTCGTTGATGGCCGGCGCGGCGCCGCTGTAGGGAATATGGACGATATCCACGCCGGCGCGTTCGCGGAACAGCTCCGCGCCCAGGTGTGGCGAACTGCCCGGCCCGGCCGACGCGTAGTTGATGCGCCCCGGCTCCTTGCGCGCCATCGCGATCAGTTGCCCGACGCTGTCGACCTCGAGCGTGGGCCGCACCACCAGCATATTGGGCTGGTTGGCAACAATCGAGATAAATGCGAAGTCCTTGATGCCGTCGTACGGCGTCTGCTGCATCAGCGGCGTGACCACATGCGCGGCCGAGGTGCCGAGCAGCAGCGTGTAGCCGTCGGGCTTGGCGCGCGCCACGTAATTGGCGCCGATGGCGGCGCCGCCGCCGGCCTTGTTCTCGACGATGACGGCCTTGCCCAGCTGTTTCTCCAGTTCGCGCGCCAGGGCCCGTCCGAGTACGTCGGCCGGACCGCCGGCGGCGTAGGGGTTGACCAGCGTGATGGGTTGCGACGGGTAGGCCTCGGCGGCCATGGCCGGGCCGCTCAGCGCGCCCGCCAACGCCGCGCCGCACAGCAGGCGCTTCATAATCTTCATGGTTTGTCTCCTGGAATATTGTGTTTTGTGTCTGATGGTGTGCGAGGGATGGCAACGGGGCGCCGCGCCCCGCCCCCTAGATCGCGCCCTGCTCGCGTAAAGCCTCGATCTGCGCCGGCGCCAGGCCCAGCCGGCCGGCCAGCACGCTGTCGGTATGCTCGCCCAGCAAGGGCGGGCGCTGCAGCCGCGGATCGTCGAAACCGTCGAACTTGAATGGCACCGGCACCGCGCCGAAGCGGCCGATGGACGGATGCTCGTAGCTGCCAACCATGCCGCGCGCCAGCACGTGCTCGTTGTGCAGGATTTCCTCTACGTCCAGGATCGGGCCGGCCGGCACGCCACGCGCATCGCAGCGGCGGCACAGTTCGTCGCGCGTCAGCCGCGCGGCGGCGGCCGACAGACCGGCCATGACCTCGTCGCGCCGCGCCACGCGCACGGCGTTGCGCGCCAGTTCCGGGTCGTCGGCCCATTGCGGCAGGTCGAGCGCCTCGCACAGCGGCTTCCAATGCTGGTCGCTGCCGGTGATCTGCACCCAGCGCCCGTCCCCGCACTGGAAGGCGGCGGACGGCACCCGGCCGGGGTGCTCGGTGCCCAGGCGCGGCGGCACTTCGCCCAGCGCAAAATAGCGCGCGGCGGCCAGCGACAGCAGGCCTACCTGCCCGTCCAGCATCGAGAAATCGATATGGCAGCCCTGCCCCGAACGCGCCCGTCCCACCAGCGCCGACAGGATGCCGATGGCGGCCCACAGGCCCGAGGTCAGGTCGCTGACGGGCAGGCCCGGCTTGACCGGACCGCCGCCCCGCTCGCCGGTCAGGCTCATGATGCCGCCCATGGCCTGGAACACCGTGTCATAGCCCTTGCGCGGCGCGTATGGCCCGGTCATGCCGAAACCGGTGCACGAGAAATAGATCAGGCCGGGGTTGTCCGGGGCGATGTGCTCGCGGTCGAGGCCGTACTTGGCCAGCGTGCCGACCGGGAAATTCTCCACCACCACGTCGCAAGTCTGGGCCAGGCCCCGGATCACGGCCTGCCCTTCGGGGTGGCGGAAGTTCACCGTGATCGACTGCTTGCTGCGGTTGAATGCTAGGTAGTAGGCCGACTCGGTGCCGCCCTCGCCATGCACCTTGGGTTCGAAGCCACGCGTCTCGTCGCCACCGCCGGGCTGCTCGACCTTGATGACCTCGGCGCCCAGCTCGGCCAGGATCATCGAGGCGAACGGGCACGCCAGCACGCGCGACAGGTCCAGGATAGTGACGCCTTCGAGCGGCCTCATCGCGCCGCCCCCTGGCGGAAGCCGCGCATGATGACGTTGGCGTCGCGGCCCACGCCCAGCGCCTCGCCCAACCCCAGATCGGCCGCGCGGTGGAAGGCGCGCTTGGTCAGGCCCATGGCCGCCGGTTCCCAGCCCGCCAGGCGCCGCGCCATCGCCAGCGCCTCTTCCAGCACCTGCGCGGCGGGCGCGACCCGGTTGGCGATGCCCAACTGCAACGCGCGCGCGCCATCGATCGGCTCGGCCATCGCCACCAGCTCGAAGGCATGCTTGCGGCCCACCTGCCGCACCAGGTTGGCCATGACCACGGCGGCCACGATGCCGTGGCGCAGTTCCGGATAGCCAAAGCGTACGTCCGAGGCCATGACCGTCAGGTCGCACGCCAGCGCCAGGCCGGCGCCGCCGCCGAGCGCGTTGCCATGCACCGCGCCAATGACCGGCTTGGCCATGCGCGAGAACACCAGGTGCAGATCGGTGGTGAGATCCGCGCGGCGCAGCACCGCGTCCGGTTGTTCCGGCGTCAGCGCCGAGAACTCGGTGGTGTCGGCGCCCGCGCAGAACGACTTGCCGTTGCCCGCCAGCACCACGGCGCGGATCGCCTCGTCGCGGTCGGCCTGGCGCAGGGCGTCCAGCAGCGACGTGGTCAGCGCGGTGTTCAGGGCGTTGTGTTTTTCCGGACGGTTCAGCCGCAGCAGCCGCACGGCGTCCAGGTCTTCGATGATCAGTTCCGACATCACGGATATCCTCTTCCAATGGCGATGTGCAAATTGATTGATTAAATCAACAATAAGGGTAAAAAAAGGCGCAAGGCGCGCCCCTCGCGTTCAGCGCGGCTGCACCCCGCGGCCACGACGCGCCGGCACCTCCGCCTTGCACTCGTTCAACATCTCCAGCGCATGCGCGGTGAGCTTGTCCAGCGTGCGCTCCAGGGTTTCGCGTTCGGTCTCCGAAAGCACCGACAGCATGCTCTCGTTGCGCTCGATCGCAGCCGGGAACATCTCTTCGTACAGCGCGCGGCCGGCGCGCGTCAGGTCCAGGCTGACGCCGCGCCCGTCCTGGCTGTCGGCGCTGCGCTGGATCAGGCCGCGCTCGATCAGCTCCGACACGGTGCGGCTGGCCTGGCTCTTGTCGATATTGGCCTCGCGCGCCACCGCGTTCAACGACATGTCCGGCGCCGCGCCCAGTAGCGCGATGATGCGCCATTCGCGCGGACCGACGCCGTAGCGGCTTTCGTTCAGGCCGGCGGCGATACGGCTGGACACATAGGCCAGCCGGTTCAGGCGGTACGAGAACAGCTCCTTTAACGCCCGGGGTGCGGGACGCGCGGCGGTGGCGGACTTGGATGCGGTGCGGGTGGCCATGGCGAACTCGTCAGATGCGGAAAAGCGTGGCGCGCGCGCGCGGCGCGCGCCACTGCCCGCATGATATACAAAGGCCGCGCGCGGCCCTCATGCCGCCGCTCCCGCGGCCACGCCGATCAGCGGGTTCAGCCCGCTTTGCGCCACCCGGCTGTGCAGGACGCGCCCCAGCACCTCCTGGCAGCGCGCCGAGATGGCCGCCAGCGCCCGCAGGTCCAGGCCGGTGCGCACGCCCATCGACTCGAACAGGTTGACCAGGTCCTCGGTCGCGACATTGCCGGTGTGGCCGCCGCCATAGCGCACCTTGGCCGGATGGCCGCCGACGCCGCCGAAGGCGCAGTCGAAATGCGTGACGCCCGCTTCCAGCGCTGCCAGGTAGTTCACCAGCCCGGTACCGCGCGTGTCGTGGAAATGCGCCACCGGCGTCACCTCGGGCAGCTCGCGCGCCATGCGGCCATACAGATCGCGCACCGAAGCGGGCGTGGCCATGCCGGTGGTGTCGCCCAGCGTCACGATGCCCACGCCCAGCGCGGCGAAGCGCCGCGCATCGGCCATGACCGCATCGGGATCGACCGCCCCCTCGAAGGGGCAGCCGAACGCTACCGAGATCGTGCCGATGAGGCGAAAGCGGCCATTCGCCAACCGCGCCATCGCGGCGATGTTGTCCCATTGCGCGGCGCGCTCGCGCTTGAGGTTGCGCGTCGAATGCGATTCGCTGGCCGAGACCAGCAGGCTGATCTCGTTGGCGCCGATGCCAGCGTCCAGGTCGGCCAGCGCCCGCTCGACGGCGCGCGCGTTGGCGCAGGTAGCCTTGTACCAGACCCCCGCGCGGCGCGGCAGCGCCGCCAGCAGTTCGCTGGCATCGCCAAACTGCGGCACCACTTTGGGGTTGGAATAGGAGGTCGCCTCGATCCGCTCGAAGCCCAGCGCCGCGAAACGGTCGATCAGGTCGGCCTTGACCGCCGTGTCGATGAAGTCGGGCTCGTGCTGCAGGCCATCGCGCGCGAAGCATTCGCACAGCACCACGTCGCGCGCGCTCATGCCTGTTGCTCCAGCCCGAACAGCGCCAGCGCATGGGCGCGCAGCTTGTTCTTCTGCACTTTGGAGCTGCCGGTCATGCCGATGTGCTCGAAGCTGTCGACGATCTCAACATAGCGCGGCACCTTGAAATTGGCGCACCGCGCCTTGCACCAGGCTGTCAGCTCGTCCGGCGTGCAGTCCTGCCCGTCCTTGAGCAGCACGAACGCCGCCGGCACTTCGCCCAGCCGCGCGTCCGGCACGCCCACCACCTGCGCCATGCGCACGGCGGGATGGCCGTGCAGGGTCTCCTCCACTTCGGCCGGCGCGACGTTCTCGCCGCCCACGCGGAACATATCCTTCAGCCGGCCCACCATGCGCAGCCGGCCGTGCGCGTCCATTTCGCCCAGGTCGCCGGTGCTGAGCCAGCCGTCCGCGCCGAGCGCGCGGGCAGTGGCCTCGGGCATTTTGTAGTAGCCCTTCATCACGCTCCAACCGCGCGCCTGGATCTCGCCCTGCATGCCGGGCGGCAATGGCGCGCCCGTTCCCGGGTTCACCACCCGCACCTGCATGCCCGGATGCGGCAGCGCCCAGCCCATGGCGCGCAGCTCGAACGGATCGTCGTGCGCCGACAGCGTGATGTTGGGCGAAGCCTCGGATTGGCCGTAGGCATTGCAAATGCCCGGCACGCCCATCACATCGCGGATCTTGCCCATTACCTGCGGGCCGGCGGCGGCCCAGCCGCCACGCAGGTGGATACGGCTGCGGTCGAAATCAGGATGCCCCATCAGCATGAGGAAGATGGTGTCATTGCCGGACGTCAGCGTGCAGCGTTCTTCGTCCAGCATGCGCAATGCCTCGGCCACGTCGAACTTCGGCAGCGTCAGCAGGCAGCACCCGGTCATCAGGCTCACCAGGATCGACAAGGTGGTGCCGGCCACGTGAAAGTACGGGCGGATGCTGAAGTAGCGGTCGTCGGGCCGCACGCCGATGCGCTGCGCCGCGGCCCAGGCGTTGGTCAGCATGTTGGCGTGCGTCAGCATTACGCCCTTCGGGAACGAGGTGGTGCCCGAGGTGTACTGGATCAGCAGCACGTCGTCCGGCGCCACGGCGCGCATGACGGCGTCGAGCGCCGCATCGTCGACCGTGGCGCCGGCCCGCAGGAAGTCCTGCCATGATTGCGCGCCCGTGGGGCAGCGCTCTCCCAGCACCACCACGCGCCGCAGCAGCGGCAGGGCCTGCCCGGGCAAGGCGGTCGTCAGCGCCGGCTCGACCTGCGCCAGCAGATCGAGGAAATCGATGCCCAGGAAGGTGTCGGCCGTCAGCAGCAGTTGAACGTCCGCCTGCTTGAGGCAGAACGCCAATTCATCGGTCTTGAAGCGCGTGTTGACCGGCACCGTCACGGCGCCCAGCAGGGCGCAGGCATAGAACACCTGCACCCAGGCGCCGCCGTTGCCCAACAGCACGCCGACGTGGTCGCCACGGCGCACCCCCGCCGCATGCAGGCCGCGGGCGATGCGGCGCGCGCCTTCCTGCAACGCCGCCCAGGTGTGGCGCTCGCCGGGCGCGACAAAGGCTTCGGCGTCGGCGCGATCGGCCACCTGGCGCGCCAGTGCCTGCGACAGAATCGTCGGGCCGATCATGCCTTGTCTCCCGCCGCGCCGAATCCGGCGATGGCCTGCTTCCAATCGGTGCCGCGCAGGTTTTCCTCGATGGCCAGCAATTCGATCGCCATCGCGCCCTCGCGCGTCGTCGCCAGCCCCTGGTCGATACTGCGCTTGGTCAGCCTGACGGTCAGGGGCGCGGCGCGCGCAATGGCTGCCGCCATCCGCGCCGCCTCCGCGGCAAGCGCCTCGGGCGCATAGACCTGATTGACCAGACCGATCACGCGCGCTTCGGCCGCGTCGAAACGGCGGCCGGTGAACAGCAGCTCCTTGGCCTTGCGGGCGCCGGCGATACGCGGCAGGCGCTGGGTGGCGCCCACCGTGCCCCAGCCCACCTCCGGATAGCAGAACGTGGCCTCGGACGAGGCCAGCACGAAGTCGCAGGCCGCGGCGATTTCGCAACCGGAACCGAACGCGGCCCCCTGCACCACCGCGATCACCGGCTGCGGCATGCGCTCGATGGCGGCATAGGCGGCAAAGCCCTGCACCCGGCGCGCCGTCAATTCGGCATTCGACATGGTCTTGCGCTCTTTCAGGTCGGCGCCGGCGCAGAACGCCGGGCCGGCCGCGGCGATCCGCAGCACGTGCACGTCGGGGTTGTCCGCCAGTTGCTGCATGGCCTGCACCAACTCGGCGCACATCAGGGAATTGAGCGCGTTACGGCTGTCGGGCCGGTTCAGCGTCACCGTGGCGACACGGTCCTGCACGTCCAGCAGGATCGTGTGGAAAGTCGGGGTCATGCCTGCTCCTGGATGTTCTGGGTCTGGGGCCGGCCCGCCGCGTCCAGCGCGACGACGACGGGCCCATGCCGGGCAATATAGGGCATATAGTTGATTAAATCCACTATTTTTCGGCTACTACCCAATGGTGTTACACTTGCGCCCCTGGTCTTTCCCTGGAATATCAAGGCACTAGGCGCCCTTTATGGCCCAGGCGTCTTCCGGGAACGCCCATGCTGCCCGTCTCGCCGTAGTTAAATGGATATAACCGGCCCCTCCTAAGGGTCAATTGGTGGTTCGATTCCACCCGGCGAGGCCACCCTTCCCGGCCTCGATCACGCAGGCCCATTGCAAACCCTTCCCACGTATTCAGCCAATTGAGGGTCATTCCGGGCTACGCTCACGCGCCGCGCGCCAGTAGCGTCGCGGAACGCGCCCGGTGACGTCTGTGTCGCCCGTCAATACGGCCCCGATATTTTTTTGCCCAATGATGGTGAATCGCCTTGCGCATCACTTGAAATTGCTGTTTAAATTCGACGCGTAACCCCCTAATTCATCTGGACTTTTCCGGAACCGCCACAAGCTCGACCCGGGAAACAATTCTTCACAGACTGACAAGCCTGCTCAAACCATGGCATTTAACTGGAAACGTGCAATTGCGAACGCGATAGCGCCGGCGGCGCTGGCGATGTGCGCGCTCCTGCCCCCTGCCGCGCTCGCCGCGAAGCACACCGATCCCTGCAAGACCAACGCCAAGTCGGCCGCCTGCAAGGCCCAACAAGCCAAGAAAGCCCCCGCCCCCGCCAAGAAAGCCGGCGCCGGCAAGGCGGCCACGCCCAAGCACGGCACGGCCAAGGCCACGCCCAAGGCCGCCGGCAAGCAGGCCGCGCCGAAGTCGGCCGCTGCCAAATCCACGCCCAAGGCCGCCGCGGGCAAACATACGGCTGGCAAGGGCGCGCCCAAGCAGGTTGCGGGCAAGAAGGCGCCGCCCAAGGGCAGCCGCCAGGCCGTGGCCCAACATGGCTCATCCAAGAAGGGCGCCAGCGGCAAGAACGGCAAGCCGAACAAGCCGCCGCGCGCGCAACGCACGGCCGCCGCCGCCATGCCGCCACCCGCGGTGTCGGTGCGCGCCGAAGCCGCCGCGCTGCGCTCCAGCACGGCTTACGTGCAGGATCTGGCCACCTCCACCGTGATCTTCGCCAAGAACGAAAACGTGGTGCGCCCGATCGCCTCGATTTCCAAGCTGATGACCGCCGTGGTGGTGGTGGACGCCAACCAGCCCATGGACGAGATGCTCGAGATCACCGATGACGACATCGACGGCCTCAAGCACACCACGTCGCGCCTGCGCGTGGGCACCCGGCTGTCGCGCGGCGACATGCTGCACCTGGCGCTGATGTCCTCGGAAAACCGCGCCGCCAATGCCCTGGGCCGCAATTACCCCGGCGGCCTGCCCGCCTTCGTCGCGGCCATGAACGCCAAGGCGCAGTCGCTGGGCATGACCAGCACGCATTTCATCGAGCCTACCGGCCTGTCCAGCAATAATGTCTCGTCGCCGCGCGACCTGGCCCGCCTGCTGCGCGCCGCGGCGCAGCGCCCGTTGATCCACCGCTATTCCACCGACACCGAATACGACGTCGAAATCAACAAACGCACGCAGACCTTCCGCAACACCAACCTGCTGGTGCGCAAGCCCGACTGGGACATCAAGGTATCCAAGACCGGCTACATCAACGAAGCCGGCGAATGCCTGGTGATGCTGGCGCGCATCAATGGCCGCGATCTGGCGATCGTGCTGCTGGATTCGCAAGGCAAGTTGTCGCGCATCGGCGATGCCGTGCGCATCCGCCGCATCGTGCAGAGCGAAGTGGCCATGGCCTCGACCCAGCCCGGCGGCTGATTCGCGCATCGCCCCGCCCAAGCAAAAGCCCGATCCAGGATCGGGCTTTTTTTCGCCTGCTGCGCCATGGTGAGCCGTCTACGCCGCCACCGGCCGTTTCGCACGCAGCGGCTGAGGGTCGTACATCGCAGGCGGCAGGCCCTCCAATACCGCCTTGGCGTTGAGCGAGCGGATCGGCACCGCCGCATCGGCGGGAATGCGGCCCTCGGCCTGCAGCAGCTGATACCTCAGGCAGCACACCCGCAGGAACGAAGTGAAATTGGCGGCCTCGCCGCGGTATTCCACCAGTTCGTCATAAAGGCGCTCGATCAGTTGCGTCACCCGCATGCCGTCGCGTGCCGCGATTTCTTCCAGCACCTGCCAGAACAACTGCTCCAGCCGCAGGCTGGTGGCCGCGCCGTGCAGGCGCAGGGAACGGGTCTCGGGCGCGTAGGACTGCTCGCTCGCGCGGATGAAGATTTCACACATGGGCGCTCCTGATGCCGACACGATACCTGCGGGCCACTGTACGACGAGAGCCGCCAGCGCGGCAAGATACCCGCGCCCAGGTGCGCACCGCGCCCATTCTGCAACGATAAGTTTCTTGCGTCGAAGCCTTCCGGCCCCCGTTGATATAAATCAAGGTCTCGGCCGCACACCCATCCGAGCATGCTAAGACTGTTCTGACTTCGGAGGTAGCAATGAACAAAACCATGAAGGCCGCCGTGGCTCGCGCATTCGGCAAACCCCTGGAAATCGAAGAAGTCGACGTGCCGCGCCCCGGCGCCGGCGAACTGCTGGTGAAGATCGAGGCCTGCGGCGTCTGCCACACCGACCTGCATGCGGTCGAGGGCGACTGGCCGGTCAAGCCCAATCCGCCTTTCATTCCCGGCCACGAGGGCGTGGGTCACGTGGTGGCGGTGGGCCAGGGCGTGACGCACGTCAAGGAAGGCGACCGCGTCGGCATCCCGTGGCTGTATTCCGCCTGCGGTCACTGCGAGCATTGCCTGGGCGGCTGGGAAACGCTGTGCGAACAGCAGCAGAACGCAGGCTACTCGGTCAACGGCGGCTTCGCCGAGTACGCGCTGGCGGCGGCGGACTATGTGGGCCTGCTGCCCAAGAATGTCGGCTTCGTGGACAGCGCCCCGGTGCTGTGCGCCGGCGTCACGGTCTACAAGGGACTGAAGATGACCGACACGCGCCCGGGCAACTGGGTCGTGATCTCCGGCATTGGCGGACTGGGCCACATGGCGGTGCAATATGCGCGCGCCATGGGCCTGAACGTGGCGGCGGTGGACATCGATGACGACAAGCTGGACTTCGCCAAACGCCTCGGCGCGGAAGTGGTGGTGAATGCCAAGACCACCGATCCGGCGGCGTACCTGAAAAAGGAAATCGGCGGCGCTCACGGCGCGCTGATCACGGCGGTGTCGCCCAAGGCCTTCGAACAGGCGCTGGGCATGGTGCGCCGCGGCGGCACGGTGGCGCTCAATGGCCTGCCGCCGGGCGACTTCCCGCTGTCGATCTTCGACATGGTGCTCAACGGCGTGACCGTGCGCGGGTCGATCGTGGGTTCGCGGCTGGATCTGCAGGAATCGCTGCAGTTCGCCGAGGAAGGCAAGGTGCACGCGACCGTGGCCACCGAGAAGCTGGAGAACATCAACAGCGTGTTCGACCGCATGCGCCGTGGTCAGATCGAAGGCCGCATCGTGCTGGACATGGCGGCTTGACCCTCGCCTGCCATGCAAAAGGCGCCTGCCGCGGCAGGCGCCTTTGTTTTGCGGCCACACGCCCATCGGCCGGGCGACGCGCCAACGAGGCGGCGACCGGCGCCGGATCGCGCGCAGCGGCCCAGGCCGCCACACGGCGCCGCTTCAGGGCGTGATCCGGGTGCCGAGCACGGCCAGGAATTGCGCCAGCCACGCCGGATGCGCGGGCCAGGCCGGCGCCGTCACCAGGTTGCCGTCGGTGTAGGCCTGGTCGATACCGATCTCGGCATAGGTGCCGCCGGCCAGCCGCACTTCCGGCGCGCACGCGGGGTAGGCCGAGCAGGTGCGGCCTTGGAGGATGCCCGCGGCCGCCAGCAATTGGGCGCCGTGGCAGACGGCGGCGATCGGCTTGCCGGCCTGGTCGAAGGCGCGCACGATCTCCAGCACTTTCTCGTTCAGGCGCAGGTATTCCGGCGCGCGGCCGCCCGGGATCACCAGGCCGTCGTAGGAGCCGGCCTCGACCCGGTCGAAGTCGTAGTTCAGCGCGAAATTGTGGCCCCGCTTTTCGCTGTAGGTCTGGGCGCCCTCGAAGTCGTGGATCGCGGTGGCGATGCTTTCGCCGGACTTCTTGCCCGGGCAGACCGCGTGCACCGTATGGCCCACCGCCAACAGCGTCTGGAACGGCACCATGGTCTCGTAGTCTTCGGCATAGTCGCCGACCAGCATCAACAGTCTCTTGCTCATGATTGTCTCCTGGAGTTGGGGAATCGCCGGCTACGGCGCCCCAGGACAGGGCGGCCGGTTCTTGATGTTCTGTAGCCATTGTGCCCCCGCCCGCAGGAACGGGGGTGGTAACCGGATACCACGCGGCGGCGGATGCCCCGACGCGGAGCCGCGTGCGGCCCTTGGGGGTCATGAGCGGCCCGCGCGCAACGCAAGGCCGTGGCCAGTCCCCTACTCCAGCGCCACCGTCACCGGCTTGGCGCCGAGCAGGCTCACCAGCGCGTTCGGATCGATGCCCACGAGGTAGCCGCGGCGGCCGCCGTTGATGTAGACGACCGGGTATTGCAGTATCTCGGCCTCGACCCACACCGGCATCTTCTTGCGCGTACCGAAGGGCGAGGTGCCGCCCACCTGGTAACCGGAATGACGCTGCGCCACCTCGGGCTTGCAGGGTTCGACCCTCTTCAGGCCGGCCTGGCGCGCCAGGTTCTTGGTGGAGACTTCGCGATCGCCATGCATCACCACGATCAGCGGCTTGGCCGCTTCGTCTTCCATCACCAGCGTCTTGACCACCGCGTGCGGGTCCAGCCCCAGCTGGCGCGCGGCCTCGCCGGCGCCGCCATGATCGACGTAGTCGTAGGTGTGCTCGGTGTACGCCACCTTGTGCTGCTTGAGGAACTGGGTGGCGGGCGTTTCGGAAACGTGGCGGGCTTTGCTCATGGCAGGGCGTTGGAAAGGCGAAGGCAAAAGTGTAGGCAGGCGGGCGCGGACGCGCAAACGCCGGCGTCAACCGCGCGGATGATGCGCGGCGTGCAGCGCCTTCAGCCGCTCGCGCGCCACATGGGTGTAGATCTGCGTGGTGGAGATGTCGGCGTGGCCCAGCAGCATCTGCACCACGCGCAGGTCGGCGCCATGGTTCAGCAGATGGGTGGCGAAGGCATGGCGCAGCACGTGCGGCGACAGCGGCGCATGCACCCCCGCCAGCACCGCGTACTTCTTGACCAATTGCCAGAACGCCTGGCGCGACATGGCCTCGGCGCGGGCGGTGATGAACAGCGCATCGCTGACGCGCCCGGCGGCCAGCTCGGGGCGCGCGGTCTTCAGGTAGCGATCGATCCAATGCGCCGCCTCCGCGCCCAGCGGCACCAGCCGGTCCTTGCCGCCCTTGCCCAGCACCACGCGCACCACGCCTTCGTCCAGGCTGACGTCGAGCGCCCGCAGGCCGACCAGCTCCGACACGCGCAGGCCGGTGGCGTAGAGCGTTTCCAGCATGGCGCGGTCGCGCAGGCCGCGCGCCTGGGACAGGTCCGGCGCGCGCAGCAAGGCATCGACCTGTTGCTCGGACAGCGTCTTGGGCAGGCGCGGGGGCTGCTTGGCCGCCACCAGGGTCAGGCAGGGGTCTTGCGCGGTGCGGTGCTCGCGCAGGGCCCAGGCGTAGAAGCGCCGTAGCGCCGCCAGGCGCCGGTTGGCGGTGGTGGCGCGGGTTTCTTCGTGGCGAAAGGCGAACCAGGCCTCGATATCGGCCTTGCCCGCCTCGGCCAGCGCCTTGGCGGGGCCGGCCGCCGGCGCGGCATGGGTCGGGGCCGCCTCGCCGTGCCGGTCAGCCATCTCGCGGGCGTAGGCCGCGGGGTCTTCCAGCCAGCGCGCGAAACCGGTCAGATCGCGCCGGTATGCCGCCAGCGTGTTGGCCGACAGGCCATCCTCGAGCCAGACGGCGTCGATGAAGGCATCGATGTCGGCCTGGGAAGCGAGCGTCGGGCGGGAATCGGGCATGGGGCGGATGCGATGCGTCAGGAGAGCCGGCCGGCGGCTGGCGGGGCCGGAAGCGGCGCCGGCAATGGGCCACATTCTACGGCGGCGCGGCCCGCGCCCGGGGTCAGCGCCCCACCACCGCCGCGGCAGCCGACTTGAGCCAGGCCTCGAACAGCTTCAACGCCTCGGAGCGCTCGCTGCGTTGCGGATAGCCAAAGTAATAGCCCTGGCTCACCGTCAGCGACTGCGGCACCGGCATCACCAGCGTGCCCAGGTCCAGCGCCGGCTGCGCCAGGAAGCGCGGCATCAGGCCCACGCCCAGCCCGGCCTGCACCGCCGCCATCACCATGGTGAACAGTTCATAGCGCGGGCCGCCCGCGGCCTGCGGGCCATACAGGTAGTTGTTGGCGCCGTACCACTGGCGCCAGGCATCGGGCCGCGAGCTCAGGTGCAAATGGGTCATGCCGGCCAACGCCCCCATTCCGGCCTCGGAAACCCCTGCCATCAGCCCGGGCGCGCAGACCGGCACCAGCTCGCGCTCGGGAAACAGCAAGACCCCCTGCGTGCCGGGCCAGAGCGTGTCGCCATGGTAGACCGCGCCGTCGAACGGCTGGTCCTTGAACTGGAACGGCAGGGTCCGCACCGACAGGCTGACCGTGATGTCCGGCTGTGCCCGCTGGAAATCCGCCAGCCGCGGGATCAGCCAGGTGGTGGCCAGTGTCGGCACCACGGCGATGTGGATGCTGCGGCCCATGCCGGTGCGGCTGACCAGGCCGAACGTGTCCTTCTCGATCTGGTCCAGGTGATGGCGGATACGTCCCGCATATTCGGCGCCAGGGTCGGTGAGCACGATGCGCCGCCGCACCCGCGTGAACAGTTGCACGCCGAGCCGCGCCTCCAGGCTGGCTACCTGGCGATAGACGGCGCTGTGGGTCAGCGACAGTTCTTCGGCGGCGCGCGAAAAGCTGCCCAGGCGGGCCGAGGCCTCGAACGCCTGCAGGGCGCTCAGATTGGGAATGCCGTTTCTCATGGGAGGCGTAATACCGGAGGCGTAATACCGGCCGGGGATGCGGCACCGCCCGGCAGCGTCAATGGCGACGCGGCCCGGGCCGTCCCGCCGGGTCGTGCCGGCGAATCAATAGATTGTGCAATTTTATCAATTGCGTTGTGCGATCAAGGAACATTATGCTCGGGAGTCTTATTCTCGGCTCATCCTGACACCCACCATGTCCCAGCAAGCATCCCGCCTCGGCGGCCACATCCTGGTCGACCAGCTCGTCGCCCAAGGCGTCAAACACGTATTCTGCGTTCCCGGCGAGAGCTACCTGGCGGTGCTGGACGGGCTGCACGACGCCGACATCAAGGTCACGGTCTGCCGCCAGGAAGGCGGCGCGGCCATGATGGCCGACGCCCACGGCAAGCTGACCGGCGAACCCGGCATCTGCATGGTGACCCGCGGCCCGGGCGCCTCCAATGCGCTGGCCGGCGTGCACATCGCCAAGCAGGACTCGACCCCGATGATCCTGTTCGTCGGCCAGATCGAACGCGGCATGCGCGAGCGCGAGGCCTTCCAGGAAATGGACTACCGCGCCGTCTTCGGCACCCAGGCCAAATGGGTCACCGAAATCGACCAGGTCGAGCGCATTCCCGAACTGATCTCGCGCGCCTTCCACATCGCCACCTCCGGCCGCCCCGGCCCGGTGGTGATCGCGCTGCCCGAGGACATGCTGGTCGAAGCCGCCCAGGTGGCCGACGCGCCGCGTTACGAAGTCATCGACTCCGCCCCCACCGCCGGCCAGTTGGCCGACCTGGAGCATCTGCTGGCGCAGGCGAAGCACCCCGTCGCGATTCTCGGCGGCACGCGCTGGGACGCGCGCGCGGTGCAGCAGTTCGCCGATTTCGCGCAGCGCCACGCGTTGCCCACGGCGGTGTCGTTCCGCCGCCAGATGCTGTTCCCCGCCGACCACCCGTGTTTCATCGGCGACGTCGGCCTGGGCATCAACCCGGCGCTGCTCAAGCGCGTGGCCGACGCTGACCTGGTGCTGCTGGTCGGCGGCCGCATGTCGGAAAACCCGAGCCAGGCCTACACCCTGCTGGACATCCCGGTGCCCAGGCAGAAGCTGGTGCACGTGCATCCGGATGCCGCCGAACTCGGCCGCGTGTACCGCCCGACCCTGGCCATCAACACCTCGCCCGCCGCCTTCGCCGCGGCGCTGGCCGGCGTGAAAGCCCCCGCCCAGCCGGCCTGGGCCGAAGGCACGCAGGCCATGCGCGAGTCGTACCTGAAATGGAGCGACCCGACAGCCGTCGCCACCCCGGGCGCGCTGCAGATGGGCCAGGTCATGGACTACCTGGAAAAGACCCTGCCGGCCGACGCCATCATGACCAACGGCGCCGGCAACTACGCCACCTGGCTGCACCGCTTCCACCGCTTCACCCGCTTCGGCACGCAGCTGGCGCCGACGTCTGGCTCGATGGGCTACGGCCTGCCGGCGGCCGTGGGCGCCAAGCGCGTCTGGCCCGACAAGACCGTGGTCTGCTTCGCCGGCGACGGCTGCTTCCTGATGCACGGCCAGGAATTCGCCACCGCCGTGCAGTACGACCTGCCCATCATCGTGGTGCTGGTCGACAACGGCATGTACGGCACCATCCGCATGCACCAGGAAAAGCACTATCCCGGCCGCGTGTCCGCCACCGAGCTGAAGAACCCGGACTTCGCCGACTACGCCCGCGCCTTCGGCGGCCACGGCGAACGCGTCGAGACCACCGAGCAGTTCGCCCCGGCCTTCGAACGCGCGCTGGCCAGTGGCAAGCCGGCCATCCTGCACTGCTTCATCGACCCGCAGGCCATCACGCCGTCGACCACGCTGGACAAGATCCGCGACGCGGCGCTCAAGGCCCAGCACTGATACCCCGGGGCGGCGGCAACCCACGGCGACGCGCCCGCGCGTCACGTAAACCCCGGGTTGCCGCGCCAATTATTTTAGGTTTAAACTTTCCAGATTCCGAAAACGGAAATCCATAGCGGAGACCCAGCATGTCCTCGAATCCCTCGTTCCACTGGCAAGACCCCCTGTTGCTGGACCAGCAGCTCACCGAAGAAGAACGCATGGTGCGCGATGCCGCCCACGCCTACTCGCAGGACAAGCTGGCCCCGCGCGTGCTGAATGCCTTCCGCAACGAAAAGACCGACCCGGAAATCTTCTCCGAAATGGGCGAGCTGGGCCTGCTGGGCGCCACCATCCCCGCCGAATACGGCGGCGCCGGCCTGAACTACGTCAGCTACGGCCTGATCGCCCGCGAAGTCGAGCGCATCGATTCCGGCTACCGCTCGATGATGAGCGTGCAGTCGTCGCTGGTGATGGTGCCCATCAACGAATTCGGCAGCGAAGCGCAGAAGCAGAAATACCTGCCCAAGCTGGCGCGCGGCGAGTGGATCGGCTGCTTCGGCCTGACCGAACCCAACCACGGTTCCGACCCCGGCGGCATGGAAACGCGCGCGGTCAAGACCGCCGACGGCTACAAGCTGACCGGCAACAAGATGTGGATCACCAACTCGCCCATCGCCGATGTGTTCGTGGTGTGGGCCAAGTGCGTCGGCGGCGAGTTCGACGGCAAGATCCGCGGCTTCATCCTGGAAAAGGGCACCAAGGGCCTGTCCGCCCCCGCGATCCACGGCAAGGTCGGCCTGCGCGCCTCGATCACCGGCGAAATCGTGATGGACGAAGTGGAAGTGTCCGACGACCAGATGATGCCCGGCGTGTCCGGCCTGAAGGGTCCCTTCACCTGCCTGAACTCGGCCCGCTACGGCATCGCCTGGGGCGCGGTCGGCGCCGCCGAAGCCTGCTGGCACACCGCCCGCCAATACACCCTGGACCGCAAGCAGTTCGGCCGCCCGCTGGCCGCCAACCAGTTGATCCAGAAGAAGCTGGCCGACATGCAGACCGAGATCACGCTGGCGCTGCAAGGCTGCCTGCGCCTGGGCCGCATGAAGGACGAAGGCACCGCCGCCGTCGAGATCACCTCGATCATGAAGCGCAACTCGTGCGGCAAGGCGCTGGACATCGCCCGCCTGGCCCGCGACATGCTGGGCGGCAATGGCATCTCCGATGAATTCGGCGTGGCCCGCCACCTGGTCAACCTGGAAGTGGTCAACACCTACGAAGGCACCCATGACGTGCACGCCCTGATCCTGGGCCGCGCGCAGACCGGCATCCAGGCCTTCTATTGATTCACAGTTCGCTGCGCGGAAGGAGCCCGGCTCTGCTCCCGACGCGCGGTTCGCCGCCATGGCGAAACGTTGACGCCCCTTTCGAGGGGCGTTTTTTTTGGCAGAGTCCCAACGACGCCGACCTCGCTGGTCCTGGCCGGGCATCAGCTTGAAGCGCTGGGCGGGGCCCCTTCGACATCGTGACAACGTAGGGTTTTCAGGATCTAGCCGGCATCCGGCCCTTGCCGTACGCTGTGCGGCATTGGCCTGGCGCCGGCCTGCTGCATCGGCCTGCCCGACCCCGGATTTTTCGTCACGACCAGGAGTCGCGCATGCACGGCAGTCCCTCGTTCCGCCTGTGGGCGGGCATCGTCATCGCCTTTGCCAGCCACGGCGCATTTGCCGCCACCACCCTCACCATGACCACCGAGTATCCGGCCACCTCGATGCCGGGGCAAGGCGTGTCCACCTTCGCTGACCTGGTGCGCAGCAAGAGCGGTGGCCAGGTTCTGATCGACACCAGCTTCGACGCCGCCCGCGGCATCAAGTCCGGCGACATGATCGACGCCGTCGAGGCGCGCAAGGTCGATGCCGGTGACGCCTTCGCCGGCGCGCTGGCGACGAAATACCCGCTGTTCGGCGTGTCCTCGCTGCCGTTCCTGGCCGATTCGCTGACCAAGGCCCGCGCGCTCAACAAGTCGGCGCGTCCCGCCTATGAAAAGCTGCTGGCCGCGCACGGCCAGAAGCTGCTCTACACCACGCCATGGCCGGCCTCGGGTATCTGGTCCAAGCAAAAGGTCGACAGCGTGGCGGCCCTCAAGGCCCTGAGCATCCGCACATACGACGCGACCTCGCAAAACGTGATGCAGAAGGCCGGCGCACGCGCGCAGAACATCTCGTTCGCGGATGCGATGCCGCGCATCGCCTCGGGCGAGGTCAACGCGGTGCTGTCCTCGGGCGACGGCGGCGCCGGCCGCAAGCTGTGGGAACATCTGCCGCGTTTTGCGGAGATCAACTACGCCATGCCGATCTCGGTGGCCACGATGAATCTGCAGGCTTACCAGGCGTTGGACGCGAAGTCGCGCAAGGCCATCGACCAGGCCGCCGCGCAGACCGAAGCCGAACAGTGGAAACGCATCGAGGGCCGCTTGCAACAGAACTACGCCAACATGCGCAAGAACGGCGTGACCATCGATACCGCAGTGCCCATAGCGGTGCGCCGCGCATTGAAGGAGGCGGCGGCGGATTCGGTAAAACAATGGGAAGCGGCGACGGGACCGGAGGGTGCGAATATCCTGAAGGCGGTACGGCGGCCCTGATCGCCGAAGCCGGCCTAGTCCCCCGACAGATCGAACAGGCTGGTCGCGTCCAGTTCCAGCACGGCTTCGTCGTGCTGGTTGATCACCGTCCAGGCCCAGGTGATGATGCCCAGGTCGGGACGGGACGACGAGGTGCGCGCACCCTGCACGCGGGCTTCCAGGCGCAGCTGGTCGCCTGGCCGCACGGGTGTGCGCCAGCGCACTTCGCCCAGGCCCGGTGAACCGAATGATTCGGAATCGTGCAGCGCGGCGTCCACCGCCATGCGCATGGCCAGCGCGCAGGTATGCCAGCCGCTGGCGATGAGGCCGCCCCAGCGGCCCTCGGCGGCGCGCTTGAGATCGGTGTGGAACCACTGCGGGTCGAACTTGCGGGCAAAATCGAGAATTTCCGCTTCCGTGATGGTGACCGGGCCGGCCTTGATCAGCATGCCGTCCTTGAAATCAGCGAACTTCATTGGTGGACTTCCCCTCGCATTAGCGACCGTTCGCGAGCGGCCGCAGCCGCCCGCTCAATAGGTCTCGAAGTGCAGCCGCCCCTCGCGGCGCAGCACATCGTGCAGGATAGTCCAATCCTGTCCCGCTTGCACCGTCACGTCGCGCAATGCGTCCAGCACGCCGACTTCCATGCCCTTCAGGCCGCAGACGTAGATGCAGGTATTGCGATCGGCCAGCAGGCCGCGCACGTCGGCGGCGCGTTCACGGATCAGGTCCTGCACGTAGCGCTTGGGCTGGCCGGCCTCGCGCGACAAGGCCAGGTTGATGTCGATGAAGTCGCGCGGCAGCTTCATCAGCGGGCCGAAGTACGGCAGCTCGCGTTCGGTGCGGGCGCCGAAGAACAGCATCAGCCGGCCGTTCTCGCCGGTCTCGATGCGGCGCCGGTAGCGCTCGGTCATGGCGCGCATCGGCGCCGAGCCGGTGCCGGTGCAGATCATGATGAGATTGGCGCCCGGGTGGTTCGGCATGAGGAAGGTATGGCCGAAGGGCCCGATCACCTGCACCGTGTCGTTCCTGGCCAGGTCGCACAGGTAGTTGGAGCAGACCCCGCTCACTGGCTGGCCCTGGTGGTCTTCGATGACGCGTTTGACCGTCAGCGACAGGTTGTTATAGCCAGCGCGCTCGCCGTCGCGCGGGCTGGCCAGCGAATACTGGCGCGCATGGTGCGGCCGGCCCTGGGCGTCGGTGCCGGGCGGCAGGATGCCGATGGACTGGCCTTCCAGCACCGGGAACGGCAGTTCGCCAAAGTCCAGCACGATGTGATGGATGTCGCTGTCGGTGTCGGCGCCGGTCACGCGGTAGTTGCCGACCACGGTGGCGGTCACCGGCGTCTTGTGGGTATAGAGGTTGACGTAGGGATGCGCGGCGGACCAGGGCGGCACGCTGGCGCCCGGCGTCACGCTGGCCTGCGCCGCCGGCGCGGGGTCGATGGCCGCATCCGCTGCCGGCTCCACGGCGGCCAGCGCGTCCGGCAAGGGCTGCTCGCGCGGCAGCTCGTCCCAGCCAAGTTGCTCCTGCACCGAGTAAGCGTCGCTGCGCGCCACCAGCCGCCAGTTGTCGATCGAGCCGGTCGGGCACGGCGGCACGCAGGCCATGCAGCCGTTGCAGATGTCCGGGTCGACCACGTAGTTGTTGCTGTCGTGCGTGATCGCGTCGATCGGACAGGTTTCTTCGCAGGTGTTGCAGCGAATGCAGATCTCGGGATCGATCAGGTGCTGCTTCAGGACTGCTACGGGCAGGGCTGCGTTCATCGCGGTCATCCGAATGCGCGGGGCGGCGGCGCCAGGCGCCGCCGCGGGGCCTTAGTTGAAACGTACGTACTCGAAGTTCACCGGCTGGCGGTTGATGCCCATGACCGGCGGCGCGATCCAGTTGGCGAACTTGCCCGGCTCGGTCACGCGCCCCATCAGCGATGCGACGAACGCGCGGTCTTCCGGCGTGGGCAGCCACTGGTGGCGGTGCGCCTGCCACTGCGCTTCGGACAGGATCTCGCCCTCGGGCGACATGCGGATGCCGGCCAACGAGCCGATCTGGCGGTTGAAGGCCTTGTGCGGCACCTGCAGGCGGAAGGCGATGCCGCTCTTCTCGATCACCTTGTTCCAGCGGCCGATGCCGGCCACCGAGTCGCGGATGAAGTCGTCGCGCAGCACTTCGTTCAGCGCATTCAGCATCGGCACCTCGATTTCGCGCAGCTTGCCGTTGTCGACGGAGAGCACGCGGTAGGTGTCGTTCTTGAGCTGGTGGTCGTCGTTGCGCTTGCTTTCCTCATAGCGGCCCTTCAGGCCCGAGCCGTAGAAGATGGCGGCGTTGGACGACTGGTCGGCGCCGAACAGGTCGATGGTGACGCTGTAGTGGAAGTTCAGGTAGCGCTGGATCGTCGGCAGGTCGATGACGCCGGCGGCGCGCACCGCGGCGGGGTCGTCGGTCTTGAGCTGGTTCATCACTTCGCAGGTGCGCTGGATTACGCGCGAGATGCCGGATTCGCCCACGAACATGTGGTGCGCCTCTTCGGTCAGCATGAACTTGGTGGTGCGCGCCAGCGGATCGAAGCTGGATTCGGCCAGCGCGCACAGCTGGAACTTGCCGTCGCGGTCGGTGAAATAGGTGAACATGTAGAACGCCAGCCAGTCTGGCGTCTTCTCGTTGAAGGCGCCGAGGATGCGCGGGTTGTCCGAATCGCCGGAAGTGCGCTGCAGCAGCGCGTCGGCCTCTTCGCGGCCGTCGCGGCCGAAGTAGCGGTGCAGCAGGTAGACCATGGCCCACAGGTGGCGGCCTTCCTCGACGTTGATCTGGAACAGGTTGCGCAGGTCGTACTGCGACGGCGCGGTCAGGCCCAGGTGGCGTTGCTGCTCGATCGAAGCGGGTTCGGTGTCGCCCTGCGTGACGATGATGCGGCGCAGGTTGGCACGATGTTCGCCCGGCACGTCCTGCCACACGTCGCGGCCCATGTTTTCGCCGAAGTGGATCTTGCGCTGGCCGTCCTGCGGCGCCAGGAAAATGCCCCAGCGGTAGTCGGGCATGCGCACATGGTTGAAGTGGGCCCAGCCGTCGGGCTCGACGCTGACGGCGGTGCGCAGGTAGACATCGAAGCCGTGGGAACCGTCAGGGCCCATGTCCTGCCACCATTGCAGGTAGTTGGGCTGCCAGTGCTCCAGCGCGCGTTGCAGCGTGCGGTCGCCGGACAGGTTGACGTTATTGGGAATCTTGTCGCTGTAGTTGATGCCTGACATTGTCTCTGCTCCTGGATGGAAGGCCGCGTCGGGGCGGCGTCGGGTACGTGGGGCGCCGGCCGCATGCGGACCGACGCCGTGTCTCGGTGTTTGCCGTGGGAAGCCGATCAGACGCGGTTCCAGTCGAACGCCGCCGGTTCGCCCTTGCCGTACAACTTGAGCGCGCCCTTCTCCCCCGCCGCGTTGGGACGGTTGAAGATCCAGTTCTGCCACGCGGTCAGGCGGCCGAAGATGCGCGTTTCCATGGTTTCGCGGCCGCCGAAGCGCAGGTTGGCCTCCAGCCCGGTGAGCGCGTCGGGCGACAGCGCGCGGCGCTCCTCCAGCATCATGCGCACTTCGTCATCCCAGTCGATGCTGTCGGGCGCGTAGGTCACCAGCCCCAGTTCCAGCGCCTCGCGCGCGGCCAGCGGCTGGCCGGCGCGGGCCCGCACCGCTTCCAAAGGCGCCGGTTCCTCGTGGAAACGGCGTTGCAAACGGCTCTGGCCGTTGACCATCGGGTAGGCGCCGAAGTTGCTCTCGCCCACGATCAACTGGGCCGCCTCGTGTTCCTCGCCCTCGCTGTCCAGCATGTAGCCGCGGTCGGCAGCCAGCGCCAGTTCCAGCAGCGTGCCGGCAAAGCACGAGCCCGGCTCGACCAGCGCGAACAGGCTGCGCGAGGTCACGTCCAGGCGCGCCAGCGTGCGGCGCAGCAGGCCGGCTGTTTCGCGCACGAACCAGTGACCGGCGTGGCGCTGCAGCGCGGCGTCGGCCGCCAGCACGGCCTGCGCATCGCCCTCGGTCTTGAAGATCCAGGTGCCGATGTCCAGCGCATTGGTGCGCAGCGACAGGATGGCGTCGTCCAGCTCACGCGCCATCTGCAACGGCCACCAGGCCGCGCCGGCGGCCAGGATGTCGGCCAGTTCGGATTCCACCGGGCCCTGCGGCGCGCGCACGGTCCAGGTGGCCTGGCGCTTGTCGCGATCGAGCCGCACGTCGACGTAGCGGTAGGACAAGCCATCGGCGCTTTCCTCGCGCGCCAGCGGCGTCAGCGCCACGCCGGCCTCGCCGGCCGGACGGTCGCTGCCTTCGGCCAGGGCCAGCGCGCGCGCGCGCACCGCGGCCTCGAATTGCGCCGGCTTGACCACATCGTCGACCAGGCGCCAGTCCTTGGCGCGCTGGCCGCGCACGCCTTCGACCAAGGTGCAGAAGATGTCGGCGTGGTCATGGCGCACGCGGCGCTTGTCGGTCACGCGGGTCAGGCCGCCGGTGCCGGGCAGCACCCCCAGCAGCGGCACTTCGGGCAAGGCGACCGAGGAAGAACGGTCATCGACCAGCAGGATCTCGTCGCAGGCCAGGGCCAGCTCGTAGCCGCCGCCGGCGCAGGCGCCGTTGAGCGCGGCGATGAACTTCAGGCCGCTGTGGCGGCTGGAGTCCTCGATGCCGTTACGGGTTTCGTTGGTGAACTTGCAGAAGTTGACCTTCCAGGCATGCGAGGACAGGCCCAGCATGAAGATGTTGGCGCCCGAACAGAAGATGCGGTCCTTCATGCTGGTGACGACCACGCTGCGCACTTCGGGATGCTCGAAGCGGATGCGCTGCAGCGCGTCGTGCAACTCGATGTCCACGCCCAGGTCGTAGGAATTGAGCTTGAGCTTGTAGCCAGGGCGCAGGCCGCCGTCTTCGGCCACGTCCATCGCCAGCGTGGCGACCGGGCCATCGAACGACAGGCGCCAATGACGGTACTGGGTGGGATCGGTCCGAAAGTCGACCTTGCTGGCGGTGCTGCTCATCGCTTGTCTCCTAATGCCCGAATCGGACAGGAAAAATACTGCACGACATGAATTATTATGCAGATTAGTGCAGGCGAAAATCACCGTCAAGCAAAAGATGCACAAAAGTGCAGATCGCAGGATGCCGCCGCGCTGCCGGCCGCTGGCGCCGCTTCCGGTGCGCGGACGCCCCGCCCCCCTGCGCCGCGCCAAAGAAAAGGCCGCCAAAGAAAAGGCCGCCAAAGAAAAGGCCGCCAAAGAAAAGGCCGCCCCAAAGGGCGGCCCCGGCGGCCGGCGCAAGGACGCGGGCGTTACAACGGCAGGCCGCAGGCCTTGCGCACCTGCGCGCGCAGGCCGGCGAAGCTCTCCTGCACCTCCAGGTGGCTGGTGACCCAGGTCAGGTCGGCCTTGGCGTAGAAGGCCTCGCGTCCGGCCAGGATGCGCTTCAGGTCCGCCATCGCCTCGTTGTTGCCGGACATGGGCCGGAAATCGCCCTGCGCCATCACGCGGCCCATGTGCTCTTCGGGCGTGGCGCGCAGCCAGACCGTATAGCAATGGGCCAGCAGCAGGTTGAGCGTGGCGGGCTCGGACACCAGTCCGCCCGGCGTGGCCAGCACCATCTCCGGATAGATCTGTACCGCTTCTTCGAGCGCGCGGCGCTCGTAGCGGCGGTAGGCGTTGGGGCCATACAGGTTGTGGATCTCCAGGATGCTGCAACCCGCGACGCGCTCGATCTCGCGGTTCAGCTCGACAAACGGGTAGCCCAGGTCGTCGGCCAGCATCTGACCCAGGGTCGACTTGCCGGCGCCGCGCAGACCGATCAGCGCGATGCGCTGGGTGCGGTTGGGCCGCTGCGCGCCGGCGCCCACGCCGAACAACTGGGTCAGCGCCTCGCGGGCGCGCTGCAGGTCGGATTCGGTGCGGCCGCTGAGCAGTTCGCGAATCAACAGCCAGTCGGGCGATTCGGTGGTGACGTCGCCAACCAGCTCGGCCAGCGCGCAGTTGAAGGCCTTGGCGATCTGCAACAGCACCAGGATCGAGGCGTTGCCCACCCCGTGTTCCAGGTTGGCCAGGTGGCGCTCGGACACGCCCGTCACCTGCGACAGGCTCTTGCGCGTCATGCCGCGTATGGCCCGCAGGCGGCGCACCCGCTCGCCCAATGCCACCAAAAAGGCTTCCCGCCTGGGTTCGGTTGGCGCCGTGTCTAGCGCTTGGTTCATGGTGTAGCTGACTCCGCAAAAACCCTGATAACACCCGATTTATGCACTATAGTGCTTGACCCACATCAATGGAAGCACTATTTTTCCTTCCATGGCTTCAACAGTGTGTCAGGTGTCGCAAAACAGCATTGGATTGCATCCGCCGCTGAAGCGCCGACAGTGTATAGGAGGAGACAGGGTGAGCACGCCAGAACAATTCCACGCGCTGATGCGCCAGGTGACAGGCCTGATGGCCGGCCAGGCGCTCGACGGCGCCCTGCAACAGCGGCTCAATGCCGAGGCCGGCCCCGACAGCGCCCTGTACGCGGACATCTTCGCCACCTGTAGGCAGGGCGTGGCCGACGGCTGGATGTGCAGCCGGGAAGGCGGCGGCATCCGCTATGGCCGCGTCATCAAGCCGGCCGAGGATCTGGCCGGCTGCTCGGTCGATGTGGTCGACATGGACGACCTGGCCGGCCCGCACCACGCCCATCCGAATGGCGAAATCGACCTGATCATGCCGTTGACCGCCGAGGCCCGCTTCGACGGCCACGGCGCCGGCTGGCTGGTCTACGGACCTGGCAGCGCCCATCGCCCCACGGTGACGCAGGGCCGCGCGCTGGTGCTGTATCTGCTGCCGGGCGGCGCCATCGAGTTCACCCAGCCATGAATCCGCGTCCGCTTCCCCGCCGCCGCATCGCGCGCGGCCGGCCCACCGCCGGCGTCGGCTGACCCACGCCCCTGCCATGCCGCCGGTCACGACAAGCCGCCAGACGCTTGCGGACCGCCGCAAGGGCCGCCCCGCCCGCCAGGACACCAGGAGACAACCGTGAATGCCTGCCCCACCGAACTGAATTTCGCCAGCCACCTGGCCGCCTTGAACGCGCCGCGCGCCGCCAAACCCGCCTACATCGACGATAGCGGCCAGATCACCTACGGCCAGTTGGCCGAGCGCGTGGCCCGCATGGCGGGCGCGCTGCGCCAGCTGGGGCTGCGGCGCGAAGAGCGCATCCTGCTGCTGATGCAGGACACGGCCGACTGGCCGGTGGTGTTCCTGGGCGCGCTGCACGCGGGCGTGGTGCCGGTGGCGGTGAACACGCTGCTGACGCCGGACGATTATGCCTACATCCTCAGCCACAGCCGCGTGCGGGCCGCCTTCGTCTCCGGGAGCCTGCTGCCGACGCTGCAGGCGGCGCTGGCTCAGGCGCCCGGCGAGGTCGAGCACCTGGTGGTGTCGCGCCCGGCCGCGGCGCTGCCTGACGGCGCCCACGACCTCGAAGCGCTGCTGGCCGCCGCCCCGCTGGCGCCCGCCGCGCGCACGCTGTCCGATGAAATCGCCTTCTGGCTGTATTCGTCGGGGTCCACCGGCAAGCCCAAGGGCGTGGTCCACACCCATGGCAATCTGTGGCACACCGCCGAGCTGTACGCCAAGCCGGTGCTGGGCATCCGCGAGGACGACGTGGCGTTCTCGGCCGCCAAGCTGTTCTTCGCCTACGGGCTGGGCAACGGCCTGACGTTTCCGCTGTCGGTCGGCGCCACCGTCGTGCTGATGGCCGAGCGGCCCACGCCGCAAGCCGTGTTCCAGCGCCTGGTGCGGCACCGCCCGACCGTGTTCTATGGCGTGCCGACGCTCTACGCCAGCATGCTGGCCGCGCCGGACCTGCCGTCGCGCGACCAGGTGGCGATGCGCATCTGCACCTCGGCCGGCGAAGCCCTGCCGCGCGACATCGGCGAACGCTTCCAGCGCCATTTCGGCTGTGACATCCTGGACGGCATCGGCTCGACCGAGATGCTGCACATTTTCCTGTCGAACCGCGCCGGCCAGTTACGCTACGGCACCACCGGCAAACCGGTGCCCGGCTACGAAGTACAGCTGCGCGACGACAACGGCGCGCCGGTGGCCGCCGGCGCCATCGGCGACCTCTACATCAAAGGCCCCAGCGCCGCGCTGATGTACTGGAACAACCGCGACAAGACGCGCCAGTGCTTTCTGGGCGACTGGCTCAAGAGCGGCGACAAGTACATCTGCGACGCCGACGGCTACTACACCTATGCCGGCCGCAGCGACGACATGATCAAGGTCAGCGGCCAATATGTGTCGCCGGTGGAGGTCGAGAACGTGCTGGTGCAGCACGAGGCGGTGCTGGAAGCGGCGGTGATCGGCGTGCCCGATCACGATGGGCTGGTCAAGACCAAGGCCTATGTGGTGCTGCGGCCGGGCTATGCGCCCGACGCCAACACCGGCGCCGACCTGCAACGCTACGTCAAGCAGCACCTGGCGCCCTTCAAATACCCGCGCCAGATCGACTTCACCGACGAACTGCCCAAGACCGCCACCGGCAAGATCCAGCGCTTCCGGCTGCGGCAATTGGAACAGGTCACGCCATGAGCGCCGTGCCGCTTCCCGCATCCGGCGCCCGCGCCGACGTGCATGTGTTCGGCCGCCCCCTGCAGCTGGAATACCAGTGGATCGCGGCATCGCGCCCGCACGCGCCGCTGCTGGTGTTCCTGCACGAAGGGCTGGGCTCGGTGTCGATGTGGAAGGATTGGCCGCGACAGGCCTGCGCGGCCGCCGGCTGCCGCGGCCTGGTCTATTCGCGCTACGGCTATGGCCGCTCCACGCCGCTGGCGGCGGGGGAAAAGCGCCAGGTGGATTTCATGCACCGCGAGGCCGGCGAGGCGCTGCCGGCGCTGTTCGCCGCGCTCGGCATCGACGCCGGACGCGACCGCCCCATCCTGTTCGGCCACAGCGATGGCGGCTCGATCGCCCTGCTTTATGCCGCCATGCATCCCGGCGCGGTGGCCGGCGTGGCGGTCGCCGCGCCGCACATCTTCGTCGAGGACCGCACCGTGACCCACATCGAACAGGCGCGCCAGGCCTACCGGGACACGGATCTGCGCGCGCGGCTGGCGCGCCACCACGACGACGTCGATTCGGCCTTCCGGGGCTGGAACGATATCTGGCTCGATCCCGCCTTCCGCCGCTGGAACATCGAAGAACATCTGCCGCGCATTACCTGTCCGGTCCTGGCGATGCAGGGCGTGGACGATGAATACGGCACGCTCGAACAGATACGCGGTATCCGCCGCGCCGCGCCGCAGACGCAACTGCTGGAGATTCCCGACTGCCGCCATTCGCCGCACAAGGACCAGCCCGCCACCGTTATCCAGGCCATCGCCGGCTTCGTCGGCGCGCTGGAACAACCCGGCCGCCCCAGCGGCAGCCCATGACAAGCACGGAGACTCCACCATGACCCACGCCCTGACCCGGGCCGCGCTAGGCGCGGCGCTGATGCTGGCCGCAAGCGGCGCCCTGGCCGCCGACAAACTCAAAGTCGGCTTCATGCTGCCCTACAGCGGCACCTATGCCGCGCTCGGCACCGCCATCGAGAATGGCTTCAAACTGTATGTGGCCGAACAAGGCGGCAAGCTCGGCGGGCGCGAGCTCGAGTACTTCAAGGTGGATGACGAGTCCAACCCTTCCAAGGCCGACGAGAACGCCAACCGGCTGATCAAGCGCGACCAGGTCGACGTGCTGATCGGCACCGTGCACTCGGGAGTGGCGATGGCCCTGGCCAAGGCCGCCAAAGACACCGACACCACCCTGATCGTGACCAACGCCGGCGCCAACGCCATCACCGGACCGCTGTGCGGCCCCGGCATCTTCCGCACCTCGTTCACCAACTGGCAGCCCGCCTACGCCATGGGTCCGGTGGCCAAGGCGCGCGGCCACAAGACCGCGGTGACCATCACCTGGAAGTACGCGGCCGGCGACGAAGCCATCGGCGGCTTCAAGGAAGGTTTCGAAAAGGCCGGCGGCAAAGTCGTCAAGGAACTCAGCCTGTCCTTCCCCAATGTCGAATTCCAGTCGCTGCTGACCGAGATCGCCGCGCTCAAGCCCGACATGGTGTTCACCTTCTTCGCCGGCGGCGGCGCCGTGAAATTCGTGCAGGACTATCACGCGGCCGGCCTGGATAAGACCATTCCGCTGTACGGCTCGGGCTTTCTCACCGACGGCACGCTGCAGGCGCAGGGCGCGTCGGCGCAGGGGCTGCTGACCACGCTGCACTATGCCGACGGCCTGAACACGCCGCGCGACAACGCCTTCCGCGCCGACTACGGCAAGGCCTACAACATGCAGCCGGACGTGTATGCGGTGCAGGGCTATGACGCCGCGCAACTGATGCAGTCGGGCCTGGCGGCGGTCAAGGGCGACTTCGGCAAGAAGGCGGAATTCCGCCAGGCCATGCGCGGCGCCACGGTCGACAGCCCGCGCGGTCCGTTCACGCTGTCCAAGGCCGGCAACCCGGTGCAGGACATCTACCTGCGGCGCGTCGACGGCCTGGAGAACAAGGTGGTCGAGGTGGCCGTGCGCAAGCTGGCCGACCCCGCGCGCGGCTGCAAGCTCTAGGGACGGCGCTCCCATGGACGTCGGCATCCTGCTCATCCAGAGCCTGAACGCCTTCCAGTACGGCCTGTTGCTGTTCCTGGTGGCCAGCGGGCTCACGCTGATCTTCGGCATCATGGGGATCATCAACCTGGCGCACGGCAGCTTCTACATGATCGGCGCCTACATGGCGTTCGCGCTGGGGCCGGCGGTGGAGCGCTGGCTCGGCGGCGGCTTCGTCGCCACGCTGGCGGTGTGCGTGCTGGCCGCCGCCGCGCTCGGCTATCTGCTGGAAGCGGCGTTCTTCAGCTACCTGTACCGCCGCAATCATTTGCAGCAGGTGCTGATGACCTATGGCCTGATCCTGGTGTTCGAGGAGTTGCGCAGCATCCTGGTCGGCAATGACGTCCACGGCGTGCCGCTGCCGTCCTGGCTGCAAGGCAGCATCGCCCTGGGCGACGTGATGAGCTATCCGGTGTACCGCCTGTTCATTTCGGCGGTGGGCATCGCGGTGGCGCTGCTGCTGTACTGGGTCATCGCGCGCACGCGGCTGGGCATGATGCTGCGTGCCGGCGCCAGCAACCGCGAGATGACAGGGGCGCTGGGCATCGACGTCAACAAGCTGTACCGGCTGGTGTTCGCGGCCGGCGTGGCGCTGGCGGCGCTGGCGGGCAGCATCGCCGCGCCGGTGTCGTCGGTCTATCCCGGCATGGGCAACAGCGTGCTGATCATCTGCTTCGTGGTGGTGGTGATCGGCGGCATCGGTTCGATCCGCGGCGCGTTCCTGGCGGCGATGCTGGTGGGCGTGGTCGAGACCTTCGGCCAGGTGCTGTTCCCGGCCGCCGCCGGCGTGCTGGTGTACGTGCTGATGGCCGCGATTCTGCTGTGCAAGCCCGAAGGGCTGTTCAAACAGGGCTGACCATGAAGACGCATCGAATCCTGCCTGTCGCGACCCTGCTGGCCCTGGCGGCCTTCGCCTGGAGCGGCAGCGACTACTACACCGGCCTGGCCGTGAAGATCATGATCTACGCGGTGTTCGCGCTCAGCCTGCAATTGCTGGTGGGCGGCGCCGGACTGGTCAGCCTGGGCCACGCGGCGTTCTTCGGCATCGGCGCCTATGTCGCCGCGCTGCTGTCGCCGCAATCCGAAGCCGCCAGCCTGTGGCTGCTGTTGCCGGCGGCGCTGCTGGCAGCGGCAGCCTATGCCGCGCTGACCGGCGCGCTGGCGCTGCGCACGCGCGGCGTGTACTTCATCATGGTGACGCTGGCCTTCGCGCAGATGGCCTATTACGTGTTCCATGACACCGAGGTCGGCGGCGGCAGCGACGGCATCTATCTGTATTTCCGGCCGCAGGCGGCCATCGGCGGCTGGCTGCCGTTCGACCTGGACCAGGGCCACACCTACTACTTCTTCGTGCTGACCTGCCTGGCGCTGGCCTGGGGTTTCCTGGCCTTGCTGCGGCGCTCGCCGTTCGGCGCCGCGCTGGCCGGTATCCGCATCAACGAACAACGCATGCGGGCGGCCGGCTATTCGACCTATCCGTACAAGCTGTCGGCCTATGTGATCGGCGCCGCGCTGGCCGGCCTGGCCGGCTTCCTGTTCGCGCTCAAGGACGGCTTCGTCACGCCCGAACTGCTGGCCTGGGAACAGTCGGGGCTGGTGCTGCTGATGGTGATCCTGGGCGGTATGGGCAGCCTGGGCGGCGCGGTGCTGGGCACGGCCACGCTGGTGCTGCTGCAGGAACTGTTCCAGTCACAGGCGCTGTTCGGCGACTACGCGCGCCATTGGCACCTGCCACTGGGCCTGACCATCATCGCGCTGGTAGCGCTGCTGCCCGACGGGCTGGCCGGCCTGCCGGCGCAATGGCGCCGGCGCCGCGCGCGGCAAGCGCCGGCCCCATCGGCCGCCGCCGCCAAGCCGCTGCCCCTGCCGATCCAAGGAGAACCCCATGCCTGACCCCCTGCTGGCTGCCGACGCGGTCACCCGGCGCTTCGGCGGCCTGACCGCCGTCAACGGCGTGTCGCTGGCGCTACGGCGTGGCGAAGTCCATGCCGTCATTGGCACCAATGGCGCGGGCAAGTCCACGTTGATCAACATCCTGTCCGGCGAACTCGCGCCCCACAGCGGCCGGGTGTCGCTGGGCGGGCGCGATATCACCGCCTGGGGCCAGCCGGAGCGGGCCCGCGCCGGCCTGGGCCGCAGCTACCAACGCTCGACGCTGTTCCCCGAACTGACCGTATTCGAGAACTGCCGGCTGGCGGCCCAGGCCCGGCGCCAGCGCTTCTGGCGCTGGTGGCGGCCGGCCACGGCCTGCGCGGCCAGCGCCGAACTGGCCGCGCAGGCGCTCGAACGCACCGGCCTGGCCGCCGACGCCGCGCAGCCGGCCGGTCTGTTGCCGCACGGGCGCAAGCGCCAACTGGAGATCGCCATGTGCCTGGCCGGCGAGCCGCAAGTGCTGCTGCTGGACGAACCGCTGGCCGGCATGGGGCCGGAAGAAACCGACCGCATCCTGGCATTGCTGCAATCGCTCAAGGCCAACCACGCCATCCTGCTGGTGGAGCACGACATGGACGCGGTGTTCCGCAGCGCCGACACCATCACGGTGATGGTCAACGGCAGCAGCATCGCCAGCGGCGATCCGGCGCAGATCCGCGCCAACGCCGAGGTGCGCACCGCATACCTCGGCGAAGACCTGGACGGAGAGTACGCATGCGCGCACTGATCGAAGCCGACGGCCTGCACGTGTACTACGGCGCCAGCCATGTGCTGCGCGGCGTCGGCCTGCGCATCGCGGCGGGCGAGTCGGTGGGACTGGTGGGCCGCAACGGCATGGGCAAGACCACGCTGATCCGCAGCCTGGTCGGGCAGATCCGCAGCGCGCAGGGCCGCGTGGCGGTGCGCGGCGCCGATTGCACCCGCGCCCGGCCGCATGCGATCGCGCAGATGGGCGTGGCCTACGTGCCCGAGGGCCGCGGCATCTTCCCCAACCTGAGCGTGCGCGAAAACCTGCTGGTGGCGGCGCGCGCCGGCGAACAGGGCCGGCGCGACTGGACCTATGCGCGCGTGCTGGAGACCTTTCCGCGCCTGACCGAACGGCTGGGCCACGGCGGCCAGCAATTGTCGGGCGGCGAACAGCAGATGCTGGCGATCGGCCGGGCGCTGATGACCAACCCCGACCTGCTGATCCTGGATGAAGCCACCGAAGGCCTGGCGCCGCTGATCGTGGCCGAGATCTGGAAGATCATCCGGCAGATCCGCGCCACCGGCATGTCGACGCTGATCGTCGACCGCAACTACCGCGCGGTGCTGGCGCACACCGACCGCTGCCTGGTGATGGAAAAAGGGGTGATCGTGCAGGACGGCGACAGCACGGCGCTGGCCGCCCAACCCGAACAATTGACGCGCTACCTGGGCGTCTGAACGCGCCGCGCCGGAACTGCCCGGCGCGGGCCGGCGGCGTCAGATCAGCGCTTCGATCAGGAACGGGCCGCGGCGCTTCAGGCCCTCCTGCAGGGCGCGGGCAAAGCCTTCGACCGTATCGACGCTGACCGCCTCCACGCCCATGCCGCGCGCCAAGTGGGTCCAGTCCAGATAGGGCTCTTCCAGGTCGAGCATGCGGCGCGCGTTGCGGCCCGGCTCCTGCACCCCCACGTTCTTCATCTCGCCGTGCAGCGTGGCGTAGGAACGATTGGCCAGGATCACCGTCAGGCAGTCCAGGTTCTCGCGCGCCTGGGTCCACAGCGCCTGCAAGGTGTACATGCCGCTGCCGTCGGCCTGCAGGGTGATGACCTTGCGGTCCGGGCAGGCCACCGCCGCGCCGGCCGCCAGCGGCAGGCCGATGCCGATGGCGCCGCCGGTCAGCATCAGCCAGTCGTGCGGCGCGCTGCTGGCGCTGTAGATCGGGAATTCGCGGCCCTGGGTGATCGACTCGTCGCAGACGATGGCGTTCTCGGGCAGGTGGTGCGCCACCAGGATGTTGACGGCGGCGCCGGTCAGCTTGCCGCTGGCCGGGACCTCGTAGGCCGGCGCCGGCGCGGCCAGGCACGGCGCGTCGGCGGCGATGCCGAGTTCGTCGGCCAGCCATTCCAGCGCATGCGCCAGATCCTGCTCGACCGTGGCCAGCACGACCTTCTCGCAATCCTCCGGCGCCAGCAGGCTGGGCTTGCCGGGATAGGCGAAAAAGCCCACTGGCGCCTTGGCGCCCACCAGCACCAGATGACGCACGTCCTTGAGCTTGGCCACGGCCAGGTCGATCGGGTACGGCAGCCGGTCGACCGGCGTGCGGTCGCCGCCGCGCTCGACGCGGCGGTTGGAAGTCTCGGACATCAGCCGCACGCCGGTGGCGCGGGCGATGCGGCCAGCGGCCTTGAGCGCGCGTTCTCGCAGCGCCGTGTTGCCGAGCAGCAGCGTGGTGACTTCGCCGGAACGGATCGCCTTGGCGGCGGCGCGAACCGCCTCGATGGTGGTGTGCGGCACGGCCTCGTCGACCACCTTCACCACCGCGCTGTCGGCCGGCAGTTCGGTCCAGGCGGAGTTGGCCGGCAGGATCAGGGTGGCGATGTTGCCGGGATGGCGGCGCGCCACGCCGATGGCCTCGGCGGCGTCGGCCGACATCGACTCGGCCGACATGCCGCGCTTGACCCAGTGCGACATGGGGCGCGCCACGCCTTCGACATCGCTGGTCAGCGGCGCGTCGTACTGCACATGGTAGGTGGCATGGTCGCCGACGATGTTGATCATCGGGGTGCGCGCGCGCTTGGCGTTGTGCAGGTTGGCCAGGCCGTTGCCCAGGCCCGGGCCCAGGTGCAGCAGCGTGGCGGCCGGCTTGTCGGCCATGCGGGCGTAGCCATCGGCCGCTCCCGTGACCACGCCTTCGAACAGGCCCAGCACGCAGCGCATCTTCGGTTTGCGATCCAGCGCCGCGACGAAGTGCATCTCGGACGTGCCCGGATTGGCAAAGCACACGTCCACATCATTGGCCAGAAGGGTATCGCAAAGACTATCAGCGCCGTTCATCGTTTTTCCCTGGTTGTTTTACGTAAGCTCGGGCCGGCGGCGGCGCGCCGGCCCGATTGGCATGATAGGTAGGGTAGCGCAAACCCGCTAGAGCCAGTTGCGCGCGCCGGCATGGAACCATTCGGCATGTTCCGTCGGACGGAATTTCAGACGGCGCGCGCCGCGCCTACGCCAGGATCTGCCCCAGAAAGGCCTGCGCCCGCTCCGTGCGCGGCGCGCGGAAGAACTCGTCGGGCGCGGCGGTCTCGACGATCGCGCCCTGGTCCATGAACACCACCCGGTCGCCCACCTCGCGCGCGAATCCCATCTCGTGGGTCACGCAGACCATGGTCATGCCGTCGCGCGCCAGGGCCACCATGGTATCGAGCACTTCCTTGACCATCTCCGGGTCGAGCGCCGAGGTCGGCTCATCGAACAGCATGATCTTCGGCTGCATGCACAGCGCGCGGGCGATCGCCACGCGCTGCTTCTGGCCGCCGGACAACTGCCCCGGATACTTGGCGGCGTGCTGCGGGATCTTGACGCGCTCCAGGTACTGCATGGCGCGGCTTTCCGCCTCCGCCGGCGCCACGCCCTTGACCAGCATCGGCGCCAGTGTGCAGTTCTCCAGCACCGTCAGGTGCGGGAACAGGTTGAAATGCTGGAACACCATGCCGACCTCGGCACGGATGCGCTCGATATTGCCGACCTCGTCGTTCAGCTCGATGCCGTCGACAATGATGGTGCCGCGCTGGTGTTCCTCCAGCCGGTTGAGCAGGCGGATGGTGGTGGACTTGCCCGAACCGGAAGGACCGCAAAGAATCAGCTTTTCGCCGGGCCGCACCGCCAGGTCGAGCCCGTCGAGCACCTTGAAGTCGCCATACCATTTGGAGACGCCCCGCATGCTGATGATGGGCGCCACGTCGTTGATTGCATCCATGGCGTCAGGCCTTCGAGATATCGTGGTTGTCGCCGGCGCCGCTCCAGTAGCCGGGCACGGTCAGGCGCTTTTCCGAGCGCCGGAACAGATAGGCCAGCGCGCTGCACAGTACGAAGTAGATGACCCCGACCATGGTGTAGACCGTCAGCGCCTGGAAAGTGGCGCCGGCCAGCATCTCGCCGGCGCGCATCAGTTCGTAGACGCTGATCACGGCTACCAGCGAGGTCTCCTTGACCAGCACCAGCGCGTAATTGCCGAGCGCCGGGAAGATGGTGCGCAGCGCCTGCGGCAGCACGATACGCTGCAGCCGCTGCGTGCGCCGCAGCCCCAGCGCGCGCGCCGCCTCGTATTGCCCCGCGTCCACCGATTGGATGCCGCTGCGGAACAGCTCGGCCAGATAGGCGCCGAAATTCAGCGTCAGCCCCAGCACGCCGGCCACGAAGCCGTTGATCACCACGCCCAGCTCCGGCAGGCCATAGTAGATGTAGAACAATTGCAGCAGCAGCGGCGTGCCGCGGATGATGTCGATATAGACGCGCGCGGCGCGGCTCAACGCCGGCCGCCGCGACAGGCGGCACAGGCACACGACCAGGCCCAGCGCCACCGCCAGGAAGGCCGAACAGAAGAACAGCGCAAGGGTCCATACCGTGCCCTCGGCCAGCGGGGTCAGGTACATGCGCAACGTAGCGAGATCCAATTCCGGCTCCTTGTCGGTGGCGCGAGGCGCGTTATTTGCTCAGCAGGTCGGACACGCCCCACTTCTGCCCGATCGCGGCGAGTTCGCCGTTGCGCTTCATCTCGGCCAGCGCGGCGTTGACGGCTTCCAGCAAAGTCGCGTTGCCCTTCTGCACCGCCATGCCCACCTGCCACTTGCGCTGCGGCTGGTAGCTGGTGTCCAGCTTCACGCCGGGGATGTTCTTGGTCTTGATCTGGTAGATGATGCTGGGCGGATCGACGATGCCCAGGTCGATACGGCCGGCGCGCACGTCGGCCAGCAGCGTCGAGTAGTCCTGGTATGTGGATACCTTGGTGCCCGGCATGTCCTTGATCATGTTGAACTGCACCGAGTCCACCAGCACGCCGACCTTCTGGCCCTGCATGTCTTCGAACTTGCCATAGCGGCGCTTGGCCTTGTCGCTGACCACGATGCCTTCGCCCCATTCGTAGACCGGCGCCGAAAAATCGATGGCGCGGGCGCGTTCCTCGGTGATGAACAACGGCGCCGACATCAGGTCGGCGCGGCCCGAGGTCAGCGTCGGAATCAACCCGGAGAACGGCACGTCCGTCAGCGTGTCGGCCACGCCCAGGTGCTTGGCGACCGCGGCGGCCACGTCCACCATGATGCCTTCGAGCCGGTTCGACCGCGGGTTCTTGAAGCCGTGCGGCGGCGCGGACGCGGTGGTCACCACGTTCAAGGTCTTGTCGGCACGCACTTCGTCGAGCGTGCGCGCCACGCTGGCGCCGGCCTGCGCCAGCAACGCGGCCGACGCCAGGCCCAGCAGGATGGATTTGAGTTTCATGCTATTCCCCTTGTATGAAATGGATGCCGCAATGCGCCGGTTCAGTCCGGACGTCCTTGCGGGTACTGCCGTACCGCCACCGCCGCCAGGGCGCAGAATTCCTGCATGACGGTGGCGGCCAGGAACGCCGTGGCGCCCTGCACGTCCTGTGGCGGCGAGACGGTGTTCACATCGAACGCCACGAAGTTCAGGCCCGCCAGCTGACGCAGCAGGCCCAGCCCTTCCTTGGGCGACAGCCCGCCCCACTCCGGCGTGCAGACGCCCGGCGCGCAGGAAGGATCGAAGATGTCCATGTCGAAGCACAGGTACACCGGCCGCTGGCCAATGCGCTGCTTGATGGCATCGAGCGCGCCGCGCTGGTCCGCGTCGAACTCATCGAACGGCACGATGGTGTAGCCAACCTCGCGGCCGAATTCCAGCACGCCCGGCATGAACGAGCTGCCGCGCGTGCCCACGTGGTAGCTGCGCTGCACGTCCAGCAATCCTTCTTCGGCGGCGCGGGTGAAGGTGGTGGCGGTGTTGTAGCCAGGGATCGGATAGGTGTCGGTGTGCGAATCGAAGTGCAGCACCACGAAATCGGGATGACGTTGCGCCACGGCACGCAGTTGCGGCAGGGTCACCGCGCCATCGCCTCCCATCGAGATCGGGATCGCGCCGCTGTCGAGGATGGCGCCGATGCCTGCCTCGATCAAGGGATAGGAAGCGTCCGGATCGCCCGGATGGCAGGCCACATTGCCAACGTCGATCGCGCGCAGGAACTCCGGCGGATTGTCGATGCCATGGCGGCGGAAGATATCCACCGGCCGCAGCAGGCGCGACTGCTCGCGGATGGCGTCCGGCCCCTGGCGCGAACCGACCCGGAAAGGGTGCGTGCCGCAATCGAACGGGATGCCCACCACGCAGGCGCGCGCCGCGCCGGCTGCGGCGGCGCGGGCCGCTGGCAGGCCCATGAATCCCGGCACGGGATGAAAGCGGACTTCGGCGGACGACGGCACTGCGCAGCTCCTTGGCGACGGCCCGCTATCTGGGCGAACCGATAATTTAGATTCAATCAAATCGCTATGCGATACGATCGTGTCAAAATCAGATTAGCGCGTACACCAAGGCACCGCCAATTAGGGAGTTCCCCTGAATTGGCAACGGAATATCCGACAAAATAAGTATGGAATCAGGACGCGCGGCACCCTGCGGGCGCACCGGCGGCGCACCGGGCCGGCGCCTGCGGGGCGCCGCGATCGCGCTCAGGCGTCGTCGTCGGCAAACGGCGTGGCGCGCAGCGCGCCGCCGGGCGGTTCAAGCTCATAGAAGGGATGCGAGCGCCCCAAGGTGCGCGAGGCACTGATGGCGTGCGCGGTCTCCACCACTTGGGGGCCGAACACGGCTTGCGCCTGCTCGAACGACCAGCGGCTCGACGGCACCGAGACGTTGACCGCCCCCAGCGGCGTACCGCCGGCATCCAGCACGGCCGCGCTGACGGTGATGTCGCCGGGGTAGAACTCGCCGTTCGAACGCGCATAGCCATGGCGGCGCGCGAACTCCAACTCGGCCAGCAGCGCGTCCAGCCCGGTGATGGTGGCCGCGGTATAGGCCTTGCGCTCGCATCGCGCCAGCAGCCCGCGCGCCACGTCCGGATCCAGGCGCGCCAGCACCGCGCGGCCGGCCGCCGTGCAATACAGCGGCAGTCGCATGCCGACCGGCATGTTGACGAACATTTCCTTGTGGGTCGCAAAGCGCGCCACGTACACCATGTCCAGCCCGTCGGGCTCGGCCAGGCTGCACGTTTCCTGGCAATTGCGGTTGAGCGAGTGCAGGAACGGATTGCCCCCCAGCACCAGCGGACTGGTCTGCACATACTTCATGCCCAGTTCCAGCGACCACGGCCCGAGCGAGAATTTCTTGCTGGCGGGGTCCTTGCGCAGGTAGCCCAGCGTCCACAACGTGTGGGTGAAGCGCTGCACCGAACTCTTGCTCAGGCCGGTGGCTTCGGCCAGTTCCGGCAGCGTCATGGCCGGCCGGCCCTCGCTGAAGGCCCGCAGCACGGAAACACCGCGTGCCAGGGCGGCAATGAACAAGGGAGAGTCCTCGGGTCGGGTCTGCGTCATGGCGCGCGCTGCGTCCGGTGGAAAAGCGCATAGCGTACCGCATTACGGTGCGGCCATATCGCATGACGATCCCGCCATTGCTCGTCGCACGGGCCGTAAAACACAAACGGCCCGCGCGCGGCGGGCCGTTCCAGCTCAGGCTGGCATGCTCAGCGGATCGGCCACGGATACATCGCGCCGCCCTTGCTCCACAGCGCGTTGGTGCCGCGTTGCAGTCCGAGCTTGCTGTCCTTGCCGACATTGCGCTCGAACACTTCGCCATAGTTGCCCACGGCCTTGATCGCGTTGTAGGCCCACTTTTCGTCCAGGCCCATGTTCTTGCCGGCGCCCGGCGTCACACCCAGGATGCGCAGGACATTGGGGTTGTTGCTCTTGAGCATCTCGTCCACGTTTTTCTGCGTGATGCCGTATTCCTCGGCTTCCAGCAGCGCAAACAGCGTCCAGCGCACGATGCCGAGCCAGTTCTCGTCGCCCTGGCGCACCATGGGGCCAAGCGGCTCCTTGGAGAAGCGTTCCGGCAGGATCTCGTAGTCATCCGGCTTGGCCACCTGGGTGGCGCGCACCGCGGCCAGCTGCGAGGCGTCGTCGGTGAAGGCGTCGCAGCGGCCCGATTCGAAGGCGCGCACGACTTCGGTGACCTTGTCGATCACGACCGGCTTGAACTCGATGTTGTTGGCGCGGAACCAGTCGGCCAGGTTCAGTTCGGTGGTGGTGCCCGGCTGCACGCAGACGGTGGCGCCGTTCAGTTCCTTGGCGCTTTTCACGCCCAGCTTCTTGCTCACCAGGATGCCCTGGCCGTCGTAGAAGCTGGCGGCCACGGCCGACAGGCCCAGCGAGGTATCGCGCGTCTGGGTCAGGGTGACGGTGCGCAGCAGCACGTCGACCTCGCCCGACTGCAGCGCGGTGAAGCGTTGCTGCGTGGACAGGGCGGTGCCCTTGAATTTGGTCGGGTCGCCGAACACGGCGGCGGCGACGGCGCGGCAGATGTCCACGTCCATGCCTTCCCATTCGCCCTTGCTGTCGGTGGCCGAGAAGCCCGAAACGCCATCGGTCAGGCCGCACTGCACGAAGCCTTTCTTCTTGACTGCATCCAGCGTCGGGCCGGCCACCGCCGCCTGGGAGGCGCACGCCAGGGCAAGCGCGCCGGCAGCAAACGAAATCAACCGCTTCATTATTGCTTCTCCTGAATTAGATGCCCGCGCCGGCCTGTAGGCCCACAGCGGCTGAAACCAAGCCCATGCGTTATGGACCGGCCGCCAGATTACGCGATGTCCACTGAGTGAACAACGCGCCCGGCCCTAGTGGAAACCCGAGTAGCAAATGGTTAGGTAGAGACTCATGAAGTCCGGTGATCGAACTTTATTGACGGGCTCGCGCCGCGGCCAGGCCGGGCCCGCGTGCCATACTTTTTTCGCGCCCTGTCCGCTGGACGGCGCGATCAACTATCCACAGAAAAGCCGGCCGCGCCAAAACAACAATCCGCGGGACGCGCGCCGGCCAACGGCCGACTCATGGAGGAGACAAATCCATGGCACTTGCAAGAAAACCGCAGCTCCGCAGCCCGGCGGCAAGCTATCGCCGCCACGCCCTCAAGACCCTGTTGTGCGCCGCCCTGACCGCCAGCGGCCTGGCCGCCGCGCCGGCCCATGCCGACGACTGGCCCAGCAAACCGATCAAGGTGATCGTGCCCTACACGCCGGGCGGCTCCACCGACACCGTCACCCGCATCGTGATGGACAAACTCGGCCCGCGCCTGAAGCAGACCATCATCGTCGAGAACCGGCCGGGCGCCAACAGCAGCGTGGGCGCGTCGATCGCCGCCAAGGCCGATCCCGACGGCTACACCTTCCTGTCCGTGCTGCCGGCCTACATCATCAATTTCCACCTCTACAAGCTGGGCTACAAGCCCGGCGACCTGACGCCCGTGGCCCAGATGGCGGACCTGCCGCTGTTCCTGTTCGTGTCCCAGGACATTCCGGTCAACAGCGTGGCCGAACTGGTGGAATACGCCCGCAAGCATCCCGACAAGCTCACCTACGCCTCCAGCGGCAACGGCTCCAGCGCCCACCTGACCGGCGCCGATTTCGCGCTGCGCAACAAGATCACCATGACGCACGTGGCCTACAAGGGCAGCGCGCCGATCCTGACCGACCTGCTCGGCGGCCGGGTGTCGATGGTGTTCGACCCGATCCTGGTGCCGATGCAGTACGTCAAGCAGAGCCGCCTGAAGGCGCTCGGCTTCACCGGCAAGCAGCGCTGGCCGACCGAACCGTCGATTCCCACCATGGAGGAAGCCGGCATGCCCGGTTTCGTCACCGGATCGTGGGCTGGCCTGATGGCGCCGGCCAACACGCCCAGGCCGATCATCGAACGCATGGCGCGCGAAATCAGCGAGATCGTGCAGGAACCGGACGTGCGCCAGAAATTCCTGGACGCCGGCTTCCTGCCGGCCAGCGGCACGCCGGCGCAATTCGCCGAACTGATGAAGCAGGACTCGGCGCGCTACGCCGAGATCATCAAGCAGGCCCGCATCACGGTGAATTGAGCAACACGGGGCGCGCCGCCCGCGCGCCCCATCGGAAGCAGCAACCATGATCGACAAGTTCATCGACACTCCCGCGGCCGCCGTGGCCGACATCCATGACGGCGCCACCGTGCTGGTCAGCGGCTTCGGCGGCGCCGGCATGCCCACCGAACTGCTGCACGCCCTGATCGACCAGGGCGCGCGCGAACTCACCGTGGTCAGCAACAACGCCGGCAACCACGAGACCGGCCTGGCCGCCTTGATCAAGGCCGGCCGCGTGCGCAAGGTCATCTGCTCGTTCCCCAAGGCTTCGCATTCGTGGGTCTTCGACGATCTGTACCGGCGCGGCGGCATCGAACTGGAATGCGTGCCGCAGGGCACCATCGCCGAACGGCTGCGCGCCGCCGGCGCCGGCCTGGGCGGCTTCTTCACCCCCACCGCCTACGGCACCGAACTGGCCGCCGGCAAGGAGACCCGCATCATCGACGGCCGCGGCCATGTGTTCGAAACGCCGCTGCGCGGCGACTTCGCGCTGGTCAAGGCCGATCAGGCCGACCGCTGGGGCAACCTCACCTACCGCAAGAGCGCCCGCAACTTCGGCCCCATCATGTGCATGGCCGCGGCGACCACCATCGTGCAGGTGCGCGCCAAGGTGGCGCTGGGCGAACTGTCGCCCGAGGCCGTGGTGACGCCGGGCATTTTCGTCCAGCGCGTCACCCAGGTGGCCCAATCCGCGTTCTCCAGCTGAAGGAATTCCCATGCCCACTCCCCTCTCCCGCGAGGCCATGGCGCGGCGCCTGGCGCAAGACATCCCCGACGGCAGCTACGTCAACCTGGGCATCGGCATGCCGGTGCTGGTGGCCGCGCACCTGCCGGCCGGCCGCGAAATCGTGCTGCACAGTGAAAACGGTATTCTCGGCATGGGCCCGCCGCCCGCCGCGGAGCAGATCGACCTGGACCTGATCAACGCCGGCAAGCAACCGGTGACGCTGCTCGAAGGCGGCGCCTATTTCCATCACGCCGACTCCTTCGCCATGATGCGCGGCGGCCACCTGGACATCTGCGTCATGGGCGGCATGCAGGTCGCGGCCAACGGCGATCTGGCCAACTGGTCGCTCAACAAGCCGGGCGAGGCGCCGGCCGTGGGCGGCGCGATGGACCTGGCGGTGGGCGCGCGCAGCGTCTACATCCTGATGGAACACAACAGCAAGGACGGCTCGCCCAAGATCGTCGAGCGCTGCACCTACCCGCTGACCGGCGCCAGCGTGGTCGACCGCATCTACACCGACCTGGCCGTGATCGACGTCAGGCCCGACGGCCTGTGGGTCCGGGATATGATCGACGGCATGACATTGACAGCGCTGCAGGCACGCACCGGCGCGCCGCTGCGCGCAGGCTGATGCTGCCCAACCTTCCCCCGCCCGGCTACGCCGCGCCGCTCGCCCCCGAGGATCACCCCGACCAGTTGCGCGGCGATCCCGACTACATGCTGACGCTGGCGCGCGGCCTGCACGTGATCCGCGCCTTCGGCACCCGCCGCCATCCACAGACGGCGGCCGAACTGGCGCGCCGCGCCGGCCTGCCGCGCGCGGTGGTGCAGCGCTGCCTGCACACGCTGATCCTGCTCGGCATCGCCGAACAGCATGGCCGCCAGTACATCCTGACCCCGCGCATCCTGGGGCTGGGCTACGCCTACTTCTCCTCGACGCCGTTCGTCTCGCTGGCGCAGCCGGTGCTGGAAGAACTGAGCGCCACTGTCAATGAAACCTGTGCGCTGGCCATCATGGAGGGGCACGAAATGCTCTACCTGGCGCGCTCGGAAGTGAACCGGCTGCTGGCCACTTCGATGGGGCTGGGCAGCCGCCTGCCGGCCTACTGCACTTCGATCGGCCGCGTGCTGCTGGCGCAGTTGTCCGAACCGGCGCTGGCGCGCTATTTCGCCGCCACCGACCTGCAGCCCTACACCGAATTCACCCTCACCACCGAAGCGCGGCTGCGGGCCGAACTGGCGCGCATCCGCGAACAGGACTACGCGGTGGTCGACCAGGAACTGGAGTTGAATGTGCGCGCCATCTCGGTGCCGGTGCGCTCGGCCAGCGGCAAGGCCTGCGGCGCGGTGAACGTCAGCGTCAAGGCGGCGCGGGTGCCGCTGGAACGGCTGACCGGGGAATTCCTGGCGCCGATGCGCCAGGCCGTGGCCAGGATCGGCGAATTCCTGGCGGCCTGAACCGCCGGCCTACAGGTCGGTGGTGTCCAGTGTGAACGCGGCGGCGGCGCGGCCGATGCGGTCGTTGACCGCGTGCCAGGCGTCATCGGCCGGCGGCGCCTGCACGATGATGCGCTCGAAGCCCCTGCCATCCAGGTCGCGCAACAGCGCATACAGGGCCTGCGCATAGCGCGCCGGATCGGCCGGCACCTGTTGCCATTGGATGCGCGCGTCGCAGGCCGCCGGCGGCGGCGTGTACGCCACCACCACCACCTTGCCCGGCGGCAGGCCGCGGCCTTGCAGCACGGCCTGCAGACGCGCATCCGACGCCAGTTCCAGCGCGGTGCGCGGCGCGTAGTGTGCCTTCAGCGTGCCCGAGGCGCGCGGCGCGGCGGCGTCGGGCGCGAACACCTGCACGCCCAGCACCGCCTCGATCTGCGCAGCGCCGATGTGGCCGGGACGCAGCAGCACCGGGCCGGCGCCACGGTCCAGCCGCGACAGGTCCAGGATGGTGGATTCGATGCCGACCTCGGAGGCGCCGCCTTCCAGCACCGGCATGCCGGCCGCGACCTCGTCGGGGAATTCACCGCGCACGTGATCGGCGCGGGTCGGCGAGACCTGGCCGAACTTGTTGGCCGAGGGCGCGGCCACGCCGCCCTGCCCGTTCGGCTTGCCGGCCGCGAACGCCGCCAGCAGCGCCTGCGCCACCGGATGCGAGGGGCAGCGGATGCCGATGCTGTCCTGGCCGCCGCTGACGGTGTCGGCGATATGCGGCGCGCGCTTGAGGATCAGCGTCAGCGGACCGGGCCAGAAGGCGTCGATCAGCAGGCGCGCCTCGGGCGGCACCTCGGCCGCCCAGTACGACAGGTCGCCCTGCGGCGCGATGTGCACGATCACCGGATGGTTCGCCGGCCGGCCCTTGGCGGCGTAGATCCTGGCCACCGCCTGCCGGTTCTCGGCGTCCGCGCCCAGGCCGTAGACAGTCTCGGTCGGGAAGGCGACCAGTTCGCCGGCCAAGAGGCGGCGGGCGGCGTCGGCGATGTCCGCGGCGCTGGTGGAGTCGGGCGAAGCGGGCATGGCGTTACTCGGGCGCCTGCATGCCCAGGGCGGCGGCAACCCGGGCGGCGTCGGCCTGGGCCTGTTGCAGCGTCGGCGCGACGATCGTAACGTGGCCCATCTTGCGGCCGCGGCGCGCCTCGCGCTTGCCGTACAGGTGCAGCTTGGCCGTAGGCACCGCCAGCGCGGCCGCCCAGTCGGGCTCGCGCTGCGCATCGCCGGTGGCCGCCGCATACCAGATGTCGCCCAGCAGATTCAGCATCACCGCCGGCGCCAGCAGGTCGGTGGCGCCCAGCGGCAGGCCGGCCATGGCGCGCGCCTGCTGCTCGAACTGGCTGGTGATGCAGGCGTCCATGGTGTAGTGGCCGCTGTTGTGCGGGCGCGGCGCGATCTCGTTGACGATCAGGCTGCCGTCCTTGAGCACGAAGAATTCCACGCACAGCACGCCGTGATAGCCCAGGCCCTGCGCGATGGCCTGCGCCGCCGCGGTGGCCTGCGCCTGGCGTTCGGCATGGGCGGCATCGAGCTTGACCGGCGCCGCCGTCGACACGGCCAGGATGCCGTCGCGGTGCACGTTGCGCGCCACCGGGAACACCACGCTGGCGCCGTCGAAACCGCGCGCGATCACCACCGAGATTTCGTAGTCCAGCGGCATCAGCGCTTCCAGCACGCAGGCCACGCCGCCGAACTCGGCGAACGCGGCCAGCGCCGCCTCGCGCGTGTCGATGCGGGCCTGGCCCTTGCCGTCGTAGCCCAGGCGGGCCACCTTGAGGATGCCAGGGAACAGGCTGTCGGGCGCCGCGCGCAGGTCGGCTTCGCTGCGGATGGCGGCGTGCGGCGCGACCGCGATGCCCTGACTGGCGATGAAGGCCTTTTCGGCGATGCGGTCCTGCACGATGGCGACCGCGTCGGCGGCCGGGCTGACGCGGCAACGGGTCGCCAGCGCGCGCAGACTGTCGGCCGGCACGTTCTCGAATTCGGTGGTGACGGCCTGACAGGTCTGCGCCAGGCGCGCCAGCCCGTCTTCGTCGTCATAGGCGGCCTGGATGTGCAGGTCCGCCACCATGCCGGCGGGGCATTCGGCGGCCGGGTCCAGCACCGCGACCTTGTAGCCCAGGCTCTGGGCCGCGTGGCAGAACATGCGGCCCAGTTGGCCGCCGCCCAGCAGGCCGAGCCAGCCGCCGGGGGCAATGGTGAAAGCAGTCGATTGCGTCATACGGATCAGGCCTCGGGCGGAACCTTCATGTCGCGCGCGGCCTGCGTCTGGCGCGCGCGGAAAGCCACCAGCTTCTGGTGCAGGCCGGCATCGGTGCCCGCCAGCGTGGCGATCAGGTGCAGCGCGGCGTTGGCGGCGCCGGCCTCGCCGATGGCGAAGGTGGCGACCGGCACGCCCTTGGGCATCTGCACGATCGACAGCAGCGAATCCTCGCCGCGCAGGTATTTGGACGGCACCGGCACGCCGAACACCGGCACTTCGGTCAGGGCGGCCATCATGCCGGGCAGGTGGGCCGCGCCGCCGGCGCCGGCGATGATGCCACGCAGGCCGCGCTGATAGGCGGCGGCGCCGTATTCGGCCATGTCCTGAGGCATGCGGTGCGCGGAAATCACGCGCGCCTCATGCGGCACGCCGAAGTCTTCGAGCATGGTGACGGCGTGCTTCATGACCTCCCAATCGCTGGAGGAACCCATGATCACGCCCACCACGGGGGGGGCCTCTGCCGCTGCGGAAGTCTTGGCTGTCATAACCGATGTCGAGTAGTTGGAAGGCCGCGGCGGTACCGCGAAACCCGTTATTTTACCCGGCGTCGGCGGCAGGCTACGGCGCGCTGCCCGAATCCAGCCAGAGGTAGGTGGTGGGGTTGTCCGGGCAAGGCCCGAAGCCGCATTGCAGCGTGGTGCTGCCCAGATTGGCCAGCACCAGGACGAAAAACAGGGCCATGATGATCATGCCCAGTACCGACACCGGCCGCTTGAGCATGTTGTCGCCCCATTTGCGGTCCACCGACAGCATCAGCACGCAGAACACGACCAGGGCGCAGAAGGCGATGAAAGCCCAGGTATAGAAGTGCAGGCCCAGGAAGGGTGTGCCATAGCCGGGATCGCCCGGGGCGATGTGCAGCAGCACCTGGCGGCCCGATGCCACCATGCCCCCGAGCGAGGCGGCGATGGTCATGGCGTAGTGCATGGGCGAAGGCCCCAGCCGCAGGTTCAGCAGCAGGCCCACGCCGGCCAGAATGAAGGCCACGCGTTGCAGCTGGCACAGCGGGCACGGCAATTCGTCGTAGGCGAACTGCCAGGCGAACGCCATGCCCAGGATGACGGTCACGCCCAGCAGGGCCAGGGCATTGAGCACGCGCGAGCCGCGCGCCGGATTACGGGAAAAGATCATCGCGGCCCATCCTACAGCGACAGCGTCAGCGGGCTGTTCATGTGGAACTGGCACCAGGCGGCGAACACCAGCAAGGTGATCAGCCAGAAGGCGACGCATGGACGGCGCTTGCCCAGCACGCCGAACCACACGGCGACCAGTCCGGTCAGGAAAGGCAACATCATGATCATGCGCAGCTCCTTTCTACATCCGGTGGGCGCTAGGCCCAGGCGGCGGCTGCGGGCCGCGTCCGGCAAATTGGCGGAAGGGAAGCCGCGGATTGGCCGGCTTCCTGTTGCAGGTTGCCGGCGAGTATAACGTAACAATAAGCAATAATTTTTACGGAAAAACAGGGATTACCCTCAGCGGCGTGGCCTCAAGGGCAAAAAAAACCGCCCGGAGCGGGCGGCTTCTTGCGGCGGCTGCGTCTCAGGCAACCAGGCGGTCGAGCGCTTCGCGGTATTTCGCGGCGGTCTTTTCCAGCACGTCCTGGGGCAGGCGCGGCGCGGGCGGGGTCTTGTCCCAGGTCTGGGTTTCGAGCCAGTCGCGCACGAACTGCTTGTCGAACGAGGGCGGGCTGATGCCCACGCGGTAGCCGTCGGCCGGCCAGAAGCGCGAGGAATCGGGCGTCAGCACTTCGTCCATCAGGTGCAGCGTGCCGTCGTCATCCAGGCCGAACTCGAACTTGGTGTCGGCGATGATGATGCCCTTGGTGGCGGCGAATTTGGCCGCTTCGGTGTACAGCTTGAGCGTGACGTCGCGGATGCGCTCGGCCATTTCCTGGCCGACTTCCTTGACCACGTGGGCGAAATCGACGTTTTCGTCATGCATGCCGAATTCAGCCTTGGCCGCCGGCGTGAAGATCGGTTCGGGCAACTGGCTGGCCTGCTGCAGGCCGGCCGGCAGTTTGATGCCACAGACGGCGCCGGTGGCCTGGTAGTCCTTCCAGCCAGAGCCAATCAGGTAACCGCGGGCCACCGCTTCCACCAGGATCGGCTTGAGGCGCTTGACCACCACGGCGCGGCCGCGTACCTGGTCGACTTCATCGGGCGCGACCACGTCTTCGGGCTTGATGCCGGTGGAGTGGTTCGGCAGGATGTGGGCCAGCTTCTGCAGCCAGAACTCGGTCAGTTCGGTCAGCACCTGCCCCTTGCCGGGGATGGGATCGTCGAGGATGACATCGAACGCCGAGATGCGGTCCGACGCGACGATCAGCAACTTGTCGTCGCCCACCGCGTACATGTCGCGGACCTTACCGCGGCCCAGCAGCGGCAAGGACTTGATGCTGGATTGATGCAAAGCAGAAGTCACGGAAAAATGGCCTATGGCAAAAATGGGGGTCGCGCAAAGCGCATAGATTACTGCAAATAGCACCGTCTTGCCGGGCGGCGGAGCGCGGGTTAGTCTGGCCGGATTCCAAAAAATGCGCCGGCCGCGCAGCCGCGTCACGGCGCCCCCTTGACCCCTGGAGGAGACACAGTCGTATGCAGGATGCAACCCAGAAACGCCCGGCCCACGCCGATGCGCAGGTCCACCTGACCGGTGGCTGCCAATGTGGCGCGGTGCGCTACGCAGTGACCGACGAACCCATCATGGCGGCCACCTGTCATTGCCGCGATTGCCAGTACTCCAGCGGCGGCGCGCCGGCCCACGCGCTGATCCTGCCGGCCGGCTCGGTCACCCTGCTGCGCGGCCAGGCGCGCGAACACCGCTACAAGGGCGATTCCGGCCACACCGTGATGCGCAGTTTCTGTGCGGACTGTGGCACGCCGCTGTTCGGCGGCTCCGAAGGCATGGCCTACGAAGTGGTGCGGGCCGGCTCCCTGGACGACCCCGAGGCATTCCATACCCGCGTCAGCATGTGGACCGACTCGGCGCCGTCCTGGCACCACGTGGACCGGAGCGTGCCGAATTTCCCCCGGAACGCCCCGCCCGCCTGAGGCGGCTGGCGGCGGACGAAAAAAAAGCGGGCCCGCGAGGGCCCGCCCTTTTGCGGCCGGCCTCCCCGAGGGGAGGCGGCTGGCGGCTTACTGCACCACCTGGGCCAACTTGCCCGACGCGTACTGGGCGGCGATCTCGGTCAGGGGCAGCGCCTTGATCTTGCTGGCGTTGCCGGCGGTGCCGAATTCCGTGTAGCGAGCCACACAGATCGCCTTGGCGGCGGCGCGGGCCGGCTTCAGGTATTCGCGCGGGTCGAACTTCTCGGGGTTCTCGGCGAAGAAACGGCGGATGGCGCCGGTCATGGCCAGACGGATATCGGTGTCGATATTGATCTTGCGCACGCCGTACTTGATGGCTTCCTGGATTTCCTCTACCGGCACGCCGTAGGTTTCCTTCATATTGCCGCCGAATTCACGGATCTCGGCCAGCAGTTCCTGCGGCACGCTGGAGCTGCCGTGCATCACCAGATGGGTGTTGGGCAGGCGGGCGTGGATTTCCTTGATGCGGGCGATCGACAGGATGTCGCCAGTGGGCTTGCGCGTGAACTTGTAGGCGCCGTGGCTGGTGCCGATGGCGATGGCCAGCGCGTCCAGCTGGGTGCGGCGCACGAAGTCGGCGGCCTGCTCCGGATCGGTCAGCAACTGGTCCATGGTCAGCTTGCCGTCGGCGCCGTGGCCGTCTTCCTTGTCGCCTTCCATGGTTTCGAGCGAGCCCAGGCAGCCCAGTTCGCCTTCGACCGTCACGCCCAGCTTGTGGGCCACGTCCACCACCTTCTTGGTGACTTCGACGTTGTAGTCGTAGTCGGCGATGGTCTTGCCGTCTTCCTTGAGCGAGCCGTCCATCATGACGCTGGAGAAGCCCAGGTCGATGGCGCCCTGGCAGACCTTGGGCGACTGACCGTGGTCCTGGTGCATGACCACGGGGATGTGCGGGTAGGACTCCACGGCGGCCTGGATCAAGTGCTTCAGGAAGCCTTCGCCGGCGTACTTGCGGGCGCCGGCCGAGGCCTGCATGATCACCGGGCTGTCGGTCTCCGACGCGGCTTCCATGATGGCCTGGACCTGCTCCAGGTTATTGACGTTGAATGCCGGAATGCCGTAGCCATGCTCGGCGGCGTGGTCGAGCAACTGGCGCATGGAGACTAGGGCCATGAGTGGTCCTCCTTAGGTACTGTCGATTGAAAGATGGTTGAAACCGAGCGGGATGGTGGGATTTTACGGGGGATTCGCGGAAAGGTCTTGAAACGGCCGGTATCCCTATCCGCCAGGACTAAACCGGCGGGATGAACCGCCGCCGCACCGCCTCCCCGTTCGACCCTCGCCCGTCCTACGGCCGTCCCGCGTGCGGCACGTCCACCTCGGTCATCAGGATCCGCCCTTCCGGCTTGGCGCGGCGGTTGGCCTCGATGAAGTCGGGCGCCGCCGCCATGAACAGTGTCCTGCCGTCCGGGCCGCCCAGGGCCGCCGCGAAAATGCCCAGCTCGCCGGTATCGATCTGTTCCAGGATCCGGCCGCCGCGCGCCAGCCGCACGATACGCTTGCCGATGGCGTCGGCCACCCACAGCGCGCCCTCGGCGTCCAGCGCCCCGCCGTCCGGCCCGATGGCCGAGGCCGCGATCAGCACCGACAGGTCGTCCGACTCGGGCAAGGCGCCGAAATGGGCCCAATCGCGCCGCGGCCCGAGCGCGCCATCCGCCAGGATGTCGAATTCCGAGATGCGGTTGCCGAAGGTCTCGTTGACGATCAGGGTCTTGCCGTCGGGGGGGATGAAGGAGCCATTGGGAAACCACAGCCCATCGGCCACCACCTGCGCCACGCCGTCCGGATCCACCCGCACCAGGGTGGTGGTGGCGAAAGGCTCGCCGGCCATCAGGTCGAAGCCGAAATTGCCCACGTAGGCGCGCCCCTGCTCGTCGACCACCAGGTCGTTGACCGGGCCGCCGGTCAGGGCCGACAGATCGCAATGCGTGACCAGCCGGCCGTCGGGCTCGCGCCGCAGCAGCTTGCGGTCTTTCATGGAGGAAATCAGCAGGCGCCCGTCGGGCAGCCAGCCCAGGCCGGACGGTTGTTCCAGCACGCGGCAGATGACCTCGACCCGGCCCTGCAGGTCCACGGCGATCACCTTGCCCGTATAGAAGTCCGACGCCCACAGGCGCCCGTCGCGCCAGCGCAGGCCTTCCAGGTAGGTGTACCCCGAGACCAAGACGGACAATTCGCGTTGCGGCATGGCTTTTGTCTCCTGATGGTGGCGGCGGGCCGGCATGGCCCTGTCCTTATCTTTATTTAGGGAGGGCCCCAGGGCGCTTGCGCGACCCGGGCCAGGCCATTTTGTCATGCCGGCGGCGTCGCGGCAGTCGGGGTTGACCCGTCCCCAACCTGACAACTGACTGTCAGGCTGGGGACGTTAACATCGCGCCCCAAGGGTTAACCCGCACTCCGGTTGCCCTCCGGCATATCCGTCATTGGACCGATCCGCCCCGCCCCATGCCGGCGGGTAAGGCCCTCCCTGGGGCCGACCGGGACGATCCCTGTTCTCCTGTTTTTGAAGATGAATACTAAGAAGCTGACGCGTTACATCGGCATCGCCATGGTGCTGGGCGTCGTGGTGGGTTATTTCTGCAACAAGTACGCGCAGAGCGCGCAAGAGGCCAAGGACATCGCCTCGTACTTCAGTCTGATCACCGACATCTTCCTGCGCATGATCAAGATGATCATCGCGCCCCTGGTATTCGCCACCCTGGTGTCGGGCCTGGCCAGCATGAGCGATGCCAGCGCCGTCGGCCGCATCGGTCTGCGCGCCATGTTCTGGTTCATCGCCGCCTCGGCCATCTCGCTGCTGCTGGGCCTGGCGCTGGTCAACATCTTCCAGCCGGGCGCCCACTTGAACCTGGCGCTGCCCGACACGGCCGTCAGCGCCGGCCTGAAGACCGGCGACTTCACCCTCAAGGCCTTCATCGCGCACGTGTTCCCCAAGAGCATCGCCGAAGCCATGGCCAACAATGAGATCCTGCAGATCCTGGTGTTCTCGCTGTTCTTCGGCGCGGCGCTGTCGTTCATCCGCGGCAAGGGCCACAACACCATTTACAACGTGATCGACGAGCTGGCCAAGATCATGTTCCGCGTCACCGACTACGTGATGCGCTTCGCGCCGCTGGGCGTGTTCGCCGCCATGGCCGCGGCCATCACCACCGAGGGGCTGGGCGTGCTGGTCAGCTACGGCAAGCTGATCGGCGAGTTCTACCTGGGCCTGGCGTTGCTGTGGGCCATCCTGTTCGGCGTGGGCTACCTGTTCCTGGGCAAGTCCACCTTCCGCCTGGGCGGCCTGATCAAGGAACCGACCCTGCTGGCCTTCTCGACCGCCAGCAGCGAATCGGCCTACCCCAAGACCATCGAGGCGCTGGCGCGTTTCGGCGTGTCCAAGCGCATCTCGGGCTTCGTGCTGCCGCTGGGTTACTCATTCAACCTGGACGGCTCGATGATGTACCAGTCGTTCGCGGTGCTGTTCATCGCGCAGGCCTACAACATCGAAATGAGCTTTTCGCAGCAGCTGACGCTGCTGCTGGTGCTGATGGTGACCAGCAAGGGCATGGCTGGCGTGGCGCGCGCCTCGCTGGTGGTGGTGGCGGCGACGCTGCCGATGTTCCATCTGCCCGAGGCCGGCCTGCTGCTGATCATGGGCATCGACCAGTTCTTCGACATGGGCCGCACCGCCACCAACGTGGTCGGCAACAGCCTGGCCACCGCCGTCATCGCCAAGCTGGAAGGCAAGGAAGAGGATCTGGCGGCCGCGGACGGATCCGCGCCTGCTCAGTCGTTGACCGAGCAGGCCACCGGCGCGCCATCCTCGAATTCGACGTCGTAAGTGTGGACCGGGTCCCAGGGCAGCGTGAACCATAGTTCGTAGCCGTCGCCGTCCTCGTCGAACAGCCACAGCGCGCGCAGCACGGCCTTCTCGGCCATGGCCTCGGCGCTTTCCTCGCCCAGCAGCTGGTCGTCTTCGAGACCGAGTTTCTTGTAATGCTCGTACGAGTAGTTGTCGAGCAGGAAGTCGGCGGCGGCCAGGATCTGTTCGTCGAGGTTGTCGATGATGGCCTTGACCACCTTGGACGCCGCGCCGGTCGGCGCTTCGCCGTCGGTCTGGATCATGACGTGGATGGGCGGACGCCCCTCGCCCGCAGGCACGTTTTCGGCGGCCCAGAGATCGGGTTCTTCGAGGTCCTGGGTGAAATTGAATCGTGCCATCGTACGCTCCGGAAAATAAAGGAGACGGGCCGCGCAAGCCGCGGCCCCCCGTCATCACCCATTTAACCAGATGCGCGTGTCCGGCGCTTGTCCGGCGACAAGGTTGGCCGCGCGATACCGCCGGCCCTGCGGGTCAGGCCGCCACCCGTCCGCGCGCTTCGGCGGCCGGCTCGGCCGCGCGGGCGGAGGGATAATGGGTCGAGAACACCAGCCGGCCCGCGCTCCAGGTGTGGCTGATCAACGGCAGCGCGCCGACCTGCGCCACCGCGACCAGATCGGCACGCAGGCCCACCGCGATGCGGCCGCGATCGCTCAGGCCGCAGGCGTCGGCCGGATTGGCCGTGACCAGCGCCAGCGCCTGCGGCAACGTCAGTTCGGTCTGCGCCGCCAGCGCGAAGGCCGCGGCGATCAGGGTCGAGGGCTGGTAATCCGAGCACAGGCAGCTCGCCACGCCGGCGCGGATCGCGTCGATGGCGCGCATCGAACCGCTCTGGCTCTTGCCGCGCAGCACGTTGGGCGCGCCCAGGATGGTCGGCAGCCCGCAGGAGACGGCGGCGCGGGCGGTGTCCAGCGTAATCGGGAATTCGCTCATCGACACGCCCAGGTTGCGCATGGTGGCGATGCGGTGGATCGAATCGTCGTCATGACTGGCGGTGGGAATGCCCAGGCCGTGCGCATGCGCCAGCAGGGTTTCGACCCGCTGCACCGCGCCGTCCTTGGCGCGGGTCTTGGCATGCGCGGCCGCTTCGGCCTGCTCGCGGCTCATGGCGTGGTTGCCGATCATGTACTGCAGGTAGGATTCCAGCGTCTTGAACTGCCCCTGGCCGGGCGAATGATCCATCACCGACAGCAGGTCCACCGCGCCCTCGTCCATCAGCGCCCGCAACAGCGGCACCGAGGCGGCATCGGTGACTTCGTAGCGGCAATGCACGCGGTTGTCCACCAGGCTGTGCTGGCGGAAGGCGCGCACGCCGCGCACCACCTGGGCGGCGGTTTCATTATTGCGCACGCCCCATTCGCTGTTGGCGAACGACAGCGCATGGTACGGCGTGGTGATGCCGGCGGCGGCGTTGCGGCGGTCCACCTGCGCCACCGCGAAATCCAACGGAAACAGCACTTTCGAGCGCGGCTCGGCTTCCTTCTCGATGGCATCGCAATGCAGGTCGATCAGGCCGGGCGCCAGGGTCAGGCCGCGCAGGTCGATCTCGCGGTCGGCGGCGGCGCCGTCGGGCGCGATGGCGGCGATGATGCCGTCGTCGATCAGGACGGCGCTGTCTTCCAGCACGCGGTCGGACAGGACGACGCGGGCATGGGTCAGGTAGGTGCTGGTCATGCTCGCTCCCGTTCGGCGGCAGCCTGCGCGGGACGCAGGGCCAGGACGCGCGACGCCACGGCGTCGCGGACTTCGGCATCGTGGAAGATGCCCAGCAGGCAGCGGCCGGCCGCGCGCGCCTCGCGGATCAGTTCCACCACCACGGCGCGGTTGTCCGGGTCCAGCGAGGCGGTCGGCTCGTCCAGCAACAGGATCGGATGCCGGGCGATGAAACCGCGGGCGATATTGACGCGCTGCTGCTCGCCGCCCGAGAAGGTGGCGGGCGCCAGCCCCCACAGGCGCTGCGGCAGGTTCAGGCGCCGCAGCATGGCGGCGGCGCGCTCGCGCGCCTCGCCGGCCTCGACGCCGGCCATGCGCAATGGCTCGGCCACCACATCCAGCGCCGACACGCGCGGGATCACCCGCAGGAACTGGCTGACGTAGCCGATGACGTCGCGCCGCAGCGCCAGGATGCGCTGCTCGGGAGCGCCGACCAGTTCGGCCCAGTCATCGCCGGCGCGCACGCGGATGCTGCCCTCCGTGGCCAGATAATTGCCGTACAGGCAGCGCAGCAGGGTGCTCTTGCCGGTGCCCGAGGGGCCCGCCAGCACCAGGCAATCGCCAGCGGCGGCATCGAAATCGACCGCCTCCAGCACCGGCAGGCGGATGCCGCCCTGGTTGTGCAGGGTGAACAGCTTTCCGAGGCCCCGCACCTCGATCATGGGTTTCGCGACAGTCATGCTCAGCTCTGCAAAATGGAAGACACCAGCAACTGGGTGTAGGGATGCTGTGGATCGTCGAGGATCTGATCGGTCAGGCCGCTCTCGACCACCTCGCCGCCACGCATCACCAGAGTGCGGTGCGCCAGCAGCCGCGCCACCGCCAGGTCGTGGGTGACGACAATGGCGGCCAGGCCCAGGTCGGTCACCAGTTGGCGCAGCAGGTCCAGCAGGCGCGCCTGCACCGATACGTCCAGCGACGCGGTCGGATCGTCCATGAACACCAGGCGCGGATGCGTCACCAGGTTGCGGGCGATCTGCAGGCGCTGCTGCATGCCCCCGGAAAACGCGGCCGGCGCGTCGTCCAGGCGGCCGGCGTCGATCTCCATCTTGCGCAGCCAATTGCCCGCGGCCTGGCGCAGTTCGCCATAGTGGCGTTCGCCGACCGCCATCAGGCGCTCGGCGATGTTGGCGCCGGCGCTGACCTGCATGCGCAGGCCATCGCGCGCATTCTGGCGCACGAAGCCCCAATCGGTGCGCGCCAGCAGCCGCAGGCGCGCACTCGGCAAAGCGGCCAGGTCGGTGAAGCCCTGGTCGCGGGTGTCGTACCAGACGCTGCCGGCCTCGGGCGGGGTCTGGTACGACACGGCCGACAGCAGCGTGCTCTTGCCGGAGCCGGATTCGCCCACCACGCACAGCACCTCGCCGGGGAACAGGTCGAAGTTGACGTCACGGCAGCCGTGCACGCCGTCCCAGGTGCGCGTCATGCTGCGCACGGAAAGCAAGGGTTGGGCATTCATGCGGCGGCTTCCTTTGCGGCCTGCGCGGCCTGGCGGTCGTTGCAGTATTCGGTATCGGAGCAGACGAAGCGGCGGGTGCCGGCATCGTCCAGGATGATTTCGTCAAGGAACGTGTCGCGCGAGCCGCACAGGTCGCAGCATTCCGACCACGTTTCCACCGCGAACGGATGGTCCTCGAAATCCAGGCTCTTGACCCGCGTGTATGGCGGCACCGCGTAAACACGCTTTTCGCGGCCGGCGCCGAACAGCATCAGCGCCGGGCTGTTGTCGAGCTTGGGGTTGTCGAACTTGGGGATCGGCGACGGCCGCATCATGTAGCGGTCGTTGACGATCACGGGATAGTCGTAGGTGGTGGCGATGTGGCCATGCTGGGCGATGTCCTCGTACAGCTTGACGTGCATGCCGCCGTATTCGGCCAGCGCGTGCATGGCGCGGGTCTCGCTCTCGCTCGGTTCGAGCCAGCGCAGCGGCTCGGGAATCGGCACCTGGAACACCATGATCTGGCCCGCGCGCAACGGCGTTTCCGGAATGCGGTGGCGCGTCTGCACGATGCTGGCCTCGCGCGTCGATTCGGTGGTGGCCACGCCGGTCACGCGGCCGAAGAAGCGCCGGATGCTGATGGCATTGGTGGTGTCGTCCGAACCCTGGTCGATCACCTTGAGCACGTCACCGGGGCCGATGATGGACGCCGTCACCTGGATGCCGCCCGTGCCCCAGCCGTAGGGCAGCGGCATCTCGCGGCTGCCGAACGGCACTTGGTAGCCGGGAACCGCCACCGCCTTGAGCAGCGCGCGGCGCAGCATGCGCTTGGTGGATTCGTCGAGGTAGGCGTAGTTGTAGTGGTCGTCGCGTTCGACCGCGGCGTCGGGGGTGTGGCAAGTGTTCATGGGGCAACGGCCTCGTCCAGCTGGCGGGTGTTCTCGGGCGCCGGCGCGGCGCGCTCGGCGCGCAGGCGGCGCAACAGTTCCAGGTTGGCCTGGAAGTCCACGTAGTGCGGCAGCTTCAGGTGCTGCACGAAACCGGAGGCCTCGACGTTGTCGCTGTGGTACAGCACGAACTCGTGGTCGTTGGCCGGCGCATCGGCGCGTTCGCCCAGTTCCTGCGCCTTCAGGGCGCGGTCCACCAGCGCCATCGACATGGCCTTGCGCTCGCCGTAGCCGAAGGTCAGGCCGTAGCCGCGGGTGAACTTGGGGCCTTCCCCCGCGTTGCCGGCGAACTGGCTCACCATCTGGCATTCGGTGATCTCGATGTCGCCCACGGTCACCGCGAACCCCAGTTCCTCGATGTGCATCTCGACTTCCAGGAAGCCGTAGCGGATCTCGGCGGCGAACGGGTGCGTGTTGCCGTAGCCGCGCTGCGTGGAATAGCCCATCGACAGCAGGAAGCCTTCGTCGGCGCGCGCCAGATTCTGCAGGCGCGCGGCGCGCGAGGCGGGAAAGTCCAGCGGCTGGCGCGTCAGGTCGAACGGCTCGGGATCGCCTTCGGGCACCGGCTCGGTGTCGATCAGGTCGTCGTGCGCCAACAGGTCGGTGACGCGCGGCATGGCGCTGTCCAGCGGTGCGCCGCCGGCCGGCAGGGCATCGGCCTCGCGCCCGGCTTCCAGTGAAAAATCCAGCAGGCGCTGGGTGTAGTCGTAGGTCGGGCCGAGGATCTGGCCGCCCGGCACGTCCTTGAAGGTGGACGAGATACGCCGTTGCAGGCGCATGCTGCCCGTGTCGATGGGCTGGGTGTAGCCATAGCGCGACAACGTGGTGCGGTAGGCGCGCAGCAGGAACACCGCCTCGATCGCGTCGCCCGCCGCCTGCTTGAGCGCCAGCGCCGCCAGTTGCGGATCGTAGAGCGAGCCCTCGGCCATCACGCGCGACACCGCCAGCGGCATCTGTTCGCGGATCTGGTCCAGGCTCAGTTCGGGCAGGTCCCGGTCACCACGCCGGTAGTCATCCAGCATGCGATAGGAATTGAGGATGGCGCGTTCGCCCCCTTTGACGGCCACATACATGTCAGCTCTCCACGCGCGTGCTGCGGGGCAGCGCGCACAATTGCCGGCCGTGCGTCAGGAACACGTCGACGCCCAGCGGAAAACGTTGATGGTTGATGCGCCATTCGCGCCAGAAGCCATCCGGCAGGCCGGCGGCGCGCAGCGCCTGGCGGTTCTGGATGCCTGGGCCGCTCAGCGCGACCTCGGGGCCGGCGTCCAGCGACGCGACCTCGATCAGCAACGTGGTGGACAGGTCCGGATAGGCCGGATCGCCCGGATGGCAGGACGCCAGCGTCGGCGCCGCGCGACCGGCCGGCACCGCGGCAAAGCGCGCCAGCGAGGGCGACGGCACCACCAGGCAGGCGCAATGAAAGCGCAGGAAGTCCAGCACGCCGGCGTCCACGCCCGGCGGCAGCCACAACGGCGTGTCCACGTCCGCCAGCGTCAGCAGCAGCGCGGTCAAGGCTGGCGACAGGCCGGCCGGCACGCCGCTGGCGGCGGCCACCTCGTATACGCGGCCGGGATGCGCCATGGCGTCGAGCGCGGCGCGGAAGGTGGCCTGCGCGTCGTTCACCGGATTCGCGAAGCCCGGCAGCAGTTGGCGGCTGGCGGCCGCCGCGCCAAGAAGTTCTTGATGCATGTCAGTCCTCGCCTCGCACCATCGTGAAGAATTCGACCTTGGTCTGCGCGGCCACGCGCGCCTGGCGCTCGACCCGCTCGGCGCGGGCCTGCGCCAACGGCGCGATCAACTGCGCCTGCACCGTGTCGTGCCAGTCGGGCAATTGCAGCAGCGCGTCGGCCACCGCCGCCTGTTCGGCGTGGCGCAGCGAACGGCCCTGCACATACGCGATCCCGACCACGCCGTTATCCAGGCTGACCGCGCAGCGCGTCACCGTCATTTCGCCCAGGTTGAAACGCGCGCCGGTGCCGCCGCTGCGGGCTCGCACCATGGCCATGCCGGTCTGCGCCGGGCGCAGCATCTGATGGGGCGGCACGCCGCCGAGCGCGCCGAACGCGCCTTCCAGCATGGCCGGATCGGCCAGTGCCAACACCCGCATCCAGGCGGCCCGTTGCGCCGGGACTGCGCCCTGCGCTGTTTGTGGATGGTCCATTATTTCCTCTAAACGTCTAGACGACTGGATGAAGTATGATCGCGTCCAGATGGAAGTTCAACAGCCTGGCGTGAATTTTTGATGACAGTTGCGGTGGGGACGCATCGCCTATCCCGCGCCCGCCGCTTGGTGCACAATCACAGCCATTCTTGATGAAGCTGACATGACAGCACGAGCACATCCCATGGTCGAAAGAGGTTCCGGTATCGCCGTATGGCGGCAGATTGGCGAGTCATTGGCGGACGACATCCGCAACAAGCTGTACACGGCGGGGGAACAATTGCCCTCCGAACCGGAACTGGCCGCCAAGTTCTCCGTCAACCGCCACACCATCCGCCGCGCCATGGGCGAACTGGAACAGAGCGGACTGGTCCGCATCGAGCAAGGCCGCGGCACCTTCGTGCAGGAACACGCCATCGACTACGCCATCGGCAAGCGCACGCGCTTTTCCGAGAACCTGCGCAGCCAGGGCATGCTGGGCCACCTCGAGGCCCTGGGCAGCCAGACGCTGCGCGCGGCCGAGATCGCCCGGCACCTGGGCCTGCCGCGCACCGCGCCGCTGCTGCGGGTGCAGATGGTGGGCAAGGCCGAGAACCGCCCCATCAGCGCTTCGGAACACTACTTCGATGACAAGCGCTTTCCCGACTTCATCGAGCGCATGAACACGCTGCGCTCGGTCTCCAAGGTCTATGCCCACTACGGCATCGGTGACTACACCCGCAAGTGGTCGCGCATCACCGCGGCGCTGCCGACGCCGGAAGTGGCGCGCATTCTGGGCCAGCCCAAGACCCGCCCGATCCTGCAAGTGGAAGCCCTTAACGTGGACCAGGCCGGGGCGCCGCTGCAATACAGCATCACCCGTTTCGTCGGCGACCTGGTGCAACTGATGGTGGCCGACGACAGTTGAAGCCGCCGGGCCGCCCCCAGGGGGGCGGCAAGGGCCCCCATGCGATTTCAAACATCTAGACATCTGGTTGTAATGCAACCCCGCTAACTTTCTCCACATGAACCAAGCACACGCCCCCTCGCCCCTGGCCGGTGTCACAGGCCAACGTATCCTGACCCCGCGCGGCATCGAGCACGCCAGCCTGCGGTTCCATGGCGGACTGATCGACGACGCCGCCGGCACGCCCGCCCGCGGCGCGGCCTGGTTCGACGCCGGCGGCCTGCTGGTGCTGCCCGGCATCGTCGACCTGCATGGCGATGCCTTCGAGCGCGCCATCATGCCGCGCCCCAGCGTCACGTTTCCCTACGATGGCGCGCTGCACGATGTCGACCGCCAGTTGCTGGCCAACGGCATCACCACCGAATTCCACGGCGTCACGCTGTCGTGGGAAGGCGGCCTGCGCGGCGAAGCCTATGCCGAACGCATGTTCGCCGCGCTCGATCGCATGCGCCACATCATGGGCGCGCGCCACTACGTGCACCTGCGTTTCGAAACCCATCACATCGACGGGGTCGACACCGCCCGGCAGTGGATCCGCGACGGCCGCGTGCGCTTCGTCGCGCTCAACGACCACCTGCCCAGCATGGCGCGCCGTCTGGGCGACGACCGCAAGCTGCTGCAGTACGCCGACCGCGCCGAATGCGACCTGGACACCTTCCAGGAGCGCATCCGCCGCGCCATGGGCGCGGCCGACTCGGTGGCCGACGCCATGCGCGAACTGACCGGCGCCGCGCAGGCGGCAGGACTGCGGGTCGCCTCGCACGACGACCCCGATGCCGCCACCCGCCGCTACTACCACCAACTGGGCTGCGGCGTGGCGGAGTTTCCGCTGACGCGCGAGGCCGCCAGCGTGGCCCGCGACCTGGGCAACGCGGTGGTCTTCGGCGCGCCCAATGTGGTGCGCGGCGGCAGCCACACCAACGCCCCCAGCGCCACCGAGATGATCCGCGCCGGCCTGTGCGACATCCTGACCTCCGACTACTACTATCCCGCGCCGCTGGCCGCGGTCCTGCGCCTGGCCAGCGAAGGCGTGCTGCCGCTGGAACAGGCCTGGAACCTGGTGTCGCTGAACCCCGCCCGCGCCGCCGGCCTGCAGGATCGCGGCATGCTGGCGCCCGGCCTGATCGCCGACGCCATCGTGGTCGACGACCAGGTGCCGGGCCTGCCGCGCGTCTGCGCCGCCATCGTCGGCGGCGAGCTGCGCTACGCCACCCGCGCCTTCGGCGACGAGCGCCACCAGCGCATGGCGGCCTGACCATGCCCGCGGCCCACCGCTACGCGCTGTATCTCGCCCCCACCGGCCCCTGGCGTGAATTCGGCAGCCGTTGGCTGGGCCGCTGCGCCGACACCGGCGCGGCCCTGCCGCCCCTGCCCGGCCAGCCCGAGGCCGCGCGTGACTGGACCGAGGCGCCGCGCCATTACGGCCTGCACGCCACGCTGAAGCCGCCGTTCCGGCTGCGCGCCGGCGCCACGCCGCAGGACGTGGACGCCGCCGCGCGCCGCCTCGCCGCCGGCGACAGCGCCTTCGCCATCCAGCTCGAATGCGAGCCGCTGCGCGGCTTCCTGGCCTGGCGCATCGCATCCGCCGACGCCGAAGGCCGCGCCCGCATCGAGGCCCTGGCCGCCGCCGCCGTGCGCGGTCTGGACGACCTGCGCGCCGCCCCCAGCGCCGACGAACTGGCCCGGCGCCAGGCGCACGCGCTTTCGGCCGGGCAGCAGGCCATGCTGGCGCGCTGGGGCTACCCCTACGTGTTCGACACCTACACCTTCCACATCACCCTGACCGGCCGGCTCGACGGCAAGGCGCTGGAGCGGGCCCGCGCGGGCATCGCCGCCTTCGCCGACCCGTTGCGCGGCCAGCCCATGACGGTGCCCGGCGTCAGTGTGTATGTGCAGCCGGCAGCGGGCGCCGACTTCATCGCCGCGCGCCACTACCTCTTCGCTGGCGGCCACACCGACGCCGCGGGCGCGGCCTACCTGGAAGGACCGGCCACGGCATGAATCCCCCCGCCCGCGGCGAACGCCTGGTCTACCTGATGGGCGCATCCGGCAGCGGCAAGGACACCTTGCTGCGCCTGCTGCGCGCCGGGTTGCGCGAGCGCGAGCCAGTGCTGGTGGCGCACCGCTACATCACCCGCGACAGCGGCGTCACCGAGGACGCGCTGCGCCTGAGCGCGGACGAGTTCGCGCGCCGCGCCGCGCTGGGCTGCTTCGCCCTGCGCTGGAGCAGCCACGGCCTGCACTACGGCATCGGCATCGAAGTCGATACCTGGCTGGACGGCGGCGCGGCCGTCATCATCAATGGCTCGCGCGCCCACCTGGCCGAGGCGCACCGGCGCTATCCGGCGCTGACGGCGGTCGAGATCTGCGTCGATCCCCGCCTGCTGGCGCGCCGGCTGGCCGCGCGCGGCCGCGAAAGCGCGGCGCAGATCGCCGAGCGCCTGCGCCGCGCCACGCAGGCCTTTCGCGTGCCCGAAGGCTGCCGCCTGCTGCGCGTGGACAACGACGGCGCGCCCGAAGCGGCCGCCGCCGAATTGCTGGACATCGCGCGTGACCGGCTGAGCGCCTGATGCCCGCCGCCACCGCGCCTGCGCCCGCGCGGTCCGCGGCCGGCCAGCGCCGCGTCATGCCCCGGTTCGCGCCCGCGAATCCAGGCCGGCGCACAATTCCAGCAGGATCTCCGAAAAGCGCTCCTCGGCGGCCAGCGCCTGCTCGCGCCGGCGCCGGATCAGGTTGATCGGCGGCAGCGCCCAGCCGAAGTCCCAGGGCACCATGCCGAGCTTGCCGCGCTGGCACAACTCGCCCGCGATGTCCTCCGGAACCACCGACACCAGCGCGGGATTGGCGCTCAGCATGCCCTCGATCACATCGGTGGAATAGGCTTCCAGCACCGGCGCCGGCGAGCGCAGGCCGGCACGGATGAAATGCTCGACGATCAGTTGGCGCGTCGGCGTGTTGACTGCCGGCAGCACCCAGTCCATCTCCGCCAGCGCCGCCCAGTCCGGCCGGCGCCGCGCCAGCCGCTGCGCCAGCCGGCCATGCGCGATCAGACGCGGCTGCTGGCAGTACAGCACCTGGTGGCTCAGGTCGTCCTGCGCCACGGTCGACGTGGCCCGGCTGACGATGCAATCGAGCTCGTGGCGCCGCAGCATCGGCACCAGATGATCGGTGGTGGCCCGGTGCAAGGTCAGCGTGACGCCGTGGCGCTGGTGCAAGCGGCCGATGGCGTCGGTCAGCAGCGCGCTGGATACATACGGCACCACGCCCACATGCAAGTGCGCGGCGCGGCCATCGTGCAGCGCCTCGACTTCGCGCGCCCACAAGGCCAGGTCGCTGCGCATGCGGCGCGCGCGCACCAGCGCCAGCTCACCCAGCGCGGTCGGCTGCAGGCCGCGCCCGGTGCGCAGGAACAACGGCGCGCCGAAGATCGCCTCCAGCTCGGCCAGCGCCTTGGTCGCCGCTGGCTGGCTGATGCCCGTGGCCGCCGCCACCCGCGTCAGCGTGCCATGCCGGGCAATGTTCTCCAGCAGGACCAGATGGCGTTGCCGCAGGCGGTTGGCAAGGCGGGCGGCGTCCCAGGTCATGGCCGTTCTTCCTATAACTGTATGGTTATTGGATTATGCCAACAACGGCTACCGAAGTTATTTCAGGCTCCTATACTGCAACCGATCCCAACCCTTGCATCCCGGTCGTCCCATGTCCGCCTTCACCACCCGCCCGGAAATCCGCGGCACCTTCGGCGTTGTTTCGTCCACGCATTGGCTGGCCTCGCAAGTCGCCATGGGCGTGCTGGAGCGCGGCGGCAACGCCTTCGACGCCGCGGTGGCCGGCGGCTTCACGCTGCAGATCGTCGAGCCGCACCTGAACGGTCCGGGCGGCGAAGTGCCGATCCTGCTGTGGAGCGAGCAGGAAGGCCGCATGCGCGCGCTGTGCGGCCAGGGCCCGGCGCCGGCGCTGGCCACGCCGGCCTATTTCCGCGGCCTGGGCGTGGACCTGGTGCCCGGCATCGGCCTGCTGCCGGCCACCGTGCCCGGCGCGTTCGGCGCCTGGCTGACCCTGCTGCGCGACTACGGCACCTGGGAACTGTCCGACGTGCTGCGTCCGGCCATCGACTATGCCCGCAACGGCTTCCCGCTGGTGCCGCGTATTTCGCAGGCGATCCTGGCGGTGCAGGCGCTGTTCCGCGACGAATGGACCAGTTCGGCCGCGGTCTGGCTGCCCGACGGCAAGGTGCCCGCGCCCGGCGCGCTGCTGCGCACGCCAGCGATTGCCGCCACCTACACCCGCATCCTGGACGAGGCGCACGCGGCGGCGACCGATCGCGTCGGCCGCATCGACGCGGCGCTGGCCATCTGGTATCGCGGCTTCGTGGCCGACGCCATCGACAGCTACTACACCCATGAAGCGGTGCGCGACACCACCGGCCAGCGCAATCGCGGTCTGCTGCGCAAGGCCGACCTGGCCGACTGGCGCGCCCGCTACGACGATCCGGTCACGCTGCAATATGGCCGCTACACCGTGGCCAAGTGCGGCGTCTGGTCGCAAGGCCCGGTGCACCTGCAACAACTGGCGTTGCTGCGGCACCTGCAGATGGACACGCTGGACCCGGCCTCGCCACAGTTCGTGCACCGCGTGGCCGAAGCCGCCAAGCTGGCCTTCGCCGACCGCGCGGCATGGTACGGCGACCCGGATTTCGTCGACGTGCCATTGGCGGCCTTGCTGAGCGACGACTATGCCCGCGCGCGCGCCGCTGCCATCGGCCCACGCGCCGCCACCGCGCTGCAACCCGGCGCGCCGGCGGGCCGCGCGCCGCGCCTGCCCGACCTGGAAGCCGCCGCGCGCACGCTGGCCGCGTCCGACACCCGCTTCGGCGTGGGCGAACCGACTTTCGCGGCGCTGCCGCCCGTGGCCGAATGGGCCGCGCGCGAGATCTTCGTCGGCGACACCTGCCAGATCGACGTCATCGACCGCCACGGCAACATGGTCGCGGCCACGCCCTCCGGCGGCTGGCTCTCGTCCAGCCCGGTGGTGCCGACGCTCGGCTTTCCGCTGACCACGCGGCTGCAGATGACCTGGCTGGACGAGGGCGTGCCCGGCCAGCTGCAACCCGGCAAGCGGCCCTGCACCACGCTTTCGCCCGGCCTGGTGCTGCGCGACAGCCAGCCCTATATGGCCTTCGGCACACCCGGCGGCGACCAGCAGGACCAGTGGACCGTGGCCTTCTTCCTGCGCAACGCCATGGGCCTGAACCTGCAGGAAGCGATCGATGCGCCCTCCTGGCACATCGACCATTTCCCCGGCTCGTTCTGGCCGCGCGCGCTGACGCTGAACCGCCTGACCGTCGAGGGCCGCCTGCCCGACGCCACGCAGCAGGCGCTGCGCGAGGCCGGCCACGATGTGCGCGTCGGCCCCGACTGGTCGGAAGGCCGCATCAGCGCCTGCACCCGCGAGCCCGCGGCCGGCGGCGGCCTGCTGCTGCGCGCCGCCGCCAATCCGCGCGGCATGCAGGGCTACGCCGTGGGCCGATGAACCGATTTTCCATCCAGCCGGCGACCAGACCGGCCTTATCACACGGGGTACATACCATGAAGACCATCCGACGACTCTTGCGCGCCTGCGCCCTGACCCTGGCCTGCGCCGCGCCCGCGCTGGCCCATGCCGCCTGGCCCGAAAAGCCGATCACCCTGATCGTGCCATGGGCGGCCGGCGGCTCCACCGACATCCTGGCGCGCGTGCTGTCCGAAGGACTGACGCAATCGCTGGGCCAGCCGGTGATCGTGGAGAACCGCTCGGGCGCCTCCGGCAACATCGGCAGCACCTTCGTCGCGCGGGCCAAGCCCGACGGCTATACCCTGCTGGTCGGCTCGATGAGCACCCACACCATGAACCAGGCGCTCTACAGCAACATGCCGTTCGATGGCGTCAAGGACTTCACGCCGATCGCCGAACTGGCGCTGGTCACCAACACGCTGGTGGTGCATCCGTCGGTGCCGGCCAGCAACGTCAAGGAATTCATCGATTACCTCAAAGCCAACCCCGACAAGGTGGCCTATGCCTCGGCCGGCCAGGGCTCGACCAACCACCTGAGCGCCGTGCTGTTCGAGAAGGCGGCGGGCGTGAAGATGATGCACATCCCCTACCGCGGCGGCGCGCCCGCGGTGCTGGACACGGTGGCCGGCCGCACCCAGGTGCTGTTCAGCGCCGGCACGCAGACGCTGCCGCACGTGCAGAGCGGCAAGCTCAAGCTGCTGGCCGTCACCGAAGAAAAGCGTTCGCCGCTGCTGCCGGAAGTGCCGACCGTGGCCGAGACGCTGCCCGGCTACGAACTGGCGGTCTGGTACGGCGCCTTCGGCCCGGCCGGCATGCCGCCCGAACTGACCGCCCGCCTGAATCAGGAAATCAACAAGATCCTCAAGCGTCCCGAGGTCGTCAAGAAGATGGGCGACATGGGCGTGCTGCTGCTGGACACCACGCCGGAACAGTTCGGCCAGGTACTGGCGCGCGATGCCGACAAGTACGGCAAGCTGATCAAGGAACTGGGAATCACCGCGGAATGAGCGCCACGCCCGACTCCACCGACGTCGAGCGCCTCGCGCAGGCCTACGCCGAGGCCTCGGCCCCGGCCGCCTTCGCAGCGCTCGACGCGCAGGCCCGCGCCACGCTGGGACACACGCTGTGCACCATCAACCGCCACGACGCCGAACACATGCGGATGGTGCGGCTGTACAGCTCGAATCCCGGCGCCTATCCGCCCGGCGGCAGCAAGGACAAGCACGGCACCGCCTGGGGTCGCCATGTGCTGCTCGAACGCAAGGTCTTCATCGGCGAAGGCGTCGACGCGATCCGTGAATTCTTCGACGATCACGACGCCATTCAGGCGCTCGGCCTGCAATCGGTGATCAACGTGCCGGTGGTGTTCGACGGCGCCTGCCTGGGCACCGTGAACTTCCTGATGGCGCGCACCGCGCTGGCGCCGGCCGACGTCGATGCCGCCCGCCTGGCGGGCGTGCTGGCCCTGCCGGCCTTCCTGGCGCTGACACCGGCCGCTTGAGCAACGGGCGCGCCACCGCGCGCCCGGTCTCAGATCAGCGCGCGGCGGATGCGCGCCGACGCCATGTCGATCACGACCACGAAGCCGACGATGATGATCATCACCGCGCAGGTCTCGGCATAGCGGAAGCTGCGGATGATCTCCCACAGCACGGTGCCGATGCCGCCGGCGCCGACAATGCCCACCACCGAGGCCGAACGCACGTTCGACTCGAAGCGGTACAGCGAATACGAGATCCACAGCGGCAGCACCTGCGGGATCACGCCATAGACGATCTCCTCGAGCGCATTGGCGCCCGTGGCGCGCACGCCCTCGACCGGACGCGAATCGATGGCCTCGACCGCCTCCGAAAACAGCTTGGCGAGCACCCCGGTGGTATGCACCCACAACGCCAGCACCCCAGCGAAGGGCCCCAGGCCCACCGCCACGATGAACAGCATCGCGAACACCATTTCATTGATGGCGCGGCAGGCGTCCATCAGGCGCCGCATCGGCTGGTAGACCCAGGCCGGCACCATGTTCGACGAACACAGCAGCCCCAGCGGCACCGCCAACACGATCGCCAGGAAGGTGCCCCACACGGCGATCTGCACCGTCACGATCATCTCGTCCAGGTACATGCGCCAGTCGCGGAAATTCGGCGGGAAGAAATCCGCGGCGAATTGCGCCATGTTGCCCGAGTCCCGCAGCAGGTCCAGCGGCCGCATGTCGGCGCCGCGCCAGGACAGCACCAGCAGCGCCAGCACGAACGCCCAGACGAGCAGGACCGGCAGCGACGAACGCGGCGCGGCGGGAGAACGGGAAGCAGACACGGCCAGGGACATGGAAATTCCGGAATAGAGAAAGCGGATGGTCGCGCGCCGGCGGTAGGCGCCGGCGCGCAGCGGCGTCGTTACGGCTTGGCGGTGGGCTGGCCCAGGCTGGCCAGCTTGGCATCCAGCTCGGCCAGTTGCTTCTGCTTTTCGGCCTGGCCGATGGTGGCGTCGGCCTCGACCTTGGCCTTCTCGCGCGCCAGCTCGATCTGGCGGATCGGCACAAGCTGTTGATTGTCCGAGGCGCGGAAACCCTGGTAGGTCAGCGCCTTCAGGTTGGCCATTTCGCGCGCGGCGTCCTTGCCCTTGCCGTAGTTGACGAAGAAGTCGCGGATCTTGGCCTTCATGTCGGCCGGCAGGTCGCTGCGCATGACCAGCGGATCGGCCGGAATCAACGGCGACTTCCACAGGACGCGCACGCTGTCGTTGGCATCCTTGCCGGTGCTCAGGCGATAGCGCTCCAGCGCCTCGGTGTTGTTGACGGCCACATCGACCTGCTTGTTGATCACCGACAGCAGGTTGGTCTCGTGGTTGCTGACGCGCACCGCCTTGAAGAAGGTCTTGGGCTCGATCTTGTTGGCGGCCCACAGGTAGTAGCCCGGCACCGCGGTGCCCGAGGTCGAGTTGGGATCGCCGGCGCCATAAGTCAGCTGGCCGCGACGCTTGAGCACGTCGTCCAGGGTCTTGAGATCGCTGTCCTTGTTGACGATCAGCAACGACCAGTAGCCCGGGTTGCCGTCCTTGTCGATCACCGAGGCGAACACTTCACCCTTGGCGCGGTCGACGGCCTCGATGGCCGACTTGTTGCCGTACCAGGCCAACTGCACCTTATTGAAGCGCATGCCCTCGATGATGCCGGCGTAGTCCGAAGCGAAGAACGGCTTGACCGGCACGCCGAGAGCGCGGCTCAGGTCATCGATGACCGGCTGCCAGACCGATTTCAGGTTGGTCGACGATTCCGTCGAGATGATGCCGAAGTTCAGCGGCTTGGCCTCTTGCGCATGGACTTGCGTGGACAGGGCGGCAGCGGTGATCAGGGCAAAGAAAGTTCTGCGTAGCATGGAAAGCTCCGGGTAGGGAACAGGCAGGGTCAGGCCGCGTAGGCCTGTTGGGAAAGCGGCGCCAGGGCCGGCACGGGTTGGGCTTGCGGCGCGTATTCGGGCAGCAGCTCGCTCAATTCCGAGCCGTAGAGATCGCGCAACATGGCGGGGGTCAACGCAGCCGAGGGGCCGTCGTAGACCACCTTGCCGTGGCGCAGCGCCACCACCCGCGGGCAGTAGCGCAGGGCCACCTCGACCTGGTGCAGCGACACCACCACCGCCACCTTGCGGCTGCGGTTGATCTGCGCCAGCGTGTCCATCACGCGGCGCGACGATTCGGGATCGAGCGAAGCGATGGGCTCGTCGGCCAGGATCACGCGGGCGTTCTGCACCAGCGTGCGGGCGATCGCGGCGCGCTGCTGCTGACCGCCGGACAGCGTCGAAGCACGCTGAAATGCATAGTCGTCTATACCAACCTGGGCAAGCGCGTCGAGCCCCTGGCGCACTTCGGCGCGCAGGAACACGCGCGTCAGGCTGCGCCACACCGGCACGCGCGGCAGCAGGCCGGTCAACACATTGGTGATCACCGGCAGGCGACCCACCAGATTGAACTGCTGGAACACGAAGCCGATGCCGGCGCGCGCGGCGCGCACATTGCGCGACAGACGCCCATGGCGCTGGATCAACTGGCCATTGACAGTGACGCTGCCCTGGCCCGCGTCGCCCGCCACGAAACCGGCCAGGTGGCGCAGCAGCGTCGACTTGCCGGAACCCGAGGCGCCCAGCAGCGCGACCATCTCGCCGTCCGCCACGCGCAGATCGACGTTGTCCAGCGCCAGCGCGCCGGGGTGGAAGGACTTGCTCAGCCCCTGAACTTCGATGGCGTAGGTCATCGTTGAATCCCCTTGGTTTGATTCATTCGCGCATTCTGTTTTCGCGGCATGACAGCGCGATGACCCGGGAATCGAATCATTTGGCGGAAAATCGGGGCCAAGGCAACCGACTGAAAGACCTCTGTCATACAAGGCCGCGCCGCGGCCGCGCGCGGCGGGTATAGTCAAACCACCCTCCTTTCCGACAGGCGGTCATCATGCTCAACGGTTCCTGCCTTTGCGGCCGTGTGGCCTACCACATCACCGGCCCGCTCACCGACGCGCTCAATTGCCATTGCGCCATGTGCCGCAAATCGCACGGCGCCGCGTTCCGCAGCCGCGCCACCGTGCAGGCCGGGGACTTCGCCTGGACCAAGGGCGAAAACCACGTCACCTGGTACTGCTCCTCGCCCGGCACCTACCGTGGCTTCTGCGAAGCCTGCGGCACGCCGCTGCTCAGCCGCTTCGACCAGACGCCCGACATCTACGGCCTGCCGCTGGGCGCGCTGGACGACGATCCCGGCATCAAACCGGCCGCGCACTGCCACGTGGCGAGCAAGGCGCCGTGGTTCGACATCACAGATTCCCTGCCGCAATACCCCGAGGCCTGCGAAGACGCCGGGACGGCATTGCCGCACGCGGTCACTTGAGACGGTTACATAAAAATTCAACCAGATCGTTGAATGCGGCTTGTCGGAAAGGCTATATTCAACCTTATGGTTGAATCACTGCCTCCCCCGTCCCTCGATGCCGTATTTCGAGCGCTGGCCGATCCCACGCGCCGCGACATGCTGCACTGCCTGGCCGGCGGAGACCGGACCATCGGTGAACTGGCCGCGCCCCTGCGCATGAGTTTCGCCGGCGCCTCCAAGCATGTGCAGGCGCTGGAACGGGCCGGCCTGCTGCGGCGCACCGTCAAGGGCCGCAGCCACGTGTGCAGCCTGAACCCGGCCCCGATGGCCGAGGCCATGCAATGGCTGCGCTTCTATGAACATTTCTGGTCGGGCCGGCTGGACGCGCTCGAAGCCGCGCTGGCCGCCCATGCGCCCCGGCCGGATTCCCAGGAGATCCCCCATGAGTGATTACGGTGTCGTCACCAGCCCCACGTCCCTTTGCTTCACCCGCATCCTGCCCGGCGGGGTGGAACGGGTCTGGGCCTTCCTGACCGAGTCCGACAAGCGTGGCCTATGGCTGGCCAGCGGCGACATGGAGCTGCGCGAGGGCGGCGGCGTGACGCTGCGCTTCGTGCATGCCGATCTCTCCTCGGTGCCCGAACCGGCCCCCGAGCCGTACAAACCGTATGAAAACGGCGTCACCACGCACGGCGTCATCACCCGCTGCGAACCGCCGCGGCTACTGGCGTTCACCTGGGGCGGCTCGCACGGCGAACCGTCCGAAGTCACCTTTGAACTGTCCCCCGAAGGTAACGACACGCGGCTGGTGCTGACCCACCGCAAACTGGCCTCGCGCGCCGACATGATCGACGTGGCCGGCGGCTGGCACACCCACCTGGAGGTGCTGGCGGCGCGCCTGGCCGGCCGTGCGCCCGGCCCATTCTGGTCGGCGCTGCTGCGTTGGGAAGCCGACTACCAGGCGCGCATCCCGGCGTGATCGCGGCGCCACCCGGGCGAAGCCCGGCGGCCGCGGCCGGATCGCGCGCGGCGCAGTCGCCCAGCAGCAACTATCACGCCGTCCCGGAGCATAAAAACTGGCTAATCATCGCGCTTTGCAGTAACATAAGTGCGTGATTTTTCCGCAAAAACCGGGCTTCGTTCCCAACATCGAGTGCCAACCCACGGTGGCAGTCTGAATACCTCCCCGCAGTGGTGGGTCATGTCGGACTTACGCCCGGCATGCCTGTGGCACGGCAACCGGTTTTCTTGGGTGAACCCTGCCCCCGCCCCGCGGCGCATTGCGCGTTGCCCGGCATCGCAGCAGACACTCCAACCGCTTCTTCCGGCAACGCGCCACAAGCGCCGCCCCGCGACCAAGCTGCGCTTCGCGCACACAGCCCTCGCGGCGCGAGTATCCGTCATTTCAGACATCCACTCGGGATGCCATGGCCCATACCCGCGCCTGCCCGGACGTTTTACGTTCAACCGCAGGACCTGGCTAACAGAGTCCGACGCGCCCGCTGCCCCAGGCGGCGTGCCATGCCCACGGCATGGCGGCGCGTATTGATCAAGGAGTAGAGAATGGCTAAAGAAGAACTCATCGAACTGGACGGCATCGTTGACGAAGTGCTGCCCGATAGCCGCTACCGCGTCACCCTGGACAACGGCATCGAAGTGGGCGCCTACGCCTCCGGCCGCATCCGCAAGCACCGCATCCGCATCCTGGCCGGCGACCGCGTCACCCTGGAAATGTCCCCGTACGACCTGACCAAGGGCCGCATCAACTTCCGCCACAAGGACGAACGCGGCCCGGCCCCGAGCCGTCCCCAGCATCACCGCCGCTGATCGGCGCGGCCGGCGCTCGCAGGCCTGCCGCCTCCCGGCGGCCAGGGCGCGGCCTTAAAACCGCCCGCGCCTTGCCGTAGTAATGCGCAAGACCCCGGTTCGTGAAAGAATGGCGCTCCGCCCGGCGCCAGGCCCGGCGGCAACGCATGGCGCAGCAAGATGGATCTGAAACAGGAATTGAAAGAAGCGGCTGACCAGCTCTCCCTGACGCGAAGACGTTTCGCCAAGGGGGAAGAAGGCCTGCGCCTGCTGCGCCAATCGCGCGAAGCCTTCATCCACAGCCTGCGCAACACCGGCCTGACCTACGCCGAAGCCAAGACCAAGTACGACAACTGCCTGGACGACCAGGAAGTGCAGTTGCACGACATGATGGAACAGATGCGCTACGCCGAGCGCATGCATCAGTACATCCTGCACCGCATCGCCATGCAGCAGGCGCAGGAAACGGCCGCGCCGCAGGCGGCGACCGCCTGAAGACGGTCGCGTCCGGCCTCAGGGCTTGAAGGCGCCGATGAAAATGGCGGGATCGACCCGCGCATCATTCAAACTGACATTCCAGTGCAGATGTGGCCCGGTGGCGCGCCCCGTGGCCCCGACCCTGCCCACCACGCCGCCGCGCGGCACCGTGTCGCCCACCTTCACGTCGATCGCCGACATGTGGCAGAACATGCTCACGAAGCCCTGGCCATGGTCCAGGAAGACGGTCTTGCCGTTGAAGAAGTAGTCACCCACCAACGACACCACTCCCGCGGCCGGCGCCTTGATCGGCGTGCCGGCCGGCACCGCGAAATCCAGGCCCGAGTGCGGATTGCGCTCTTCGCCGTTGAAAAAACGCCGCAACCCAAAGGGGCTGGATAGACGGCCGCCCTTGACGGGCCGGTCCAGCAGCAGGTTGCTGGGCGTGACGCCGGCGCGATAGGCGCGGTAGGCGGCGCTCTGCTCGGCCATTTCGCGCTCGATGCGCCGCATGTCATCGGGATTCGGATTGACCTGGCGCGGGTTCTTCAGGGTGATGTGCTGCGCCACGTAATCCTTGGCCCCCACCGTGAAAGGCAGCTGGCGCGCGCCGGCGGCATCGCGCAGCGTGATTTCCTGCGGGCCGGGCTTGACCGCCAGCGGAATACCCACCACGGCGATCCATTGCCGGCCCGCTTCGCGCACCACCAACACGCGGCGATCGCGGTAGCTCGCTTCGGGCGCGATCGCGGCATCGCCCAGGGACAGCACCGCGACGCCTCCCGGCACCGGCGCATCGAGCTTGCGGCTGATGAAGCCGCCCGACGGCGCGGGCGGCGCCTGCCTGGCGCGGACCGGCAGGGCCAGACCCACGGCCGCCGCGGCCAGGCCCAGCCGCAGCATGTCCCGACGCGCCGGCATCACGGTTGCAGGCAGAGGTTGGCGGGCTCGATCAGGCTCTGATCACGGCGGGCGATGCGGGTCGACAGACGGGCCTCGGTCTTGCCTTTCCAGGTCGTCGTGGTCAGCACCGCTTCGACCCCCAGGCTGTCGCTCTGGATCAGTTCGAAGCCATTGCGCACCGCCTTGCGCTCGAAATTCACGTCCATGCCCTTCCAGGCCGCGGCCACGCAATTGGTGTAGTCCTCGGCCGTGCGCTGGGTCGAACCATAGAACACCGGATCGCGCTGCCGGACGTCTTTGACGTTGGCGCAGGCCGACACGGCGAGCAGGACAGCGGTAAGGGACAAGGCGGTGCGGACCTTCATATCGGGACTCTCAAGCGATGGATGGAAAGCAGCGGCCAACTATACCGCAGCGTCCGAGGACGGCTGCGGGCGGCGCGCGGACTTGGGGCGGAAGGCGGCGATGACCTCGGGACGGGTCTCGGCGTAGGGGCCGCCGATCAGGTCAATGCAATAGGGCACGGCGGCGAAAATGCCCGGCACCTGCACCGCGCCGTCGTCGGCCCGCAGGCCTTCGAGGGTCTCGCGGATCGCCTTGGGCTGGCCCGGCAGGTTGATGATCAGGGCGGCGTGGGCAGGCCGTTCGCGGATCACGGCGACCTGGCGCGACAGAATCGCGGTGGGCACGAAGCGCAGGCTGATCTGGCGCATCTGCTCGCCAAAACCCGGCATTTCCTTGGTGCCGACCGCCAGCGTGGCCTCGGGCGTGACGTCGCGCCGCGCCGGGCCGGTGCCGCCCGTGGTCAGCACCAGATCGCAGCCACAGGTGTCGACCAGTTCGATGAGCGTCTCGGAAATGCGCGGCGCCTCGTCGGGAATCAGGCGCTCGACCGCCTGCCAGGGCGAGGCCAGGGCCGCGCCCAGCCACTCGCGCAGGGCGGGCAGCCCCTGGTCCTGATAGCTGCCGGCCGAGGCGCGGTCGGAGATCGACACCAGGCCGATGATCAGTTCGTCGGGGTGGCGGCGGGCGATGCGGGTAGGGGCGGTCATGGGCGGTTGGGCGTAAAGGCAATGGGAACAGAGCGGGGGCCGGCCGGTGGCGGGTCTGCGGGACCGGCCGCCAGACAAGGATGCTATCGCATTCTCCGCCGGCCGGGCCCCGCGCAGGCCGGCGCCGCCGGCGCACACCGAGAAAAGTGCCGGGAGCAACCAGGGACGGGTCACAAATCTGTAATAATCTGGGCTCGCCGGAACCTCCCCCCGCCTCCCAATGTCCTCCCTCTTTCACGGCCTAGATTTCTGGGTCGGCCTCAGCCTCGTCCTGGCCCTGACATTCGTCCTGGCCTTCGAATTCATCAATGGTTTCCACGATACGGCCAACGCGGTCGCCACGGTGATCTACACCAAGGCCATGCCGCCCCACCTGGCGGTCGTGCTGTCCGGTATCTTCAACTTCCTCGGCGTGCTGCTGGGCGGCGTGGGCGTGGCCTACGCCATCGTCCACTTGCTGCCGGTGGAACTGCTGATCAACGTCGACACCGGGCGCGGTCTGGCGATGGTGTTCGCCATGCTGGCCGCGGCCATCGCCTGGAACCTGGGCACCTGGTACTTCGGCATCCCGGCCTCCAGCTCGCACACGCTGATCGGCTCGATTCTGGGCGTGGGCCTGGCCAACGCGCTGATCACCGACCTGCCGCTGGCCGACGGCGTGAACTGGGGCAAGGCGATCGACATCGGCGCCTCGCTGGTGGTGTCGCCGGTGGCCGGCTTCCTGGTGGCGGGCGCGTTGCTGCTGGCGCTCAAGCGCTGGCTGCCGCTGTCCAAGATGCACAAGACGCCCGAACAGCGCCGCGCCATCGACAACAAGAAGCACCCGCCGTTCTGGAACCGCCTGGTGCTGGTGCTGTCGGCCATGGGCGTGAGCTTCGTGCACGGCTCGAACGACGGCCAGAAAGGCATCGGCCTGATCATGCTGGTGCTGATCGGCATCGTGCCGGCCAACTTCGTGCTCGACACCAACAGCACCACCTACCAGATCGAGCGCACGCGCGATGCCGCCACCCACCTGAGCGCGTTCTATCTGCGCAACGAAGCCATGCTGGGCGACTTCCCGGCGCTCAAGCGCGCCGGTTCGGCCTCGGACCTGCCGCGCAATTTCCGCTGCGATCCGGAACTGACGCTGCCCACCATCGACGCCTTGCAGGCCGACCTGCGCGGCGTCAGCAACTACGCTGACCTGTCGGCCGCCAAGCGCATCGACGTGCGCCGCTACCTGCTGTGCCTGGACGACACCGCCAAGAAGGCGGCGCGCATCGAAGGCCTGCCGGCGCGCGAGCGCACCGACCTGCAACGCCTGCGCGCCGACCTGACCGCCACCACCGAATACGCGCCCTTCTGGGTGATCGTGGCCGTGGCGCTGGCGCTGGGCGCCGGCACCATGGTCGGCTGGCGCCGCGTGGTGCTGACGGTGGGCGAGAAAATCGGCAAGCAGGGCATGACCTACGCGCAAGGCATGTCGGCGCAATTGACGGCAGTCGGCGCCATCGGCCTGGCCAACGTTTTCAGCCTGCCGGTGTCCACCACCCACGTGCTGTCGTCCGGCGTGGCCGGCACCATGATCGCCAACAAGAGCGGCCTGCAGGGCGGCACGGTGCGAAATATCCTGCTGGCCTGGATCCTGACCCTGCCGGCCTCGATGCTGCTGGCGGCCGGCCTGTTCTGGGTCGGCGTGCAGATCGCCGGCTGACGCGCCCACCGGCCGCGCAGCGCATCTGCCCGGCCGGCGCAACACAGTGGCTACCGCGCCGGGCTATCTCCGGCGCGGGCGCGCTTCTACCATGGCGCCATGGCTACCTCTTCCCCCATCCTGCATTACCTCTACGATCCGCTCTGCGGCTGGTGCTACGGCGCCGCGCCGCTGGTGGAGGCCGCCCGCGGCATCGACGGCCTGGCCATTGCGTTGCACGGCGGCGGCATGATGACCGGCGCCAACCGCCAACCGGTCACCGAGGCCTTGCGCCGCTACGTCGTGCCGCACGATGAACGCATCGCCGGCCTGACCGGCCAGGCGTTCGGCCCGGATTATTTCGACGGGCTGCTGCGCGACAGCGGCGCGGTGTTCGATTCGGCTCCGCCCACCACCGCCATCCTGGCCGCGCAGGCGCTGGACGGCCGCGGCCTGGACCTGCTGCAACGGCTGCAACGCGCCCACTACGTGGAAGGCCGGCGCATCGCCGACCCGGCCGAACTGCGGCGCCAGGCCGGGCAGATCGGGCTGGACGGCGCAGCCTTCCAGTCCGCCTACGCCGCGGCCGAAGGCGCGGCCACCGAACGCCACATTGCCGAGAGCCGCGCCCTGCTCAGGCAGGTGCGCGGCTCGGGCTTTCCGACGCTGGCGCTGGAACGCGATGGCGCCTGTGAGCTGCTGGAACCGGCCCGCTTCCTGGGCCGCCCGTCGCAATGGCAGGCGGACCTGCGCGCACGCCTGGCGTGATCAGCCTTGCCCGATGCCGCCGTCGCGCGGCAATGCGCGGTGCATCGCCGGACGCGCCGCCAACCGTTCGGCATCGGCTGAGAACACCGGATGCCCGTCCGCCGCGACAGGCCCGCGCCCTATTCCTCGGCGCCCAGCGCGCGCAACTGCGCCTTCAGGCGGCGCACTTCCTGGCTCAGGTCCAGGATCAGCGCCACGGCGTCCAGGCCCGCCCCGAAGTCACGCTCCAGGCGGCGGGCGTGCAGCGCGCGCTGCAGGTCGACGCTGTAGAAGCGCCATTCGGCCGGACGCGGACCGCGGGCGTCGACGATGCCGACCTCCACCAGTTGCGCGACCCATTCGACCTCGGCGCAGCAGGCGCGGGCCAGGTCGTCGGCGCTGAGCGGCTGTGACTTGTCCACCACGGTGGCGCTGCTGATGACGATTTTTTTCATGCTCAGACCCCCAGGTGGCGGCGCGGGTTGAACGGCAGTTCCTGCTGCAGCTTGCGGTAGGCCTCCTTGGCCGCCTCGCTGTCGGCCGGCGGCAACGCCAGATCCAGCACCAGGTACAGGTCGCCAGGCGGATCGCCCGGAATGCCGCGGCCGCGCAGCCGCAACTTGCGGCCATTGCCCGACCCCGCCGGCACCGAGACCTCGACCGTGCCGCCGGGCGTGGGCGCATTGACCTTGGCGCCCAGCGCCGCTTCCCAGGGCGCCACCGGCAGCGTCATGTACAGGTCGCGGCCTTCGACACGGTAGCGGGGGTGGGGCTTGAAGCGCACCTCCAGGTACAGGTCGCCGTTCTCGCCGCCGCCATAGCCCGGCATGCCCTGCCCGGACAGGCGGATGAACTGGCCTTCGCGCACCCCCGGCGGGATGCGCACGCTGAGCGTGCGGGTCTGCATCTGCGGGCGCCCCTGCTCGTCGAGCTTCATGGCGCGCAGGCTGATGTCGCGGGTCGCGCCTTGCAGCGCGTCTTCCAGGTCGACCTCGATGGCCGCGTGGTGATCGTCGCCACGGGCGCGAAACGCCTGTTCATGGCCCCGCCCCGCGCCGCGCTGGCCGCGGCCGCCGAACAGCGACGAGAAGAACTCGCTGAACTGGGCCTCTTCGCCCGACGCGGGGCCGCGATGGAACTCGAAGCCCTCGTCCCATCCCGGCGGCGGCTGGAAGCCCCCGCCCGGTGACACGCCGGCGGCAAGGTTGTCGTAGGCCTCGCGCTTTTCCTTGTCGCGCAGCACGTCGTAGGCTTCGTTGACATCGCGCATGCGCGCCTCGGCGTCGCTTTCCTTGCTGACGTCGGGGTGGTATTTGCGGGCGAGCTTGCGGTAGGAGCGGCGAATTTCGTCTTCGGTGGCGCCGCGCTCCACACCAAGAATGCTGTAGTAGTCCTTGAACTCCATTTTCCAGCCCATGGTAAGGGTTGCAGCCAAAGGCGGCTCGCGCCGGATTCGGCCCTGATTGGAAAGAAGATAGGGGTTACGGGGCGATTTTTCAATGCGTTTCGTCAGTCAGGCCGCTTCGCGCATAATGAGCGGTCGCATCGCCCGCCGCCGGGCGGGGCGAGCCATCGCCAACGAACAGGAACCGATCGTGCTGGAAATCATCGACGTCGACTTCAACAACCCGGAACACGGCCAGCAGGTCATGGCCATGCTCAACGAGTATGCCAGCGGCCCCATGGGCGGCAACACGCCCCTGCCCGAGTACGCGCAGCGCAACCTGATCGCGGAACTGGCGAAACGGCCGACGGCGCGCGCGCTGCTGGCGCGGGTCGATGGCGCGGCCGCCGGTGTGGCCATCTATATCGAGGGCTTCTCGACCTTCGCCTGTCGGCCGCTGTTGAACCTGCACGACCTGGCCGTCTCGCCGCGCTTCCAGGGCCAGGGCGTGGGCAAGCAGTTGCTGGCCGCGCTGGAAGATCGCGCCCAACGCCTGGGCTGCTGCAAGATCACGCTGGAAGTGCTGGAAGGCAATCAGGTGGCCCAGAGCCTGTACCGCAAGCTGGGCTACGAAGGCTACTCGCTGGACGAAGCGACCGGCCGCGCCATGTTCTGGCAGAAGAAACTGGCCGCCTGACCCCCGCATCCGCATTACCACGGCGCCCGTGAGCGCGCCGCCACCAGGAAATCCACCATGAAGATGAGCAACATCCCCTTCGGCACCACCGACTGGTCCGAGGTCGAACCCACCGAGCACCCCGGCGATACCGGCATGGCCTACTGGCGCACCCGCCAGTTCGGCGACCTGCGCGTGCGCATGGTCGAATACACGCCGGGCTACCTGGCGGATCACTGGTGCAGCAAGGGCCACATCCTGTTGTGCCTGGAAGGCGAGCTGCACACCGAGCTGGAAGACGGCCGTACCTTCGTGCTGACGCCCGGCATGAGCTACCAGGTGGCCGACCAGGCTGAGCCGCACCGCTCGTCCACAGCCGTCGGCGCCAAGCTGTTCATCGTCGACTGACGCGCGGGCGCGACACGCTGAATTTCAGTTGCGTTACGCTTTGCGCTGCGCCGCCTCGCGCGGCCACTATTCAACCGCCTGACCGGAGATGCACTTGGGCGCCCCGTTTACGCTGTACGTCGATTCCCAGTTCCTGAGCCCCTATGCCCTGTCGGTCTATGTGGCGCTGGCCGAGAAAAAGCTGCCGTTCGAGGTGCGCCTGATCGACCTCGAGGCCGGCGAACAGCGCATGCAGCCGTACCAGTGCCGCGCCCTGACCGCGCGCGTGCCGGCGCTGACCCACGGCGACTTCAACCTGACCGAATCGACCGCCATCGCGGAATACCTGGAAGACCTGTATCCGGCGCCGGCCTGTACCGCGCTGTATCCGGCCCAGCCGCGTGAACGTGCCCGCGCCCGCCAGTTGCAGGCCTGGCTGCGCAGCGACCTGGCCGCCCTGCGTCAGGAACGTCCGACCGAGGGGGTGTTCCATGGTGAAGCCGGCCAGCCGCTGTCGGACGCCGGCCATGCGGCCGCGGCCAAACTGATCCAGGTGGCCAGCGCGCTGATCGGCGCCGGCCAGGCCAGCCTGTTCGACGCCTGGAGCATCGCCGATCTGGACCTGGCGGTGGCGCTGCGGCGCCTGTGGCAGGACGAACTGCCCGAGTCCCTGCGCGCCTATGTCGAAATCCAGTGGCAACGGCCCTCGGTCCGGCAGTGGCTGGACCACAACGCCGCCGCCCGCGCCTAGCCCGGCCACCACGGAGAACGCCATGCAATTGCTGGATCACGTCTCCATCAGCGTCGCCGGGCTCGACAGCGCCCGGCCGTTCTACGACGCCGTCATGGCCACCCTGGGCGCGGTCAAGGTCTACGACCAGACCGACGCGCTGGGCTACGGCGAGCGCTGCCGCCCCGGCGACGCCGGCCACACCTACCTGAGCGTGCAGGCCGACCCCGCCGCCTCGCCCACGCCGCCGGCACGCCGCCATTGGTGCTTCAAGGCCGCCAGCCGCGCTGCGGTGGACGCCTTCCATGCCGCCGGTCTGGCCCACGGCGGGCGCGACGCGGGGCCCCCGGGGCCGCGTCCGCAGTACCATCCGCATTACTACGCCGCTTTCCTGTCGGACCCGTCGGGCAACCGCATCGAAGCCGTCTGCCACGACGCGCCATGAGGCCCGGCGCGGCGCTGCAATCAAGAAGGGACAGATAGTTCCGGGCATTTGACTTGCATCAACCGTCCCCATGTTGCGATGCAACATCCATTCAGGTGTAATGGGGGGGTCAAGTCAGCTGGTTCCACTTGAGGAACCGGGCCGGCAGCCCCCGCTGCCGGGAGCTACCTACAGGAGATCGCCATGGCCGGATCCGGCAACGATCGCGTTTCGGCACCGTCCTTCAACCCCTGGACGGCCGCCTATGAATATGCCGTGGACGCGTGGCAGCGCGGCGTGCTGTACGCAGACGTCATGCGCCAACGCGGCAACCAGTACCACGAACACATGGCCAAGCGGGCCCCCAACGTGCTCAGCATGGAGTACGAACTGGTGCTGGACGGCCGCGAGCTGCCGCGCCCGGTCAATTACGGCCTGCTGCGCATCAAGCCGCCCGAGGGCGTGGTGGTGGACCCGATCAAGCGCCCCTTCCTGGTGGTCGACCCGCGCGCCGGACACGGCCCCGGCATCGGCGGCTTCAAGCCCGAGAGCGAGATCGGCGTGGCGGTGCGCGCCGGCCACCCCTGCTATTTCGCCACCTTCCTGCCCCAACCCGTGCCGACCCAGACCGTCGAAGACGTGATGAAGGCCGAGGCCCATTTCCTGGAAACCATCATCGCGCGCCACCCGGACGCCGAAGGCAAGCCAGTGGTGGTGGCCAATTGCCAGGCCGGCTGGCAGATCATGATGACCGCCGCCGTGCGTCCCGAGCTGTTCGGCCCCATCATCATCGCCGGCGCGCCGCTTTCCTACTGGGCCGGCTGGCGCGGCATGAACCCGATGCGCTACGCTGGCGGCCTGCTCGGCGGCAGCTGGCTCACCGCCCTGACCAGCGACCTGGGCAACGGCAAGTTCGACGGCGCCTGGCTGGTGCAGAACTTCGAGAACCTCAACCCCGCCAACACGCTCTGGTCCAAGCAATACAACCTGTATTCCAAAGTTGACACCGAAGCCGGCCGCTATCTGAGCTTCGAGAAATGGTGGGGCGGCCACGTGTTCCTGAACGGGCCGGAAATCCAGTACATCGTCGACAACCTGTTCGTCGGCAACCGCCTCTCGACTGCCGGGCTGGTGACCTCCGACGGCATCCGCATCGACCTGCGCAACATTCGCTCGCCGATCGTGGTGTTCTGCTCCAAGGGCGACAACATCACCCCGCCGCCGCAGGCGCTGGGCTGGATCCCCGACCTGTACCAGGACGATGCCGAAGTGCTGGCGCACGACCAGACCATCGTCTATGCCGTGCACGAAAGCATCGGCCACCTGGGCATCTTCGTGTCAGGCAGCGTGGCGCGCAAGGAGCACCAGGAATTCACCTCCAACATCGACATGATCGATGTGCTGCCGCCGGGCATCTACCAGGCCGAGATCACCGACAAGACCCCCGACACGCCCAACGCCGATCTGGCCTACGGCAACTACGTGCTGTCGTTCGAGCAGCGCAACATGGACGACGTGCGCGCCATCGTCGAGCGCAAGGAAGATGACGACCTGCGCTTTGCCGCCGTGGCCCGCATCTCCGACATCAACCTGGGCATGTACCGCAGCTTCCTGCAGCCGTGGCTGCGCGCCCTGGTGACGCCGCAATCGGCCGAGTGGAGCCAGCGCCTGCATCCCCTGCGCCTGCCGTATGAACTGGTGTCCGACCGCAATCCGCTGATCGCCCCGATCGCCCAGGTCGCCGAGCGGGTGCGCGAGCACCGCCAGCCGGTGGCGCCCGACAATCCGTTCCTGCAGGCCCAGGAGATGATGTCCAAGCTGATCGAGACCAGCCTGAACATCTTCCAGGAACTGCGCGACTCGGCCGATGAGCGCACGTTCATGAACGTGTATGGCTCGCCACTGGTCCAGGACATGGCCGGCCTGGGAGCCAAGGAAGGGCCGCCGCGCCGCCACCCGGGCGTCTCGCCGGAACACCGCCGCTTCATGCAAGAACGAGCCGCCGAGTTGCGATCGCTGCTGCAGGAAGGCGGCCTGCGCGTGGCCGCCATCCGCATGCTGCTGTACGTGGCCGGCGCCGAGGGTGGCCTGGACGAGCGCAGCTTCGCGCTGATCCGCAAGATGCGGGCCGAAGCGGGCAACGCCATGACCTTGCAGGAATTCAAGGACATCACCCGCGACCAGGCCATGATGATGCGGCTCGATTCGGCCGCCGTGCTCAAGACCATGCCGCATTTGCTGGAAGACGCCACGCCGGCCGCCATCCGCGAGGCGCTGGCCATGATGAAGCACGTGCTGGAAGCCGCCGAGCCCCTGAGTCCGGCCGCCCGCGCCAGCCTGGCCGAGATGGAACAGATCTTCGAGACCGCCGCGCGCCGCGCGCAGCAGCAAGCGCCAGCGCCGCGCGCGCGCAAGGCGGTGCGGGCCGCGACCGCCCGTATCGAGCCGCCCGCCGACGCCAAGCCCGCCCCCGCCCGGAAGCAGGCCGCCGCCCGCAAAAAGGCTGCCGCCCCCGCCACGCGCGTCCGCAAACCCGCCACCGCCAAGGCCAAACCAGAATGAGCCTGCCCCCCTCGACACACTACGACAAGCTCATCGCGCGCGCCCAGACCCTGGCGCCCACCCCCTGCGCCATCGCTCATCCCTGCGACGAACCGTCGCTGTCGGCCGCGCTCGAAGCGCGCGACCTCGGGCTGCTGCACCCCATCCTGGTGGGGCCGGAACACAAGATCCGCGACACCGCCGCGCAATACCGGCTCCACCTGGGCGACGCCCGCATCGTCGATGCCCCGCACAGCCACGCCGCGGCCGAATGCGCGGTCGCGCTGGTGCGCGGCGGCGAGGCCGCGCTGCTGATGAAAGGCAGCCTGCACACCGACGAGCTGATGCACGAGGTGGTGGCGCGCGCCACCGGCCTGCGCAGCGGCCGGCGCATCAGCCATGTCTTCATCATGGAAGTGCCGACCTACCCCGAGCCGCTGTTCATCACCGACGCGGCCATCAACATCTTCCCGGACCTGGAAACCAAGGCCGACATCATCCGCAACGTCATCGACCTGCACCACGGCCTGGGCCTGGGCGAACCGCGCGTGGCGATCCTGTCGGCGGTGGAACAGGTCACGCCCAACATCCCCAGCACCATCGAGGCCGCCGCGCTGTGCAAGATGGCCGACCGTGGCCAGATTGTCGGCGGCGTACTCGACGGCCCGCTGGCGCTGGACAACGCCATCAGCCCCGACGCCGCCCGCATCAAGGGCATCCGTTCGCTGGTGGCGGGCGTGGCCCAGGTGCTGGTGGTGCCCGACCTGGAAGCCGGCAATATGCTGGCCAAGAACCTGACGTTTCTGGCCAATGCCGAGGCCGCCGGCATCGTGCTGGGCGCGCGCGTGCCGATCATCCTGACCAGCCGCGCCGACAGCCCGCGCTCGCGCCTGGCCTCGTGCGCGGTGGCGGCGATCTACGCGAACCACCTGGCCACGCAGCAGGCGCGTCCGCTGGCCTGAAGCGGCGGGCCCGGCTTGGATCGACACCCCCGCGCACGCGGCGCGGAGCGATCCATCCCGGCCCCGCCTTGTCCGTTCGTTGCAACCGGAGGCGATCGCCCCATGTCCGACACCATCCTCGTCATCAACGCCGGCAGTTCCAGCATCAAGTTCTACCTGTACGACATCGACGACAAGCAGGCGCTGGCGCCGCGGCTGGGCGGCCAGCTCGAAGGCATCGGCACCAGTCATCCGCGCCTGCGGGTGCGCGACGCGGCCGGCCACACGCTGGTGGAACGCGACATTGCGCCCAGCCACGCGCCCGACGTACCCAACGGCCAGGAGGTGGTCGGCACCTGGCTCAGCGGCCACCTGGGCGGGGCGCCGCTGGCGGTGGGCCACCGCGTGGTGCACGGCGGCCCCGACCTGGCCGAGCCGGTACTGATCGACGACGCCATCCTCGCCAGGCTCGACACCCTCACGCCGCTGGCGCCGCTGCATCAGCCCAACAACCTGGCGCCGATCCGCGTGATCCGCGAGCGGCGCCCCTGGATCCCGCAGGTGGCCTGTTTCGACACCGCCTTCCACCGCAGCCATTCCGACGTCGCCGACCGCTACGCGCTGCCCGAATCGCTCTACCAGCAAGGCGTGCGCCGCTACGGCTTCCATGGGCTGTCGTACGAGTACATCGCGCAGCGGCTGCGCCAGGCGCTGCCCGAGATCGCCATGGGCAGGATCATCGCCGCGCACCTGGGCTCGGGCGTATCCGCCTGCGCCATGCACCAGGGCAAAAGCGTCGATAGCACCATGGGCTTCACCGCCCTCGAAGGCCTGCCGATGGGCACGCGTCCGGGCCGCCTGGATGCGGGCGTGGTGCTGTGGATGATGGAGCAGGGCATGTCGCACGACGAGATCGAGCATATGCTGTATTACGACTGCGGCATGAAGGGACTGTCCGGCATCAGTAACGACATGCGCGAACTGCTGGCCAGCGACGCGCCGTCGGCCAAGCTGGCGCTGAAGTACTTCGCCTGGCGTGTGGCCGAAGGCATGATCGGGCTGGGCTGCGCCATGAATGGCATCGACGGCATTGTCTTCACCGCCGGCGTCGGCGAGAACTCGGCCGAGATCCGCCAGGCCATCAGCGAACACTGGGGCTGGCTCGGCATCAAGCTCGACCCGGAACGCAACGCGCGTCACGGGCCGCGCATTTCCAGCGACGACAGCCGCATCGGCGTATACGTGGTGCGCACCAACGAAGAGCTGATCATCGCCCAGCACACCCTGGCCCTGGTGCAACAGCGATGAACGCGCCGCTTCCCCTCGCCGGCAAGCGCGGCCTGGTCACCGGCATCGCCAACGCCGACTCCATCGCCTGGGGCTGCGCCAAGGCGTTCCGTGCCCTGGGCGCGGAACTGGCGGTGACCTACCTGAACGACAAGGCGCGCCCGCACGTCGAGCCGCTGGCGCGCCAGGTCGACGCGCCGCTGCTGCTGCCGCTGGACCTGCTGCGCGAGGGCGAACTGGAGGCCGTGTTCGAGCGCATCACCCGCGAATGGGGCGGCCTGGACTTCGTGCTGCACTCCATCGCCTACGCCCCGCGCGAAGACCTGCACGGCCGCGTCACCGACTGCTCGCGCGACGGCTTCCTCACGGCCATGGACGTGTCGTGCTGGTCGTTCATTCGCATGGCCAAACTGGCCGAGCCGCTGATGCCGGCCGGCGGCACCTTGTTCTGCATGAGCTACTACGGCTCGCAGATGGTGGTCGAGCACTACAACATGATGGGCCCGGTGAAGGCCGCGCTGGAATCGGCCACCCGCTACCTGGCGGCCGAGCTTGGCCCGCAGGGCATCCGCGTGCACGCCATTTCACCCGGGCCGCTCAAGACCCGCGCCGCCTCGGGCATCGCCGAGTTCGATGCGTTGCTCGACCGCGCCCAAGCCAAGGCGCCAGCCCGCAGCCTGGTGTCGATCGACGACGTCGGCGAGGCCACCGCCTGGCTTGCCACCGATGCCGCCCGCCGCATGACCGGCCAGACGCTGTACATCGACGGCGGTTATCACATCATCGATTGAAGGCGCGTCAGGCCAGCGTTGCCGGCGCCGGCCCCTGGCGCCAGCGCTCGATGGCCTCGACCGCCTGTTCGGGCGTGGGGAAGATCTTGTCGCGGCCGATGCGCTCGGCCAGGCCGGAGCGCTCCAGCGCCAGGCGGAACTGACCGTGGCCGCCGGCCACCAGCAGCACCATATCGCGGTCGCGCAGTTCGCGCCGCAATTCATACAGCGCCTCGATCGCGTCGGCATCGGCCTGCGTCATGGCCTCGGCGTCGAGCACGAACCAGGTGGCGTCGCCGGCCTGCTCGATGACCTCGCGCGCGCGGCGGCGGAACGCATCGGCATTGAAGAACCACACCGAGGATTCGAACAGCCAGATCACCGTGCCCGGCACCGGTTGGGCCTGCGGGTTCAGGTGCATCTTGCCCAGCACCGATTCGCCCGGCAGACGGCCCAGCAAGGCGTCGCGCGGATTGCCCGAGACGTACATGGCGTACAGCAGCGTGGCGCCCACCGACACCGCCACGCCCTGCAGCACGCCGAAGCCCACCACCCCCACCGCCGCCAGGATGCCGAACGCCAGTTCGATGCGCGAGATGCGCGCCAGCCGCATGAAGGCCTGGCCATCGAACAGGCTGGCGGCCGCCAGCAGCAGGATGGCCGATAACACCGCCTGCGGCAGCCAATAGAGCGGCGCGCTCAGCAGGCCCACCACTACCGCCAGCGCCAGCGCCGCGCTCACGCCCACCAGCGGCGACGACCCGCCGGCGGCCAGGCCCACCGCCGTGCGTGAATCGGCGCCTGTCACCACAAACCCCTGGAACAATCCCGCCGCCACGTTGGCCGCGCCGAAACCGACCAGCTCGCGGTTCGGATCGACATGCTCGCCGGTGCGCGCGGCGAAGCTGCGCGCGGTCACGATGCCGCTGGAAAAACTCACCACCAGCACCCCCGCCGCGCCCAGCAGGAGGTCGTCCACGCCCTCCAGCCGCACCGGCAGTCGCAGGGCCGGCAGTCCGGCCGGCACTTCGCCCACCACGGCGATGCCGAGACGGGGAAAATCGAACAGCCACGACAGCAGACAGGCCCCCACCACCAGCATGATCGGTCCGGGCCAGGTCGGCCGCCAACGCTTGATGGCGACCAACAGCAGGCACGACGCGATCCCCAGGCACAGGGTCGGTATGCGGATCTCGGACACGCGCCGCGTCAGTTCCAGGAACGGATGCACCAGACCGCTGTTGCGCAGCCCCACCCCGGTCAGGCCGCTCAATTGCGAGATCGCCAATGTCACCGCCACGCCCGCCATGTAGCCGATCAGCACCGGCCGCGACAGCAGGTTCGCCAGCACGCCCAGGCGCAGCAGCCGCGCGATCAGGCATCCCACGCCCACCGTCAGCGCGATGCCGGTCGCGGCCATCAGGCGCTCCTCGGGCGAGGTCAGCGCCATGCTGGTCAGGGTTGCCGCGATCAGCGTGCAGGTGGCGGTGTCCGGCCCCACGATCAACGTGCGCGAGGAACCGAACAGCGCATAGCCCAACATGCCGGCGATCGCCGCCCACAGGCCCGCCACCGGCGGGACGCCCATCATCGCCGCGTACGCCAGCCCCACCGGCAACGCCACCGCGGCCACGCTCAGGCCTGCGGCGATGTCGCGGCCGGCGGACTGCCGGGTCATGCCCCGCAGATTGTTCAGGCCAGGAAGAAAGCGTAGGTTCATGGGACTGCGGGACAGGCGAAATAGGACCGAAGAACCGCAGAGCGCGGGCGAGCGCCAAGCCTACACCAGTCCGGCCGCCCCGCATCGGCGGCAGATCAAATCCGCGTGTGCCTGCCTGCCCCTTCATTCCAAAAAGGAATGTATTTTCTTAAATATTTATCCCTTTTTATCAAGTGCCAATTTGCGTAGAGTCGTGCCACCCCATACGCGGCACCAATGCCGCACGCAGGCTGTCGCCGACAGCCCCCGATAACAAACAGCGCGGCCGTCCCCCGGACCGCGCAAACAGGAGACTCCATGCCGCACGCATTCCTGCGTCGCGCCGCCAGCGCGCTCGCACTGGCCGCGTTCGCCGCCTTCCCCGCCCTGTCGCAGGCCCAGGCCTATCCCGACCACCCCATCAAGCTGGTCGTGCCCTGGCCCCCGGGCGGCGCCACCGACGCCCTGGGCCGCATGCTGGCGCAACGCCTGAGCGAGCGCCTGGGCCAGACCGTGATCGTCGACAACAAGGCGGGGGCCGGCGGCAATATCGGCACCGCCGCCTTCGTGCGCGAAAAGCCCGACGGCTATACGCTGCTGGTCGCCACCAGCTCCACCAATGCCGCCAACCCGCATCTGTACGCGCGCCTGGGCTTCGATCCGGTCAAGGACTTCGCCCCTATCGCCTTTGTGGCCGAAATTCCCAATATCCTGGAAGTGCCGAAGCAGTCGCCCTACCAGTCCGTGCGGCAGTTGATCGACGCCGCCAAGGCCGCGCCCGGCAAGCTCAATTATGGTTCTGGCGGCGTCGGCTCGTCGCAGCACCTGGCCGGCTCCATGTTCAACGCCCGCACCGGCGTCGACATCCTGCACATCCCCTACAAAGGCAGCGGTCCGGCCGTCTCCGACCTGCTCGCCGGCCAGGTCGACATGATGATCGACACCGGTTCGCTGGCCCAGGTCCAGGCCGGCGCCCTGCGCGCCCTCGCCGTCGCCGCGCGCCAGCGCCTGCCCGCGCTGCCGAACGTGCCAACCTTCGCCGAAGCCGGCGTCAGCGATATGTATGCCTCCGCCTGGTACGGCATCGTCGCGCCGGCCGGCACGCCCGACGCCATCGTCCAGCGGCTGAACCACGACATCAACGCCATCACCGCCGACCCCGCCATGCGCCAGCGCATGGAATCCATGGGCGCCATCGTCCCCGCCGGCCAGACCCCCGCCCAGTTCGGCGCTTTCATGCGCAGCGAGATCGACCGCTACGCCGGCATCGTCAAACTCTCAGGCGCGAAGATGGAATAAACGCCGCGAACCCGCGCGCGCAGCGGCGGGCTCGATCCCCGCCCGGGCGCAGCGGCGGAAAGCGCCCATGAAAAAGCCGCTCCGGAAGGAGCGGCTTTCTGATCGAATCAGGCCGACTTAGTTGGCCCGCTCTTCCAGCACGGCCACCGCCGGCAAGGTCTTGCCTTCCAGGAACTCCAGGAATGCGCCGCCACCGGTCGAGATATAGCCCACCTGATCGCCGATGCCATACTTGGCGATCGCCGCCAGCGTGTCGCCGCCGCCCGCGATCGAAAAGCCCTCGGAATCGGCGATCGCCTGCGCCACCACCTTGGTGCCATTGGCGAACTGGTCGAACTCGAACACGCCCACCGGACCGTTCCACACGATGGTGCCGGCGCTCTTCAGGATTTCGGCCAGTTGCTGCGCGGTCTGCGGGCCGATATCCAGGATCATGTCGTCGGCGGCAACCGCATCGGCCGCCTTCACCGTGGCTTCGGCGTCCGCGCCGAAGGCCTTGGCGCACACCACGTCCACCGGGATCGGCACATCCGCGCCGCGCTGCTTCATCAGCTCGATCACGGCGCGCGCCTGATCCACCTGGTCCGGCTCGGCCAGCGACTTGCCGATCGGCAGCCCCGCCGCCAGCATGAAGGTGTTGGCGATGCCGCCGCCCACCACCAACTGATCGACCTTGTCGGCCAGCGATTGCAGGATCGACAGCTTGGTCGACACCTTGGAACCGCCGACGATCGCCACCAGCGGGCGCTTGGGCTCATGCAGCGCGCGGCCCAGCGCGTCCAGTTCGGCTTCCAGCAGCGGGCCGGCGCAGGCCACCGGCGCGAAGCGCGCGATGCCGTGCGTGGTGGCCTCGGCGCGGTGCGCCGTGCCGAAAGCGTCGTTGACGTAGACGTCGCACAGCGCCGCCATCTTGCGTGACAGCGCCTCGTCGTCCTTTTTCTCGCCGACGTTGACGCGGCAGTTTTCCAGCAGCACCACCAGGCCCGGCTCGACCTTGACGCCGTCGACCCAGTCGCGCACCAGCGGCACCGGCATGCCGAGCAGCTCGGACAGGCGCTGGCCGACCTTGGCCAGCGAATCGGCTTCGGTCAGCTCGCCTTCCTTGGGACGGCCCAGGTGCGAGGTGACCATCACCGCGGCGCCGGCGTCCAGCGCCAGGCGGATGCCGGGCACCGAGGCGCGGATGCGGGTGTCTTCGGAAATGCGGCCGGCGTCGTCGAACGGCACGTTCAGATCGGCGCGGATGAACACGCGCTTGCCGGACAGGGCGCCGGCCTTGGCCAGCGCGGACAGGGTATTGACCTTGGGCATATGCTTTGCTTCTCCTAGAGTTGGCGAGCAAAGGGGACGAACCCGCCTTCCGCCGTGGCGGAAAACCTGTTCGTCCCCTTCGACCCGACAGCGGTGCTTACTTGGCCGACATCAGCGCGACGGTGGTGTCGAGCATGCGGTTCGAGAAGCCCCACTCGTTGTCGTACCAGGACGAAACCTTGACCAGGCGGCCCGAGACCTTGGTCAGCGACGCGTCGACGGTGCTGGAGGCCGGGTTGTGGTTGTAGTCCACCGAGACCAGGGGCTCGGTGTTGTAGTCCAGGATGCCCTTGAGCTCGCCTTCCGAGGCGGCCTTCAGGATGCCGTTCACTTCCTCGACGGTCGTGTCGCGCTTGGCCACGAAGGACAGGTCGACGATCGACACGTTGATGGTCGGGACGCGGATGGCGTAGCCGTCCAGCTTGCCGTTCAGTTCCGGCAGCACCAGGCCGACCGCGGCGGCGGCGCCGGTCTTGGTCGGGATCATGCTCATGGTGGCCGAACGCGCGCGGCGCAGGTCTTCGTGGTAGACGTCGGTCAGGACCTGGTCGTTGGTGTAGGCGTGGACGGTCGTCATCAGGCCGTTTTCCAGGCCCAGCTTGTCGTTCAGCGGCTTGACCAGCGGGGCCAGGCAGTTGGTGGTGCACGAGGCGTTCGAGATGACGGTGTCGGAGGCCTTCAGCACGCCGTGGTTGACGCCGTAGACGACGGTGGCGTCAACGTCCTTGCCACCGGGAGCCGAGATGATGACCTTCTTGGCGCCGCCCTTGATGTGCGCGCCGGCCTTTTCCTTGGTGGTGAAGAAGCCGGTGCATTCCAGCACCACGTCGACCTTCAGCTCGCCCCACGGCAGTTCGGCCGGGTTGCGGTTGGCCAGCACGCGGATCTTGTCGCCGTTGACGACCATGAACTCGCCGTCGACCTCGACGGTGCCCGGGAACTTGCCGTGGGCGGTGTCGTAGCGGGTCAGGTGGGCGTTGGTCTTGGGATCGCCCAGGTCGTTGATGGCGACGATTTCGATATCGTGCTTCTTGCCACCTTCGTAGTGGGCACGCAGGATGTTGCGGCCGATGCGACCGTAACCGTTGATGGCGACGCGAATGGTCATGACTAGGCTCCTTTTTTACAGAACTTGCTTGACGGTCTCGGCCACCTTGTCGGCGGTCAGCCCGAAGAACTTGAACAGCGCGCCGGCCGGGGCGGATTCGCCGTAGCGGTCGATGCCGACCACGGCGCCTTCCAGGCCCACGTACTTGTGCCAGAAGGCGGTCACGCCGGCCTCGACGGCCACGCGCGGCAGGCCCTTGGGCAGCACCGACTGCTTCCAGGCGGCGTCCTGCTTGTCGAACACGTCGGTGCTCGGCATGGACACCACGCGCACCGCGATGCCTTCCTTGGCCAGCTGGGCTTGCGCGTCCAGGGCGATGGCGACTTCGGAACCGGTGGCGATGATCACGGCACGGGCGCCTTCGGCGTCGCGCAGCACATAACCGCCGCGGGCGATGGCGTCCACGGTGGCGGCATCGCGCTGCACGAACGGCAGGTTCTGGCGCGACAGCAGCAGCGCCGTCGGGCCGCCGTCATGCACGTCCATGCCGATGCTGGCCGGACGCGTCACGGCGGCGTTCCAGGCCACGGCGGTCTCGGCCGTGTCGCAGGGTCGCCAGAGCGACAGGTTGGGAATCAGGCGCAGGCTGGCGGCGTGCTCGATCGACTGGTGGGTCGGGCCGTCTTCGCCCAGGCCGATGGAGTCGTGCGTGAACACGTGCACCACGCGTTGCTTCATCAGCGCGGCCATGCGGATGGCGTTGCGCGAGTAGTCGGAGAAGGTCAGGAAGGTGCCGCCGAACGGCAGGTAGCCGCCATGCAGCGCCACGCCATTCATGATGGCGGCCATGCCGAACTCGCGCACGCCGTAGTTGATGTGACGGCCGAACTGGATGCCCTTGTCGCCCGCGCGCACGGCGGCCACGCCCTTCCAGTCGGTGAAGTTGGAGCCGGTCAGGTCGGCCGAGCCGCCGAGCATTTCCGGCAGCGCGGCGGCCAGCGCCGTGATCGCGAACTGCGAAGCCTTGCGGGTGGCGACGGTTTCGGCCTTTTCCAGCGTGGCATTCAGGAACGCCTGGAACTGTTCGGCGTAGCCGGCCGGCAGTTTGCCCTGCATGCGGCGGGTGAACTCGGCGGCCTCGGCCGGGAATTCGGCGGCGTAGGCGTCGAACGCCGACTGCCATTCGGCCTGCGCGGCGGCGCCGGTCTTGCGGCGGTCCCAACCGTCGTAGATGTCCTGCGGGATCTGGAACGGCTCGGCCGACCAGCCCAGCGCGGCGCGGGTGGCGGCGATCTCGTCCTTGCCCAGCGGGGCGCCGTGCACGTTGTGGGTGCCGGCCATGTTGGGCGAACCCTTGCCGATGACGGTGCGGCAGACGATCAGCGTGGGCTTTTCCGATTGCGCGCGGGCGGCCTTGATGGCGGCGTCCACGGCGGCGGCGTCGTGGCCATCGACGCCACGGATGACGTTCCAGCCGTAGCCTTCGAAGCGCTTGGCGGTGTCGTCGGCGAACCAGTGCTCGACGTGGCCGTCGATGGAAATGCCGTTGTCGTCGTACAGCACCACCAGCTTGGACAGCTTGAGGGTGCCGGCCAGCGAGCACACTTCGTGCGAAATGCCTTCCATCAGGCAGCCGTCGCCGGTGAAGGCGTAGGTGTGGTGGTCGACGATGGTGTGGCCGGGCTTGTTGAACTCGGCGGCCAGCAGCGCTTCGGCCAGCGCCATGCCGACGGCATTACCCAGGCCCTGGCCCAGCGGGCCGGTGGTGGTTTCCACGCCCGGCGTGATGCCCACTTCGGGGTGGCCCGGCGTCTTGGAATGCAGTTGGCGGAAATTCTTCAGTTCTTCGATCGGCAGGTCGTAGCCGGTCAGGTGCAGCAGCGCGTAGATCAGCATCGAGCCGTGGCCGTTGGACAGCACGAAGCGGTCGCGGTTGGCCCAGGCGGGATCCTTGGGGTTGTGGCGCAGATTGCCGATCCAGAGGGCCTGGGCGATTTCCGCCATGCCCATGGGAGCGCCCGGGTGCCCGGAGTTCGCTTGTTGCACGGCATCCATCGCGAGGACGCGGATGGCATCCGCCAAGGCAAGTTTAGGGGCGGTCGGATTGCTCATTCGGAAGGCTCTTTGAAGCTGGCTCGCCCATGCAGGAAATGGGGGCCAGTTGAGTAGGTTGCGAAGCAGACGATTTTAACACCTGGGGATGGCCCGGCCGGCGGCCGCTGGCGGGGTCCGCCAGATGGACGATGCCCTCTGGGTGAAACATGGGCTCCAAGGGTGGCAACCCCAATGGCATGGCGTCGTTCCCGCGCCGCCAACCTGATCGGCCGGGGCATCAAGGTGGTAGGCTACACGCTCAGCCAACCTCTCAGGTAACCTGTAGCCGGGCCGCCCCAGCCTGCGGCCCCGGGGCCTGCGCCCTGCCCCACGTCCGCCGTCCGTCCATTACTGCAACACCCATGTCCGCTCCCCGCTTCTTCTGCGACGCTCCCTTGTCCGCCGGCGCCCGCATCGCCCTGCCCGAGTCCCTGGCGCACCACGCCATCCGGGTGCTGCGGCTGCGCGCGGGCGAAACCGTGGTGCTGTTCAACGGCCAGGGCGGCGAATATCCGGCGGTGCTGGACATCGAGGGCAAGGCCGGCTTCGCCCAACTGGGCGCGTTCGATCCGCGCGAAGCCGAGTTGGCCGGTCGCATCACCCTGGTGCAGGGCCTGCCGTCCGGCGACAAGATGGACTGGGTGGTGGAAAAGGCCGTGGAACTGGGCGCCGCCCGGGTCTGTCCCATCGCCGCGCAGCGCAGCGTGCTGCAGCTGGCTGGCCCGCGCCTGGAAAAAAGGGTGACCCACTGGCAGCGCATCGCCCAGTCGGCCGCCGAGCAATGCGGCCGCAACCGCCTGATGGCGGTCGACGCGCCCGTGGCGCTGGCCGACTGGCTGGCGCAGCCTACCGACGGCCTGCGTCTGTTATGCCACCCGGAGGCCGACACCGACGTGGCCGGTCTGCTTGGCGCCACGCCTGGCCTGGCGTCCCTGACGCTGCTGGTCGGCCCCGAAGGGGGCTGGTCGGACAAGGAATTGGCCCAGGCGCGCGAGGCGGGCGTGCACGCCGTCAGGTTCGGCCCACGGGTGCTGCGCACCGAGACCGCCGGATTGGCATTGATATCCGCCGCCAGCGCCGTGCTGGGCTGGTAGCGGCGAAACGTTCAGTGGTTCTCGCCGTAGGGCGCGGCGGCCACGCCGGGTTCGGGGTCCGGATGCTTGCCCGCGTGTTCGATCACATACGCGAAGGTGCGGCCGTTCTCGTGGGCGAATTCGGCGGCGTCGGCGCACACCGATTCGATGCGGGCGGCGTCTTCCTCCAGCGCCGGGTCGCCGGAGTGCAGCTTGTACAGCCACAGCACCACGCCGGTCTTGTGATCCAGCACGGTGTCGCACAGGCAGTCATAGAGCGCGTCGAGATTGCCGCCGAAATACTCGGGAAAATCCACCGCCTTGACGATGGCGCGCAGCACCGCGGAACGGCTGCGCGCCGGGTCGCAATTGGCCACGAACAGCGCCAGGCCGAGTTCGTGCGCGGCATCGACCACGGCCTTTTTGTCCAACCCTTCATGGGGCAGCGCTCCACCTCGCTTCAACTGCCGCTGCAGGGTAGATTGGGCATTGCGCGTCATGCCTGTGCCTCCTTGAAAAAGGCGATCACTTCCTCGTTACGCTGCATCGTATCGGCATAACCCAGTTCGATCAATCGCTTGGTGTAGCTGGACTCGAACAATAGGTATGACATCAGCGCGCCGCCCCCAGGGCGGCTTGGATCGGACGATACACCGAGTACGCGGAAAAGGGCACGGGCCTGGGGCGGCATATCGTCCATATGCTCCAGCGCCAGCGCATCGAGCGAACGGCTCGGGGTGATCGTCAGCACCTGGATGCGGCGCACCGTGACCGGCTCGCCGCCCTTGTGGGGGGGCACCAGCTCGACCAGGTGGTTCATCCGCTCCAGGCGTTCGATGTCCATCGACAGGCCGTCCAGGAAGATGCTGGACAGGGCGTGGCCGCCGACCTGGGCCAAGGAGGGATACGGCGGCGCATCCTCGCGATGTTCCGGATGGGTATCGTCGCGAAACCCGGTGCCGATCACCAGCACCCGGTGCGCGCCCAGGTGGATGGCGGGGCTGATCGGCGCCAATTGCCGCATGGAGCCATCGCCGCACCACTCGCCCTTGCCATGCACGGTGATCTGCCTGGCCGGAAAAACGAACGGAATGGCGGATGACGCCATCAGGTGATCGACCGTGATCGGCGTCGGAATGGCCAGCCGCAGGTAGCGATGCCACGGCTCGATCGGCGTGTGTGCCTGGTAGAAGGTCAAATGCTCGCCGCTGGTGTAGCCCGAGGCCGTGATCGCCAGCGCCGACAGGGCGCCGCTTTCCAGGCCCGACTGCAAGTGGTCGAAATTCAACACACGGTCCAGCAAGGCCTGCATCGGGCTGTTGTCCAGCAGCGACTGGGGCCGCTTGCGCGTCAGGCCGGAATACATCCATCCCAGCGACAGCAGGCCCAGCCAGCGCACACCGGTGCGGATCAGGCCGGGCGCGTCGGCCCGGTAGATCATGTCGGTGTTAAGCGACGACCACAGCCGGCGGATGCGGCGCACTCCCAGGTGCGGCCGCTCGGCGCGGCAGGCCAGCGCGGCCGCATTGATGGCGCCGGCCGAAGTGCCGCAAATGATGTCGAAAGGGTTCTTGAAGCGCGAATGCCAGTCGGGGTCCAGCAGTTCCATGATGGCACTGAGCACCCCGACCTGATAGGCGGCGCGGGCACCGCCCCCGGTCAGGACCAGGCCGACCGGCGCGCGCGGGCACGCCGGACCGCCATTGTTGACTTCAACGCGGGGTATTGGCATCGACCACCGTCATCGCGGTCATGTTGACGATGCGGCGCACGGTCGAGCTGGAAGTCAGGATGTGCACCGGCGCATTGGCGCCCAGCAGGATCGGGCCCACCGCCACGTTGCCGCCGGCGGCCGTCTTGAGCAGGTTGTAGGCGATGTTGCCGGCGTCCACGTTCGGGCACACCAGCAGGTTGGCCTCGCCCTTGAGCGTCGAGGACGGCAGGATGCGCAGGCGCAGCGCCTCGTCCAGCGCGCAATCGCCGTGCATCTCGCCGTCGATCTCCAGGTCAGGTGCGGCCTCGCGCACCAGCTCCAGCGCGCGGCGCATCTTGGCGCCCGATGCCGAACTGCCCGAACCGAAGTTCGAGCGCGACAGCAGCGCCACCTTGGGCGCCAGGAACATGCGCTGCATCTCCTTGGCCGCGGCGATGGTGAACTCGGCGATCTGCTCGGCCGTGGGCTCATCGTTGACGTGCGTGTCCACCAGCACCACGGTGCGTTCGTTGAGCAGCAGGATGTTCATCGCGGCATAGACGTTGCGGCCCGGCCGGCGGCCGATGACCTCGTCGATGAAGCGCAGGTGGTCGTGGTAGGCGCCGACCGTGCCGCAGACCATGCCCTCGGCGTCGCCCAGGTGCACCATCATCGCGCCGATCAGGGTCATGCGGCGGCGCATTTCCACGCGCGCCATTTCCTTGGTGATGCCGCGGCGGCACATGCGCTCCCAATATGTGGTCCAGTACTGGTGGAAGCGTTCGTCGTATTCGGGGTTGGTGACTTCGACGTCCTCGCCCAGGCGCAGGCGCAGGCCCAGTTTCTCGATGCGGGTCAGCAGCACGGCAGGGCGGCCCACCAGGATGGGGCGCGCCAGGCCTTCATCCACCACCACCTGCACCGCGCGCAGCACGCGTTCGTCTTCGCCCTCGGCGAACACGATGCGGGCCGGACCGCCTTCGCGCACGATGCGCTTGGCGGCCGAGAACAGCGGCTTCATGAAGGCGCCGGAGTGGTACACGAATTGCTGCAGTTGCTCTTCGTAGGCTTCCAGGTCGGCCAGCGGGCGCGTGGCCACGCCGCCCTCCATGGCGGCCTTGGCCACCGCCGGGGCGATGCGCACGATCAGGCGCGGATCGAACGGCTTGGGAATCAGGTATTCAGGGCCGAACGAAATGTCGAACGTGCCATAGGCCGCGGCCACCACTTCGTTCTGTTCTTCCTCGGCCAACTCGGCGATGGCGTAGACCGCCGCCTTTTCCATTTCGCGCGTGATGGTCGTGGCGCCCACGTCCAGCGCGCCGCGGAAGATGTACGGAAAGCACAGCACGTTGTTGACCTGGTTCGGGTAGTCCGAACGGCCAGTCGCCATCACC
>NZ_CADIJV010000017.1 GCF_902859765.1 Achromobacter pulmonis
GCCAGCAGCGAGGCCACGCCGGCGCCGGCCATGGCGGCGTGGAAGCCGTCGGCCAGCGCGGCGGCGAACAACGCCGCCACGCCGTCGGGTTGCGCCGGCAGCACGTGCCGGGTCACCGCGACGCGCGCCACCGCCTGCGCATCCGCCTGGCCCAACCGCGTCAGCGCCGCGGCCAGGTGGTCGACGGCGCGGCTGCTCATCAGCGCGCCCAACAGCGCGATGCCGATGGTCATGCCGGTCTGGCGCAGCGCGTTCATGGTGGCCGAAGCCATGCCCGAGCGCTCGCGCGGCACGGTCGCCATCACCGCCATGCTGGTGGCCGGCACCGCCAGCCCCATGCCCAGGCCCAGCAGCACCATCAGTGATCCGGACAGGGCATAGGGCGTGTGCGCATCGAAGCTCAGCATGCCCAGCATGGCTACGCCGACCATGCCGTAGCCGGCGATCATCAGCCGCGGCAGGCCGAAGCGCGGGTTCAGGCGGCCGAACACCGTCGACACGACGCCGGTGGCCACGAATTGCGGCGCCAGTTGCCAGCCGGCTTCCAGCGGCGACAGACCGCGCACGTGCTGCAGGTAGAGCGAGAAGAAGAACAGGCTGCTGTAGGCGCCGAAGCCCATCACGAACGAAGCGAAGTTGGTGCTGGCGAAGCCCGGGTCGCGGAACAGGCCCAGCGGCAGGATAGGGCGCGCCACGGTGCGCTCGACCCACAGGAAGGCGAGCAGCCCGATGGCGGCCACGGCCAGCGCGGCGAGGGCGGCCGGCGCGTGCCAGCCATGCTCGCCGGCGGTGATCAGGCCATAAGTCAGCGCGCCCAGCCAGATCACGCTCAGGGCCTGGCCGGCCGGATCGAACGCCGCATGTTCGGGATGCGCGCTTTCCTGGATGCCCCAGGCGCCCAGCGCGAGCGCCAGCGCGCCCACCGGCAGGTTGATCAGGAAAATGCTCTGCCAGCTGAAGTGCGCCACCAGCAAGCCCCCCAGCATCGGCCCCACGATCAGCGAGATGGCATTGCACGAGGCCCACAGGCCGATGGCGCGGGCGCGCTCGGCCGGATCGGGAAAGGCCTGCGTCAGCAACGACATGGCGCCGGGGATCAGCAGCGCGCCAGCCACGCCCTGCACCGCGCGGCCGGCCAGCAGCAGCGGCAGGTTGTCGGCCAGCCCGCAGAAGGCCGACCCCAGCGTGAACAGCGCCACGCCCGCGAGCCACGAGCGCTTGCGGCCATAGCGGTCCCCCAGCGGCCCGGCCGAGAGCATGAAGGCCGACAGGAACAGCGCGTAGGCGTCCACCACCCATTGCAGGCCGGCCATGTCGATGCGCAGCGCGGCCTGCATGGTGGGCAGGGCGACGTTGACGATGCTGATATCCAGGATGGTGATGAAGCTGCCCAGGTTGACGGCGAACACCAGGGCGCGGCGGCGGGAGGCATGCATGCGAAAGGGCCGGGAAGCAAATGTGAAACCGTATTCTAGTAATCGACTGACCGTCGGTCAATATATAAAAAGACGCATTCCCAATGGCTTCCGGACGCTGCGCCGGGCGCCTCCTCTACACTGGGAATCATTGAGAATGATGGAACCCCCGCTCGCGATGGCCCCCGTTTCCGCCAAGTCCGCCGCCCGATCCTCAGCCCGGCCCGACCCGCAGGCCTGCGCCGCCCCGCCACCGCGTACCAAGCCGGCGCCGGTGCGCCTGGACGAACTCATGGCCGCCGCCGAAGACCTGTTCGTGCGCCAGGGCGTCGAAGCCACCACCATCGACCAGATCGTGGCGCAGGCCGGCGTGGCCAAGGGCACCTTCTATCACTACTTCTCGTCCAAGGCGGAGGTGCTGGCGGCGCTGCGCGCCAAGTTCTCGCAGGGCTTCCTGGACCGCATCGACGCGGCCATGGCGGCCTGCGCGCCGGACGACGGCGTGGCGCGGCTGCGGGCCTGGACGCATGCCGGCGTGCAGGCTTATTTCGACGGTTATGCGCTGCACGATGTGGTGTTCCACGACGTCAACCACCCCCATCGCGGCGCCGCCGAGCGCGCGGCGGTGCTGGCACAGGCCGAGGCGATGTTGCGCGCCGGCCAGCAGGCCGGCTGCTGGCAACTGGCGCAGCCGGCGTTGACCGCGATCCTGCTGTACCACGGCATGCACGGCGCGGTCGATGACGCCATCGCGCGCGGCGCGGCCGACGCCGACGCGCTGGCCGCCAGCCTGATCCCGCCGTTCCTGCGCTTGGTGGGCGCGCCCGGCGCGGCCTGATTCCCAGTTTCTCGATGAGCGGACCCGGCGCGCCCGGCCGGCCTACTTCAGGATGCGCGCATCCATGCTGTTGTCGGCCAGCGCCTGCGCCTGGGCCTGGGTCATGCCCAGGTGCTCGTACAGCGCGTGGAAGTTCTCGGTGACGTAGCCGCCGAAATAGGCCGGGTCGTCGGAATTGACCGTGACCTTCACGCCGGCGTCCAGCAGCGACAGAATGTTGTGCTGCGACATGTGCTCGAATACCCGCAGGCGCGTGTTCGACAGCGGACAGACGGTCAACGGGATCTGCTCATCGATCAGGCGCGCCATCAGGCGCGGGTCCTCGGCGGCGCGCACGCCGTGGTCGATGCGCCGCACCTTGAGCAGGTCCAGCGCTTCCCAGATGTACTCGGGCGGGCCTTCCTCGCCGGCATGGGCCACGGCCGGCAGGCCCTCGGCGCGGGCGCGGTCGAAGACGCGCTGGAACAGGCGCGGCGGAAAGCCTTTTTCGCTGCTGTCCAGGCCGACGGCGATGAAGGCGTCGCGGTAGGGCAGCGCCTCGTCCAGCGTGCGCATGGCCTGTTCCTCGGGCAGATGGCGCAGGAAGCTGAGGATCAGGCCGCTGCTGATGCCGAGCTTCTCGCGGCCGTCCGCCAGCGCCTGGCTGATGCCGTCCAGCACCACCTTGAACGGCACGCCGCGGTCGGTGTGGGTCTGGGGATCGAAAAACGGCTCGGTGTGCACCACGTTCTGCTCGTGGCATTTGACCAGGTAGTCCCAGGTCAGGTCGTAGAAGTCCTGCTCGGTGCGCAGCACGTCGGCGCCGCGGTAGTACAGGTCGAGGAATTCCTGCAGGTTGTTGTAGTCGTAGGCGGCGCGCAGGGCATCCATGTCGGGCCACGGCAGCGCCACGCCGTTGCGGTGGGCCAGCCGGAACAGCAGCTCGGGTTCGAGCGTGCCTTCCAGGTGCAGGTGCAGTTCCGCCTTGGGCAAGGTGTTGAGCCAGTCGTACATGGGCGCTCCTAAGTAGGGGTATTGATGGCCTGCGCCAGCCTGGCGGCGAATGCCCGGCGGCCTCCACAGGCTGGGTCCGGCCGTCAGCATTCCGCGGCCGAATGCCTGCGGCAGGGCGCCGATCATATCCGGAATCGGCGGACCCTCGCGTCGCCGTGGCATTTCCCGTTCACCACGGAAGCGGCTGCCTTTGCCGGTGCCGGATGCGGCATTTTCCTCTGAAGGGCGCCATGGCGGGCGCGGCAGCGGCGATGCGCCGATTATTGTCCCGCGCCGGGCCCTTGGCAACGCGCATCGGGGTTTCGGTATAGTTCGTCGCCAGGGAGGCGGGCGTGCGATGCGCATGAGGACAACACAGCAGGGCGGGGGGGCGGTGGCCGCGCGACGGTGGGCATTGGCGGGGCTGCTGCTGGCGGCGCTGGCCGGCTGCGGCGTGTCCACCGTGGACGAGGTGCGCGTGACCTGGCCGCCGTTCAAGGACGGCACGGCGCTGGTGCTGCCATCCGATCCGGCGCAATGCCCGGACCTGGCCGGCACCTATCGCGTCGCCGGCCAGGCGCGCGCGGGCGAGGCCGCCGCCGGCGTGGCTGATCTGCGCCGCTTCCTGGCCTACACCCTGGACCTGCCGGACCTGCGGGATACGGCGCAACTTGCCTGGCGCCCCACGCCGGCCGCCCGCGTCACCTTCAAGGCCGCGCCGCAGGGTTGGCAGGTCCTGGCCGATGACGGACAGGGCGGCCGCTTTACCGGCCTGTTGCCGCTGCGCGACGTCACGGCCGGCTCGGTCCGTCCAGCGCATGGACCGCTGGCCGACATCCAGCACTTCGGCGGCTGCACCCAGGGCCGCTATTGGATCAGCGCCCGGCGTGACTGGCGCCAGTACGAATCCATGGGCGTGTTCCGCACCGTGGCGCTGCTGCGGCCCCAGGCGGGCGGGCTGCTGGTGAGCGTGCAGCGCGAGTCGCACAGCATCGGCCTGCTGCCATGGTATTCGTCGGATGAAACGCGGTCGCAGTTCTGGTTCGGGCCGGCCGGGCCATGACGGCCGTTGCCGCGGTGCCCGCCCGTTTCGTCTCCGGGCCGTTGCGAAGCCATGTGCTTGAAATGGTGTTGACGGGCTGGGCCAGCATGCTGGCCGTGTTCGCCATCGAATTCCTGACGCTGCTTTACCTGGGCACGCTGCGCGACGAGGCCGTGCTGGCGGCGGTGGGATTCGGTTCAATGGCGCTCTTCACGGTCACGTCGATCTGCATCGGCGTGACCGTCGGCGGCGCGGCGCAGGTGTCACGTGCGCTGGGGCAGGGGGATGCGCCGCGCGCACGGCGGCTGGCGGCGGCCTCGCTGCTCCTGATGATGGCGGCCGCGTTGTTGTCCGCCGCGGGGTTCCTGCTGGCGATCGGGCCGTTCACCCGGATGATTGGGTTGGCGCCGGACGTGCGGGCGCTGGTGCTGTCCTATGTCGCCATTACCGCGCCGTTCTCGGTGGTGATGGGCGTGGGCATGATGCTGTCGAACCTGCTGCGCGCCGCCGGTCAGGGCCGCCAGTCGATGTGGGTGCTGTTGGCCGGCACCGCCACGGTGGCGATTCTGGATCCGCTGGTCATCTTCGTGTTCGACGGGGGCATGCAGGGTGTGGCGTGGGCCGGCGGGGCGGGGCGGTTGGCAACGGTCATGCTCGGGGCCTGGCTGGTATTCGGGCGCTACCGGTTGGTGGCGCGGCCGGTGCGATCGGAGCTGTGCGCGGATCTGGCCGCGGTCGGCGCCATTGCCCTGCCGGCCGCGTTGAGCGCCCTGGCAACGCCTGCGGCGGTGGTTTTCACTGCCTCCGTTTATGCCGGGTTCGGCCCCAGCATCATGGCGGGCGCGACCGTGGTGGACCGGGTGCTTCAGCTGTCGTATTCCTTGTTCTTCGTGTTGCCAGGCGCCATCGGCCCGATCCTGGGTCAGAACCTCGGCGCGGGCCAGTGGGAGCGGGTCCGGCGGACCGTGCGCATCACCGCCGGCCTGGCCCTGGCGTATGGGGTCGGCGTGGCGGTGTTGCTGGCCTTGCTGGCGCCCTGGATTGCCGATCTTTTCCGGGTTACCGGCCCCGGGCGCGAGCTGGTCTTGGCCTTCTGCCGTTACGCCAGCTTCATGTGGGCGCTGAACAGCCTTTTCTTCGTCTCGGTGGCGGTATTCAACAACCTGGGCCATGCCACCTATGCGACCGCGGTCGGCTGGTTGCGCGCGACCGTGGGCACGCTGCCGTTCGTCTGGCTGGGCGCCCGGTATGGCGGAGCCGAAGGCGTGTTGCTGGGGCAGACCCTGGGCTTTGCCTTGTCGAGCCTGATGGCGCTCGCGCTTTGCCTGCGCGTGTTGCGGCGCCCGCCGCCACGGCTTGCGGCGGCAGGCGCCGCAGCGTGAGGCTTGGCCGCGGCCGGACAGCCGGCTGCGGGCAGCGCGCCGTCGGTTCGATTTCGGCGCCCGCTCGCGGTACGATCCGGGCTGACCTCGATTTTTCAGGATTACCATGCGACAGAACGCGCTTCGCACCCGAATCGATCCCCTGGCGCGCGCGGTCCTGGCCGCTGCGCTGAGCCTCGCCGCCTTGGGCGCCGCCCAGGCCCAGTCGCCGGCTTCCGCCACCGGCACGCGCAATTCCGGGGCCCAGCCTGCCTCGTCCGGGCCGGTGTTGACGCCCAAGCGCAGCTTCGACGAACTTGCCACGCCCGCCGCCGCCCCTGCGCCTGCCGCTGCCCCAGCGGCGGCGCCGGCCGCTGCGCCCGTGGCGGCGCCGGCCCAGGCTCCCGCGGCGACCGCGGCCCCCGCTGCGCCCACGGTCATCGTCCCGACCGAACTCGACACCAAGGCGTGTATCGCCAAGCTGCGCAAGGGCGCCACCGCCAATGGCCTGACCGTGGCCGACTGGGACAAGTACACCGCCAAGGCCAAGCTGCTGCCCACCACCGTCGCGTCCGCCCAGGGCCAGCCCGAGGGCCGCGAAACCTGGTGGGACTACATCGCCAAGACCGTCGACGACGAGCGCGTCGCCGACGGCCGCGCGGTGATGGCCAAGTACGGCCCGCAACTCGATGCCATCGGCCAGCAGTACCAGGTGGACCCGGCCACACTGGTTGCCATCTTCGGCATCGAGACCAACTATGGCCGTCAGGTCGGCAAGACCGACGTGCTTAATGCCTGGCTGACCCGCGCCTGCACCGAGAACAAGACGCTGTGGGAAAAGAACGCCTACGCCTCGGTGCGCCTGCTGCGCGACGGCGTGGTGCCGGCCGACAATTTCGTCGGTTCCTGGAGCGGCGCCTTTGGCATGACGCAGTTCATTCCCACCTCGTTCTACGAGTTGGCGGCGGACGGCGACGGCGATGGCAAGATCGACCTGTACAACTCGCTGCCGGACGCGCTGGCCTCGACCGCCAACCACCTGCGCAAGCGCCGCGCCAAATGGACTCACGGCCTGCCGGCGGTGGTGGAAGTGCGCGTGCCGGCCGACGTGGCCGCCGCCATCCCGCCCGCGCCCGACGCCGAGTATGTCGGCTCGCAGGACCGCCGCAGCATCGCGCAATGGGCCCAGGCCGGCCTCAAGCAGGCGGATGGTTCGGCGCTCAAGCTGGCCTCCGGCAATGACCAGCAGGCCTACCTGTTCGCGCCCACTGGCGCCAAGGGGCCGGTGTTCCTGGCCACCGTCAATTTCGACGCGATCCTGCACTACAACCAGTCGCGCCGCTACGGGCTGGCGGTGTCGCTGTTGCTGAACCGCCTGCAGGGCGGCCCGGCGCTGGCCACGCCCTGGCCGACGGACGACCCCGGCCTGTCGCGCGCGCAGATCAAGCAAGTGCAGGAGATGCTCAACGCCCGCGGCTACGACGTCGGCACCGCCGACGGCATTCCCGGCGCCAAGACCCGCGACGCGGTGCGCGCCGAACAGGAAAAGCGCAACCTGCCGCAGGATGGCCGCGTCGGCAAGCGCATCTACGACGCGCTCAAGGCCAAATGAGCGCGGACGCGCTTGCGCCCGGGACGGGCGCGGTGGTGGTGCCGGGCACCCAGGGCTACGGCGAAAACGCCGCGGCCCTGGCCGAGCAGTACGAAAGCATCGCCTTTGCCGACGTGCATCGCGACGTGGCGCACCTGATCCCGGCCACGCCCGCGCGCATCGCCGACATCGGCGCCGGCTCGGGCCGCGATGCCGCCGCGCTGGCGCGCATGGGCCACCAGGTGGTGGCGGCCGAGCCCACGCCCGAATTGCGGCGCGAGGGCCAGCGCCGCCACGCGCTGCCCAACCTGGAATGGGTCGATGACGCCTTGCCTGAACTTGCGGGCCTGCAAGGGCGCGAGTTCGATGTGATCATGCTGACCGCCGTCTGGATGCACCTGGACGCGGACGAGCGCGCCCGCGGCATGGCGGCGCTGGCGGCCCTGCTGGCGCCCGGCGGACAACTCCTGATGTCGCTGCGCCACGGCCCCGTGCCGCCTGGCCGCCGCATGTTCGACGTCTCGGCCGAAGAAACCATCGCGCTGGCGGCAAGGCATGGCCTGTCGGGGCATCACCTCGTCACGCGCGAGGACATGCTGGATCGCGCCGACGTGCACTGGAGCTTTCTGGGCTTGCGGCGCGGCTAGCAGGGTGTGTCCACGGTGCGAAAGTGCGATGGCATGCAGGGGCGGGCATGGATATGATGCAAGGCACCGTGTGTGTCCATGCTTCGAGATCATGCCGTCCGCCCCGCTGCCCGAATCCTTCGTCACCCGGCGCCTGCGCGCCGAGCGCATGTCGTCGACCCATCTGCCCTTCATCACCGCGATGCACGCCGACGCTGCCCTGATGGCCACCATGGGCGGCACGCGCGACGCCACCGCGAGCCGGCGCTACGTCGAGCACAACATGCTGCATTGGGCCGAACATGGCTACGGCATGTATGTGCTGAGCGAGCGCGATAGCGGCGCGCTGGCCGGCCGCGCCGGCCTCAAGCTGGCGCTGTCGGGCAAGATCGAGCGGGTCGAGATCGCCTACGCGTTCATGCCCACCTGTTGGGGCCGGGGCTACGCCTCGGAAATCACCCGCGCCCTGCTGGCGCTGGGATTCGAACGCCTGCCGGTGGACGCGCTGAGCGCCGTGGCCATACAGGCCAACGCCGCGTCCCTGCGCGTCATGGAAAAATGCGGGATGCGCTGGATCGAGACCACTGGCGAAGGGGAGGCGCGCAAGCTGCGCTACGAGATCCGGCGCCAGCAATGGCGGGCGCTGGCGGACGAAGCGGCGCCGATCGGCGCTAACATGCGGCCATGAGTCCCGCGAATACCCCCGATACCCCGAACACCGCTCCGCCCGTCGACGACGATCCGCCGCCCGTGCCGCCCGAGGCCCCCGCGCCCGAGGAATGCTGCAACAGCGGCTGTATCCCCTGCGTCTACGATACCTACAACGAAGCCATGGACGAATACCGCGCCGCGCTCAAGGCGTGGCGGGTGCGGCACGGCGAGGCGGGGTAGGGGGCAAGGGCTGCCTGAGTGCGCAGTCGCATGTCATGCGATGGGCCGCAAGTCAGAAATCCACGCTGACCGCCAGCTTGACCGTGCGTGGCGCGCCGACGGAGGAGAAGCCGTTCCACGCGCCTGACCAATAGCGCTGATTGAAGGCATTCTCCACGCTCGCACGGAAAGCGACAGGGTGCGCCGCCAGCCGGGTGACGTAACGGGCGCCCAGATCGACCCGAGTCCAGGCCGGCAATTTCTGCGTATTGGCGTTGTCGGCATATTGCCGGCCTGTGTGGATGGCTGCGGCCCGCAGCGTCAGGCCGGGTAACCACGGGGGATCCCATTCGGCGCCCAGGTTGACCAACCAGGTGGGAACGCCCATGGCCGTCCTTCCGTCCAGCAGCCCGGCGCGGGTCCGTGTGTTGATCGCCTTGAGATAAGTCGCTCCGCCCAGCAAGCGCAATCCCGGTGTCACCGCGCCGGCGATGTTCCATTCAAGGCCACGATTGCGCTGTTCTCCGTCGGGCGCATATCTGTTGCTGCCGTTGTCCTTGATGAGACTCGGACGAGTGATCTGGAATACGGCAAGGGTATTCAGTAGATTGCCTGCATCCCACTTTGCCCCCAGTTCCATCTGCTTGCTTTTGTACGGCGGGAAGACCTCGCCAAAGTTGGCGGCAGTGGTATCCGTGACTCTGTCGCCCTGCGAGAGTCCTTCGATATAGTTGGCGTAAATGGAGACGGGTGTGGTCCATGGCTTGACGACGAAGCCAACGGCGGGCGTCAGCGCTTGTTCATCATATCGGGTAGTCACGGCGCCCGATGGCGCATAGTTCTTCGTTCGGACGCGCTGCTGCCGCGCGCCCAGCGTCAGCAGGTACTTGTCCTGCGAGAACGAAAGCGTGTCGCTGAGGGCAATACTGCTGAAGGTGGAGTCGGACGATTTTGGCACCATGGCCGGGCCGACCGTCAGCGTAGGTTGGCTTGGCCTGTAGATGTTCGACGCCCACATCGTCACCGGGCCTTGGACGGCGCCGCCGGCTTGTTGGATGGCATTGCCGCTGAAGGTGATCTCGTGTCCGACGGGGCCCGTGCTCAGACGTCCGCGAATGCCGGTATTGGCGGAGTTGACGTTGGAGAAGCTTCTCGTATTCTTGGCCATGCCCATGTAGTCGCCTGAGGCTTGCGCATTCATGCCCAGCGCGTTGTTCATATAGCCGGAACTGCTTTGATGCTTGGTGCCGATGGCCGCGAATCCGGTCCAATGCTCATTGAAATCGAATTCGAGCGAGCCGATGAGCGCCTTGCTGCGCTCGGAGGAATACGCCCCCGGCATGGTGTTGGTCGTGGGATCGGGAGCCGCAGGAACGTGTTCGTTGGCGAAAGTGGTGAAGAGCGGCATGGCGCCGCGCTTCTTGCCATCGATGCTGTAGGCATCCAGCGCGATGCGCAGCCGCTCTGCGCGAAAGTCGAGTGCCACCGCGGCCATTTCCCGCTTCTCTCTCTGGCCGTCCAATGCGGTGTTGCCATTGGATGTGGCGGTATTGACCCGGATGCCGAATCCATTCTCCTGTCCGAATCGTCGCCCCATGTCCAAGTGGGCGCCCAGCTCCGAATCCGAGGCATACCTGGTAGTCAGGCGGGTCAACGGCTTGTCGCCAGCGCGTTTGGGCACCAAGTTGATGACCCCGCCCACGGAACCGGCCGGAGTCATGCCATACAACAGAGCGCCCGGGCCTTTCAGCACTTCCACCCGTTCAAGGAACTCCGTGGCGACGCGAAAGCCCGGCGTCAGACCGAAAAGGCCATTCCAGGCGAAATCCGTGCTTGGCATGTGGAAGCCCCGCACATTGAAGAATTCTGTCGGACCCGATTCGGGGAACGTCTCTCTTACCGATGAGTCCGCGCGCAACACCTCCGCCACCGTATCGGCCTGCCAATCCTCGATCATGCGCGAGGTATAGCTGCTCGTGCTGAACGGCGTTTCCATGACATCCTTGTTGCCCAGCAAGCCCAGGCGGCCACCCCGGGCCACGTGGCCGCCGGCATAGGGCTCGGGCAGTGCCGATGGCGCGGACGGCGCGGCCGTTACGCGCACGGCCGGCAAGGTCACGGCACTGCTATCTGGCGTGGACTGATGCAAGACATAGCTACCATCAGCCAGGCGTATTGCCTGCAATCCTTGGCCCTGAAGCAGCCGGGCGAAGCCCTGTTCGACCGTCGCCGAGCCGGACAGTCCAGGCCCGTACCTGCCTTGTGTCAGGGTGCCTGGCGCGGATAACAATATCCCTGCCTCTTCTGCGTAGCGGTTCAAGGTCGTGTTGAGCGGGCCGGCGGGAATGTCATAACGGCGTGCCGGTGCGGCGGCGGTCTGCGCCTGTGCGGCGGGCGTCGCGCCCATGGCGGCGAGCAGCGAGCCCGCCATGGCCAGGTTCAGTGCCAACGCCAACGGACGCAGCGCGGGGCCGCGCGGGCGGATAATGGGAAGCGGCATCAATTGATCACTCCGGAAGTCACTTGGATGGAGAGACGACCATCGATGGCAGGCACGGTTTTCCGTCGCATTCCGTGGGCGGGCCGGATCGGGACGAAAGGCCCGCGTTCCTCCGATCGTCGTCTCTTATGCACTAAACCGAACTGGACGGAAAAAGGGGAACTGCCTTTGGTCCTATTGAGGAGGCGAGGCCGGTACGATGCGTGCGGATCAAGGAAGACGATCGACGCGGGCGTGATGCCTTTCAACTCGGGGCGTTTGGGCGACCTTCGACCGTCGTCCACCACGGCAGGCGACGGCGTACCCGGATGGGCAGGGTCTGCTCCAGCATGGCCAGCGCCCGGTCCGTATCGTCGGTCGGGAAGACGCCCATGACGCGAATGTCCGCCACTTCCGGGGCGACGCCGAGATGGCCGTGGCGATAGCGGCCCAGTTCGGCCAGCAAATCCGCCAGGCGGATGTTGTCCGCCGGCACCACGCCGTGAACCCAGGCTTCACGCATCGGATCGGCGCCCGCCAGCGCGCGGATTTGCTGGGTGTCGAACGCGGCGGCCTGTCCGTTGTGAACCCGCAGTGTCCGTCCCGCGGTCGTGCGGATTTCCACCGAGCCCTCGAATACGTCGACGCGCGTCGATGCGCAGTCCAGGAGCACCGAGTAGCGGGTGCCCAGGGCTTGCAGCCGGCCATGCACCGTATCCACGTAGAACGGGCGCCGCAGCTTGTCTTGCGCGGTCTGGACCAGGATTTCACCGTCCAGAACGATGAGGCGCCGTTCCTGGCGCCGGTAGTCCACGTCCAGCGCGCTGCGGGTGTTGAGCCATACGCGCGAACCGTCCGTCAACACCAGGCGCTGCCGCTTGCCGGTGCCGGTGTGGTGGTCGGCGCGCAGCGCCGCCATCATCTCGGGCAGCGGCGTGTAGCGCCAACCCAGGGCGAACAGGCCCAGGCCCATGACGCCGGGAATGACTTTCAGGGCCTGTCGTCGGGCGTTCACCGTGCGTCGCGCCGCCTCGCCGCTGGCGACCGCGGCCGTCGTGCCGGGTGGGCCATAGCCGCGCAACGGGTCGAACTTGCGGCTGACCTTGTCGATACAGGCCCAGGCGGCCTGATGCTCCGGCGCCTGCAGCCAGGCCTGCCAGGCGACCCGATCCGCGTCGGTGGCGCGCTCGTCGCGCAGTCTGGCGTACCACTGCGCCGCCTGCTCCAGGCTCTGGATACCGGGCTTGGTTCGCGCCGCGGCAGGCGCGGTTGCCGCGGCCCGTTGGCTCCGCGGGGGGCGCTTCGCTTCGGCGGGCGCGGGATCAGTCACCCCGGCCGGCCTCGATCAAGGCGCATTGCAGCATGGCCTGGGCGATGTACTTCTTGACCATGCGTTCGGAGACGGACAACTGCGCCGCGATGGCGTGATAGGGCATCCCGTCCACCTGCGCCATGATGAAAGCGCTCGCCGCCTTTTGCGACAGGCGGCCGAGCATCGCGCCGATTTGCAGCAGGGCCTCGACGACGAGCGCCTGATCCTCGGGCGACGGCGCCAGCGGCTCGGGCTGGGCGGCCAGGGTTTGCAGCCAGACGCGTTCGATTTCGCGGCGACGCCACAGGTCCACGCACAGCCCGTTGGCGGCGGTGCGCAGCCAGGCGCGAGCCTGGAGAAAGCCGTGGAACTCGCGGCCCACCGGTTTGGCCAACAAGCGCAGGAAGGCGTCGTGCGCCAGATCCGCGGCATCGGAATCGTTGCCCAGGCGGTGTTGCAACCAGCTCCGTAACCAGCCGTGATGATCGTGGTAGAGGGTTTCCAGCGAGGGAGGGGAGGGATAGGCGGGGGCGCTCATGCACAAGTCACCATGCCGGGGTGACCGAAGGATCATGGTTTGTCTATTGCAAGGGAATGATTTTTATTATCGTATGGCTATCAAGCGTCCGAACCGGGCGATTGTCTGAAACCGTCTTGTCTTGTGCGGGGACGTCTGGCTTCTGACCTGCCAACCGCATCTGATGATCTTCTTTGATTGAAAATTAATCACTTCGATTAAAATAGGCTGCCCATGCTGACAGTACCCCTCTGGAGATACAAGATGAATCCCGCAACCAAGGTGCTGACCGCACATGTGCCGCTTCCGTTGGCCGAGAAGGTCGATCAGATGGCTGCGCGTCTGGACCGATCTCGCGGCTGGATCGTGAAGCAGGCACTGTCCGCTTGGATTGCCCAAGAGGAGGAACGTGACAAGCTCACCCAGCAAGCGCTTGCTGACGTGGATGCTGGTCGGGTTGTGGATGACCAAGCCGTGCAAGCCTGGGCGGAGAGCCTGGGCTCTGCCCAGCCATTGCCGCTGCCGCGATGATGGAAATGAAGTGGACCAGCAAGGCGCTTTCCGATCTGGCGCGCTTGCATGAATTCCTGGCGGCGGTGAATAGGCCCGCAGCCGTACGGGCTGTGCAAGCGCTGGTCAAGGCTTCAAGTGTTTTGCCGACCAACTCCCGCATTGGAGAGCAGCTATTTCAGTTCGAACCGCGCGAGGTACGCAGGATATTGGTCGGGGAGTACGAAATACGTTACGAGATCCGGGATTCGATCATCTACGTATTGCGACTGTGGCACACCCGGGAGAACCGCTGACGGCCTCAGCCCGCCAGCTTCATATGAATGATCGGCCGTGGCCGTCCCGCGTCGTCGGTTTCCGAACGGCCCACGTCCTCGAAGCCATAGTGCTTGTAGAACCCATGCGCCTGCGGGTTCTGCTCGTTGACGTCAACCCGCAGGCTGCCGTGCAGCGACAGCGCGAAATTCAGCAGGCGCCGCCCGGCGCCCTTGCCGCGCTTGTTGGCGTCCACGAACAGCATCTCGACCTTGTTGCCGTTCAGGCCCATGAAGCCGGCGACCTCGCCGGCATCGTCCTCGCAGACCCAGACGCGCACCGACGGCAGGTGGGTGTTGAGCACCTGCGGGTACATGGCCTGGATTTCCTTTTCGGACAGGAACGTATGCGTGGCGCGCACCGACCGGAGCCAGATGTCCACCAGGGCGAGGTCGTCGCCGTGGTTGCGTTCTCGGATGTTCATGTCGAGCGATGACTAATGTCCGGAGCGGTGGATGTCGGTCGCTGCCAGGACGGTTTCCATTTGCACAGTATGCGCGAAAACGAAGCGGTCCCCGTACACGGTTTCATCCGGAAACTCCGAGATCAGCGCCATGGGCAGCGCTTCGCGGTCGGTTTCCGTGACCTGCACGGGGATGCCGTTCAGCACATCGAATCCGGTTTCGAGCGCGTGCGCGTGGAATAGTTCAAGCTGGCGCGCATTGAATTCGACCAGGCCGGGCACTTTGCGGGCCAGCCGCGCCGTGACGCCCTCGATCAGGCGGCGGGCGCGTTCGCTCCAGCCCGGGTGGTGGCGCAACACCAGGAAAAAGCCCTTGGGAATGGTCCACAGCTCGAAATTGCGCGGCAGGTAGCCCGACAGGGGCCGCGTCCATTCGTGCGCCGGATAGCCGTGCAGGTTGATGTGCAGTTGCGCGCCGCTGATGGCGTGCGCCTGGTGGCGGCCCTCGCGCTCGAAGAACGGCGCGTGCTCGCGGTAGGCGATGTCGTCGCCCAGCGCGCTGTAGCGCGAGGCGTGCAGCATGTGGCGCGGATGCTGTTCGCGCAGGCGGTTGAAGAGCGCATAGCCGTCCGGGTTCTCGGCCGCGATCAGGGCGAAGTGGGCATCGCCGCGGGCCTTGAGCGCCTGCGCCGCGCGCAGCGCGCCCACCACGCCCGAGGTTTCATTGGCATGCTGCGCGCCCGAGATGAAGACCGCCGGGCCGGGGCCGCGCAGGTAGGTGCCGAGCACCGGGCGGCCCTGGCGCGAGATAGCCTGGAAGCTGTCGCCGCCCAGCGCCGCCATGCAGCCGGCGATCTGCGCCGCCGCCAGCGGCTCGCGCAGTCCGGCCAGCGGTTCGGCCGGCGCCACGGGCGTTACCGCCACGGGCGGCGCGAACGGCTCCAGCGTGACTAGCACGCGCGCCGCGCCATCATGGCGGCGGATATCGGGAATGATCTGGCCCGGTTGCAGGCCGCGGTCGCCCGAAGGGCGGCCGGAATGGTGCTGGAAGTGCTCCAGCAACGTGAAGTACAGATCTTCGTGCAGCGCTTCGAAGGTGCTGACGATTTCCTCGTCCACCGGCAGGGCGAAGTCCATGCCCGGCAGGTCGACGCGGATTTCCAGGCGGTCGAAATACGGTTCGTGCGCGCCCCAGGGGTGATTGCGCACGGTGTCGACGATGCTGCGGAAGGCCTGCTGGTATTCGGTGGTCTGGGCGGCGTCGGTCTGCAGTGTGCCCCCGGCATCGCGCACGCGCAGCCAGCCGGTGGGCGATAGCTCGGGGGTGCCGTCCTGTGCCTGGCCGAGCTGGTTGGGCGCGAACACGCGCGCCTCGCGGCGCGTGCCGTCGGCGTAGGCCAGGACGACGTCGTAGTGCAGGTCCGAGGCGCCGGGCTTCATCGTCACGCGTACGCCCTGCAGCAGCGCCACCAGCGGGTAGGCTTCCAGCGTGAAACGCTTGGCCTGGGCATGCTCGTGCAGCGGGTAGCCCAGCTCGACCGCCGTCAAGCCGTCGCGCTCGACCTCTTCCAGGAAGTAGTGCAGCAGCGGCTTGTAGGCGCTGCGAAAGCGCGCCGTCACGCCGGCCTGCGCCAGCCGCGCCTCGGCCTCGCGGCGCGCCTCGACGCCCTCGAACAGCCAGCCTTCCACCGCCGCGCCGCGCCAGGCGGGAGCCTTGTAGGCGTGGATCCAGGCGTCCAGGGTGCGGTCGAATGTCTTTTCCAGCAATGCCATCGTCAGTCATCCTCAATTGCCCCGGCCGCGCGTCTGCCGCGCCGCCCGGGCGGACATTTATACCTTGCCGGTCGGGTCCAGACGGTCGCGCAGCCAATCGCCCAGCAGATTCAGCCCCAGCACCGTCAGCATGATCGCCAGGCCGGGAAACACGCTCACCCACCACGCCGTCTGCATGTAGGTGCGGCCATCGGCCAGCATGCCGCCCCAGCTCGGGATCATGGGGTCCACGCCCAAGCCCAGGAAGGTCAGGCTGCTTTCCAGCAGGATATTGTTGGCGACGTTCAGCGTCATTAGGATCACCAGCGGGCCCAGCAGGTTGGGCACGATGTGGTGGCGGATCATGGCCAGGTCGCGCACGCCGAAGGCGCGCGCCGCCAGCACGAATTCGCGTTCGCGCAGCGCCAGCACCTGGGCCCGCACCAGGCGCGCGTACTGCACCCACTGCGAGACGATCATGAAGAAGATCACGTTGAACAGGCCGCCGCCCAGGATCGCGATGAAGGTGATGGCCACCAGGATGAACGGCAGCGCCAGCTGCACGTCGGCGAAGCGCATCACCACCATGTCCCAGAAGCCGCGGTAATAGCCGGCGATCAGGCCCATGATGACCCCCAGCAAGGCGCCGCCCAGCACCGAGGCGAAACCCACCATCAGCGAGATCTTGCCGCCGACGATGACGCGGGCCAGCACGTCGCGGCCCAGCGGATCGGTGCCGAAGACGTGGGCGGCGGTGGTGAAGGGAGCGGTCAGGCGGGCGGCCAGGTCCATGGTTTCGCCGCCGTCGGGAAACAGCCAGCCCGAGGCCAGCACCAGGGCGACCATGATGCCGGTCAGCGCGGCGCCCAGCACGAATTCCAGCGAACGGTAGCGGCTGCGCGGCTTGGTGGCCTTGGGGGCGGCGGTGGAAGTAGTGGTCTGCATGGCGTTCACCGCGTGCGGATACGGGGATCGACGATGCCATAGGCGATGTCGACGATCAGGTTGACCAGGACAATGACGGCCGCCAGCACGGTGACCGTGCCTTGCAGCACCGGGTAGTCGCGGCCGGAGATGGCATCGAACGCCAGCGTGCCCAGGCCGGGCCAGTTGAACACCATCTCGATGACCACGATGCCGCCGATCAGGCCGCCGAATTGCAGCCCCAGGTAAGTGATGAGCGGAATGGCGCAATTGCGCAGCGCGTGCTTGTACAGCACGATGCGTTCTTTCAGGCCCTTGCTGCGCGCCACCATGATGTACTGCGCCGACAGCGTCTCCAGCATGGTGGTGCGCACCAGGCGGATGTTGGTGGCCGACAGGATGATGGCCATGGTCAGCGACGGCAGCACCAGGCTGGCCGGACCGCTCCAGCCCGATGGCGGCAGCAGCGGGAAGGTGATCGACAGCAGCAGCACCAGCATCAGCGCCAGCCAGAAATTGGGAAACGACAGCCCCACCAGCGACAGGATGCGGATGGCCTGGTCGGTGGGCTTGCCGCGCTTGATGGCGGCCTGGATGCCCAGCGGCAGTGAAATCAGGATCGAGGCGATCAGCGAGGTGAACGCCAGCATCAGCGTGGCCGGCAACGCGTCGCCGATCAGCTTGGCGACCGAGGTGCCGCCCATGAAGCTGCGGCCGAAATCGCCGTGCAGCAGGCCCTGCATGTAACCCAGGTACTGCTCGTGGAACGGCCGGTTCAGGCCCAGCGCCTGGCGGATGTTGGCCAGGTCCTGCTCGGTGATGCTGCCCGAGCCCTGGCTGAGCATCAGGGCGGGGTCGCCGGTCAGGCGCACGGCATACGAGACGAGCAGCGTCACGGCCACGATCACGAAGACCGCCTGCAACACGCGTTTAATCAGAAATCCGGTCATGAGGCTCCGCCAGGCCTTTCGCCCCGGCGAATCAGTAGGGTTAATGCGTCAAGTGGTTCACAGACATCGCGACGCCCAATCAGGCATCGCCCCCCTAGCGGGATGCCGCGGATCCGGCTCCGCCGGTCCGCAGGCATGCCCCTGGGGGAAGGCGCGCAGCGCCTCGGGGGGGACTCTACTCCACCGCCGTATCGAGGAACCGGAAGCGGATGTCGCCCGGCACTTCCAGGTTCTTCACGCGCTTGTTCACGCCGACAATGGTGTTCAGGCTGTACAGCGGCATTTCCAGCGCCTGGTCGGCTACGTAGGCGGCGATCTCATGCAGCATGGCTTCGCGCTTCTTCACGTCATAGACGGTGCGCTGCGCCTCCAGCATGGCGTTGAGCTTGGGATCGTTGTCGTACGGGTTCCACTTCTGGCCCGAGTGGTACATCAGGTAGGCGGTGTTGTCGTAGTCGTAGGTCCAGCCGCCCCATTGGTTCTGCCACATCTCGCCGGTCTTGCCGCCGGGGATGATGTCGTTGAGCAGCACGCCGGTTTCATACGGCTTGATGGTGGCGCGCACGCCCACCGCCTGCAGGTAGCCGGACACCGCCTGGGCCACTTCGCGGAAGTTCGAATCGCTGCCGCGCACGTCGATCTGCACCGTCGCGCCCGGCTTGATGCCGGCGCCGGCCAGCAGCTTCTTGGCTTCGGCGGGGTTGAAGGGCAGGGGCTTCTGCTCGGGGTTGTAGCCGAAAGACTGCGGGCCCTGGAAGCTGGCGATGGTCTTGGCCTGGCCCAGCAGCAGCTGCTTGACGATGGTGTCGCGGTCCACCGCCATGATCAGCGCACGGCGCACGTCGCGGTGCTGGGTGATGCCGTTCTTGGTGTTGTAGCGCAGCGCGAAGGCGACCGGACCGCCGGTCGAGATGACATCGGCCTTGCCCGACTTCTTGACCGTCTCGATCAGGCCCAGCGGGATCAGCGTGGCAATGTCGACGCGGCCGGCCTGCAGCTCGGCAACCTGGGTGCCGGGCTCGCTGATGAAGCGGTACACCACCTTGTCCAGCTTGGGCTTGCCGCCCCAGTAGTCGTCATTGCGCGCCAGGGTCACGTTGACCTTGGGCTGGTAGCTTTCGAACTTGAACGGGCCGGTGCCGACCGGATGGGTGTTGAAGTTCTCTTCGCCCTTTTCCTGGATGTACTTGGGCGGCACGATCATGGCGCCGTAGCCGGCCAGCTTGGTCAGCAGCACGGGATCGGGGTGCTTGAGGATGAAGTCGACGGTGTATTCATCCACCACCTTGACCTCGCCGATCGAGTCGTAGTTCGACTTCTGCGGGCCCTTGGCGCCTTCCGCGCCCAGCAGGCGATCGAAGGTGAATTTGACGGCTTCGGCGTTGAACGGCTCGCCATTGTGGAACTTGACGCCCTGGCGCAGCGTGAAGCGCAGGCGCTTGTTGTCGTCCAGGTATTCCCACTTGGTGGCCAGGCCCGGTTGCAGCTTCAGGTCGGCGCCGCGCATGGTCAGGCCGTCGTACAGGTTGCTGCCGACCGAACCCCAGAAGGTCACGAAGGTGTCGATCGGATCCCAGCTGCCCGGGTCCTGGTTGATGGCTACATTGAGCGTGCCGGCGGCCTGGGCGGTCGACAGGACCGCGGGCAGGGCGCCGCCCAGCGCCAGGGCCAGGGCGGTGGCGGTGAAGGTTTTGCGTAGGGAGAGCATGTTCAACTCCAGGGACGGGAAATCGGCCGGGCCGACGTGTAGAAAACGGAAGGTTCAGGCGGCGCGGGCCACGCGGTGGCCGGGCGCGCATTCAACCAGGGGAATGATCGCCGGCTCGTCGCCCACGCGCCGCACCGGGCTGGGAATCTCGCCCTCGATCAGCGAGGTGTCGATGTGGCGGCCGGGCTCGGCCACGGGCACGGCGGCCAGCAGCTTGCGGGTGTAGGCGTGCTGCGGCGACTCGAAGATCTGGCGGCGCGTGCCCAGCTCGACGATCTGGCCCAGGTACAGCACCGCCACGCGGTGGCTGACCTTCTCCACCACCGCCATGTCGTGGGTGATGAACAGGTACGACAGGCCGCGGTCCTGCTGCAGGTCCATCAGCAGGTTCAGGATCTGCGCCTGGATCGAGACGTCCAGCGCCGACACCGATTCGTCGGCGATGATCAGCTTGGGGTCGCTGGCCAGGGCGCGGGCGATGCAGACGCGCTGGCGCTGGCCGCCTGAGAATTCATGCGGATAGCGGCGCGCGTGCTCGGGCTTGAGGCCCACCTGTTCCAGCAGTTCGCCGACGCGGCGCGCGATGGCGGCCTCGTCGCTCAGCAGGCGGTGGGTGCGGATCGGCTCGGCGATGCTGAAGGCCACGGTCTTGCGCGGGTCCAGCGAGGCATACGGATCCTGGAAGATGTACTGGATCTCCTGCCGCAGGCGCTGGCGGCCGGCGGCGTCCATCGAGAAGATGTCCTGGCCGTTGTAGCGCACCGCGCCCGAGGTCGGCGCCACCAGTTGCTGCAGGGTCTTGCCGATGGTCGACTTGCCGCTGCCCGATTCGCCCACCAGCGCCAGCGTCTCGCCGGGGTAGACGTCGAAGCTCACTTCCTCGACCGCGTGCACGCGGTGGGTGACGCGGCCGAACAGGTTGTGGCCGACGTCAAAGCGCGTGGTCAATTTCTCCACGCGCAGCACCGGTTCGTCGTAGCGCGCCGTGTCCTGCTCGCGGGTCTGGCCCACTTCGCGCAGCGTGTCGCCTTCCAGCACCGTCTGCGGCGTGCGCAGCGGCAGGTCGCGGCCGGTCAGGCTGCCCAGGCGCGGCACGGCGGCCAGCAGGGCGCGGGTGTAGGGGTGCTTGGGGGCGCGGAAGATCTCTTCCACCGGCCCCTGCTCGACCTTTTTGCCGCGCAGCATCACCACCACGTCGTCGGCCATCTCGGCCACCACGCCCATGTCGTGCGTGATGAAGATGACGGCCGTGCCCAGGTCGCGCTGCAATTGGCGGATGGTGTTCAGGATCTGCGCCTGGATGGTCACGTCCAGCGCGGTGGTCGGCTCGTCGGCGATCAGCAGGCGCGGCTGGCACGACAGCGCCATGGCGATCATCACGCGCTGGCGCATGCCGCCCGACAACTGGTGCGGATAGCGGTCCAGCAATTGCTCGGCATCCGGCAGGCGCACCTTTTCCAGCAGCGCGCGCGCCGCCTTGCGGGCGGCCGAGCGCGACAACTGCTGGTGCAGCATGATGGCCTCGATGATCTGGTCGCCGATGGTGAACACCGGGTTCAGCGAGGTCATCGGCTCCTGGAAGATCATGGCGATGTCGTTGCCGCGGATCGCGCGTATCTGTTCGTCGGACGCGGCGGTCAGGTCGATCTCGCGGTCGTCGCCATCGCGCAGCAGGATCTGGCCGGTGGCGATGCGACCGTTGTTGTAGTCCGTCAGCCGCATGATGGCCATGGACGTCACCGACTTGCCCGAGCCGGACTCGCCGACGATGGCCAGCGTCTTGCCGGGCCGCACGTCGAAGTCCAGGTTCTCGACGGCGCGGAACACACCGTTGTCGGTATTGAAGTCCACCGAGACGCCGCGCACGGACAGCAGCGGCTGGGCGGAAGGGGCGGGAATGCTAGACAACGTGGATTCTCACAGCGAGGTGGCGGCGCGGGCGGCCTGGTCGTACAGGCCCGACAGGGCGCGCAGGGTATTGGCCAACTGGTGGCTGGCATCGTCCGCGGCGGGGGAGTCGATGAAGGGTTGCACCAGGCATTGCTCGCGCACTTCGGCGTAGCGCTGGATAGCGGCCGCGCCGGCATCGGTGGTGGTGTAGATCACTTCCTTGCCGGTTTTGGCGCTTTGCACCACGCCCAGCCGCTCCAGCTTCTTGAGCGAATAGTTCACCAGATGGGTGTCTTCGACATTGAGCGTGAAGCAGATGTCCGCCAGTTTCTTGCCGCGGCCGCGATGGAACACGTGGTTCAGCACCAGAATGTCCAGCGAGGTCAGCTCGGGCAGGCCGGCGCAGGCCATGCAGCGGACCATCCAGCGGTTGAAGGCGTGCGAGGCGATGATCAGGCCGAACTCCACCTCGGACAACTCCGGGGCGGACGAGGCGAGATGAGAGGAGGAAACAATGGCGTCCCTGACGGAGACAGGCATGAGCAGATGGGGACGGATCGACAATAAAACGTTGGCGAATTATTGACGATTTGTCTATATGCAGGCATCCGGGATAACCCGTGGATATAAGGCGGCGGGCGACTCATGGGCAGGGGGCGCCTGGCGCCAGTCCCGGTCCGTGGCGCGCGGCGCCGGGCCGGCGTCCGTCGGGCTAGGCGGCGGCATCATGCAGCAACCCCAGGTCGGGTGGCCGGTTTTCGATGATGGCTTCCATGCTGAAGAACCCCGTCACCGTGGACAGTTCGAAATCGGTGATCAGCTTCTGATAGAAGCGGTCGTACCCGGCAATGCCGCGGCAGACCACCTGGATCAGGTAATCCCAGTCGCCGCCGATGCGGTAGAAGCCGGTCACTTCGGGCAAGCGCTCGACGTGTTTGCGAAAGCCGTCGGCCCATGCCTTGGCGTGGTGGCTGGTGCGGATCATCACGAACACCGTCAGGTCCAGCCCGAGTTCCGCCAGGTTCACCTCGGCGCGGGTGCCGCGAATGATGCCGCAGGCGTTCAACCGTTGCAGCCGGCGCCAGCAGGCGTTCTGTGACAACCCGACCCGGTCGGCCAGCTCGCGCTGCGACAGCGAGCCTTCGCGTTGCAGGCAGGAAATGATATTCAGATCAAACTTGTCAATTTTTTCCATAATCCAGTTCAAGCGATCTATTTTTGAGGGTTTTAAGGAAAATTTAGGTGAGGTTTCAAAATTCCTTCCATCGTATGATATTCCGATAACTTTCCCGCCAGCCGTTTCTTCGAATCCTCATCATGTCTACCCCCGCGACCCCGGCCGCCACAGGGCCGTTGCGCCAGTTCCAGCTCTCCCTGCAATCCTCCGACATCGTCGCCAGCCTCGCCGACGGGCTGATCGGCAAGGACGCCGTCATTGAAGGCCCGTTCGGCCTCAAGCCTCTGGTCTACGCCGATTACGTGGCCTCCGGCCGCGCGCTCATGCAGGTCGAACGCTTCGTGCTCGAGCACGTGCTGCCGTACTACGCCAATTCGCACACCGAAGCCTCCTTCTGCGGCGGCTTCATCACGCGCCTGCGGCGCGAGGCGCGCGCCGTGGTCGGCCGCTGCTGCGGCGCCGGCGACGAACACGCCGTGATCTTCTCCGGCTCGGGCGCCACCCAGGGCATCAACCGCCTGGTGCACCTGTTCGGTGTGCCGGCCGCGCTGGCCGCCGGCCGCAAGGTGCGCGTGGTCATAGGGCCATACGAACACCATTCCAACATCCTGCCGTGGCGCGAATGCGGCGCCGACATCGTCGTGCTGGCGGAAAGCCCGCAGGGCGGCCCGGACCTGGGCGAGCTGGACGCCGCGCTGCAGGCGCCGGACGGCACGCTGGTCATCTGCGCGCTGTCGGCCGCCTCCAACGTCACCGGCATCGTCGCCGACGTCCCGGCCATCACCCGCCGCGTCAAGCGCGCCGGCGCCCGGATGATCTGGGACTACGCCGGCGGCGCGCCGTACCTGGACATCCGCATGACGCCCGCGGCCGATGCGCCGATCGACGCCATCGTGTTCTCGCCGCACAAGTTCATCGGCGGTCCCGGCGCCTCCGGCATCCTGATCGTGCGCCGCGATGCCGTGGTCGCCGCCACGCCCACCTTCCCGGGCGGCGGCACCGTCAAGTTCGTCTCGCCTACGGCCCACGACTACAGCGCCAGCCTCGAGGCGCGCGAAGAGGCCGGCACGCCCAATGTGGTGGGCGACATCCGCGCCGCGCTGGTGCTGCTGGTCAAGGAGGCGCTTGGCGCCGACCTGATGGCGCGGCGCAATGCCGCCTTCGTGCAGCGCGCGCTGGCCCGCTGGCAGGACGATCCCCGCCTCGAACTGCTGGGGTCATTGCGCGCGCCGCGCCTGCCGATCTTCTCGTTCCGCGTGCGCAACGGCCAGGGCGGCTACGTGCACCAGCAACTGGTCACGCGCATGCTGAGCGACCGCTTCGGCATCCAGGCGCGCGGCGGCTGCGCTTGCGCCGGCCCGTATGTGCATCAGCTGCTGGCGATCGACGAGGCCGAATCGGCGCGCATGCGCCAGGCCATCCTGGATGGCCGCGAGATCGAAAAGCCGGGCTTCGTCCGCCTGAACTTCAGTGTGCTGCTGTCCGACGCCAAGGCTGATTTCATTCTCGACTCGGTGCTGGCGCTGGCCGCCGACGCCACCGACTTCGAAAGCCGCTACGACTTCGATCCGGCCCGCGCGATCTTCTTTCCGCGGGCCGAACCGGCGGCGGTCGCCTGACGCGGCCACGATGCATCGCGGGGGCCTGGCCCCCGCTGCCAGACCGCCCCGCTATGGTTTCATGTAGGGACCGCAGGTATTGATCCACGCGGTCTTGCGCGCGGCCAGGTTGTCAGACTGGCCCGTCATCGCGCGCACGGTGTCTGCGGGAAATTCCCCGCCATCGCGCACGCATTGCTCATAGTCGTCGACCTGTTCGAACGCCATGTCCAACAGGTCCAGCCGGCCCTGGCACAGCGGCGCGTTCAGCTCTTGCCAGTTGGCCGTCTCGCGGCCTTTCTGCACCGCCACGGCGTCCTGGTAGCGGGCGGCGCTGGCGTCGAACCGCGCCACGCATTCCGCGGCCGCCTGGGCGGCGCCCAGGGGCAGGGCACAGGTGAGCAGGAGCAACGCGGGCAGGGGGCGGGAAAGGGACATGGTCAAAGTATTTCGTTGCGGCCGGAGCGCGCGTGTTCTGGGTACCGGTGTGAAAATATCGGATCATTCCCATAGTCACGCCAGCTTGTGTAACGCATATTGCTCTCCCTCGAAGCAAGAGGGACTGTGATGCGCAAATTGAAATATATCGCCAAGCGGGCGTTGTTCAGGCTGTCGCCTGTTCTGGCCGAACGCTGTGGGGCCCACTTCAGGCTGGACACCCCGAGCCGCGCGTTTCTCGAAGCGTCTATTTTCGGATATCTGAACCGGCTGGCAGCCGCCGGGCCCGAACCACAGCAACTGCTGTTCCTCGGCGTGGACAAGCACAATTGGCACTATCCCCGCTTGCTGCGGGCAGACTTCCATTCGCTCGACATCTCGCCGCGCAACGCGGTCTACGGACGCCCGGGGCGGCATTGGACCGGCGATGCGCTCGAGATGGCGGCGCATTACTGCCCGGACGTCTTCGATGTGGTGGTCGCCAACGGCCTGCTCGGCTTCGGCATCGACGGTGAGGCCGCCCTGCGTCGCCTGCTGGCGCAATGCCACCAGGTGCTCAAGCCCGGCGGCGTGCTGGTGCTGGGCTACAACGATCTGCCCGAGCGCACGCCGTTTCCGGTCGTGGTGGACGACGGGTTGGAGGAGTTCGTGCCCGCCATCGACGGCATGACCGCCTCGCGCCACATGGTGGACGACTGCTACCGGCACGTCTATTGCTTCTGCCGCAAGCGCGGCTGACGGCGCGGTCCGGGCCAGGGGGCGCCGGCCCGCGGCGATGGCGTCACTGTGAAAAAACCCAGTTTACCGTTGCCTGAATCTGGCCTACCGTGCATGACGCATCAATGGTCGCCGACGCCCACGCGAACGCGTCAGGCCGGTCGGCAGGCCAAGGATGGCAAGTTCTGTTTTATCAACACGTTGCGTTGGAGATGAAAGAGAATGACCGACACCCTCATCCAGGTTGACCTGACCCAGTCCCCCTACGAGAACGAGAAGATTCACAACCGCTGGCATCCGGATATCCCGATGGCCGTCTGGGTCAAACCCGGCGACGACTTCATCCTGGAGACCTACGACTGGACCGGCGGCGCCATCAAGAACGACGACAGCGCCGACGATGTGCGCGATGTCGACCTGTCCACCGTGCACTTCCTGTCCGGCCCGGTCGGCGTCGAAGGCGCCGAGCCTGGCGACCTGCTGGTGGTGGACCTGCTGGACATCGGCGCCAAGCCCGACAGCCTGTGGGGCTTCAACGGCTTCTTCAGCCGCAACAACGGCGGCGGCTTTCTTACCGACCACTTCCCGCATGCGCAGAAGTCCATCTGGGATTTCCACGGCATGTTCACGTCGTCGCGCCACATCCCGGGCGTCAGCTTCGCCGGCCTGATCCATCCCGGTCTGATCGGATGCCTGCCCGACAAGAAGCTGCTGGATACCTGGAACCAGCGCGAGCAGGCGCTGATCGACACCGACCCCAACCGCGTGCCGCCGCTGGCCAACCCGCCGGCGCCCAAGACGGCGCACATGGGCGCGCTGCAAGGGGCCGAGCGCGACCGCGCGGCGGCCGAGGGCGCGCGCACCGTGCCGCCGCGCGAGCACGGCGGCAACTGCGACATCAAGGACCTGTCGCGCGGCGCGCGGGTGTTCTTCCCGGTCTACGTCAAAGGCGGCGGGCTGTCGGTGGGCGACCTGCATTTCTCGCAGGGGGATGGCGAGATCACGTTCTGTGGCGCCATCGAGATGGCCGGCTGGGTGCACATGCGCGTTACGCTGATCAAGGGCGGCATGGACAAGTACGCCATCCGCAATCCGATCTTCAAGCCCAGCCCGATCACGCCGGCCTACAAGGACTTCCTGATCTTCGAAGGCATCTCGGTGGACGAGGGCGGCAAGCAGCACTACCTGGACGTGAACGTGGCCTATCGCCAGGCCTGCCTGAACGCCATCGAATACCTGAAGAAATTCGGCTACTCGGGGGCGCAGGCCTATTCGCTCCTGGGCTGCGCGCCGGTGCAGGGGCACATCAGCGGGGTGGTGGACATTCCCAACTCCTGCGCCACGCTGTGGCTGCCGACCGAGATCTTCGACTTCGACATCCAACCGTCGGCGTCGGGACCGGTCCAGCACATCAAGGGCGGCGTCGACATGCCCCTGTCGCGCGACCGCTGAGCCCCGCGCGAAGGAGACCGACATGCCCATGTATGACTACGCCTGTGCCGACTGCGGCGAGTTCGCGGCCTTGCGGCCGCTCGCGCAATGGCGCGATCCGGCCGACTGCCCGCGCTGCGGCGCCGCTTCGAGCCGCATCGTCGGCGGCGCGCCCGCGATCTCGGCGCTGTCCTCGGCCGTCAACCGCGCCCATGCCGCCAACGAGCGCAGCGCCAACGAACCGCGCAGCTCGCGTTCGGGCCACGGCTTGAACTGCGGCTGTTGTGCGGGCGCACGCAAGTCCGGCAAGACGCGCACCGCGGCCGATGGCGCCAAGTCCTTTGCCGGCGCCCGGCCCTGGATGATCAGCCACTGAGGCGCGCGGGTTGCCGCCGATGGCGCCCGGTTTGCCGGGCCGTCATCGGCGGATTGCGCCGGCCGGCGCGCGGCCGGCCGACAGGGCCGCGCGCGACACGACCCGGGTGGCATCCAGGCCAGAGGGCCGCTGGCGTGGCCCGGCATCCCTTTATTGCGGCGCCGCGTCCAGCGGCGCCACCGCGGCGCCCTGGATTTTGTGGCGCGCCAGGGCCTCGGCGACGAAGCCGCTTTTCTTCATGGCTTCGACAAAGGCGGCCAGGTAGGCGCTGGCCTTGGCGCCGCGGCGCTTGGGCACGCCCATGGCCTGGCGGATCAGCATGAAATGGCCGTCCAGCAGGCGCAGGCCGCCCAGGCGTTGCGCATCGGCCTGCAACTGCTGCCTGACCCCGGCCGCCACTTCCATGTTTTCCTTGACGAAGGTGTCGACCACGGCGGGCGAGGTGGGCGCGCGGAACAACTCGGCGTGCTTGATCTCGCGCGTCAGGTACAGGTCATAGGCGCTGCCCTTGCCGACCACCACGCGCTGGCCGGCGCGGTCCACCTCTTCCATGCGGGTGATGGGGGAATCATCGCGCACCAGGTAGGCGCCTTCGATCACCACGTACGGCGCGGTGAAGGCGATCTGTTCGCCGCGCAGCGGATCGATCGCGAAAAAGCCCACGTCGGCCTGCTCGGCGGCGACCGCGTTGACCGATTCGCCGGCGGACTTGAACACCACCAGCTCCAGCTTCACGTCCAGCCGGCGGGCCAGTTCGGTGGCCAGGTCGACCGACACGCCGCCGGGCGCGCCGGTTTCCGGGTGGGTATTGGCGAGGATGGGGTTGCCCAGGTTGATGGAGGCGCGCAGCACGCCGGTCGGGGCAAAGGCGTCGAGCAGTTCGTGATCGGTCTTCATGGCTTCCTTTGTTGGAGGCGCGGCGCCCATGGCGGGGCGGGCGGCGCGGCGGGTGCTGCGGCAGAGAATAGCCGGAAGCGGGAGGCTTGCGGGCGGCCGGCGCGGCGGCGCGCTAGTGCGCGCGCCGCAGGATGTAGTGCGGCGCCAGCGGCCCGGTGGGGCGGGTGCCGTCGCGGTACAGCATGATCACCTGGTTTTCGGCGATGAAGTAACGCTGGCTGTCACCCGAGGCGTCCAGGCGGATGGTGCTGCCGTCGGACTCCCAGCTGAAGGTGCCGGCCACCGCTTCGGGTTGCGGCTGACGGTCCAGGTACTGCGTGGTGCGCTCGTAGCGGCCATCCTTCATCAGCGTCAGGCGGGTGCGGATGCCGGGGCAGTCGGCGCAGGGCAGGGTGCCTTCGTAGCTGCCGGGCCAGTCGAGCGAATCGCGCGCGGTGTGGCTGTCCACGGGCACGGCGGACGTGTGGCGGGAGGGGGCGCAGCCGGCAAGCAGGGCGACGGTCAGGGTGCAGGTCAGGGTGGTTTTCATCATGGCGAGCTCCTGTGTTGCTGTGCGTCCACGATACGGACGCAAGCCCATCCTTGCTGAAACGGGATGTAAGGGCACGCGCGGCGGGCGCCCCAGGCCCGCCGCGCTTGTCCCCCGTTCGAACTGGCCCGGCGCCGCGACCGTTTCAGCGCGGAGCGCGGGCCAGCAGACCGGGGTGTGGCGCGCGCGCGGTCAGGATCGTGCCCGACACCGATTCGGTACAGAACAGCGTGCGGCCGTCCTCACCGCCAAAGGCGAGGTTGGTGGTCGACATGCCCTCGGGACTGCGCCAGACGATCTCCGGCTCGGCGCGGTGGTTGAGCAGCCACACGTAGCCCAGGCCGGGATTGCACACCAGCAGATTGCCGGCGCGGTCCACCGCCAGGCCGTCCGGGCCGCTGGGACCGTACGAGGTGAAGAACTGGCTCACCTTGCTGACGCCGCCGTCCGCCATCAGCGGCACGCGCCAGACGCAATTGCCGCGCGTCACCGCGAGGTACAGGACCTTGCCGTCAGGCGACAGCGCCACGCCATTGGGGCTGGGCACGTTGTCGAGCAGGCAATCGAGCTGGCCACCCGGGCGCAGACGGTACAGCCGGCCGCTGGGATCGTGCAGGCCGCTCTGGCCCTGGTCGGTGAAATAGATATTGCCCTGCGCGTCGAGGATCAGATCGTTCACGCCCTTGAAGCGCTCGCTGTTGCGGCGGGCCAGGTAGGGTGCGACCTGCCCGCTAGCCACGTCCAGGACCATCAGGCCGTTCTTGTAGTCGGTGATCAGCAGGCGTTGCTCGTCCAGGAACTTCATGCCGTTGGGCTCGCCGTCGTATTCGACCACCAGCGACCACTGGCGATCGGGCCCGATGCGGAACACCCGCCCCCAGGGGATGTCGGTGACGTACAGGTTGCCATGGCGATCGAACACCGGGCCTTCCAGGAACGAATCGACCGGCGCCCCGCCGCGGTTCGCGTCGGCCCAGTCGCTGCGCTGGTGGCGGCGGAAGCGGTCGGGCATGGCGGTCCATGCGTCCAGTTGCGCCACTTGGGGCGGTTGCAGGAAAAACATGCGGTCTCCTCGGCGTCTACTTGGCGTCGTAGCCAATGCTGCGGGCCACGTTGCCCCACATTGTGCTGCTGTCGGCCAGGATGCGGGCGAATTGCGCCGCGTCGACGGCGCGCGGCTCGGCGCCCATCTTGGTGGCGAAGGTCTGCATTTCCTGCGATGCCATGGCCTTGGCCACCTCGCGCTGCAGGCGTTCGGTGACCGCCGGCGGGGTGCCCTTGGGCGCCCACAAACCGGTCCAGTTGATCACGCCAAAATCCTTCACGCCGGCCTGCGCGAAAGTCGGCACATCGGGAAGCACCGGCAGCCGCTTGGTGCCGCTCACCGCCAGCAGGCGCAATTGCCCGCCCTGAGCCGGCCCCATCAGGCCGGTGGTCGAAGCGAATTGGAAGTCGATCACCTTGCCCAGCACCGCCTGGGTGGCTTCGGCGGCGCCCTTGAAGGGCACGTGCATGAACTTCACGCCGGTCGCCAGCGCCAGCCCTTCGGCGGCGAAGTGGGGCGTAGTGCCGGGGCCGCCCGAGCCATACGTGACGGTGTCGGGCTTGGCGCGCGCCCGCGCTATCAGATCATCGAGGGTGCGATACGGGCCATCGGCCGCCACCGCCAGCGCCATGGGCGCGAAGATGAAGGCCGACACGGGCTGCAAGTCCTTTGCCGGATCAAAGGGCAGTTGCTTGAAGATGTGCGGCAACAGCGAATAGGTGGTGTCGTTGGCCACCAGCGTGTAGCCATCGGCCGGCGCGCGGGCCACCTGGCTGACGCCGATGGTGCCGGTCGCGCCCGGCTTGTTCTCCACGACGAAACTCTGGCCGGTCTGCGTCGACAGCAACTGCGCAACCTTGCGCGTGGCCACGTCGACCGCGCCGCCCGGGCCGTAGGGCACCACGATCCGCACCGGGCGGCTGGGCCAGGGGTCGGCGGCGCGGGCGATGCCGCAAGCCAGCAGCGGCAGGGTGGCCGCGACGAGCAGCGCGGCGCGTCGACGGCAGGAGCGGGTTCGGGGATGGTGAGTCATCTGTCTTCCTCTGCTTATGGTGGTGCGGGAGCGTTATTCGGCTTTGAGTCCCAGCTCGCCGGCCAGGTTACGGTACGTATCGACTTCATGGGCCAACTGCGTGCTGAAGGCCTCGCCGCAGGTCTGGCGCGGCTGCATGCCCAGGGCGTCCAGGCTCTTGATCGTGGCGTCGGCCCGCGAGAACTCGCTCGCCACCTGCTCCAGCTTGGCGCGCACGTCCTGCGCCAGGCCAGCGGGGGCCAGCAGGCCATACCAGGCGTCGGCGCGGTAGCCCGGCACGCCGGCCTCGTCGAACGTCGGCACTTGCGGCAGTTGCGCCAGGCGCCGGGGCGCGGCCACGGCCAGGGCCGAGAGCTTGCCGGACTGGATCTGCGGCAGTACCGAGCCGAGCGTCGCCAGAGAGCTGTCGACCTGGCCGCCCATCAGATCGGAGACCGCCTGCGCCGCGCCCTTGTACGGGATGTGATTCATCTGGATGCCGGTCTGGCGCAGGAACTGCGCCGTGGCGAAGTGGCCGGAACTGCCGGTGCCGGGCGTCGCATAGGTCAAGCGGCCCGGCTCGGCGCGGGCGCGCGCCAGGAACGCGTCCAGCGTCTTCACCTTCAGGGCGGGACCGGTGACCAGCACGGTCGGGCTGACGGCCACCGCGCATAGCGGCGTGAAGGATTTCAGCGCATCGAAACGGACCCGGTCGGCGTAGAGCGCCGGAATCATGGTGTGGTTGGTGGCGCCGAACAACAGCGTGTAGCCATCGGGCGCGGACTTGGCGACGGCCTCCGCGGCCAGGATGGTGTTGGCGCCCGGGCGGTTCTCGACCACGAAGGTCTGGCCCAGCGCCTGCGAGGCATACGAGGCGAAGGCGCGGGCCACCACGTCGGTGGGGCCGCCGGGCGAGAAGCCGACGACGACGCGCACGGGACGGTCGGGATAGGCGGCTTGGGCGGCGCCGGCTGCAAGCAGCAGCGATGCCGCCAGGGCGGACAGCTTGAATTTCATGGCAGGTCTCCGTTTGCCTTGGGGTCGCGGCAGGGCGCCGCGTTATTCGTTGTGGATGCCGGCGTTGGCCAGGGTGCGGGCCGCGCGTTCCGTCTGCGGGTCAGTCAATGGCCGCGCGGAATTCGGCGGCGCCGCGGACAGCGTGGGTGCGCCGCCCGCTTGAGCGGACGGTCGGGCGATTGCGTGGCCACGATGCTGGCGCAGAACGCTGGCGCCAGCGGCAAAAGGCGGATCGGTTTCACGAGATGTCTCCTCGGGGGGGGGGCTGGGCGCGCTGCCTGTGCCGGCGGCTGCGCCCATGGGGAATTTGGGGGATTCAGACCGTGGCGATGGGCGTGGCCGGTGAGCCGGCCGCGCCCGGCAGGCGTAGCGGGGGCGCGGTCAAGAGGAAGCGGTGGCGCCCATTGGCGCGCAGCCAGCGCGCCAGCGGCGTCAGCCACCACAACTCGCCCAGGTGGATGCCATTCTTGAACAGGCAGTGCTCATGCAGCGGCAGGCGCGGGCGGCGCAGCGGCGTCGCCGGGCCGCCCAGGCTGACCGGCCGCACCAGTTCGACGGCGGGGTTGTCGGCAATCAGGCATGCCAGGCGCGAGTCGACGATCCATTGCAGCAGCCGCGCATCGTCGCCGTCCAGACCGCTGCCGGTGGCATGCAGGTGCGCGACGTCGGGCTGGCGGTTCATCGACATCAGCGTGTCGCCGAATCCGGTGTGCAGGCACACCATGTCGCCCGCTTCGATGGTCACGCCGTCGGCCTCCAGAATGCGCATCAGCGCGTCATAGCCCACGGCGGCGCGGGTGCGGCCGACATGGGCTTCCAGGTCGATCAGCACCGCGCGGCCCTGCACGCCGTGCTCGGCCAGTTGCTCGATGCCGAGCGCGTCGGCGCGGGGCCCGGGAAAGCGGGCCCAGTCCGCCACGGCCCCCGGGTCCTCCGAGGCCGCCAGGACCTCGGCGCCGGCCCGGAAGCCGTTGTAGAACACCGCCTCGGCCTGGCCGTCGCCGTCGGCGTCGAACCGGCTGCCCATGTGCGCCAGGCTGTCCCATTGCGTCGAGTACTGTGTATTCATCAGCAGTACGTCGTCGCACACCACGTCGGTGAGCAACGGGTCTTCCGTCGCGTAGGACCAGCAAAAGCCCTGGGCCCCGGCGCTCTTGCCGTCGCGCAGCGTGGCAAAGCGTTGCGGCGGCAGGCGGCGCGGGTTCAGCGCCATGCCGCCCGGCACGTCCAGCGGCAGCGACAGGCAGAATGTCAGGCCCTCGCGGACTTCCGCGATGCCCTGCAGTACCTTGGCGCGATCCACCAGGTTCATGCGGCCGCGTTGGTCGTCGGGGCCGAATTCGCCCCAGTTGCTGCCCGGCGGCGCGTGCTTCCAGCGTTGCGGCATGGCGTGGCTCCTCAGGCGGGCGAGGCTGCGCGGGCCAGCACATCCAGCACATTGCGCGCCGCGGCCACGCCCATGTTGACGTAGGCCGCGCTGGTCACGCCGCCGATGTGCGGGCTGAGAATGATGCGCGGCTCCTGCTGGAAGGGGTGGCCGGCCGTCATGGGCTCGACGGCGAAACTGTCCAGGCCGGCGGCGCGCACCTGGCCCGAGCGGACCGCCTGCAACAGCGCGTCTTCGTCGACCAGGCCGCCGCGCGCGGTGTTGACCAACACCACGCGGGGCTTGCACTGCGCCAGCGTCGCGGCATTGATCATGCCGCGGTTCCCGTCGGTCAGCGGACAGTGCAGCGACACCACGTCGGCCTCGCGCCAGATCGCTTCGAGCGGCGCCTGGGTGATGTAGCCGGGCAGGTCGCCGGCGTACGGGTCGAAGCCGATCACGCGCATGTTCAGGCCGTGCGCCATGGCGGCCATGCGCCGGCCGATGGCGCCCAGGCCCACCAGGCCGATGGTCTTGCCGTCCAGTTCCAGGCTCTTGTGCGTCGATTTGTCCCAATGGCCCGCGCGCATGCGCGCATCCAGGGCCACGACCGATTTGGCGCACGCCAGCAGCAGCGCCAGCGCATGCTCGGCCACGGCGGCGGCATTCACGCCCACCGCGGCCACGACCTGGACGCCGCGCTGGGCGGCGGCGGCCTTGTCGATGGTGTCGGTGCCGCTGCCGTGCTTGGAAATCACGCGCAGCGCGGGCGCCGCATCCATGGCGGCGGCGCCGACCTTGCTGTAGCGCACGATGATGGCAACCGGGTTGTGCTGACGGCACAACGCCACGATGTCGTCTTCGGTGGGCGTCTTGCCGGCGAACACCAGGTTGAAATCCTGGAGCAGCGCGACCGCTTCCGGGGCCAGGTCGGCCGCGGTCACGACAATGGCGGCCTTGCCTGCGGCGATCGGATTCACAGCGACTCTCCTTCCTTCAGCACGCCCGCGGCGCGCAAGGCGGCGGTCAGCCATTTGGCCTCGGTGTCGCCGGCCTGGATCGCGGCGATGCGCGCGGCCTCGTCGCGGACTTTCTTTTCGGCGGCGGGCAGCAGGCCTTCGATTTTCTCGCGCTCGACCACCACCACGCCGTCGGCATCCCCGATGATGAAGTCGCCGGGGTGGACGGTCACGCCGCCGACCGACACCGGATGGCCGATGCGGCCGGGCACGTTCTTGGTCGGGCCGTTCGGATTGGTGCCCGCGGCGAATACCGGGTAGTCCATTTCGATGATCTCAACCGCGTCGCGCGCCGCGCCATCCATCACTACGCCGGCGATGCCCAGCTTGCGGCAGGCGTTCATCATGATGGTGCCCATAAGCGCCGAGCTGAGGTCGCCCTTGCCGTCGATCACCAGCACGTCGCCGGGCCTGGCCAGCGAAATGGCGGCATGGATCATGAGGTTGTCGCCGGGCCGCACTTCCACCGTCAGCGCCGTGCCGGCCAGCTTCATGCCAGGATGTAGCGGGCGGATGCGGCCGCTCAGCGCGCCGCGGCGGCCGGCCACATCGGCCAGGATGGCCGGTTGCAGCGCGGCGGCGCGGCTCACGATGTCTGCGCCGACGCGCGGGAAGTCCTTGATAATGTCCTGGTTGGCCATGAATGTTCCTGTGGAAGGTAAGTGTCTTGAAGGCAGGGTCAGGCCGGCTTGATGCCCGCCTCGCGGATGACCTTGCCCCATTTGTCGAAGTCCGCTTTGCGGACGGCATCGAGATCCTGCGGTGTGCCGCCGGCCAGCGTGATGCCGAGCTGATCGGCCAGCGTCGTCAGCGCCGGGCTTTGCAGGGCGCGCCCGATTTCGGCGTTGAGCCGGGCGATGATGGGAGCGGGCGTGGCGGCCGGGGCGAACACGGCCTGCCATTGCTCCACCACGAAATCGTTGAATCCGGCCTCGGCCATGGTCGGCACCTGCGGCAAGGCAGGCAGCCGCCGCGCCGACGTGGCGGCGAGCGCGCGCAGCGCGCCGGTCTGCACATGCGGCAGCGCGGCCGCCGCGGGAATGAACGCGAACTGCACCTGCCCGGCGAGCGTGTCCTGCAGCGCGGGCGTGTCGCCCTTGTACGGCACGTGCAGGAACCGCGCGCCGCTCTTTTGCTGCAGCAGTTCCCCCTGCATATGCAGGATCGTGCCGGTGCCGCCGGAGGCGTATGCCAGGCTTTCGGGCGCCTTTTTCGCGGCCGCGATCAGTTCGGCCACCGTGCGGAAGGGCTGTTCCTTGCCCACCACCAGCAGATGCGGAATGGTGCCGACCTCGATGATGGGCGCGAAATCCGCCACCGGGTCGTAGGTCAGCTTGCCCAGTATGTGCGGCGCAATCGCCTGCGGCCCGATCGAGGTGCCCAGCAGCGTCAGGCCGTCCGGCTCGGCGCGGGCCACGCGGGCGGCGCCGATGGTGCCGGTGGCGCCGGGGCGGTTGTCGACGATCACGCGCGTGGCCATCTGCGCGTCCAGTTGTTGCGCGATGGCGCGGCCCAATACGTCGGTGCTGCCGCCGGCCGGGTAGGGCACGACCCAGGTGATGGTCTTGCCGGCCGGCCAATCCTGCGCGGCGCGCGCGCCGAAGGCGGCGCTCGCGGCCAGGGCCGCGCCAACGGCGATGAAGCGCCGGCGAGAGAGGGTGAAGGGTGCATGCATGGGGTGTCTCCTCGGTGTTTTGGTATTCATGCCGGAAAGCCGTACAAGGCCGCCGGGTTGTGCACCAGGACTTGGCGCAACCCGGCGCTGCCGGTCCATTCGGCCAATCTGTCGAACTGGCGCGCGTCGTCGGGCATGGGCTGCATGCCGGCCGACGCCGATGCGTGGGGCCAATCGCTGCCCCAGACGATGCGTTCGGGGTTGGCATCGAGATAACTGCGGGCCAGGGCGTCGAGCGCCGGGTCCTCGACGCAGTGGCGGGGGCTGACGATGTAGCCGCCCGACAGCTTGAGCCAGGCGCGGCCTTGGCCCAGCAGGCGCAGCACCAGGGCATGGGCGGGATGCGCGCCGGCCTGCTGCGGACCGATACGGGCCATGTGGTCGAACACGACCGGCGCCGGCAATGCCGACAGCAGGCCATCCAGTTCCGCCAGCCGATCGGGCGGCATCAGCAACTGGACATGCCATCCCAGCGGGGCCACCCGCGCCGCCAGCGGCAGGATCTGGTCGACCGAGCCGGTCACCCCCAGCGAAAGGTTGAGCCGGATGCCGCGCACGCCGGCGCTGTGCAAGGCTTCCAATTGCGCGTCACTTTCGTTGCCGTCGATCACGGCCACCCCGCGCGCCTGTTCGCCCATTTGGGCCAGCGCATCGAGCATGGCGCGGTTGTCGGCGCCGTAGGTGGACGGCGTGACCAGCACCGCGCGCTGGGTGCCGAGGCGGGCCTGGACGGCGCGGTACTGCGTCATCGACGCGTCCGGCGGCAGCAGCCTGGCGCCGCTCGCCGCCGGATAGCGGCGGTCATAGGCGTGGATGTGGCAGTCGCACGCCCCGGGCGGAGCCGCGGTGGCCGGCCGGGCGTCACCGCTGGAGTAGGCATCGTCGGCAGCCACGGCAGGATCACTCCACCTTCGCGCCCGAATCCATGACGATCTTGCGCCACCGGATGCGGTCGTCGTGGATCAGCTTGGCGAATGCCTCCGGCGTGCCGGTGAGCACGCGCGCCCCCTGTTCCTGGTACTTGACGCGCAGATCCTGGGTCTGGAGCGCTTTGTTGAACTCGGCGTTCAGGCGCTGCACGACGTCCTTCGGCGTGCCGGCGGGGGCGGCCAGGCCGAACCAGGTGACGGCCTCGAAGCCGGGAAAGCCGCGTTCGGCGATAGTGGGCACGTCGGGCATGTCCGGTACGCGCTGCGCTGAAGTCACCGCCAGCGCCCGCATCTTGCCGCTGCGCACGTGGCCGATAAGGGTGGGAACCGACGACAGATACATGTCGATCTGCCCGCCGATCAGGTCGTTGGAGGCCTGCGCCGCGCCCTTGTAGGGGATGTGCGTGAGCTTGATGCCCGCGGCATTCTGCAACTGCACCGCCGCCAGGTGAGCCACCGTGCCATTGCCGGAGCTGGCGAAGTTCAGCGACCCCGGCTTGGCCTTGGCCGCCGCGAGCATGTCCTCGAAGGTCTTGAACGGCGAGTTGGCCGGCACCACGATGACCAGCGGCGCGTCGGCCACCAGGCCGATGGCGGTGAGGTCTTTCTCGGGGTCGTAGGGCAGCTTGGCGTACAGGGTGGGGTTGATCGCCAGATTGCTGGTCTGTCCCAGTACCAGGGTGTACCCATCCGGCGCCGATTTGGCGACCGCGTCCACGCCGATGTTGCCGCCCGAGCCTGGCCGGTTTTCCGTGACGATGTTCCAGCCGGTGTTGCCGGCCACCTTCATTGCCGCTTCCCGGGCCAGCACGTCGGTGCCGCCGCCGGGCGGGAACGGCACGATCAGGCGGATGGGTTTGTCGGGATATCCCTGGGCGGCACTCAGGCTGCTCATGCACACCAGGGCCAGGCCCGACAGCAAGCGCGCGAACGGCTTCATGTTTTGTCTCCGATGTTTGTTTTTGGTGGACGAATTGTCGAAGAGTGTTCCGTCCAATACAATACGAGTTCGTACAGTGAAACGTGTTGCGTATGGCGAACCATGATATGAATCCGGAATCTGGTGTGGACTCGGCCGAAGAGGGCGTGGTGGCCGTGCGCCGCGCGATGCGCATCCTCGAAGCGTTTGGCGTGGAGGACGCGCATTTGTCGCTGGCGGAACTGAGCCGGCGCACCGGCTGCCACCGTTCCACCGTATTGCGGCTGGCCCGCACCCTGGCGCTGGACGACTACCTGGCGCAGCGGCCCGACGGCACCTGGCGCCTGGCGCGCGCCGCGGGTTGGCTGGGCGCGTGTTACCAGGCCACCTTCAACATCGCGGAGGTGGTCCAGCCGATCCTGCGCGAGCTGTCGGCGGCGACCGGCGAAAGCGCGACGTTCTACGTGCGCGAGGGCAAGCAGCGCATCTGCATGGCGCGCGTCGAAGGCCCGAAGTCGATCCGGCACCACGTGCGCGTCGGCGCGGCCTTGCCTCTGGAGCTGGGAAGCCCGGGCCGCGTGCTGCTCGCTTTTTCCGGTGAAGCGGGCGAACCCTATGAATCGGTGCGCCGCGCCGGCTACATGGTGTCGTTGGGCGAACGCGAGGCCGAGGTGTCCAGCATCTCCGCGCCGGTCTATGGCATCAATTGGACGCTGCTGGGGGCGGTGTGCATTTCGGGACCGATCTCGCGCCTGAGCGAGAGCGTGCTGCTTGAATTGAAGGAACCCATCCTCGCCGCGGCCAGCCGCCTGTCGCGCTCGCTGATGGGCGCGCGACAAGGGAACAAGCCCTAGCGCCGCGGCAGCGTCCGGCGTGGCGCTCGCGCTTGCGCTACGCTACCCGTCTTTGCGCGCCATTGGCGCGAACACCGAGGATGCCGCGATGAATGGCGAACACCACTATGACGTCAGCGTGACCTGGACCGGCAACACCGGCAAGGGCACCGCCAGCTACACCGCGTATGCGCGCGACCACCTGATCCAGGCGCCGGGCAAGCCCGACATCGCCGGCTCGGCCGACCCGGCGTTCCGCGGCGACGCGGCACGCTGGAATCCCGAAGATCTGCTGGTGGCCTCGCTGTCGGCCTGCCACAAGCTCTGGTACCTGCACCTGTGCGCGGTCGAGAACATCACCGTGACGGCCTACCGCGACGATGCGCACGGCGTCATGCGCGAAGATTCCCAGCGTGGCGGCGCCTTCGCCTCGGTCACGCTGCGCCCCGAGGTCACCATCGCCGCCGGTGGCGACGCCGGTCTGGCCGAGGCCCTGCACGCCCGCGCCCATCACTTCTGCTATATCGCCAACTCGATGAACTTCCCCGTGCACTGCGAACCGCGCATCGTCGTGGCCGCGTGACCGGACCGGACAAAGGTGACCGCCATGCCGACAATCTGGGGCCGGCGCAGTTCATTCAACGTGCAGAAAGTGCTGTGGCTGGCCGGTGAACTCGGCCTGGCCTACGAACACATTCCCGCCGGCGGCCGATTCGGCCTGCTGGACACGCCCGAATTCCTGCGGATGAACCCGCATGGGCGGGTGCCGCTGCTGCGCGACGGCGACACCGTGGTGTGGGAATCGCACGCCATCCTGCGCTACCTCGCCGCGCGCCATGGCGCCGGGGCCTTCTGGCCGGCCGACCCGGCGCGCCGCGTGCGCGCCGACGGCTGGATGGACTGGGCCCAGACGGCGCTGCAGCCGGCCTTCCTGTCCGGCGTGTTCTGGGGCTACTACCGCACCCCCGAGGCCCAGCGCGATCCGTCCGCCATCGCGCGCAGCCTGGACGCCACCCATGCCTGCCTGCGCCAGCTCGATGCGGTGCTGGCCGCGCAACCCTATCTGGGCGGCCAGGCGCTGACGCTGGCCGACATTCCCGCCGCCACCACGCTGTACCGCTACTACGAACTGGACATCGCCCACGAGCCCCTGGCGCACGTGCGGGCCTGGTACGAACGCCTGCGCGAACGTCCGGCCTACCGCGAACACGTCATGGTGCCGTTCGGCGAATTGAAGGGGCGGCTGGATTTCTGACGGTCGCGGGGCTGTTAAGCTTTCCCTGGCCGGTGCGAACGCATGCCGGCAGGCTTCTTTCTTGCGACATACCCCATGCTCCTGCCTCTTGCCGACTGGCCGCAATGCGCGCCCGAACTGGATATTTTCGGCTTGCGCCTGCGTCCGCTACGCCAGACCGATGCGGCCGACTGGTATGCCTACCTGCGTGACGACAACGTGACCCGCCACACCAGTTGGCAGATCGACGGCGCGCAGGCGCTGGCCGATCTGATCCAGGACTATGCCGACCCGGTGGCCAGTCATTGCATGCGCCTGGCGATCGTCGAGACCAACGACCGCTTGGTCGGAACCATCGGGTTCAACGAGATCGCGCCCGGCGCGCGCCGCGCCGAAATCGCTTATGACCTTTCTCCTTCGCACTGGCGTCGCGGGATTGCCTCGCGGGCCTGCGAGACCGTCACTGCGTGGGCCTTTCAGACGCTGGGCTTGGCCCGGGTCCAGGCCACGGTGCTGGATACCAATACCGCGTCGGCCGGCGTGCTGGAACGCTGCCATTTCGACCGCGAAGGGCTGCTGCATCATTACCGTCAGGTACGCGGCGAGCCGCGCCATTTCTGGATGTATGCGCGCATCTGGCCGCCCGCGCTGGTTGGCGCCGAATGTGGCTAGGCCTGCCTTCCATTCCCGCGCGCCCGGCCTTGCCAAGCCGCCATTTCCTTCCGAGAGAACCATGAAGTCCGCTTTGATTGTGATCGATGTGCAACGCGCCCTGTTCGAAACCACACCCGAGCCCGCCGAGGCCGGCGCCGTGCTGGCGCGCATCGACGAGCTTACCGAACGTGCCCGCGCCGCCGGCGTGCCGGTGATCTATGTGCAGCATGAATCGCCCGGCAGCAAGCTGGCTCATGGCGAGCCGGGCTGGCAGATCGACACGCGGCTGCATCCTGCCGACGGCGATATTCGCGTTCGCAAGACCACGCCCGATTCCTTCCTGCGCACCGACCTGGACGACGCGCTGTCGCGGGTGGGTGCCACGCACCTGGTGGTGTGCGGCTACGCGAGCGAGTTCTGCGTCGACACCACCGTGCGCCGCGCCTCGGCGCTGGGCTATCCGGTGACGCTGGCGGCCGATGCCCACACCACCCAGGACAAGCCGCATGCGTCGGGCGCCCAGATCCGCGCGCACCACAACGCCACGCTGTCGTCGATTGTCAGCTTCGGCGTAAAAATCGCCGCCGTGCCGGCCGCCGACATTCGCTTCGGCGAGGCAGGATAAGCGGCCATGGATCCGGAACTGTTGCAATTGCTGGTGACGCGCAGCATGCCTTTCGGCAAGTACCAGGGACGCCTGATCGCCGACCTGCCGGGGCCGTACCTGGCCTGGTTCGCGCGCAAGGGCTTTCCGCCGGGAGAACTGGGGCGTCTGCTGGCCTTGATGCACGAACTCGACCACAACGGCCTGTCGTCCCTGCTGGCGCCGTTGCGCCAGCCGCCGGCGGCGCGCTGAGTCCGCACGGGAAACCGCAAGAAACAAATCTTGCTGCCGGCGTAGCGTCTTGGCACGCCCCATGGCCGCGCGCGGGGCTACGATAGACCGGCGCGTCACCGGGCCGGGCATCTGGCGCGGGCGCGTTCAACGAAGAGAGGTCGCTCATGAAGAAACTCCCGTTCACCGCTGTCCTGCTGGCTCTGGCCTGCCTCGGCGGCGTGGCCCAGGCGCAGACTGCGGCGCCGGTCACACAGGAATTCCAATATCCCAGCCAGCGCTCCAAGGATGGCAGCCTGTCGCCCCCGTCCACCTTGCGCATGACCGTCACGCCCGACCCGAATGCGGCCGCCCCGGCCGTGATCCGCGACACGCCCGCGAGTCAGGCCGAATACGCGCGTTGCCGCGAGGTCTCAGACCGCGCCGCGGTGTCCAATGCCCAGATGCAGGCCGGCGTCGCCCAGTGCCTGCGCGAACTGGAACAGCGCCGCCGGCAGCAATGAGCGCAGACGCGCGCCGCGTCCGCCCGTGGCCGCGCCGACGTCAGGCCGCGCCGGCCGCAGTGGCGTTGCGGGCCGACCCGCGCGCCCAGTGCCAGGTCATCAGGCCGGCCGCCAGCACCACCGGCAGCATGGCGGCATTCAGCGCTTCCCAGCCGAACGCGTCCAGGGCCGGTCCGGCCGCCAGCGTCGCTACGGCGGTCGCCGCATAACGCAACATCTCGGCCGCGCCCTGGGCGCGCGCCCGTTCGGACGGGCGGTACGACTGCGCCAGCAGCGTGGTGCCGCCGACGAACATGAAATTCCACCCCACCCCCAGGCAGAACAGCGCGGCGTAGAACGCCGGCAGCGACGGCGATGACATCGCGATCAGCGCGCAGGCCACGTTCAACAGCATGCCCGCGCCCAGCACCTTGGGCAGGCCGAAGCGCTGGATCAGCGCGCCGGCGAAGAAGGCCGGCGCATACATGCCGACCAGGTGCCACTGCATGATGTTGGCGCCGTCGCCGATGCTGTGGCTGCAGGCCACCGCCGCCAGTGGCGCGGCGGTCATGATGAACATCATCGACACCGACCCCACCACGTTGTTGGCCAGCGCGGCGATGAACACCGGCTGGCGCGCCACGGTGCGCAGTGGGCGCGGCGGCAGGCCGGCCTGGATCTCGCCGGCCGCCACCGGCGCGTCGGCATCGCGATAGAAGCCGAACAGCAGGGCGGCCGACAACAGCGCCAGCAGCGCCACCATCAGGTAGGCGCCGGCGAACGTCACCGGCGCGAACAGGTCGCGGCTCCAGGCCGCCAGCGCCGGCCCGGCGATCGCGGCGATGACGCCGCCGGTCATCACCACCGAGATCGCGCGGCTCTTGGCCGCCGGCGGCACCGCGTCCGCCGCCGCCAGCCGGTAGTACTGCGCAAAGGCCTGGAACACGCCCACCAGCGCGGTGCCGGCGCAGAAGGCCCAGAAATCGGCGTGGAACACCGCCCACACCGAAATGCCGCCCCCGGCCGCGCCTGCCAGGGCGCCCAGCGCGAAGCCGTTGCGCCGGCCGATGCGCTGCATCAGCAGCGAGGCGAACCAGGTGACCACGGCGCCGGCCACCGTGATCAGCGCGAACGGCAGCGTCGACAGCGCCTTGTCGGGCGCCAGCATGTGGCCCGTCAGCGCAGTCAAGGTCAGGTCGATGGAAATGGCCGCGATGAACAGGCCCTGGCACACGGCCAGGATGCGGGCGTTGCGGCGGCCGGTGGCGGGCGGGGGCGTGAGGGACATGAGGTAGCAGGAGGAGGGCGGGTTTGACAGGCCTCAATGTAACGACGCACACTATGGCGTAAATGACATAAATCCCTTAAAAAACGCCAAGCCGCCATGACTCACCACGTCGCCTTCCTGCTGGTGCCCGATTTCCAGCTGCTGGACCTGTCCGGCCCCGCCGCCGTGTTCCAGACCGCGGGCCGCTTCGCGCAGACCGCCGCCGGCCCGGCGTATGCGGTGCACGTCGTATCCGAGCACGGGGGCCTGGTGCGCAGTTCCTGCGGCATCGGCGTGCAGACATCGCCCTGGCGCGGCATGCCCGCCGATACGCTGGTGGTGCCCGGCGGCGAGGGCGCACGCGCCACTGCCATCACGCCCGCGTTGCGCGCCCGGCTGCTGGCGCAGCGCCGGGCGGGCCGGCGCCTGGCCAGTGTCTGTACCGGCGCCCTGGTACTGGCGGGCGCGGGCCTGCTCGACGGCCGCCGCGCGACCACCCATTGGCGCCATGCCGCGATGCTGGCGCGCGATTACCCGGCGGTGCGTGTCGAACCCGACCGCATCTACATCCGCGACGGCGACACCTGGACCTCGGCAGGCATTACCGCCGGCATCGACCTGGCGTTGGCGATGGTCGAGGCCGACCTGGGCGCCGAACTGGCGGCCGTCACCGCGCGCGAGATGGTGGTGTACCACCGCCGCTCCGGCGGCCAGTCGCAGTTCTCGGCGCTGCAGGACCTGGCGCCCGACAGCGAACGCATGCGCGCGGTGCTGGAACACATCCGCGCCAACCTGGGCGCGGCCCTGACGGTGGAGCATCTGGCCGAAGTGGCGTGCGTCAGCCCACGCCAATTGCTGCGCAGCTTCAAGGCCGAAACCGGCGAGACCCCCGCCAAGGCGGTCGAGCGCATCCGCGCCGAGGCGGCCCGGGCGCGCATCGAGGCGGGCGACGGCAGCATCGACAGCGTGGCGCGTCGCGTCGGCTTCATGGACAGCGAACGCATGCGGCGCGCCTTCCTGCGGGTCTACGGCCAGCCGCCGCAGGCCCTGCGCCGCGCCGCGCGCAACGCCGCGTTGGCATGAGAGAGGCCAAAACGGTAATAATAGTCACTCTCATTAAACTATCGACTCCTGCCCGGGCCCGCCACCGTGACTGCTTCGCCCCTTGAACTCGATTGGGCCGTTCCGGCCGTCATGCCCGCCATGTCGCTGGCTGGCGGTACGCTGCGTTTCGAGCGCGGCGAGCGGATGCAGGAAGACTTGGCGCCAGGCCTGAAGCTGGTGCTGGTGCTCGAAGGCGAGCTGCGCTACCGCGTGCCGGGCGCGCCGGCCGCGCCGGCCGCGCAGGTCAGCGGGCCGCTGCTGCACCTGAGCCTGTGCCGCGACCCGCTGCGCATGGAACACGAATTCGGCGCGCGCCGCGCGTTGCGCTTCGTGTCACTGCGCACCTCGTTGGCGCATCTGCGCGAATCCCTGTCGCTCGAACCCATCGACATCGCGCGGCTGCTGCGCGCGCCGCGCGACGGTGCGCCCTACGCCGATGCCAACTTGCGCCTGGCGGCGCCGCTACAGGCCCTGGGCCGGCAGATGCTGGCCTGCCCGATGCAGGGGGCGCTCAAGCGCATGTACCTGTCGGCCAAGGCCCTGGAACTGACTGCGCTGGCGCTGGGCGCCCTGCAACCGGCGCCGGCGGCGACCTCGGCCGGCCTGTCGTGCGCCGATACCGAGTGCCTGCATCACGCGCGCGACCTGCTGGCGGCGGATCTTCAGCATCCGCCCACTTTGCCCGAGCTGGCGCGCCGGGTTGGCATCAACGTCAACAAACTCACCACAGGCTTTCGCCAACTGTTCGGATGCAGCGTCTATGCTTTCGTGCGCGAACAGCGCATGGCACGGGCACACGCGCTGCTGGCCGCCGGCGCGATGGGCGTGTCCGAAGCCGCCTATGCCTGCGGTTATACCGATTCGCACTTCACCAAGGCTTTCCAGCGTCGCTACGGCGTGCTGCCAAGCGCGTTGATCGCCGGCCGCTGAACGCGCCCCGGGGCGCTTGCGCGCGTCGCCGCGCGCGGCCGAGTTCGCGATCACCATAGCAATGGTCTTACAAACGCGTAGACGTTGCGGTTTCTTCCCGAAATTGTATGAGAATAATTCTCAATGTCAAAAGAGGGAGAAGTACTCATGCGTTTACGGTTCAGGAACAAGGCGCGCCGCGCGCGGGCGGCACGCCATTGGCCACTGTGGCTGGCGCTGGCGGCGGGGCCGGCGCTGGCCGATCGCACCCAGGAAGCGGCCACGCTGCCGGCGGTCACGGTCAGCGGCGAACGCCAGGCCGGCGCCGCGTTGCAACCGACACTGGGCAAGCTGCCCCTGAGCGTGCGCGAGACACCGCAGTCAATCTCGGTGATCGGTCCGCAACAGATGCAGCAGCAGAACCTGCAGAGCCTGGACGACGTCATGCGGCACGCCACCGGCATTACGGTACAGCCGCACAATCGACTCACGACGGGTTACTACTCGCGCGGCTTCAAGATCGACTCGTTCGAGCAGGACGGCGTGCCGAGCATGATGGGTAACGTTGCCGCGGGCCCCGAAGACATCGCCGTCTTTGAACGCATCGAGATCCTGCGCGGCGCCAACGGTCTGTTGCATGGCGCTGGCAATCCGGCGGCCACGGTGAACCTGGTGCGCAAGCGTCCGCAACGCGAATTCACTTTCGGCGGCGAAGTCAGCGCCGGCAGTTGGGACCGCTACCGCGGCATGGCGGACCTGGGCGGTCCGCTCAACGACAGCGGCAGCGTGCGTGGTCGCATCGTCGGCGTCCTGGAGGACCGCGGATTCTTCTATCAGGCCGCGAACCAGAAGACTGGGCTGTTCTATGGCGTCGGCGAGGTCGACCTTGGGGCCGCCACGGTCTTGTCGGCTGGCCTGCAATACCAGCGTGTGCGTTCCAATCCGCCACCCAGCATGGGCGGCGTGCCGCGCTACAAGGATGGCAGTCCGCTCGGCCTGAAGCGCTCGACCAACCTGGAATCCATCGACAGCCATTCCAACTGGAACACCACGCGCGTGTTTGCCGACCTGGAACACCGCATCGGCCATGGCTGGAATGCCAGGATCAGCTTCAATCACCTGAAGTCCGATTCCGAAATGAAGTATCTCACCGGCATGGGCGGCGTCGATCCGAAGACGGGCACCGGCACGACGCTGTACGGCCAGGGAATCCGCTACGAGAATAGCCAGACCAGCGTCGACGCCTATGTCAGCGGACCGGTCGAATTGTTCGGCCGGCGCCACGAGTTGCTGTTCGGCGCCAATTCGCTGCGCACTACCTGGGAGAACGCCAACGCGGTCGCGCTCGGCACCGTGCACGGCACGCCCATCGACGTGTTCAACTGGAATCCCCACGATGTCCCCAGCTACGACGTCGGCCCCTACGAATCCACAGGCAAGAACCCGGAGCGCGAACAGGGTATCTACGGCATGGGCCGTTTCTCGCTGGCCGATCCCGTCACCTTGGTGCTGGGCGGTCGTTTCGACTGGAGCCGCTTGGCATCGCCGACCGTCGAGAAGCGTGTCAACGCCAAATTCACACCCTATGGCGGGTTGATCGTCGACCTGAACCGCCGCTGGTCGCTGTATGGCAGCTATGCACAGGTGTTCAAACCGCAGGGGGATAAGAATAGTGCCGGCGAGATGCTCGACCCGATGACCGGCGCCAACTACGAAGCCGGCGTCAAGGGTGAACTGGCGGACGCGTTGAATATTTCACTGGCGATGTTCCAGATCGACCAGAAAGACCGCGCGCAGGCCGAGCCTTCGCCGGTGCCCTGCCGAGGCAGGAACTGCCCCTCCATCTCGGGCGGAAAAGTGCGAAGCCGTGGTTTCGAGGTCGAGGTTGCTGGTGACATTACTCCCTATTGGAACTTGGTGGCGGGGTACACCTTCAACACCACCCGTTACCTGGCAGACACCCGTGCCGCGGGCCAACCTCTCGCCAGCTTCGCTCCCAAGCACATTTTCCGCCTTTGGACCGAGTACGCCTTGCCGGCACTGGAGCGGCGCCTGAGCGTGGGTGGGGGCGTGCAGGTGCAGTCGGGCTTCTACAACGTGGCCGGCCCCATCACCGTGAGCCAGGGAGGCTATGCCTTGGCCGACCTGCGCGTGGCCTACCGCATCGACAAGCACGTGACCGTGGCGCTCAACGCCAACAACCTGTTCGACCGCGTCTACTACCAGCGCCTGAGCGACGCCAACTGGACCAACTACTACGGTGAGCCGCGCAACTTCATGCTGACGGTGCGCGCCGACTACTGACCGTCGCCATCGTCGCGCCGGCCATCGCGCGTTGCACGACGCGCCTTGGCCGGCGCTTGCCGGTCCGGCCGGCAAAAACTTCCGCAATCGCCAGCGAGACTTCCGCAATCGCCAGTGGCTCATGCGGCTGCTCTCTAGAATGGTTTGAGAATAATTCTCAGTAACCAGGAAAGAGGAACGGCGGTGCAATCAAGGTTCAGGAACAGGGCGGCACAGCCGCGCAAGGGCGCGGCGCGCCATTGGCCGGTCTGGCTGGCTTTGACAGCGGCGGGGCCGGTGGCGGCGCAAGTGGCCGATAGTGCAGCGACCTTGCCGGCGGTCACCGTCAGCGGCGAGCGCGATGCGACCGCGCAGACGCCCACGTTGGGCAAGCTGCCGTTGACGGTGCGCGAGACCCCGCAATCGATCACTGTGATCGGCCAGGAACAGATGCGGCAGCAGAACCTGCAGAGCCTGGACGACGTCATGCAGCACGCCACTGGCATTACGGTGCAGCCGTACCAGTTGCTGACCACGGCCTACTATTCCCGCGGCTTCAAGGTCGACTCCTACGAGCAGGACGGCGTGCCCGTGCTGATGGGCAACATGGCTGCCTCGCCGCAGGACATGGCGGTGTACGAACGCGTCGAGATCCTGCGCGGCGCCAATGGCCTGCTGCACGGCGCTGGCAACCCGGCCGCCACCGTCAACCTGGTGCGCAAGCGCCCGCCGCGCGAGTTCGCCTTCAGCGGCGGAGTCAGTGCCGGCAGTTGGGACCGCTACCGCGCCGAGGCCGACCTGGGCGGCCCGCTCAATGCCAGCGGCAGCGTGCGCGGGCGCCTCGTCACGGCGTTCGAGGATCGCGGCTATTTCTACGACGTGGCCGACCAGAAGTCTGCGCTGTTCTACGGCATCGGCGAGGTCGACCTGGGCCCGGATACGGTGCTGTCGGCCGGGCTGCAATACCAGCGTATCCGCTCCACCACCAACATGGCGGGTGTGCCGCGCTACAAGGATGGCGGCGACATCGGCCTGAAGCGCTCGACCTACCTGGACGCCGCGTGGGATCGCTTCAACTGGAACACCACGCGCGTGTTCGCCGACCTGGAACACCGCTTCGGTCAGGGCTGGCGCGCCAAGGTCAGCGCCAACTATCTCACCGCCGACAGCAACCTGAAGTACGCCGGCGCCTACGGCGCGATCGACCGCCAGACCGGCCAGGGCTCGGCACTGATGGGCGGCGCCTACAAGTTCGACAACACCCAGGCCAGCGTCGATGCCTACGTCAGCGGCCCGGTGGAACTGTTCGGCCGCCGCCACGAGCTGCTATTCGGCGGCAATGCCCAGCGCACCACGACCGAGCAGTACACCGGCCAACTGACGCCGGCGCTGCGCGTGCCGGTCAACGTATTCGACTGGGATCCGCGCAGCGTGCCAGAGCCCGGCGTCGGCCCCTACACTTCGCCGGGCCAGACGCGCGCTCGCCAGCAGGGCGTCTACGGCATGGGCCGCTTTTCGCTGGCTGATCCGCTGACGCTGGTGTTGGGCGGACGCATGAGCAGGTGGAACCAGGACGCCCCCGGTTCACGCCAGCGCATCAACCCCGAATTCACGCCCTACGGCGGCCTGATCGTCGACCTGGACCGCCAGTGGTCGTTGTACGGCAGCTATGCCGAGGTGTTCCAGCCGCAGACGCAGCTGACGCGCGAGGGGCAGGGGCTGGATCCGGTCACCGGCGCCAACTACGAGGCCGGCATCAAGGGCGAGCTGATGGACGGCGCGCTGAACGTGTCGCTGGCGGTGTTCCAGATCCGCCAGAAGAACCGCGCGCAGCAGGATCCGGCCTGGCCCTGCGTCGGCCAGACCTGCTACTACGTGGCTGGCGGCGAGGTGCGCAGCCGGGGCTTCGAGGCCGAGGCCAGCGGCGACATCACGCCGTACTGGACGGTGGCCGCGGGCTACACCTTCAACACCAGCAAGTACCTGACCGACACCCAGGCTGGCGGCCAGCCGTTCGCCAGTTTCACGCCCAGGCACATCTTCCGGCTGTGGATGAACTATGCGCTGCCGACGATGCAGCGGCGCCTGAGCGTGGGCGGCGGGCTGCAGGTGCAATCGGGCTACTCGACCGTGTCGGGCCCGGTCACGCTGCGCCAGGGCGGCTACGCGCTGGTCGACCTGCGCTTGGCCTATCGCTTCGACAAGCACCTGAGCGCCGCGCTGAACGTCAACAACGTGTTCGACCGCGGCTACTACCAGAGCCTGTCCGGCACCGCCTGGAACAACCGCTACGGCGAGCCCCGCAACGTCATGCTGACCCTGCGCGCCGAGTATTGAACGGCGCGCGCCACACGGGCGGCGCGGGCGCGCCGTCCGTCCATCGTTCGAAGGAGAAAACGGATTGGCCACGCTCATCCCCCCGCCAGTGTTCGACTGGCTCGACCATTTCATGGCGCTGGGCGCCGACGGCGCCATGCGCGATCTCGGCAGGCTGCGGCGCCTGGCGCCACACGAGGGTTGGCTGGTCGGCGTCAAGGCCGCGGCCTGCGACGCTGATGTGCATGGCGACGTCTGGGAACGCCACCCGGCGGGCGAGGAAATGCTCTGTGTGCTGGAAGGCCGCGTGGTGCTGACACTGATGGACGAGGGCGGCGCCGAGACCGACGTGCTGCTGGACGCGCGGCGTAGCGTGGTGGTGCCGCGCGGGGTCTGGCACCGCCTGCACGTGGCCTGTCCGGCCCGCATCCTGTTCGTCACGCCCGGGCACGGCAGTGAACATCGCCGCGCCGGCGCGGCCTCGCAAGTTTGAAGGAAGCCGACGTGAAGCTTACTGCCAACGCGCGCCTGTTCGTCATGATCGGCGCGCTCTATTTTTCCCAGGGCATTCCGCTGGGCGTGGCCATGGAGGCATTGCCCACGCTGCTGCGGCGCGATGGCGCGCCCCTGCATGCGCTGGCCTGGCTGCCGCTGGTGGGGCTGCCCTGGGTGCTGAAATTCCTGTGGGCGCCGCGGGTCGACAACCGTTGGCACGCCACGCTCGGCCGGCGCCGCAGCTGGATCCTGCCAATGCAGGCCGTGGTGCTGGCCTGCCTGGCGGCGGTGGCCGTGACCGGCATCGCCGCCACCAGCGCGCCCTGGGTGGTGGGCCTGATGGCGCTGGCCTCGCTGGCCAGTGCCACGCAGGACATCGCCACCGATGGCCTGACCGCCGAGCGTTTCTCGGGCCAGGCGCTGGCGCGCGCCAACGCCGTGCAGGTGGGCGGCACCATGGTCGGCTTTTTCGCCGGCGGGCCAGGCTGCCTGGTGCTGGCGGGCTGGCTGGGGCAGGGCGGCGCGCTGGCGCTGCTGGCCGCGGTGGTGGCGTTCAGCCTGCTGCTGGCGCTGGGGTGGCGTGAAACCGCCTTGCCCGCGCCGGCCGGCGCTCCACGGCGCGCCACGCTGGCCGGCTTCGCGCGCCGCCCCGGCGCCTGGGCGCTGGTGCTGGCGGCTTTTCTGTCGGCTATGACGGCGGTGGCGGGCTATGGGCTGTCCAAGCTGTTCCTGGTCGATGCGGGCTGGCCGGTGGACGCGGTGGGGCGGTTGGGCATGGCCGGCGGCGTGGTGACGGTGCTGCTGGGCTGCGGCGGCGGAGCCTGGCTGGTCGGGCGATTGGGCGCGCGCGGCGCCCTGGCCCTGGGGTTGGCTACCTCGGGCGCGGCCGCGGTGGCCTGGCTGGCGCAGGCGCAGGGCTGGGCCGCGCAGGCCGCGCCGATGGCCTACGTGGCCCAGACGCTGGGTTCGTTCGGTGCCGGCGCGGCCTCGGTGGCGTTGATGACGCTGGCGATGCGCTTTGCCGCCCGCGGCGCGCAGGCCGGCACCGACATGACGGCGGTGCAGAGCGCGCGCGACCTGGGCGAGATCCTGACCTCGTCGCTCATCACCGGGCTGGCCGCCACGCTCGGCTATGCCGCCGGCTTCGGCGGGGGACTGCTGGAGGCCGTGGTCACGCTGGCTTTCGTGGCGCTGGCGCTACGCCGTCCGGGGTGACATGGCGTTTCGGGCGGTTGCGGCTACACTTGTGCGCCGTTTTGCTTTCAAGCCCCCGAAATTCCATGATTTCCACCGCATGCGGCGTCGACTTCGGCACGTCGAACTCCACCGTCGGCTGGAGCCGCCCCGACCAGCGCGCGCTCCTGGCCCTTGAAGACGGCAAGACCACCTTGCCCTCGGCCATCTTCTTTCACGACGAGGATGCCGAGGTCAGCTATGGCCGGGCGGCCATCTCCGACTACCTGGCGGGCTACGACGGGCGCCTGATGCGCTCGATGAAAAGCCTGCTGGGCAGCTCGCTGATTGACGGCTCCACAGAAGTCCAGGGCCGCTCGATCCCGTTCCGCGTGCTGCTCACGCGCTTCATCGCCGAGCTCAAGCGCCGCGCCGAGACCGCCGCCGGCCGCGACTTCACCCGCGCCGTGCTGGGCCGGCCGGTGTTCTTCGTGGACGACAACCCCGCTGCCGACCAGACCGCTCAGGACACGCTGGGCGAGATCGCGCGCAGCGTCGGCTTCACCGACATCGAATTCCAGTTCGAGCCGCTGGCCGCGGCCTTCGACTACGAGTCGCAGATCGAGCGCGAGGAACTGGTGCTGGTCATCGACATCGGCGGCGGCACTTCGGACTTCTCGCTGATCCGCCTGGGGCCGGGCCGCGCCGCCAAGCCGGACCGGCGCGACGATATCCTGGCGTACGGCGGCGTGCACATCGGCGGCGTGGACTTCGACAAGCAGCTCAGCCTGGCGCACGTCATGCCGTTGCTGGGCCTGGGCAGCCAGCTGCGCAGCGGCAAGGACGTGCCGTCCACGCAGTACGGCAACCTGGCCTGCTGGCACACCATCAACCAGGCCTACTCCCGCAAGGCCGCCGAGCATTTCGCCTACATCCGCGCCGAGGCCGGCGAGCGCGACAAGATCGACCTGCTGCTGAATCTGGTCAAACAGCGCGCCGGCCACTGGGTAGCGGTGCAGGTGGAAGAAGCCAAGATCGCGCTGTCGGAGGCGCCGGCGGCGCGCATCGACCTGGCGCGTATCGCGCCCGAGCTGGGCGTGGACGTCACGCGGCCGTCGTTCGACGCCAGCGTGGCGCGGCTGATCGAGAAGATCGAGCAGACCGTCGGCGCCCTGCTGCGCGACGCGGGCGTGGCGCCCGCCGATGTGGACACCGTGTTCTTCACCGGCGGTTCGAGCCGCGTGCCGCGGCTGCGCGACTGCGTTTCGGCGCTGGTGCCGCAGGCGCGCAGCGTGGAAGGCGACCTGTTCGGCAGCATCGGCGCCGGCCTGGCGCTGGACGCTCGCCGCAAGTTCGACTGACGCACATGCTGGCCGGGCGGCCGCCACCGGCTGTCGCGGCGAGGGCGCCTGCGCCCTGCCGCGCGGCGCAACGGCCGCGGGCGCGATGGTAAGCTGCAAGCTCTTCGCGCCGCGCCCCGCGGGGCCGCGCTTGACCCCCCTCACGCCCGCCATGACCGACAAGCCCGATTCCCACCTGTTCGAAGAACGCGTCTCCAGCGAGGCCGCCTACGACGGCCGTTTCCTCAAGGTCCGCAACGACACCGTGCGACTGCCCAACGGCAACACTTCCACGCGCGAATACGTGGTGCATCCGGGCGCGGTGGTGGTGATCCCGCTGCTCGACGATGGCCGCGTGCTGCTCGAACGCCAGTACCGCTATCCGATCGGCCGCGTCATGACGGAATTCCCGGCCGGCAAGCTCGATCCGGGCGAAGATCCGCTGGCCTGCGGCAAGCGCGAACTGCTGGAAGAAACCGGCTATACCGCCACGCAGTGGGCCCGCGCCGGCGCCTTGCACCTGGCCATCGCCTATTCCACCGAGATCATCCACATCTATTTCGCGCGCGGCCTGCGTGCCGGCCCCCGGCAACTGGACCAGGATGAGTTCCTCGACGTTTTCAGCGCGCGGCCGGAAGACCTGTACGCGGCCTGCGCCAAGGGCGAGGTCACTGACGCCAAGACCCTGACCTGCACGCTGTGGCTGCAGAACGTGCTGTCCGGCGCCTGGCCGCTCGACTGGCAGGATCATTGCGCTTGATGGCCCCCGCCGCATCGCGCCGGCGCCTGGCAACCGATATGCCCTGGCGCCGTGCCAAACCCGATTGATTCCGCCAGCCATGCCCGCTTTTCCTGTCCTGGTGCAACCCGCAGGCCTGCGCTTCGAGGCCGACGCCGACACGACGCTTCTGGCGGCCGCGCAAGCCGCCGGCATCAAGCTGCCCAGTTCCTGCCGCAATGGCACCTGCCGCGCCTGCATGTGCCTGCTGCTGGCAGGCCAGGTCGCTTACCGCATCGAATGGCCCGGCCTGTCGCGCGACGAGAAGGACGAGGGCTGGATCCTGCCCTGTGTGGCTCAGGCCCGGTCGGCGCTGGCGCTCCAGTCGTTGCAGGCCGCGCCGATCGAACCCGCGCCGCCGGCGCCAGCCCGGCCGCTGACCGGGGCGCGGCGCTGACCGGCGCGCGGGCTATTTCCGTGGGGGCGCGATGACGTCGCAGGGGGCGGCGCCGGCTGGCGCCTGGGCCTGGTCGCCCAGCAGCGCGCGCGCGCCGCAGACCGAGCCGAACATGCGTTTGCTGTCGTGGCCGACGCCAGTCACTTCGAAGCCGGCGCGGTGCAGCGGCACCGGCCGGTTGCCGCGCGCGGCGACGATGCGCTCGTATTGCAGGTATGCGGTGCCGCGCGCCAGCCGCGTCGCTCCCTGGGCCTCGGCGCCGCAGGTCTTGTCGAGCAGGCGGTGCTCGGGGTTGTTGTCGGCCCCGCCAAGCAGGTAGGTCACGTCGCGCGCCGCGTAGCGGATGAACAGGCGCGTATCGTCGGTTTCCTGGGCGTACGCGGGCAGCTTGTCGGTGCCGTATTTGTACTGGTTGTAGGTCGGGCAGATACCGCGTTCATAGGGCGCATAGCCCTTGCCGTCGGGACGCGGCCGCTCCCGGGTCAGGTACAGGTACGACGAGGGATTGGCCACCACATAGCGCACGGCGATGCCATCGCGCCGCAGCGGCCCGTCGAGCGCGTTCAGCACGGCATAGCGCTGCACCAACTGGCCGCCGCCGGAATGGCCGGCCAGCACGATGCCGGCCAGGAACGGCAGGCGCTTGCGGTCATCCAGGGTGCGCAGCAGGTCGTCGATCACCTGGAACGAACTGACCGGGGCGGGACGGCCGCTGGCCTGCACGCTGTCCTCGCCGTCCTCCCAGCTGGCTTTGCGCCAGGCGGCCATGCCGGCAAAACCCGAGTCGATCACGCCGACAAAGCGCGGCGCCAGGATCAGCGTGTCATCGGCGCGCGCCGGATTGGCGGCCAGCACCGTGGCGACGGTTTCGTAATAGGCGTCGGCATTGCGCCGAACGCCATGGAACACGATCACGATTTGCTTGATATCGCGCAGGTCGCCGCGCGCCAGGTTCCGGTTAGCATAGACCGGTATCTTGTAGCGGTGGCCGGGCCTGCCCAGTTCGAGCGTCTGCCAGGGCGGCACCACCGCCCGCTTGGGCGCGGGCAGGGGTTCGTCGTAATCGTAGGGGTCAGGGAGCGGCGTCTGCGCATGCCCCGTCAGGGGCAACAGGGCCGCCAGCGCCGCCGCGCCCAGGATCCGGCGCGCGCGCGACGGGCGCGGTGCCGGATGCGGCGGTACGGCAGGCGCAAGGCGCATGGCGCGGGCGGGCGTCAGCAGCCCTCGTGGCCCAGCAATTGCTTGAGCGCGGGCAGGTCGAGGATGCGCACCTCGCGCTGGTTGATGCGGATCAGGCCGTCGCGCGCGAAGCGCGAGAACAGCCGGCTGACCGTCTCCAGCGTCAGGCCCAGGAAGTTGCCGATTTCCTCGCGGCTCATGCGCAGCACGAACTCGGTGGACGAATAGCCCAGCGAGGCATAGCGTTGCGACAGGTTCAGCAGGAACGCGGCCAGGCGCTGTTCGGACCGCATCGAGCCGAGCGAGGCCAGCATCTGGTGCGAACGCGTGATCTCGCGGCTCATCAGGCGGCGGAACTGCTGCTGCAGCGAGGGCAGGTGGGCGGCCACGCGGTCGACTTCGTTCAGGCGGATCACGCACACCTCGGAGTCTTCCAGCGCCACGGCGGCCGAGACGTGCTTGCCATCGAGCATGCCGTCCATGCCGACGATTTCGCCGGGCAGGTGGAAACCGGTGATCTGGATCTGGCCGGTGGCATCCTCAAGCTGCGTCTTGAGGCTGCCGAAGCGCACGCCGTAGACGGCATCCAGGGGGTGGTCGAGCGAATACAGCGTCTTGCCTTTTTCGAGGCGTACACGCTCTTTCACCAACTCGTCCAGCTTCTCGACTTCGGCGGCTGCCATCCCGACGGGGACGCACACGTGGCCCAGCATGCATGTGGAACAGTGGGCGGCATCAGGGGCAACGGGAACCCGTTTTTGCATACGATGACCTTTTCAGTGCCCGGGCCTGGCCGGGTGGCCGGGGTGGGCTTAAAGCGTGAAGACAGGTACCCATTGTAGTCCGTTGTTACTACGGGTGTCTTACGAGGGGGTTTGTAGGGATATCTTGCGCCGCCGAAGGGGCGCGGCGGGCCCGGCGGTACGCGATCCAGTCGTCGCCGTTGACGTCGGGCGCGGCGCCGCGCCAGGCCGGATCGATGGGGTAATACTGGCAGGCCAGCGGGGCCGCACCGGCTGGCGGCAGCGGCCTGGCCAGTACCGGCCGGCGCACGAAACAACCGGGCCGGCCCGGCACGTATTCCTCGATTTCGTCCATCAGGCCGAGCAGGGCCGGCGTCACCGCGTAGATGTCGCCCAACACCCGGCGGCCGTCCCGCACCGGGAGCAGGCCGGGCCAGTCGCCGAAATCGACCAGGGCGCCGGGCACGGTGGCGGCGCCGACGTGGCGTGGCGGCGGCAGGCCGCGGCGGCGCGCGGCTTGCGCCAGATCATTGATTTCGCCCGCGCGTAGCGTGCCGTAGACAAAAACGTATATGCTCATGGTTCGGATTGTTGCTGCACGCGGATCACGGACAAGGACGACGCGCCTTGACGATACACCCTAAACCATGAGGCCGGCGGGGTATTGAAATTCCCGTATCTGGCCGCATATTCAGGTCATCGAGCCCGCCGGCGCGTATCGGTCAGGCTCACCAACGAAGCCTTCAACGACCATTATGCGATTCGACAAACTGACCACCAAATTCCAGCAAGCCCTGGCCGACGCCCAGAGTCTGGCCGCCCGCAACGATCATCCTTATATCGAGCCCGTCCACGTGCTGGCGGCGCTGCTGTCCGACCCCGACAGCGGCGCCGGCAGCCTGCTGGCGCGCGCCGGCGTGGCCGTCAACCGGCTGCAGCCGGCCTTGGATGCCGCGCTCAAGGCGCTGCCCCAGGTGCAGGGTGACGACAACGTCCAGGTCGGGCGCGACCTGCAGGGCGTGCTGACCCGCACCGACAAGGAAGCCGCGCGCCGCGGCGACACCTACATCGCCAGCGAACTGTTCCTGCTGGCGCTGGCCGACGACAAGGGCGAGGCCGGCCGCATCCTGCGCGAGGCGGGCCTGCAGAAAAAGGCCCTCGAAGCCGCTATCGACGCCGTGCGCGGCGGTGAAAACGTATCCGGCGCCGAAGGCGAATCCAACCGCGAGGCGCTGTCCAAGTACACCCTCGACCTGACCGAGCGCGCCCGCCAGGGCAAGCTCGATCCGGTGATCGGCCGCGACGACGAGATCCGCCGCACCATCCAGATCCTGCAGCGCCGCACCAAGAACAACCCGGTCCTGATCGGCGAACCCGGCGTGGGCAAGACCGCCATCGTCGAAGGCCTGGCGCAACGCATCGTCAACGACGAAGTGCCCGAAACCCTGCGCGGCAAGCGCGTGCTGTCGCTCGACCTGGCCGCGCTGCTGGCCGGCGCCAAGTTCCGCGGCGAATTCGAAGAGCGCCTGAAGGCCGTGCTCAAGGAACTGTCGCAGGACGACGGCAGCAACATCGTCTTCATCGACGAGCTGCACACCATGGTCGGCGCTGGCAAGGCCGAGGGCGCGATGGACGCGGGCAACATGCTCAAGCCGGCGCTGGCGCGCGGCGAACTGCATTGCATCGGCGCCACCACGCTCGACGAATACCGCAAGTACATCGAAAAGGACGCCGCGCTCGAACGCCGCTTCCAGAAGGTGCTGGTCGACGAGCCCGATGTCGAGTCCACCATCGCCATTCTGCGCGGCCTGCAGGAACGCTACGAAATCCACCACGGCGTCGAGATCACCGACCCGGCCATCGTGGCCGCGGCCGAGCTGTCGCACCGCTATATCACCGACCGCTTCCTGCCCGACAAGGCCATCGACCTGATCGACGAGGCCGGCGCCCGCATCCGCATGGAAATCGATTCCAAGCCGGAAGTGATGGACAAGCTCGACCGCCGCATCATCCAGCTCAAGATCGAGCGCGAGGCCGTCAAGAAGGAAACCGACGACGCCTCCAAGCGCCGCCTGGGCGTGATCGAGGACGAACTCGAAAAGCTGCAACGCGAATACAACGACTTCGAGGAAATCTGGAAGGCCGAGAAGGCCGCGGTGCAGGGCACCCAGGCCATCAAGGAAGAGATCGACAACGTCCGCGCCGAAATGGCCGAGTTGCAGCGCAAGGGCCAGTTCGACAAGCTGGCCGAGCTGCAATACGGCAAGCTGCCCGACCTGGAAGCGCGCCTGAAGGCGGCCGAGGTGGGCGCGGCCGAGGCGGCCGAGGATGCCGAGGGCGGCGAGGGCCGTCCGCGCCTGTTGCGAACCCGTGTCGGCGCCGAGGAAATCGCCGAGGTCGTGTCGCGCGCCACCGGTATTCCGGTATCCAAGATGATGCAGGGCGAACGCGAGAAGCTGCTGCACATGGAGGAATACCTGCACAAGCGCGTGGTCGGTCAGGACGAGGCCGTGCGCCTGGTGTCCGATGCCATCCGCCGTTCGCGCGCGGGCCTGGCGGACCCGTCGCGCCCGTATGGTTCGTTCCTGTTCCTGGGCCCCACCGGGGTGGGCAAGACCGAGCTGACGCGCGCGCTGGCCGAGTTCCTGTTCGATTCCGAAGAGCACATGATCCGCATCGACATGAGCGAATTCATGGAGAAGCATTCGGTGGCGCGGCTGATCGGCGCGCCGCCCGGATACGTGGGCTACGAAGAGGGCGGCTACCTGACCGAAGCCGTGCGCCGCAAGCCGTACAGCGTGGTGCTGCTCGATGAAGTCGAAAAGGCCCACCCGGACGTCTTCAACGTGCTGCTGCAGGTGCTGGACGACGGCCGCCTGACCGACGGCCAGGGCCGCACCGTGGACTTCCGCAACACCGTCATCGTGATGACGTCCAACCTGGGGTCGCAGCACATCCAGACGCTGGCCGGCCAGCCGTACGACGTGGTCAAGGAAGTGGTCTGGGGCGAACTCAAGCAGACGCTGCGGCCCGAGTTCCTGAACCGCATCGACGAAGTGGTGGTGTTCCACGGCCTGGAAGCGCAGCACATCGAGTCCATCGCCCGCATCCAGCTGCGCCGCCTGGCCGAGCGCCTGGAAAAGCAGGAGATGCGCCTGGAAGTGACCGAACCCGCGCTGGCGGAACTGGCCCGCGATGGTTTCGATCCGGTGTTCGGCGCGCGCCCGCTCAAGCGCACCATCCAGCAGCAGATCGAGAACCCGGTCGCCCGGCTGATCCTGGAAGGCCAGTTCGGTCCGCGCGACGTGGTGCCGGTGGATTGGCGCGACGGCAAGTTCGTCTTCACGCGCACCTTGCAGTAAGCGCGGACGCGCCGTCCCTCCCGCAGCGTGCAAAGAGAGCCCCGCAGGCAATGGCCTGCGGGGCTTTTTACCTGGTCCGCGCGGGGGCGCTTCGTGTTACTGCTTGACCGTCACGAACACTGGGTTCGAGTAGAACCACAGGTCGTTGTAGTTGCGCGCGTTGATGGCGTTAAAGCGCGCCGTGTTGTCGGCCAGGTCGACCTTGGCGTCGGGCAGGGGTTCGCCGTCGGCGGTCTCGCCGGCCACGTCCGGCGCCAGGTTGGTGCCGCGCAGGCGCAGGTATTGGCTCTTGTCGGCGCTCAGCTTGACCTTGATGACGTTGTAGCCGTCCGCGTCCACGGTCCAGTCCTTGCTCGTATAGCGGCCCAGCACCCGGGTGCTGGGATGGGTGGCGTTGTCGTAGTCCGGCGTGCCGACGGCCGCGCGCGGGCCGACGTCGCCGACGATCAGGTCGACATGGTGCACGGTCGGCTTGACGTAGGTGGGGTTGCCGCTCTCGATCGGGTACTCGTAGTGGTTGCTGTCGGGGCTGTGGAAGCGGATAGTCACTTCCACTTGTTCGCCCTTGGCCGCTACCAGTTCGCCGCCCATATGCGCGGTGCCCGAGGCGCCCTGCGCCTGGAATTCGAGCGCGTCGATCAGGTCGCCGAAAACGCCGAACATGCGGCCGCTCTTGAGGCCCGCGACCACCGCCGCCATGTCCTTGCCATCCTTCCAGACATAGGTCTTGGCGTATTCGCCGGGCGCGTAGCCGCTGCTGTACTGGCCGGTGCTATTGATGCGGAAGTGGAAATCCGAATCGGCCACGGTCCAGATATGGCGGCCTTCGCCCAGCAGCGCATCCCAGGTGCCGCCGAGCTTGGCCACCAGGTAATCGACGCCGCCGTAGGTGCGGTTGGGCAGCTTGTCGGCCGTGTAGGCCTCGGCATAGCCGCCGCGGTCGGGCTCCATCTGGTTGCCGACCATGCCTTCGATGGCGAAGAAGATCGACGGCGCCAGGTCATGCATTTCGCGCAACTGGCCGATGGTGTACTTGCCGGCGTAGCGCGACGGGTGGTTCAGCAGCATGTAGCTGTCGGGATGCCGGTCGCGCAGCCAGCGCAGCGCCGTCAGCGAATCGGCATGGGTGGTGTAGGCGCGCGGCTGGCCGGCCAGGTCGGCCACCAACTGCGCGTCGAACAGGTTGTCGGCCTTGTTGGTGTACAGGTATTCGAACTCCGCCACGGCGCGTAGCGACTTCTCCGACAGCGGGTCGTGGGTGCCAATGCCGATATTGACGTGGTCGTGCGTGGGCATGTCCCATTCGAACGACGAGAAGATGATCTTGCCGGCATAGCGGCCGACGGCCTGGGCCTGCTTGATGAACGGCACTTCATAGCGCGCCATGCCGGCCGAGAACGGGATCGAGCCGCCGGGGATGTTGGCGCCGGTGTTGTCACGCGCGGACATGCGCAGGTGGTTCGAAAGCGCGGCCCAATCCAGCTTGTAGCGATCGAAGGCCTGATCCAGCACGCTTTCCAGCGTGGTCTGGGCGTCATCGGACTGGATCGTGTGCACGTGCAGGTCGCCGGCGCTCCAGGCGCCGGTCTTCACGGGGGGCGACGGCTCGGTCACGGCTGGTGGCGCGGCCGTGTCGTCCTCGTCATCGCTGCCGCCGCAGGCGCTCAACAGGGTGACGCAAGCCAGCGACAAGGGCATCATGGCCCGCCGCAGGCGGGTTGCTTCGAACTGCATTCCAAACTCCAGTGTCATGGCGGCCCGCAAAGCGCGGCGCCGCGAAGGCCCGCACTATGCTTGGCGTGAGTGACGTGGGAATTACAGTCCGCGGCCGGCGGCCGCGCGGGGCCTAGCGCTTGCCGCGCGCGGGAGCCGGTGTTTCGGCGGCCTCGGCCAGGGCCTGGCGGATGATGGCCTGGGCCGTCCAGCGCGCCACTTCGGTGACCGCCGGCAGCTCCAGGCCCCAGATGTCCTTGAGCACCAGGAATACCTCGGTGCCGTAGACCAGCGACAGCGCCTGCGCCACGCGTTCCCGCTGTGCCGGCGGCAGCGTGTCCGCCAGCGGCGCGATGGCGCGCTTGAGGATGTCGACGCGATGGCCGCGCACCAGCCGCGGCTCGTTGCCGGCGCGGCCTGCGCTGGCTTCGGCATGCTGCTGCAGCGACACCTGGATGGCCGCGCGCAGCGGCGCCTCATGCGCCTCCAGGCGCGGATAGGCAAAGCGCAGCAGTTCGTCGACCCGGGTGGCGGCGTCTGGCGCGGCCGAGTCCCAGGCCAGGATCGGACCCAGGCTCTCGTCGACCACGGCCGCGATCAGCGCGCTCTGGCTGGGGAAGTAACGGTAGGCGGTGGCGCGTGACACCTGGGCATGGCCGGCCAGTTCTGCCACCGAGGGCGTGATGCCCTGCGCCATCAGGCGCTGCGCGGTATCCAGCAGGATCTTGCGCATGCGCGCGCGCGGCCCATGCGGAGGCTCGCCGCTGGCGGCGGCCTGGCGGCTGGCGGGCGCGATCAGGCGCGTGGGCGGCCGGTTGCGCGGGGCGTCGCGGGTTTGACGTGAGACAGGTGTCTCAGTATGATTCTTTCGTCTCATTTCTTGATTCTACAGGGGCTCGCGCCCCGGAACACATATCGAGGCGCGCACCGAGTGTAGCCGCCCGCGGAGGAGTCATGACGCATTCGAACCGGCGGGTTTACGTGGCCGCCACTTACGACACCAAGGGCCACGAGGCCGAATACGTGGTCGATCTGCTCAAGCGCGATGGCCTGGACGTGGTCTCGGTCGACGTGTCCACCACCGGGGCCGCCAGCGCGGCGCGGGTGCAGGCCCGTGACGTGGCCCGCAGCCACCCGCAGGGCGAGCAGGCCGTGTTCACCGGCGACCGCGGCAGCGCCATCGCCGCCATGGCGCTGGCGTTCGAACGCTATGCCGCCGCCAACCCCGACATCGGCGCCTTGCTCGGCCTGGGCGGTTCGGGCGGCACCGCGCTGATCACCCCGGCCATGCGCGCGCTGCCCATCGGCGTGCCCAAGCTGATGGTCTCGACCATGGCATCCGGCAACGTCGCGCCCTATGTCGGGCCGTCGGACATCGCCATGATGTATTCCGTGACCGACGTGGCCGGCCTGAACCGCATTTCGCGCCGGGTACTGGCCAACGCCGCCGGCGCCATCGGCGGCGCCTTCCGCCAGGCTGGCGACAAGGGGGGCGATGACAGCCAGCCGGCCGTGGGCATCACCATGTTCGGCGTCACCACCGCCTGCGTGCAGCAGGTCACGCCGCTGCTCGAATCGCGCTATGACTGCCTGGTGTTCCACGCTACCGGGACCGGCGGCCAGTCGATGGAAAAGCTGCTCGACAGCCATCTGCTGTCCGGCGTGCTGGACCTGACCACCACCGAGGTCTGCGATTTCCTGTTCGGCGGCGTGCTGGCCTGCACCGAGGACCGCTTCGGCGCCGTGGCCCGTACCCGCGCCCCGTATGTCGGCTCCTGCGGCGCGCTCGACATGGTCAATTTCGGCGCCATGGACAGCGTGCCCGAACGCTATCGCGGCCGCACGTTCTACCCCCACAACCCGCAGGTCACGCTGATGCGCACCACCGCGGAAGAAAACCGCCGCCAGGGCGAATGGATCGCCGAACGGCTCAACCGCTGCGACGGGCCGGTGCGCTTCCTGATTCCCGAAGGCGGCGTGTCGGCGCTGGACGCGCCCGGCCAGGCGTTCTGGGATCCCGCGGCCGATGCCGCGCTGTTCGAGGCGCTTGAAACCCATCTGGAGCAGACCGCCGATCGCCGCCTGGTGCGCGTGCCGTGCCACATCAACGACCCGTTGTTCGCCCGCGCCGCGGTCGAACAGTTTCTCGACATCGCCACACACTGAGGATTGCCGCCATGCCGCGCTTTGACCGCAACCAACTCCTGGACAAGTTCCGCGCCATGGTGCGCGACCGCACCCCCATCGTGGGCGGCGGCGCCGGCACCGGACTGTCGGCCAAGTGCGAGGAAGCGGGCGGCATCGACCTGATCGTGATCTACAACTCGGGGCGTTACCGCATGGCCGGGCGCGGCTCGCTGGCTGGCCTGCTGGCCTACGGCAACGCCAACGAGATCGTGGTCGACATGGGCCGCGAGGTGCTGCCCGTGGTCAAGCGCACGCCGGTGCTGGCCGGGGTCAACGGCACTGATCCGTTCTGCGACTTCGACGTGTTCCTGGACGACCTCAAGCGCCAGGGTTTCGCCGGCGTGCAGAACTTTCCCACCGTGGGCCTGATCGACGGCACCTTCCGCGCCAACCTGGAAGAGACCGGCATGGGGTATGCGCTGGAAGTGGACATGATCCGCCTGGCCCATGAAAAAGGCATGCTGACCACGCCCTACGTGTTCAACGAGGACGATGCCGTGGCCATGACGCGGGCCGGCGCCGACATCATCGTGGCCCACATGGGCCTGACCACGGGCGGCTCGATCGGCGCCGAGACCGCCCTGACGCTGGATGACTGTGTCGCCGCCATCGACCGCATCGCGGCGGCCGCGCTGGCCGTGCGTCCGGACGTGATCGTGCTGTGCCACGGCGGCCCCATCGCCACGCCCGCGGACGCCGCCCACATCCTGCGCCATTGCCAGCATTGCCATGGCTTCTACGGCGCCAGCTCGATGGAACGCCTGCCCACCGAACAGGCGCTGACCGCAGCCACCCGCGAGTTCAAGCAACTGACCTTCTGAGAGGGAGTCCGCATGCCGCATACCGTCTACACCAGCGCCATCGTCCAGGCGCCGCTGGCCAAGGTCTGGCCGCTGTTTCGTGATTTCAACGGCCTGGCGGGCTGGCATCCCGGCATCGCGCAAAGCCGCCTGGAGGAAGGCGGCCGCCACGACGCGGTCGGCTCGGTACGGTACCTGACGCTCAAGCCTTCGGGCTTCGTGCGCGAGCAGTTGCTGATGCTGGACGACCCCGGCACCGCGCTGCGCTATTCCATCATCGAAACCGACCTGCCGATGCGCGACTACGTTGCTGGCGTGACGCTGCGCGCCGTCACCGAGAGCGGCGCCACGCTGGTCGAATGGTGGGCCGATTTCCGCGTCGAGGACGGCACCGATCTGCAGGCGGTGGCGACGGCGGTCGGGCAGGGCGTGTTCGCCGCCGGCCTGACGGCGCTGGACGAGAAGCTGCGCGCCTGAGCGGCGCCCGTCGTCCGGGGCGCGATGCCCGCCCGCATCGCCGCGCGGATGCCGATCCGCCTCAGGCGCGCCGGCGCATCGCGCCCGCCGCCAGCTTGCAGCCGGCCGGCAGCGCCGCCTCACGCAGATAGTCGCGAATCGCGAGCATCAATGCGGCGGCGGCCGGGCTCGGCGCGTATTCCTTGTGGCGGATGATGCACAGGGTGCGCACCACGGTCGGCCGCGCCAGCAGCGCGTAGTCCAGCCCGGGTTCCAGCACCCGCTGCGCCGCCAGCGCGGGCAGCAGCGCCACACCCATGCCGGCCTTCACCAGCGCCGCCTGCGAGGTGGTGCTGGAGGCTTCATAGAAAGGCGCGGCGGCCTCGATCGGCAGATCGGCCCGGGCCCGCAGCAGCGCCATGATGCCGGTCTCGTCCACTACCCCCACCAGCTTGCGGCCCGCCAGGTCGGACCAACGCATGGCGCCGTCGCGGCCCGGCCGCAGACGGGTGTCATCGCGTCGGTACAGCACGCCGAAGCGGTCCTCCAGCAGCGCGTCGAATTGCAGGCCGGGAGCGTCGGCCCAGCGGCTGGTCAGCCCGAAATCGACCTCGCGCGTAGCCACCTTGCGCTGGATGCGGCCGGAGTTGTCATCGCTCAGGTACAGGCGGATGGCGGGATACTGCGCGGCGAATACGGCCGCCGCCGGCGCGATCAGCTGGGTGATGGCCGAGGGCGCCGCGGCCACGCCGACACGGCCGCGTTCCAGCGCGCCGAAGCGCACCACGTCTTCGATCGCGCCATCGAAATCGGCCAGCAGGCGCATCACGCGCGGCAGGAATTCCTCGCCCGCCGCGGTCAGCAGCACGCGCCGGCTGGTGCGCGCGAACAGTTGCGTGGCCAGCGCGTCTTCCAGCTGACGCACCAGGCTGGTCACCGACGACTGGGTCTGGAACAGGCGCTTGGCCGCATGCGTGAAGCTGGACTCCTGCGCCACCGCGACGAACGCGGTCAGGTGCTTGAGCGTGACGTGCTTGGGCAGGCGATACATTTCAAATACCGATAGATGGATCAATAAAAACAATTTTTCCAGATTGATCCCGCGGACGATACTAGGGGCTTCATCAGGCAGCGGGGCCGTCCATGGATGGCCCGCAAGCGGCCGGGGCCAAAGCCCGGCCTCATCGAGGCGGAAGTTGCATGCAGGAAAATCTGGATCTGGTTATCGAAGGCGGCTGGGTGATCGACGGGACGGGCGCCGCGCGCTGCCGCGCCGACATCGGCATCCGTGGCGAGCGCATCGCCGCCATCGGCGATCTGTCGGCCAGGGCGGCCGGCCGGCGCCTGGATGTCGGCGGCAAGATCGTCGCGCCCGGTTTCATCGACACCCACGGCCACGATGACCTGATGTTCGTGGAAAAGCCCGGCCTGGAATGGAAGACCAGCCAGGGCATCACTTCGGTGGTGGTCGGCAACTGCGGCATCAGCGGCGCGCCGGCGCCGCTACCGGGCAACACCGCCGCCGCGCTGGCCTTGCTGGGCGACTCCCCCTTGTTCGCGGACATGGCCACGTATTTCGACACGCTGCAAGCGCAGCGGCCGATGATCAACGTGGCCGCCCTGGTGGGCCATGCCAACCTGCGCCTGGCCGCGATGCGCGAGCCGGCGGCCCAGCCCAGCGCGCAGGAGCAGCAGGCGATGGAACGCATGTTGGCGGCGGCGCTGGAGGCCGGCGCGGTCGGCTTCAGCACGGGCCTGGCCTATCAGCCCGGCGGCGCCGCCGAAGCGGCCGAACTGGACGGCCTGGCGCGCGTCGCGGCGGCGCATGATGCGCTGCATACCAGCCACATCCGCAATGAAGGCGATGCGGTCGAGGCTGCCGTCGACGAAGTGCTGGCGGTCGGCCACCGCACCGGTTGCGCCACGGTGCTGTCGCACCACAAGTGCATGATGCCGGTCAACTGGGGCAAGAGCGCCGCCACCCTGGGCAGCATCGACCGCGCCCGCGCCGCAGGCGTCGAGGTGGCGCTGGACATCTATCCCTATCCGGGCAGTTCCACCATCCTGATCCCGGAGCGCGCCGACCAGATCGACGATATCCGCATCACCTGGTCGACCCCGCATCCCGAATGCGGCGGCCAATCGCTGGCCGAGATCGCCGCGCGCTGGGGTTGCGACACGGTCACGGCGGCGCGCCGACTGTGCCCGGCGGGCGCGATCTATTTCGCCATGGACGAAAACGAAGTGCGCCGCATTTTCCAGCACCCGTGCTGCATGGTCGGCTCCGACGGCCTGCCCAATGACGTCCATCCGCACCCGCGCCTGTGGGGCAGCTTCACGCGGGTGCTGGGCCGGTATGTGCGCGAGGCCGAGCTGCTGACGCTGGAGGCCGCGGTGGCCAAGATGACGGCGTTGCCGGCGCGCGTGTTCGGCCTGGCCGATCGTGGCCGGTTGGCCGTGGGCGCCTGGGCCGACGTGGTGGTGTTCGATGCCGACACGGTGTGCGACCGCGCCACCTGGGACGCGCCGACGCTGGCCTCGGCCGGCATCGAGCACGTGCTGGTCAATGGCTGCCCGGTATTTCCGGCGGTACCCGGGCAGCGACGCCCGGGCAGGATCCTGCGCCGTGATGCCAAGAGCGCAGGCGCGCCCGGTTTTTCCCGATAACAAGCAGAGCCCATCCTCACAGGAGATCCACCCATGATCCGCAAGACTTGCGCCGCGCTGGCGCTGGCCGCCATGCTGCCGGCGGCCCACGCCGAGTTTCCCGACCACCCCATCACCCTGATCGTGCCGTTCCCGGCCGGCGGCCCCACGGACATCGTCGGCCGCCTGGCCGCGGCCAAGGCCGGCGAGATCCTGGGGCAGCAGATCGTGGTGGAGAACCGCACCGGCGCCTCTGGCACCATCGGCATGACCGCGACCGCGCGCGCCAAGCCGGGCGGCTATACCGTGGGCCTGGCCACCGTCAGCACCCACGGCACGGCGCCGCACCTGTTTCCCAAGCTGGCCTACGATCCGGTCAAGGATTTCACGCCCATCAGCAACCTGGTGACCAGCCCCAACATCCTCAGCGTCAACCCGCAATACCCGGCCAGGGACCTGGCGCAGTTCGTGACCTACGTGCGCGCCAATCCGGGCAAGGATGGCTATGCCAATGCCGGCGCGGGCGGCGTCAACGACCTGGGCATGATCTGGTTCCTGCAGATCATTGGCGGCAAGATGAACAGCATCTCGTACCGCGGCTCGGCCCCGGCCCTGACCGATACGGTCGGCGGCGTGGTGCCGGTGATTTTCGACAACTTCCCATCATCGTTGCCCTACATCAAGAGCAACCACCTGCGCGCGCTGGCCATCACGGGCAAGACGCGCAATCCGCGCCTGCCGGACGTGCCGACCTTCGCCGAGCAGGGCTACAAGGATTACGACGTCACTGCCTGGTATGGCGTGGTGGGCCCGGCCGGCATGCCGGCGGATGTGCGCGACAAGCTGGCGCAGGCCTTTGCCAAGGCGGTGCGCGATCCGGCCACCGCGGCCAAGATGGAAGAGACGGGCGCGTTCCCGCTGGGCAACTCGCCGGCCGAGTTCGGCGCGCAGATCCGCGCCGAGCGCGAACGCTGGAAGTCGGTCATCGAGCAGGCGCAGATCAAGCTGCAGTAATGAGGGTGGCCGCCGGCCCTGCCGCGGGCCGGCGCCGCCGCTGTCTGACGAGACCTCGCGGCGGTGGCCCGCGAACGGGAAATATCAAATAAGATAGGCCACCCGTTACGTGTTACCGGAGGTCGTCATGCTTGACTCGCAAGTTGTGGATCAGATCGGTCGTCACTGGGGTTGGGTGGCGTTGCGCGGCGTCGTCGCCATCCTGTTCGGCCTGATGGCCATGTTCATGCCGGCCATCACCCTGTCGGCGCTGGTGCTGGTGTGGGGCGCGTTCGCGCTGGCCGACGGCGTGCTGGCGCTGATCGCCGGCATTCGCATCCGCGACCAGGGCAAGCCCTTGTGGGCCCTGATCGTCGTCGGGCTGCTGGGCGTGGCGGCCGGGATCGTCACCTTCCTGTGGCCGGGCCTGACGGCGCTGATCCTGCTCTACATCATCGCCATCTGGGCGCTGGTGGCCGGCGTGTTCCAGATCGTCGCCGCGATCCGCTTCCGCAAGGAAATCCGCAACGAATGGTTCCTGGGGCTGTCGGGGCTGGTGTCGGTGCTGTTCGGCGCCATGCTGGTCATGCAGCCGGGCGCGGGCGCGCTGGCGCTGGTCTGGGTGATCGGCATCTACGCCGTGTTCTTTGGCATACTGCTGCTGGTTTTTTCCTTCCGCCTCAAGCAGCACCGCGCGCCCTGAACCCATGTCCGTCTACCAGACCCTGATTCCCCTGCATTTCCTGGCCGTGGGCCTGGGCGCCATGGTTGGCGCGTGGGCCCGCTGGCTCGTCAGCCTCTGGTTCAATACCGAGTCATGGCCGTGGGGCACGCTGACGGTCAATCTGGCGGGCGGGTATTTGGTGGGGCTGGCGCTGGCGCTGGTGGCAGGCCATCCGGAATGGCCGGCCTGGGTGCGGCTCGGGGTCATCACCGGCTTCATGGGCGGCTTGACCACGTTTTCGACCTTCTCGGCCGAAACCGTTGCCATGCTCGAGCGTGGCGCCTACGCCGGCGCGCTGGGCTACGCCGGCTTGAGCCTGACCGGTTCGCTGCTGCTGACCGGTCTGGGCCTGGCCACCGCCAACCTGCTGCGCTGAATCGCGGCGGCGATCGCGGCCGGCGGGAACGCCGCGCGCGGGCTGTCAGTCGCCGGCGCGCGGGTTCAGCACCCGCGCCGCCTCCAGGCCGCTGCGCACGGCGCCTTCCAGCACCCCGGGATAACCGGTGTCGGTCCAGTCGCCGGCCAACGCCAGCGTCGGCCAGGGCGTGGTGTTGAGCGGCCGCGTCAGGCCTGGCACCGCCGCGAAGGTGGCGCGTTTCTCGATGAACAACTCCGCCGCGACGACGTCCGGCATCGGCGGCAGCCGCTGCGGGTGGCTGGCGGCCTGCTCGGCCACCTGGTCGATCAGTGCCTCGATGGCCTGCCGCCGGTTGCGCTCGGCCAGCGTGGTGGCCGCGCTGGCCACGACGGCCAGTTCGCCGGCCAGGGCGTCGCCGGCCAGTTGCGCGCGGTCGAACAGCCATTGGCCGACGTGGCCACGGGCCGGTTCCTCGCGCAGCATCATCATCGGTTCGGGCAGGCGCCAGGGGCCTGCCAGCCGCAGATTGAGCGTGGCGATCGGCAGGTAATCGAAGGCGCGCAGCGCGTCCAGCAGGCCGGTGGCGCCGGCGGCCCGCAGCGGCGCTTCCAGCAGCCGCGCGGCGAAGGTCGGCGGCACGGCCAGCACGGCGGCGTCGAAGCGTTCCTGGTTGATGTCGATGCCGTCCGCTGCCGGCTGCAACTGGCGCACCGTGCTGCCATAGCGCATGGTGACCTGGCGCGCGGCGGCATCGGGCCATAGCGCCGACAGGTCGGTGCAGGGCAGCAGCAGGTCGCTGTCTTCGCGGCGGCCGGCCAGGCTGTCGCGCAACACACGGGCAAACAGCCCCGCGCTGGCGCGCGCCACGGGCGTGTTCAGGGCGGCCAGGCACAGCGGTTCCCAGAGCTGGCGGATCAGGGCGTCGGATTGCGCGTGATAGTGCAGCAGCTGCTGCACGGTCCAGTCGCGCGGCGGCGTCCAGGACATGGCGCGCAGGCCGCGCATCAGGCGCAGCGTGGCGAAGCGGTCGGCCCATGACAAGCCGCGCGCGCCCAGGATCGCCACCGCCATGTGCAGGGGCGCGGGCAGGCGCGGCGCCGCCAGCCGGAAGCGGCCGTCCAGGCTGGCCAGCCGCAGCGGGCGGCGCATCAGCAGCGCATCAGGATTGCGGCCGACCCGGCGCATCAGCGCCAGCGTGTGCCTGTAGGCGCCGCTCAGCAGGTGCTGGCCGTTATCCAGCGGCGACTCGAAGCCGTCGTGGAACACCCGGCGGGCGCGGCCGCCGGGTGTGTGGCCGGCTTCGAACACGGTGACCTTGGCGCCGGCTTCGCGCAGGGCCACGCTGGCCGCCAGACCCGCCCAGCCAGCGCCGATGACCGCCGCCTTCACCGTGCCAACCGGCGGACCAGCCCGCGCCCGCCGCCCACCCAGGTCTTCCATGCCAGCCACAGTTTGCGCAGCGGCGTCAGCGAGATGCGCTGGTGCAGCACCTGCCAGTTGTCGCGCTCGATCTCGTCGAGCAGCGCGTGATAGATCGCCGCCATCATCAGGCCGGGACGCTGCGCGCGCCGGTCGGCCTCGGGCAGGCTGCGCATCGCCTCGCGGTACAGCTCGCGGGCGCGGTCGGCCTGGAACTTCATCAGGGCCGAGAAGCGCTCGGAATACTCGCCATTCAGGATGTCCGAGGCCTTGACCTCGAACTGCTGCATGTCGTTGACCGGAATGTAGATGCGGCCGCGGCGGGCGTCGTCGCCCACGTCGCGGATGATGTTGGTCATCTGGAACGCCAGGCCGAGCTTCTCGGCGTACACCAGGGTGGCCGGATCGTTGTAGCCGAAGATGCCGGCCGAGAGTTCGCCGACCACGCCGGCGGCGTGCCAGCAGTACTTGCGCAGGCCGGGCCAGTCCAGGTAGCGGGTCTGGTCCAAGTCCATTTCCATGCCGTCGACCACCGCCAGCAGGCGCTCGCGGGTGATCGCACAGCTCTGCAGGTGCGGCTGCAGCGCGCGCGTCACGGGATGGTCGGGCTTGCCGTCGAACATCTGGTCGACCTGGGTGCGCCACCAGGCCAGCTTGATGCGCGCCAGCGACGGGTCGGAGCATTCGTCGACCACGTCGTCGACCTCGCGGCAATAGGCGTACAGCGCCGTGATGGCGCGGCGCCGCTCGGGCGGCAGGAACAGGAAGGAATAGTAGAAGCTGGAACCGCTTTTGGCGGCTTTCTCCTGGCAGTACTCGTCAGGCGTCATAGTTGGCAGGGCCGTTTGCTTACTTGATGGAGCGCCAGAGCATGATGGCCCAGTCCTTGGCGCCCAATTCGGGTCGGTTCATGAATACATCGTAGCCGCTCGCCTCGATCCGCTCCAGCACGCGCAGCCCGCCTTGCACCACCAGGCGCAGCTCCAGGCCGATGCGGCCCGGCAGGCGGCGCGCCAGTGGAGCGCCGAAGTGTAGCAGCGCGCGGGTGCGTTCCACCTGGAACGCCATCAGGGCGCGCCAGCCCGGGGTCAGGCGCGCGGCCGCCAGGTCTTCTTCCGAGACGCCGAAGCGGCGCAGGTCCTCCTGCGGCAGGTAGACGCGGTGCTTGTGCCAGTCTACCCGCACATCCTGCCAGAAATTCACCAATTGCAGCCCGGTGCAGATGGCATCCGACTGTTCCATGTTGCGCGGATCGGCCGCCTGGAACAGGCACAGCATCAGCCGCCCGACCGGGTTGGCCGAGCGGGCGCAGTAATCGGCCAGCGTGGCGTAGTCGTCGTAGCGCTTGACGCTGATGTCCTGTTCGAAGGCCGACAGCAGGTCGTAGAAAGGTGTGATCGGCAGCTGATGGCGGGCGATGGTGGCCGCCAGCGGCACGAAAATGCCGGCCAGTTCGGGCGCGCCGGGCGCGGGCACGGCGCCCGGTTCGGCGCCGATGCGGTGCAGTTCGGCGCGAAACGCCGCCAACTGGGCCAGCCGCTCCGGGTCGCTGGCGGCGCCTTCGTCGGCGATGTCGTCCGCGGCGCGGGCGAACCGGTAGAGATCGGTCACCGCGCCACGCAGCCGGCGCGGCAGCAGCAGCGAGGCGACAGGAAAATTCTCGTAGTGATCGATGGGCATGGTCGGGTCCTGCGTTCTGCCTGCGGTCGGGCCGCAGGGGGGAGCCGGCCCATTTTAGAGTACACGCGTATCCCCGGCCGCGCGCCGCAGGCAAGCCGATCAGTTAGACTTGAGCGCCACAGGATCCCATATCATGCCCCGCCCGATTTCAGCCACTGTTTCCGTTTCCGCCCTGGCCCACAACCTGGCCGCCGTGCGCCGCCATCTCGACCAGACCGCCGCCGCCGCGTCCGGCGTGGCGCCGTCGATCTGGGCAGTGATCAAGGCCAACGCCTATGGCCACGGCATCGAACAGGCCGTGGCCGGCTTTTCCAAGGCCCAGGGCCTGGCCATGCTCGACCTGGACGAGGCCGTGCGTTGCCGCGAGGCCGGTTGGGGCGGGCCGATCCTGTTGCTCGAAGGTTTCTTCAATCCGTCCGATCTGGAAATCGTCGACCGCTACCACCTGAGCGTCACGGTGCACCAGCGCGAACAGCTCGACATGCTGGCCCGGGCCCGCCTGTCGCGCCGGGTCGACATCATGCTCAAGCTCAATAGCGGCATGAACCGGCTCGGTTTTTCACCGGCCGCCTATCCCGCCGCCTACGAGCGCGCGCTGTTGCTGCAACAGCAGGGCGTGGTCGGCTCGGTCGGCAGGATGACCCATTTCGCCTGCGCCGATGGCCCCCAGGGCATCACCGAGCAGATGGCCGTGTTCAATTCGGTGACGCATCGGCTCGGCAGTGGCCCCATCAGCGTTTGCAACTCGGCGGCGACCCTGCGTTTTGCCGGCGTGGCGGTCGGCTCCGAGACCCAGGCTCACTGGGTGCGTCCGGGCATCTGCCTGTACGGCGCCTCGCCTTTCGCTGACGCCGAGGCCAGCACGTTCGGCCTCAAACCGGCCATGTCGCTGCGTTCCGAGATCATCGCGGTGCAGGAACTCAAGGCGGGCGACTCGGTCGGCTACGGCGCCTTGTTCCGGGCCGACCGCGCCATGCGCGTGGGCATCGTCGCCTGCGGCTATGCCGACGGCTATCCGCGCCATGCCGCCACCGGCACGCCTGCGGTGGTGGCCGGCATCCGTACCCGGTTGGTGGGACGCGTCTCCATGGACATGCTGATCGTCGACCTGGACCCGGTTCCCGCGGCCGGCGTCGGCGCACCGGTTTCGCTGTGGGGCGAAGAGGGGCCTTCCGTGGACGAGGTGGCGCTGGCGGCGGGCACCATCGGCTACGAGCTGCTCTGCGCCCTGGCGCCGCGCGTGCCCGTCACGCGGGACGCCTGATCCCGCCGGGCCTGGCCGGGCACGTTCCCGGCCGCGGCAGGCCGTGGGCCTGGCGGCGTCCGATTTTCTGCCGGGACGTGCCGCGGTCTCCCCGGGGCGGCGGGTGTCCGGCATGCAAGAATTGCTACGCAATTTACAAGACAGGTGGCGCCGGATGGTGTCTACTTGAACGAGCGGGCGCGCAGGCGCCCGCTTTTGCCCAGTAACGAACGACGAGGTCTCGATCCATGAAGGACAAATGCGTGCTCATCACGGGTGCCACCAAAGGCATCGGCTGGGCCCTGACTCAGCGGCTGTCCGACATGGGATGTCATGTGGTCGGTATCGCGCGCAATACCAGCGATGTCGATTTCCCCGGCTACCTGTACGCCTGTGACCTGGCCGACGCCGGCCGCACCGAGGAAGTGCTGCGCGAGATCCGCGAGAAATTCCCGGTCGATGCGGTCGTCAACAACGTCGGCATCGCCTCGCCGCAACCGCTGGGCGAGATCGACCTGGCCACCCTGTACAACGTGTTGGACCTGAACGTGCGCGTCGCCGTGCAGGTGACGCAGGCCTTCATCGAATCGATGAAGGTGCGCCGCGCCGGCCGCATCGTCAACGTCTGCAGCCGCGCCATCCACGGCGGGCTGGAACGCACCGCCTATTCGGCCGCCAAGAGCGCGCTGGTGGGCTGCACCCGCACCTGGGCGCTGGAACTGGCCGAATATGGCGTGACCGCCAACGCGGTGGCGCCCGGACCCATCGAAACCGAATTGTTCCGCGCCACCCGCCCGGCAGGCAGCGAGGGCGAAAAGCGCGCCCTGGCCTCGGTGCCCATGAAGCGCCTGGGCACGCCGGCCGAAGTGGCGGCGGCCATTGCCTTCCTGCTGTCCGATGACGCCGGCTTCATCACCGGCCAGGTGCTGGGCGTGGATGGCGGCGGCAGCCTGGGCGGGCGTTCCTGATCCTGCCCCCGTGGGCTGGCCCCGGCTGACGCGGCCGTCGGCTGCCCGGATGAAGCCGAACGGCGCCCACGGGCGCCGTTGTCGTTTCCGCCGGCCGGTTTCAGTACGGTCCGCCGGTCTGGCCAGCCGGCTTGATGTCCTTGAATTCGCCCGCCAGCTTTTCGGCCGCGCGCGCCAGCAGCACCGCGTCCACCCCCACCGCCACGAACGTCGCGCCCAGCGACAGGTAATGCCGGGCCTGGGCCACGCCGCCATGCAGGATGCCGGCGGCCTTGCCCGACTTGACGATGCGGCCGATGGCCGCGTCGATCGTGCGGGCGACCTCGGGGTGCTCGGGCTGGCCCAGGTAGCCCATGCTGGCCGACAGGTCGGCCGGGCCGATGAAGGCGCCGTCGACGCCCTCCACGGCCAGGATTTCTTCCAGCGCATCCACGCCGCGCGGGGTTTCGATCTGCACCAGCACGCACATCTCGTCGTTGGCGCGCTCCAGGTAGTTGGGGATGCGGTTCCAGCGCGATGAGCGCGCCAGCGCGCTGCCCACGCCACGGATGCCGGCGGGCGGATAACGCACCGCGGCCACCGCCGCCGCGGCCTCTTCGGCCGACTGCACCATCGGCACCAGCAGCGTCTGCGCGCCGGTGTCGAGGATCTGCTTGATCTGTACCGGATCGTTCCAGGCCGGGCGCACTACCGGCGCCACCGGATAGGCGGCCACCGATTGCAGCTGCGCCAGCGTGGTTTGCAGCGTGTTGGGGGCGTGCTCGCCGTCGATCAGCAGCCAGTCGAAGCCGGCGCCGGCGATGATCTCGGAGGTATAGGCGCTGGCCAGGCCGGCCCACAGGCCGATCTGGGGCGTGCCGGCGCGCAGCGCGCGTTTGAACTGATTGGTCAGGATATCCATGGGCCGCGTTGAGGTCAGATGAAGTGGCAGTTGACGGAGCCGAGCACGCCGTAGTCGACGTTGAAGGTGTCGCCGGGGCGCGCGGCCACCGGACGGGTGAAGGAGCCCGACAGGATGATCTCGCCCGCCTCCAGCGCCACCTCATGCGCGGCCAGCTTGTTCGCCAGCCATACTACGCCATTGGCGGGATGGTTCAAGACACCGGCGGCCACGCCGGTCTCCTCGACCACCGCATTGCGCGACAGGATCGCGCCGATCCAGCGCAGGTCCAGCTCGCCGATCTTCACCGGCCGCCCGCCCATCACCACGCCGGCATTGGCGGCGTTGTCGGCGATGGTGTCGAACACCTTGCGCGGGCGCTTGCTGTCGGGGTCGATGCCGTGCGAGCGGGCGTCGATGATCTCCAGCGCCGGGATCACGTAGTCGACCGCGTCGTACACCTGGAACAGGGTCACGTCCGGGCCTTGCAGGCGCTTGCCCAGCACGAAGGCCAGTTCCACTTCCAGCCGCGGCAGGATGAAGCGGCCGGCGGGAATGTCGCCGCCGTCCTCGAAGAACATGTCGTCCAGCAGCATGCCGAAATCGGGTTCGTCGATCTGCGACGACAACTGCATGGCGCGCGAAGTCAGGCCGATCTTGTGGCCGCGCTTGACGCGGCCCTCGCCCAGCTTGATGTCCATCCAGGCGCGCTGGATGGCGTAGGCATCGGCGAGGGTGATGTCGGGATGCTCCAGCGATATCTGGCGGATCTGCCGGCGGCTGCGTTCAGCGTCGTGCAGGCGCGCGGCCAGCGCGCGCACGGTGGTGGTGTCAAGCATGCGAAGGGTATCCAGGCAAGGGAAATCAGGTGGGGCAGGGCGCCAGCGTGTTGACCAGCCGGCCGATGCCGTCGATCTCGGTCACGACTTCGTCGCCCGGCTGCACGTTGACGATGCCGTCGGGGGTGCCGGTCAGGATCAGGTCGCCGGGCGACAGCGTCATGAAGCCGCTGAAGTACGCGATCAGGGCGGGGATGTCGAACACCATGTCGCGGGTGTTGCCGCGCTGGGTCTGGACGCCGTTGACGGTGGTGCGCAGGTCCAGGTTCATCGGATCGGGCACGTCGTCGCGGTCCACCAGCCACGGCCCCAGCGGGGTGCAGGTGTCGCGGCTCTTGACGCGCAGGTTGGGGCGATACCAGTTCTCCAGATAGTCGCGCAGCGCGTAGTCGTTGGCCACGGTATAGCCGGCCACGTAGTCGTAGGCCTGCTCGCGCGCGATGTTGCGGGCGGTCTTGCCGATCACCACTGCCAGCTCGCATTCATAGTGCATGAAGCCCACGTCCGCCGGCCGCAGCGTCTGCGCGCGATGGCCGACGAAGGTGTTGGCCGCCTTCAGGAAGCCCAGCGGTTCGGCCGGCGCCTTGAACGCCAGTTCCCTGGCGTGGTCGGCGTAGTTGATGGCCAGGGTGAAGGTGGTGCGCGGTTCGATCGGCGGCAGCCAGGTCACCGCGTCTTCGGCCAGCAGGCGGCCGTCGGCCAGGCGGATCATGCCATTGCCGGCATCGGTGGCGGCGTGGAGGGCGCCTTGGTAGGCGATGCGTGCGTGTCTCATGGCGGGTTCCGTGGGGCGCTTCAGGCGCTGGCGATAAGCATGTTGCCGAGCGTGCCGACCCCGGCGATGCGGATCTCGTAGCGTTGGCCGGCGCGTGCCAGCGGCGCGTCGGCGCGCGCCCCGGCCAGCAGGATGTCGCCCGGCTCGAAGCGCATGAACGCGGTGACGTCGGCGATCAGCCGGGCCACCGGCCGTACCAGGTCGGCGGTGCTGGCGCGCTGCGCCAGTGCGCCGTCGATCCAGGTCTCGATGGCGAGCGCGTCCGGCTCGGGCACCGCCGCGACGGGCGCCAGTTCGCGGCCGATCGGGCAGAAGCCGTCGCGGCACTGCTGCTTGAGCGCGGGACGGAAATAGCTGTCGTGCGGCGCCGACAGGTCGGCCACCACGCGATAGCCGGCCACATGGCTCAGCGCCTCGGCTTCGCTGACGCGGCTGGCGCGCCGGCCGAACACGATGCCCAGGGTGGCGCCGATGCGCACCTCGGGCACGTCGGCCGGTAGCGTGATGGCATCGCCGTCGGCGGCATAGGTATTGGCCGGCTTGATGTAGAGCACGGGCGCGCGCGGCGCGGCCTGGTAGGGCGGTGCGTTGACGGCTTCGCCCAGCGCGGCCAGCGCCTGGCGTGTATTGAGCGCGGCGCCCGCCACCGTGCGCGGCAACGCGGCGGCGCGCGCCGCCAGGTAGTCGCGGTAGTTGCTGTGCTTGTAGTTGAGCACCGGGTCGGCTTGCTCGACCTGCAGCGACAGGCCCAGCGGCCGGCGCGCCATTTCCTGCGCCAGCGCGTCGCGCAGGGCCTGGAAGGTGCGCTCTCCCAATGCCGCCTGCTGCGCGGCGCTGCGGCCGTGGCCGATGCGCAGCAGCACGTGCACGAAGGCGTTGTCGGGATGGCCGTCGGCGATCAGGTAGTCGTCCACCCGCACGGCGCGGGTGCGCGCGCCGGCCAGCGGATACAGGCTGCCATCGCCGACAGCGGCGTCCTGCACCGCGCGCATCAGGGCGCGGGTGTCCAGGTCCAGGTTGGCGGAGTACTCAATCCAGATATGTGGCATGACAGACGCGCGACCCGCGCTTCTCCGCATATTGTTAGCATGTTAAGTATCATAGTGAAAAAGCCAGCCCGCGGCAATCGCTGGCGTGTCCCGCGTGACCGCGTGACAGGGGTTGTCCGCCGTTGACAGCGTTGCCGTCGACGCATAAAGTTAACAGGTTAACTAAATTGTCAGGCCGCCCGCCGCATCGGCGTCGGCCGTCCGCCAACGGCGAGGAGACGCACGTGAGCATCAAGCACTGGATCAACGGCAAACAGGTCGACAGCGCCGACCGCTTCACCACCTTCAACCCGGCCACCGGCGAGGCCATCGACGAAGTGGCCGCCGGCGGCCAGGCCGAGATCGACGCCGCCGTGGCCGCCGCGGCCGCGGCCTTCCCCGGCTGGGCCGGCACGCCCGCCAAGGAACGCGCGCGGCTGATGCGCCGCCTGGGCGAACTGATCGACCGCAACGTGCCGCAGCTGGCCGAACTGGAAACCCGCGACACCGGCCTGCCGATCTCGCAGACGCGCAAGCAGCTGATCCCGCGCGCCGCCGAGAACTTCACCTTCTTCGCCGAAGTCTGCACCCGCATGAATGGCCACACCTACCCGGTGGACGACCAGATGCTGAACTACACGCTGTACCAGCCGGTCGGCGTGTGCGCCCTGGTGTCGCCGTGGAACGTGCCCTTCATGACCGCGACCTGGAAGACCGCGCCCTGCCTGGCGCTGGGCAACACCGCCGTGCTGAAGATGTCGGAACTGTCGCCGCTGACGGCCGACCAGCTCGGCCTGCTGGCGCTGGAGGCGGGTATTCCGCCCGGCGTGCTCAACGTGGTGCAAGGCTACGGCGGCACCGCCGGCGACGCGCTGGTGCGCCATCCCGGCGTGCGCGCGATCTCGTTCACGGGCGGCACCGTCACCGGCAAGAAGATCATGGCGAACGCGGGCGGCATCAAGAAGTTCTCGATGGAACTGGGCGGCAAGTCGCCGGTGCTGGTGTTCGACGACGCCGACGTCGAGCGTGCGCTGGACGCGGCGTTGTTCACCATCTTCTCGCTCAACGGCGAGCGCTGCACCGCGGGTTCGCGCATCTTCGTGCAGGAATCGATCTACGATGATTTCGTGCGCCGCTTCGCCGAGCGCGCCAATCGCCTGGCGGTGGGCGACCCGGCCGACGCGGCGACCCATGTGGGCGCGATGATCACGCGCCAGCACTGGGAGAAGGTCACCGGCTACATCCGCCTGGCCGGGGAAGAGGGCGCGCGCATCCTGGCGGGCGGCGCCGACGCGCCGCAAGGCCTGCCGGCGCACCTGGCCGGCGGCAACTTCGTGCGGCCCACGGTGCTGGCCGACGTCGATAACCGCATGCGCTGCGCCCAGGAAGAGATCTTCGGCCCGGTCGCCTGCCTGATTCCGTTCAAGGACGAGGCCCACGGGCTGGCGCTGGCCAACGACGTCAAGTACGGCCTGGCTTCCTACATTTGGACCCGCGATATCGGCCGCGCCCACCGGCTGGCGCGCGGCATCGAGGCCGGTATGGTATTCATCAATAGCCAGAACGTGCGCGACCTGCGCCAGCCGTTCGGCGGCACCAAGGAATCCGGTACCGGCCGCGAGGGCGGCGAGTACAGCTACGAGGTGTTCGCCGAGATCAAGAACGTCTGCGTCTCGATGGGCAGCCACCCCATTCCGAAGTGGGGCGCCTGAACGCGGTCCGGCACGACAACAAGGAGATACGCATCATGGGCAAGCTCGCGCTGGCGGCCAAGGTAACGCATGTGCCGTCCATGTACCTATCCGAAATGCCGGGCCGCCATCATGGCTGCCGCGAGGCCGCGATCCAGGGCCATCGCGTCATCGGCCAGCGCTGCCGCGACCTGGACGTGGACACGCTGGTGGTGCTGGACGTGCACTGGCTGGTGAACGCCGGCTATCACGTCAACTGCCATGAACGCTTCGCCGGCCGCTACACCAGCAACGAGCTGCCGCACTTCATCAAGGATATGGACTATGCCTATCGCGGCGATCCGGCGCTGGGCCGGCGCATCGCCGAATGCGCCAGCGCCGCTGGCGTGGCCACGCGCGCGCACGAAATCGCCAGCCTGGAACTGGAGTACGGCACCCTGGTGCCGATGCGCTACATGAATGGCGACGACCGCTTCAAGGTGGTGTCGGTGGCGGCCTGGTGCGCCTGGCACGCGCTGGATGACAGCCGCCGCTTCGGCGCGGCGCTGCGCCAGGCCATCGAGCAGAGCGACCGCCGCGTCGCGGTGCTGGCCAGTGGTTCGCTGTCGCACCGCTTCAACGACAACGGCAGTCCGGAGGCCGCCATGCACCGGATCAGCCGCGAGTTCTACCGCCAGGTCGACCTGCGGGTGGTGGACCTGTGGCGCCAGGGCGACTGGAAGACCTTCTGCGCCATGCTGCCGGAATACGCCGACCTGTGCGTGGGCGAGGGCGGCATGCACGACACCGCGATGCTGTTGGGGCTGCTGGGTTGGGACGCCTACGACCGGCCGGCCGAGATCGTCACGGACTACTTCACCAGTTCGGGCACGGGGCAGATCAACGCGATCCTGCCCGTGCCGGACTGATTCATTCGGTCGCGGCTTCGCGCTTGATCAGGTCGACCATGGTGTCGACATCGGTGTACAGGCGATCGAGCAATTCCTTGCCGATGCGGTCTTGGATTTCCTGGTACTTGGCGTCCACCTGGGGGCGCATGCGGTCGATCAGCTTATTGCTCTTGGGCGTCAGGGAAATCTCCTGGCGGCGCTGGTCGGCGTTCGACCGCGCCCGCTTGATCAGGCCCTGTTCTTCCATGCCGGCCAGCATGCGCGTCAGGCTGGGGCTGAGGATCTGGCAGCTGCGGGCGATCTGGTTGGGCTCCATAGCGCCCACTTCGCTCAATGTGCGCAATACGCGCCATTGCTGCTCGGTGACGCCGGCGGCGTGCAGGATCGGCCGGAAATGCGCCATCAGGGTTTCGCGCGCGTAAAGCAGCAGATGGGGAAGATTGCGGTGGTGGAAGCTCGGACTCATGGCGGCTATGTTAGCAAGAAGCCGTTCTATTTCTGTTGAATGCCCAGGGATACGAAGGTCCAGGCCCGCGACGGGCGCGGGCCTGGCGGCGAACGGAACGGAAGAGAAAAAGGGGTCAGGAAGCCGGGTTCTGCTGCGCCAGTTCCTGCAGGTCGTCGGGCAGCGCCAGGTCGGGCGCGCCCTGCTGCAGTTCGCGCAGCGCGGCCACGGCGTCTTCCTGCTGGTCGTCCTGCATCAAGGCGCGGATGTGCGCGATGCGGGCCTCGATGTCCTGCTCGCCGAAGGCGACGGGTTCGGTGCTGGCTTGTTCGGCCGGGGCGCCTTGCGCCGCCGCGTCGGAGGCCTGCTGCGCGGCGGGAAGGCCGGCCGGAATGGCGCCGGTGACGTCGGCGGCCCTTTGCACTGTCGCTGGCGTCGACCGCGGCGCGGGCGCTTCGGTCGGCGCGGGGCGCGGCGCCGGGCCGCGTTCGATGTGGATGACGGGCGCTTCCTGGGACACCGTCAGTTGCGGCGTGATGTCGGCCATCTCGGCGTTTTCGCGCATGTTGGTCCAGGCGAACAGCCCGGCCACCAACGCCGCGCAGGCGGCGGCGGCCCAGCCCGGGTGCCAACTGTGGCCGGGGTGCCAGGTGCGGCGCACGGCCGCGTCCAGTTCGGGGCTGCCGCCGGCCCTGGGCTTGCGATACAAGGCGCGCAAATCCAGTTCGTCGTCTTCGTCGAAGGGGGGGCGATAGGCAATGCTCATGCGCGTACTCCTCACGCATACGCCTGGTGGCAAGGCGTATCCGCGTTTGACCCGGGCCTGTGCCGCGCCGGTGGTCCGGCGGTCTCGTGCAGGATCGGATCGTGTTCCGGTTCAGGTGGCCACAGGTGGCCCAAGCGTCTTGCAATGTGCCGCGATTCCCGGCCGCCCGCCCTGGCGCGCCGCGCCAGACAGGACACCCGGGACCGTAGGCCCGGCATGACGCATCACGCGATGATTATGCGCGTATTGCAGAAATCCGCCAGCGAATTTCTTATGTCTGCAGGGGGGGATTGCGAGACGTCCCTGTTTACGCAAGGGGATTGAAAGCAAAGCGCACCAGGACGGGGCAACGTGTGTCCGCGCCGACGCGCCGTGCAGACGTCCGGCGGCCCCGCGGCCTGGCTTGTGCCGGTAAACTTGCGCCCATGGCCAAGACCCGAACCGTATACGTGTGCGCTGACTGCGGCGGCACCACCCCGAAGTGGCAAGGCAAGTGTCCGCACTGCAATGCCTGGAACACCCTCGAAGAAACCATTGAATCGGCCACGCCGGCCGCGGCGGCCTCGCACCGCTACGCGCCGCTGGCCTCCAGCAGCCCGGTGCGCAGCCTGTCGGAGATCGAGGCGCGCGAAACCCCTCGCACGCCCACCGGACTGGATGAATTCGATCGCGTGCTGGGCGGTGGCCTGGTGGCCGGCGCCGTGGTGCTGATCGGCGGCGATCCGGGAATCGGCAAGTCGACCCTGCTGTTGCAGGCGCTGGCGTCCTTGTCGGAAAGCACCAACGTCCTGTATGTCACCGGCGAAGAGTCGGCCGAGCAGGTCGCGCTGCGCGCGCGCCGGCTGGGCCTGCAGACCGGCAACGTCAACCTGCTGGCGGAAATCCGCCTGGAGGCGATCCAGGCGGCGGTGTCCGAGCAGAAGCCCAGCGTGGCCGTGATCGACTCGATCCAGACCCTCTATAGCGGCGAGCTGACCGCCGCGCCCGGCTCGGTGTCGCAGGTGCGCGAATGCGCCGCGCAGCTGACGCGGCTGGCCAAGCAGACCGGCATCGCCATCGTCATGATCGGCCACGTCACCAAGGACGGCGCGCTGGCCGGCCCGCGCGTGCTCGAACACATCGTCGACACGGTGCTGTATTTCGAAGGCGACACGCACTCGTCGTTCCGCCTGGTGCGCGCGTTCAAGAACCGTTTTGGCGCGGTCAACGAGCTGGGCGTGTTCGCCATGACCGACCGCGGCCTGCGCGGCGTGGCCAACCCCTCGGCGCTGTTCCTGTCGCAGCATGAGCAGCAGGTGGCCGGCTCCTGCGTGATGGCCACCCAGGAGGGCACGCGCCCGCTGCTGGTCGAGATCCAGGCGCTGGTGGACAGCTCGCACGCGCCCAACCCGCGCCGCCTGACGGTCGGCCTGGAGGGCAACCGCCTGGCGATGCTGCTGGCGGTGCTGCACCGCCACGCCGGTGTCTCGACCTTCGACCAGGACGTGTTCGTCAACGCCGTGGGCGGGGTGCGCATCACCGAACCGGCGGCCGACCTGCCGGTGCTGCTGGCCATCATGTCCTCGTTGCGCGACCGGCCCCTGCCGCGCGGCCTGATCGCCTTCGGCGAAGTCGGCCTGGCGGGCGAGATCCGGCCCGCGCCGCGCGGCCAGGAGCGCCTGCGCGAAGCCGCCAAGCTGGGGTTCTCGATCGCGCTGATTCCCAAGGCCAACGCGCCGCGCCAGCCCATCGAAGGGCTGGAGATCTGGGCGGTGGACCGGCTCGATGCCGCCCTCGACAAGCTGCGCTGAAGGACGCGCCACATGAGTCTGTTGCTGATTGGCCTGTGCCTGGGCGCGGGGTGCCTCATTGGCTTCATGGGGGGCGTGCTGGGCATCGGTGGCGGCCTGATCGCGATTCCGGCGCTGGTGCTGTTGATGGGCATGTCGCAGCAGCTGGCGCAGGGGACCGCCCTGATCATGGTGCTGCCCACCATCATGATGGCGGTGCGCAAGTACAACCAGCAGACCCGTATCGACCGCCGTGTCGCGCTGGCCGGGGCGGCCGGCGCCGTGGTGTTCACCTGGGTCGGCGCGCGCCTGGCGCTGGGCATCGATTCCGGCGTGCTGCGCCTGAGCTTCGCCGTCTTCCTGTTTTTCATCGCGCTGTTCTATGCCTGGCAGACCTGGCGTGCCGGGCGGGCGCGGCATGCGGCCAGGCCGGCAGACCGCGCCGCGCCGGTGTTCACGCCGCGTCGCGCGACCCTGCTCGGGGTGCTGTGCGGCACGCTGGGCGGCTTTTTCGGCGTGGGCGGCGCGGTGCTGGCGGTGCCCATCATCACCTCGGTATTCAGGCTGCCGCAGACCAGCGCGCAGGCGCTGGCGCTGTGCATGGTGATTCCGGGCTCGGCGGTGGCGCTGGTGACGTACAGCTGGGCCGGGCAGGCCGCCTGGTTGGTGGGGCTGCCGCTGGCCGCGGGCAGCCTGCTGTTCGTGCCGGTGGGGGTGCGCCTGGCTTACCGCCTGCCTGAACGCAAGCTGAGAGCGTGCTTCGCGGCGATGCTGTTCGCCACCGTGGCGCTGCTGATATTCGAAAGCTGAACGTTGCCGCCCGCGCGGCGATTGTCACGATTTCATGACGAAGCGTTAACGCTGGAAAGGGCGCGAAAATTCCGCGTCTGGCGCTGAACCTTCAGCGGTCACGGGGTTCCAACGGAGTACGGGTTTTGCGGCGATGTTGCCGCCCCGTGTCGGCAAGGCCAGGGGGCGACCCCCGGTCTTCACCATTAGGAGTACATGCAATGACGACTCACTCCCGTATCGCTGCGTTCCTGTCCACTTCGGCCTTGTGCCTCGGTCTGGCTGCCGCGCCGTCGGCGTTCGCGGCGGGCGCCGATGCCACGACCAAGTCGGGCGAGAGCAAGGCCCAGGCCCAGCACAAGCATCACAAGTCCGACAAGATGTCCGCCAAGCACGGCACCGAGAAATCGGGCGCCGCCAAGATGGGCAAATCGGGTACCGCCACGGCGCCCGCGAAGTAAGGCAGTTCACGCGGTACCGGATCGCAAGATCCCGCAGTTCCTTTGCACGGCGGACGGGTCTTCGGGCCTGGAAGTCGAAAGCCTCTCGGTATGGGCGCCGAGAGGCTTTTTCGTTGGTGCCGTCCGTGTCACGCCACCGGCGTGATCACGCGGCCGGTGTCGAAATACGCCGCCAGGTTCTCCAGCATCAGGTCTTCCATGGCCTGGCGTGTTTCCAGCGTGGCGCTGCCGATGTGCGGCAGCAGCACCGCCTGGTCGCTCTTGATCAGGGCCTCGGGCACCTTGGGTTCGTGTTCGAACACGTCGAGCGCGGCGCAGCCGAGCTTGCCGGCCTCGAGCGCGGCCACCAGCGCGGCCTCGTCGATGACCGGGCCGCGCGCGATGTTGACGATGATGCCGCGCGGACCGAGCGCTTCCAGCACCTCGCGGTTGACCAGGTGGCGCGTGGCCGGCCCGCCCACGGTGGCCACGACCAGGAAATCGGCCCAGGCCGCCAGGTCGGTCAGCGCGGCCTCGTAGCCGTAGTCGACATCGTCGCGCCGGCGGCGGTTGTGATAGCGCACCTGCATGTCGAAGCCGATGCCGCGGCGGGCGATGGCTTCGCCGATACGGCCCAGGCCGACGATGCCGAGCTTCTTGCCGCTGACGCGCTGGCCCAGCGGAATGCTGCCATGCACCTGGCCCCACTGGCCGGCGCGCACGAAGCGTTCGCCCTGGCCCATGCGGCGGGCGCCGGCGATCATCAGGCCCCAGGCCAGGTCCGCCACGCAATCGGTCAGTACATCCGGCGTGTTGCTGACCTGCACGCCGCGCGCCTGCGCCGCCTGCACGTCGATGGTCTCGTAGCCCACGCCCCAGCTGCAGATGGCCTTCAGGTCGGGCAGGGCGTTGATCAGTTCGGCGTTGGCGCCGAAGTTGGCCGAGGTGACGATGGCGGTGACGCCCTTGCCGAGTTCGGCCAGGGCGGCCTTGCGGTCCGGCTGCTTCCACAGCTCGATGACGTCGTAGCGCTCCGCGAGGCGCTGGTTGGCGGAGGGCGAGCCGGCCAGCGAGCCGACCTGGATGATGCGATGCTTGGTGGTCATGTTGTCGTACAGGTGGGTGGCGAAACCTTCATGCTACTTGATCCGGCCTTGAATCCGGCTGAGCGGGGCGCGGCCAACCGCGGGCCGCGCCGCCGCGTGGGCTCATTCCAGCTGGATGTTGGCTTTCTGGATCACATCCTTCCAGCGTTTGACCTCGGCCTGCTGGAACGCGGTGAATTGCTGCGGCGTATTGGCCACCACCTCGAAGCCCAGCCCCTGCAGCGTCTTCTCGGTGCGCGGCTCGCGCAAGGCGGCCTGCAATGCCTTGGCCAGCTTCTGCGCCACCTCCGGCGGCGTGCCCTTGGGCACCGCGAAGCCCTGCCATGAATACACCACCATGTCCTTGATGCCGGCCTCGGCCAGCGTGGGCACGTCCGGCAGGTCCGGCGCGCGCTTGTCGCCGGTGATGGCCAGGGCCTTGAGCTTGCCGGCCTTGATGTGGGTCTGCACCGCGCCCAGGTTCTGGAACGACACATTGACCTGGCCGCCGATCAGATCGGCGATGGCGGCGCCGCCACCCCGATAGGGCACGTCCACGCCCGTGGTCCGGGTGCGCTGGCGGAACAGCACGGCCGACAGGTGGTCGGACGAGCCCGTGCCGGATGAGGCGTACGACACCTTGCCGGGGTTCTTCCTGGCATAGTCGACCAGTTCGGCCACGGTGGTGGCAGGGAACCCAGGCGAGGCCACCAGCACGTTGGGGTTGCGCACCGCCTGGGTCAGGTATTCGAAGTCCTTGCTGGGGTTGTACGAAAGGTTCTTGTACAGCGCTTCGTTGATGGCGAAGGTGCCGATCGAGCCGACCATCATGGTGTAGCCGTCGGCGGTGGCGCGGGCCAGTGCCTGCGCGCCGATGGCGCTGTTGGCGCCCGGTTTGTTCTCGACCACGAAGGTCTGGCCCAGGGCCGCGGTCAGCCCGGGCGTGACGCTGCGCGCGGTGATGTCGGACGAGCCGCCCGGCACGAACGGCACGATCAGGGTAACGGGTTTGGCGGGATAGCCGGCGGCGTGTGCCGCCGGTCCGGCAAGCAGCGCGACGGCGGCCAGCGCGAGCGCGCGTAGCGATGGGTTCATGGTGTCTCCTGGTTCGCGTGATGATGAAGAACCCGGTGTCCACGCGTGACGGCCGGGTCCTGGCCGGCGCCGGTCAGTCGACCTTGGCGCCCGATTGCTTCACGACCGCGGCCCATTTGACGGTTTCCCGCGCCATGAACTGGGTGAACTGTGCCGGCGTATTGCCTGACGGCGTCGCGCCCTGGGCCTGCAATTGCGCGCGCACGGGCGCCTGCCGCAGCGCCGCAGCGACATCACGCTGGATCTTGTCGACGATCTCCTGCGACGTGCCGGCCGGCGCCAGCAGGCCGAACCAGCTGGAAGCCTCGTAGCCTTGCACGCCGGCCTCGGCCATCGTCGGCACGTCCGGCAGCGCCGGCGAGCGCGCGGTGGTGGTGACCGCCAGCGGCCGCAGCTTGCCGCCCTTGATGAAGCCCATCGACGACGGCAGGTTGTCGAAGATCAGGTCGGCCGAGCCCGCCATCACGTCGGTCAGCGCCGGGCTGCTGCCCTTGTAGGGCACGTGCGTCATGCGGGTGCCGGTCATGGTCTGGAACAGCTCGCCCGACAGATGCGTCGAGGTGCCGTTGCCGGTCGAGGCCATATTGACGCTGCCGGGGTTGGCCTTCAGGTACTTGATCAGGTCCGCCACGTTGCGGATGCCGTGTTTGTCGGCGAAGGCGGGATTCAGTTCCAGCACGTTCGGCACCGGGATCACCAGCGTCACCGGCGTGAAGTCCTTGACCGGATCGTAGGGCAGCTTGGCGTAGACGGATGGGTTGATGGCGTGGGTGCTGACGGTGCCCATGAGCAGGGTGTAGCCGTCGGGCTTGGCGCGCGCCGCTTCGGCGGTGCCGACGTTGCCGCCTGCGCCCGCCTTGTTGTCCACCACGACCGCCTTGCCCCAGGCCTTGCCCAGCTCGGCCGCCACCACGCGCGCGGCGATATCGGCGGTGCCGCCGGCGGGGAACGGCACGATGATCTTGACGTCGCGCGCCGGGTAGCCGGCGCCGGCCTGGGCCGCGGCCGGCAGCAGGGCCGCGGCGGCCAGACAGGCGGCAAGGGCCAGACGGCCGCGAAAAGGGGCTGCAAGCATGGAAGTCGTCTCCTCGTGTGCGCGTGGCCGCGCATCGTTTGTGGGGTGTTCCCGCCGGGCCCGAGGCCCGGGACTGAATGCTGCCGGCGTCTGTCGCGCCTTGCCGTCGTGATGCCGATGACTTGTGAAACGAATATAGGTATTGAGGGACTACTTGTCAACCAAGTATACTTTTTACAAGCTACTCATCTAACAACTGGATTTCCGCCCGGGAATCCGCCAGGAGCCCCGCCATGAAAACCTCCCCGGTCACCGTCCAGGACCTGCAGCGTTCCGTCATCGCGGTGCCCCCGCTGGCGCGCCATGCCGACCTGTCGCTGAACGAAGCCGCCAACCAGGCCCTGCTGCGGCACCTGGAAGCGGGCGGGGTGCGCAACGTGATGTACGGCGGCAATGCCAACTTCTACAACGTCGGCGTGGGCGAGTACGCGCGCATCGTCGACTTGCTGGCATCGCTGGCCGGGCCGGACACCTGGGTCCTGCCTTCGGTCGGCCCGGATTTCGGCAAGATGATGGACCAGGCAGCGCTGCTGCGCAGCCGCGCGTTTCCAACGGCCATGCTGTTGCCGATGTCGTTTCCCTGCACCGACGCCGGCCTGGCCGAGGGCGTGCGCCGCTTTACCGACGCGCTGGGCAAGCCCGCGGTGGTCTACATCAAGTCGGCCGATTACCTGGCACCGGCCACCGCGGCGCGGCTGGTCGAGGAAGGCCGCATCGTCGCGTTCAAGTACGCCGTGGTGCGCGAGGAGCCGGCGCGCGATGCCTACCTGGCGGCGTTGCTGCAAAGCGTGGATGCCAATCGCGTGGTCAGCGGCATCGGCGAACGCCCGGCCATCGTCCACTACCGCGATTTCGGCCTGAAGAGCTTCACCTCCGGCTCGGTCTGCGTGGCCCCGCGCGGCTCGATGCAACTGCTGCAATGGCTCAAGGAAGGCCGCTACGACGAGGCCGAGGCGGTGCGCGCGCATTACCTGGGCCTGGAGGATTGCCGTGACGCGATCAGCCCGATTCGCGTGCTGCACGACGCCGTCACCCTGTCCGGCGTGGCCGACATGGGACCGATGCTGCCGCTGTTGACAGGCCTCTCCAGCGCCGAGCGCGAGCGCGTGGCGCCGGTCGCGCGCGCCCTGGCGGCCTGGGATCGCGAAGCCGTCGCGGCCTGATGGCCGCGCGCGCGGCATTGACGGTACGATGAGCGCTGCCGATACGTCCCAGGAGAATTCGTGGCCCGACCCAAAGCATCGCCTCCGTCCGCGCCAGCCGCGTCCGCCGAGCCGGACGCCATGGGCGCGCTGGTGCTGGAGCGCGGCCACCGTGTGCGGCTGGCCGACCAGTTGTACGGTCAGATCTTCGAGCAGATCGTCGCCGGCAAGCTCAACGTCGGCGACAAGCTGCCTTCCGAGAACGAGATTTGCGAACGCTTCGGCGTGTCGCGGCCGGTGGTGCGCGAAGCGCTGCTGCGGCTGCGCGCCGATGGCCTCATCACCGCGCACCAGGGCCTGGGCACCTTCGTCAGCCACCAGCCGGCGCCGCGCCTGACCGCCTTCAGCGACGTCGGCAACGTCGGCGCCTACCTGCGCGCGCAGGAACTGCGCGTGGCGCTGGAAGGCGACGCCGCGCGGCTGGCGGCGCTGCGCCGCACCGATGAGCAACTGCACAAGATCGAGGCCGCGCACGCCGCGTTCGCCGACAGCCTGGCGCGCGGCCAGATGTCGGCCGAGGCCGACCTGGCGTTCCACGCCAGCATCACCGAGGCCACCGGCAACGACTTCTATCTCGGGGTGTTGGAAAGCATCCACGAGTCCATCCACGGCTTCATGCGCCTGACGCTCAACCTGACCCGCACCGGGTCGCGCCAGCGCGCCCAGCGCGTCCTGGACGAGCATGCCACCATTCTCGACGCGATCCGCGCGCAGGATGGCGAGCGCGCCCGGGTCGCCATGCAATTCCACCTGGGGCAGGCGCGCCACCGGCTGGTCGACCGCGAACGCGATTGACCGGCCCGCGCAGCGCCCACGGATGACACACCGACAACAGCAGGAGACAGCGCGTGCAAGGCAAGGGTTTGGCAGGGACAGCGGCATCGGCGGGGCAGGTGCGTGAGCAGATTCTGATCGTGTTGCAGGCCTGGGGCATGGCGCCCGACCTGGCGGCCGTCACCGCCGGCCTGATGGCCGAGACGGACCTGCTGGGCATCGATTCGCACGGCATCTCGATGCTGCCGTCGTACGAGGAAAAACTGCGCGCCGGCACGCTCAGGCTCGACGCGCGGCCGCGCCTGGTGCGCGACGGCGGCGCCAGCGCGTTGCTGGATGGCATGGGCGGACTGGGCTATCCGGTAGCGGCGCAGGCCATGAACCTGGCCGTCGACAAGGCGCTGGAGCATGGCGTGGGCGCGGTGTCGGTCTGCAATTCGCATCACTTCGGCGCGGCCGGCGTTTATGCGCGCATCGCGGTCGAGCGCGGCGTGGTCGGGCTGGTGACCAGCAGCGCCAACGGCGTCATCATGGTGCCCACGCGCGGGGCCATGCCCATGCTCGGCACCAATCCGATTGCCTTCGGCGCGCCGGCCGCGCACAACGAGCCGTTCGTGCTCGACATGGCCACCACCACCGTGGCGGCCAACAAGGTCAAGGTCTACGACTTCCTTGGCAAGCCGCTGCCGCCGGGCTGGGCGGTGGACGGGCAGGGCGAACCGGTCACCGCGGCCGATGCCGCCATGCAGTACATCTTCAAGCATCCCGAGGGTGGCCTGACGCCGCTGGGCGGCACGGTGGCGATGAGCAGCCACAAGGGTTATGGCTTGGCGATGATGGCGCAGATCCTGGGCGGCACGCTCAGCGGCAGCGCGCTGGCGGCGCGGCGCAACGTCACGCGGCGGCCGGGCGAGCCGGACGATGTCGGCCATTTCTTCCTGGCGCTGAACCCCGATGCGTTCCGCGCCAGCGGTTCGTTCGAGTCGGACATGGACGACCTGATCGACACTTTGCACGACACGCCGCCAGCGCGGCCCGACGAGCCGGTGCTGGTGGCCGGCGAGCCCGAGGCCGCCGAGCGGGCGCGGCGCCGCATCGACGGCATCCCGATTCCTGCCGCCCTGGCTTCCCGCCTGCGCGAAATCTGCCAGCGCGCGGAGGTGCCGTATCTGCTGGATTGAGCGCGCCGCCAGGCGGCAATGAGGTTTTCCCCGCCGGGCGGCGCAAGCCGCGCGGTCATCCACCGACCCGGTCACCGGGCGGCAAGCATTAGAAAAACACGACAAGGAGACAACCATGCAACACAAGACATCGCCGGCGCGCCGCCGGCTGGGACTGGCCGCGATCGCACTGGGCGCGGCCGCCGCAGTGGCCCCGGGGCTGCTGCTGGCCCAGGACTGGCCGACGCGGCCGGTCAAGCTGGTCGTGCCGTTCCCGGCCGGCGGCAGCACCGACGCGGTCGGGCGCCTTTTGGCTGCCGAACTGTCCAAGGAGCTGGGCCAGAGCGTGGTGGTGGAGAACAAGGGCGGCGCCAATGGCAACATCGGTTCCGACGTGGTGGCCAAGGCCGAGCCCGATGGCTATACGCTGTTGCTCTCGGGCGTGGGGTCTAACGCCATCAGCTATTCGCTCTACCAGAGCATGCCGTACCGCGACAGCGACTTCGCCCACATCTCGCTGCTGGCCACCGGCCCCAACGTGTTGGTGGCCAACATGGACTTCCCGGCCACCAACTTCGCCGACTTCATCAAGCTGGTGCGCGCCAATCCCGGCAAGTACACCCATGCCAGTTCGGGCAACGGCTCGTCCGGTCACCTGGCCATGGAGATGCTCGAGCAGGCCGCCAAGATCGATCTGGTGCACGTGCCCTACAAGGGCGGCGCGGCGGCCATTACCGACATGATCGGCGGGCGCGTGTCGGTGATGTTCCTGAACCAGGATACGCTGCTGCCGCAGGTCAAGTCCGGCAAGCTGCGGGCCCTGGCGGTAGCCAGCGCCAAGCGCAATCCGGCCTATCCGGACACGCCCACGGTGGCGGAGTCCGGCTATCCGGGCTTCGCCGCCGAATCCTGGTTCGGCCTGTCCGCGCCCGCCAAGACGCCGCCGGCCATCATCCAGCGGCTGAACCAGGCCACCGTCAAGGCCCTGGCCTCACCGGATATCCGCCAGAAGCTGGAAAGCGTAGGCTTCGTGGTGGTCGGCAACGACCCCAAGGCGTTCGCGGCCTTCGTCCAATCCGAAATCAGCAAGTGGGGCGGGGCGGTCAAGGCCTCAGGCGCCCGCATGGACTGACCACGGAGTGGCAACACACCCCGCGCGCCGGGCGGCGCCGGGGCTTCATCAGATGGGAAACACGCAGCAATGACTTCACCCTTGCCCAACCGCTTTCGCCAACGCATCCTGGCGCGCGAACGCCTGATCGGTTTCTGGATGTGCATGTCTAGCCACATCACCGCCGAACTGGCGGGCCTGGCCGACTTTGACTGGCTGCTGCTGGATGGCGAGCATTCGCCCAACACCGTGCCGATGTTCCTGCAGCAACTGCAGGCCCTGCAGGGCAGCGCCAGCGCCGCCATCGGCCGGCCGACCTGGAATGATCCGGTCGAGATCAAGCGCCTGCTCGATATCGGTTTCTACAACCTGCTGATCCCTTTCATCGAATCCGAGGACGACGCGCGCCGCGCCGTGGCCGCGACGCGCTATCCGCCGCAGGGCATGCGCGGCGTGGCCGGCATGCAGCGCAGCAACCGCTACGGCACGGTGCCGGACTACCTCAAGACCATCAACGACAATATTTGCGTGCTGCTGCAGATCGAGAGCCGCGCGGGTATCGAGGCGGTCGATGAGATCGCGGCGGTCGAGGGCGTGGACGGGGTTTTCATCGGTCCGTCGGACCTGGCCGCGGCCCTGGGCCATCTGGGCAATCCCGGGCATCCGGAAGTGCAGGAAGCGATCCGGCACCTCTACCAGCGCGTCAGCGCGCAGGGCAAGGCGGTGGGCATCCTGGCGCCGGTGCCGACGGACGCGCGGCGCTACCTGGACATGGGCATGCACTTCGTCGCGGTCGGCACCGACCTGGGCGTGTTCAAGCAGGCCACCTTCGCTTTGCGCGAGGCCTTTCCCACCTGAGTCCGTGGTGATGGCTCGGCCACGACCCGCGCCGCGGCCGAGCGCCGCGCCTTATTGCTCCAGCGCCAGCAGGTCGGCCACCGTCTGGCGGCGGCGGATCAGGCGGGCCGCGTTGCCGTCCAGCAGCACCTCGGCCGCCAGCGGCCGGGTGTTGTAGTTCGAGGACATCGACGCGCCATAAGCGCCGGCGTTATGCAAGACCAGGAAGTCGCCGATGCGCGGCCGCGGCAGCGGCTGGTCGGAGACCACGCCGCCGGCATCCTGCGTGAACACATCCCCCGATTCGCACAACGGACCGGCCACCGCGATGCGGGCCGTGGCCGTCGGCGGCGTGGCGCCGTCCGGCGCATGCACCGAGATGCGGTGATAGCTGCCGTACATGGCCGGTCGCATCAGGTCGTTGAAGCCGGCGTCGACCAGCGCGAAGTCGCGCTCGGGGCGGCGGTTGATCGCATGCACTTCGGCCACCAGCGCGCCGGCCTCGGCCACCAGGAAGCGGCCGGGTTCGATTTCGAGCCGCACGGCATGGCCCAGGCGCTGTTCGATGCGCTTGCGGGCCGCGTCCCATTGCTCGAAGTAGTGGTCGCAGTCGATGCGCGGCTCGCCCTCGCGGTACGGAATCGACAGGCCGCCGCCCGCCGAGATCGCCTCGATGTCATGGTCCAGCGAGGCGACCACATCGACCATCGCATCGCACACGCTGGACAGGTGGCCATAGTCCACGCCCGAACCGATGTGCATGTGGATGCCGACCAGCTTCAGGCCATGGCGGCGCACGATGGCGATGGCCTCGGCGACGTCGTCGATCCAGATGCCGTGCTTGCTTTGCGGGCCGCCGGTATTGGTCTTGTTGCTGTGGCCGTGACCGAAGCCCGGGTTGATGCGCAGCCATACGCGGTGGCCCGGCGCCTGCTGGCCGACCCGTTCGAGCATGTCGAGCGAACCGGCATTGACGGTGATGCCGTGCTTGATCACCAGGGCCATCGTGGCGTGGTCGATCAGGTCGGCGGTGAACACCACGCCGGCCGGCTCGCCCGCGGGCTCGAAGCCGGCTGCCAGGCTGCGCTCGATCTCGCCCTGCGACACCGCGTCCACCATCACGCCCTCGGCGCGCATCAGGCGCAGGATGTGCAGGTTGGAGCAGGCTTTCTGCGCGTAGCGGATCACGTCGAAACGGCGCAGCTGCGCGATGCGCTCGCGGATCACGGCGGCATCGTAGACCCACAGCGGGGTGCCGTGCTCGGCGGCGAGTTGGGTGAGCTGGCGCGGATCGAAAGCCATCTGAACGAAACCTTATGGGGCAAGCGGGTGGAAAAAATGGAAATCAGGCCGCGATCATGCCCCAATCATGTCATCCAGTAAAATGCCTGGATTTTCGACATCTATTCATTGCTGATATGGATTTGGCATGTTGACCCACCGGCATATCGAGGTCTTCCGCGCGCTGATGATCACCGGCAGCGTCACCAAGGCCGCCGAACTGCTGTTCACCTCGCAGCCCACGGTCAGCCGTGAACTGGCGCGCATGGAACAGGCTATCGGCTTTGACCTGTTCGAACGCGTGCGCGGCCGCTTGCGGCCCACCATGCCTGCCCTGGCGCTGTATGACGAAGTGCGGCAGTCGTATGCCGGGCTGGAGCGGGTCGCGTCCACGGCGGCCCGCTTGCGCGCCTTTCAGGGCGGCCAGTTGGCCGTGATTGCGTTGCCTGCGTTCTCGCATTCGCTGCTGCCGGGCGCGTTCCGCCGGTTCAGCCAGGCGCACCCGGGCGTGAGTCTGGCATTGGAGGCGCAGGAATCGCCGTTCCTGGAGGAGTGGCTCACGGCCCAGCGCTATGACCTGGGGCTGACCGAACACGAGCTGGCGCCGGCCGGCACCCGGCTGGCATTGCTGATCGAAGTGGACGAAGTTGCCGTGCTGCCCGATGGCCACCCGCTGCTGGCGCGGCAGGCGCTCGACCTGGCGGATTTCTCCGGCGAGCCGTTCGTCAGCCTGTCGCCCAGCGATCCCTACCGTATCCAGATCGACGAGGCGTTCGCGGCGCAGGGGGTGTTGCGGCGTTCCATCATCGAAACGCCGACGGCGGTGTCGGTGTGCGCGTTCGTGCGCCAGGGGCTGGGCCTGGCCATCGTCAATCCGCTGACCGCGCTCGACTTCAGCGGCCGGGGCCTGCATCTGCGGCCGTTGCGGCGTTCATTTCCGTTCCGCGTCAATCTGGTGTTCCCCGAGCATCGCCCCAGAAACCCGCTGGTCGATCCCTTTACCGCCACCCTGCGCGACGAGGCGGCACAACTGCTGGCCCGGCTCGCGGCGCGGCAGGATTGAAAGCGGCCGCGCACAGGGAAAACACGGCGCAGGCAAAACACGGGTAAAAAAACGCGAGCAAAAAAAAGGATGCCCTTGGGCATCCTTCTTCATTTGCCGTATTCATGACGCCCCGTGTGGCGGGGCGGCAGAATGGCTTAGGCCAGCGCCTTGATGGCGGCGGCCAGGCGGCTCTTGTGGCGAGCGGCCTTATTCTTGTGGATGATGTTCTTGTCGGCCACGCGATCGATCACGCTGCTGGCCTTTTGGAACACTTCGCCAGCCGCAGCCTTGTCGCCAGCGGCGATGGATTGGCGAACGCGCTTGATGGCGGTGCGCAGCATCGAGCGCAGGCTGGAATTATGCTTGTTGCGCTCAACGGATTGGCGAGCGCGCTTGCGGGCTTGGGCGGTATTGGCCATGTTGCTATATAAGTTGAATTCGGCAAAGTCGAACATTTTAGCAAGTCCCCTGGGGATTGCAAGCTTTAAATGCCGTGTCTGCCGATGGAGCGCCCGTCAACCGGGCGGGGGGCGCTGCGGGGAAACCGTTGGGGCTGCGGGAGCTGCGCAAGCGGTTCCGCAGGGAGCGGGGTAACCAGGCCGGAACCTTGTGGCATCGAGGAAACAACGCCAGGTTGCGACCCAGTGGCGTTCCTGCTGCGCCTACTGGATAAAAATACGGTGCTCAGTATACAACGAAGCCGCTATTCGTTACAGCGCCGCGCCGTAAATAGGAAGCTGGCGTGGTCAGGTCGCGACGTTGATCGAGACGAACCACGGGGTGTAGCGCCGCACCTGGATCGGCATGCTGTCCTGCAGCGCTTCGAGGGCGGCGTCGGTGTCGTCCAGCGGAAAATGGCCGGATACCGGCAGGCCGCCGGCGGCCATGGAGACGCGCAGGGTGCCACTGCGGTAAGGGCGCAGGGCGGCGACGATTTCCGCCAGGGGGCGGCCGCGGGCGTCGACCCAGCCGGACTCCCAGGCGGCCTCGGCCATCAGCTCGGCGCGCGGGGTGTCGATACGCGAGGCATCGAAGCGCGCGCCGGTGCCGGCGCGCACGATCCCATGGGCACCGGCCATGGTTTCCACCACGACCTCGTGTTCATGCACCACCACGACCGTGCGCTGGGCCTGCTGGCGCACCATGTAGCGGGTGCCCAGGGCGCGCACGGTGCCTTCGGCGGTCTGCACCAGGAACGGCCGGCGGGCATCGGGCGCCACCGACACCGTGACGGCGCCGTCCAGCAGCCGCACCTGGCGGTAGGCCGGCGTGAAGTCCAGATTGACGCGGCTGCGCGCGTCCAGCAGCAATTGGCTGCCGTCCGACAGGATGTAGCGGCGGCGTTCGCCGGTGGCGGTGGCGGCATCGGCCGCGACGTTGCTCAGGGGGTAAAAGGCATTGCCCACGTACGCGGCGCAGGCGCCGGCGCTGGCGAGCGCCAGCGAGCCGGCCAGGAAACGCCGGCGCGGCGGCGCGCCGACGGCCGAGGCGGCTGGCGGCGAGGGAATCTGCGGAGGCGGCGCCGTCGTGGCATAGCCGGCCGGATAGGCATCGCCCAACCGGCCGAAATTCGATCCCGCCAGTGTGCCCGTCAATTGCTGCCAGGCGTTTTCATGGAGAGGATCGGCTGCGCGCCACGCCAGGAAATCGTTGTAGTCCTGTGCTGTCGCTTTACCGGAGCGCAGCAGCAGCAACCAATTGATCACTTGGTCCGCCATGGGTTGTCCTTGGGCGTACTTCACTTCATCACGCCGCCTGGCTAACCAGGCGGGAGTCCTTTCGTTGGCAATTTGTAAATAATAAAGGTTTTTTACCAAAGATTACCGGCTGCTTGTCAATTCTTGACGAATCAAATGCAAAAAAAGCCGGCGGGTAGCCGGCTTTTCTTCGGAGATTGGGGCGTGAACGCCCCACATCAGGCGGCCGAGCGACGTCCGAAGTCCCGGGGACGGAACCCAAATAGTAACAACATGCCGAAGTAGACCACGCCGCTGGCCGCCAGCACACCGCCGAGCCACAGCGCGCGCAGGCCCGAGTGGGCCTGCAGCCCGATCCAGTCGATGCGGCCATCGGCGTAGACCAACAGGGCCGCCAGCGCCGCCAGGGCCGGAATCAGCCGCAGCGCGAAGCGGCCCCAGCCGCTGCCGGGCAGATAGATGCCACGGCGGCGCAAGCCGATCAGCAGGGCCAGTGCGTTCAGGCAGGCGCCCAGTCCGATCGCCAGTGCGAGGCCGGCATGCGCCAGTAACGGCACCAGCATCAGGTTCATCAATTGGGTCAGGATCAGCACGCCGATGGCGATTTTCACGGGGGTGCGGATGTCCTGCCGGGCGTAAAAGCCGGGCGCCAGGATCTTCACTGCCAGCAGGCCGATCAGCCCAGCCGAATAGGAAATCACGGCCAGCCGCGTTTGCAGCACATCCTGCGCCGAGAACGCGCCGTAATGGAATAGCGTGGCCACCAGGCCGTCCGACAGCAGCGCCATGCCCACCGCCGCCGGCAGACCCAGCAGCAGTACCAGCCGCAGGCCCCAATCCAGCAGCGCGCTGTAGCCGCCGCGATCGTCGCGGGCGTGGGCCGCCGAGAGGCTGGGCAGCAGCACCGTGCCCAGGGCCACGCCCAGCAGCGCGGTCGGGAATTCCATCAGGCGGTCGGCGAAAGACAGCCAGGTGACGCTGCCGGGCGTGAGCCAGGTGGCGATGTTGGTGTTGATCAGCAGCGAGATCTGCGCCACCGACACGCCCAGCGTGGCCGGCGCCATCTGTCTGAGGATGCGCTGCACGGTCGGGTCGGCCCAGGCCGCGCGCAGGCCGAGCGAGAAGCGCGGCGTCAGGCCCAGCCGCGCCAGCGCCACCCATTGCACCGCCAATTGCGCCACGCCGCCGGCCATCACCCCGATCGCCAGCGCGTATACCGGCACCTCCATGCGCGGCGCCAGCCAGAGGCAGGCGGCGATCATGGACAGGTTCAGCAGCACCGGCGTGAACGCCGGCACCGCGAAGCGCCGCCAGGTGTTGAGCACGCCCGAGGCGAACGCGATCAGGGACATGCAGAAGATGTAGGGAAACATCACCCGCGTCATCCAGACGGCGGCGCCGAATTCAGTATCGCGCGCCGCGCCGCGCAGGCCGCTGGCCATGGCCGACACCACCCAGGGCGCGGCGATGATGCCGACCAGCGTGACCGCCATCAGGGCCGCGGTCAGCAGCAGCGCCACCCGGTCAAGCAGGGTGCGGACCTCGGCTTCGGAACGGCTGTTGCGGGCATGGCCCAGGATCGGCACGAAGGCCTGCGCGAAGGCGCCCTCGGCGAACAGCCGCCGCAACAGGTTGGGAATGCGGAAGGCGACCCAGAAGGCGTCGGTGATGGGGCCGGCGCCGAAAGCGCGCGCCACCAGGATGTCGCGGATCAGCCCGGAAATACGGGACAGCAGGGTGAAGCTGCTGACGGTGGCGGCCGAACGGAACAGGCTCATGGGGTGACTGCGAAAGAAAACGGGCGGGCCTGCCCGGGGTATTGCAAGGGAGGGGCGCCGGCAGGCCGGCGCCCAAAGCATCGCCCCCTCCGGGGAGGGGGCGTCGGGCGATTACTTCGGCGGCATGCGGATGGCGCCGTCCAGGCGGATAGTTTCGCCGTTCAGCATGTCATTGGTGATGATGCTGTGCACCAGCTTGGCGTAGTCCTCCGGGCGGCCCAGGCGGGCGGGGAAGGGGATGCTGGCGGCCAGCGAGTCCTGCACTTCCTGCGGCATGCCGAAGATCATCGGGGTGCCGAAGATGCCGGGGGCGATGGTCATGCAGCGGATGCCGGTCTTGGCCAGGTCGCGGGCGATCGGCAGGGTCATGCCGGCAACGCCGGCCTTGGAGGCGGCGTAGGCGGCCTGGCCGATCTGGCCGTCGAACGCGGCGACCGACGCGGTGTTGATCATCACGCCGCGCTCGCCGGTGGGCTCGGGCGTGTTGCCGCTCATGGCCTCGGCGGCCAGGCGCATCATGTTGAAGCTGCCGATCAGGTTGATCGACACGACCTTCTGGAACAGGTCCAGCGGATGCGCGCCGTTCTTGCCGACGATCTTGGCGGCGGGCGCCACGCCGGCGCAGTTGACCAGGCCGAACAGCGGGCCGAGTTCCTTGGCCGCGGCCACGACACGCTGGCCATCGGCCTCTTGCGTCACGTCGCAGTGCACGTAGCGCTGGCCCAATTCCTTGGCCAGTTCCTCGCCCGGGCCGTCCTGCAGGTCGGCGATGACCACCTTGGCGCCGTTGGCCACCAGCATGCGCGCGGTGCCGGCGCCCAGGCCGGATGCGCCACCGGTAACGATGAATACCTTGTTCGCGATTTCCATGTCTCTACCACCAGATCAATTCAAAGGATGAAAACGGCGCGGCGGGCGCCGGATGCGACAAGGCCTTCGGGCCGGGGCCGGAACGCTGTGCGTCCGGCCGGCGCCGAAGGCCCCGGGGCCTGCGCAGCGCCAATCAGCTATTGACGGCGTCGAACAGGCGCGACTTGATTTCCTCGACCGCGCCGACGCCGGAGATCTTGCGATACTTCGGCGCGTCGGCCGGGCTCTGCTGGGCCCACGACGAGTAATAGTCGACCAGCGGACGGGTCTGCTGGCGGTATACGTTCAGGCGGTTGCGCACCGTTTCCTCGCGATCGTCGTCGCGCTGGATCAGGTCTTCGCCGGTGACGTCGTCCTTGCCTTCGACCTTGGGCGGGTTGAAGCGCACGTGGTAGCTGCGGCCGCTGGGCTGGTGCACGCGGCGGCCGCTCATGCGTTCGATGATGTCTTCCTCGGGGACTTCGATCTCGACCACGTAGTCCAGCTTGACGCCGGCGCTCTTGAGGGCGTCGGCCTGCGGGATGGTGCGCGGGAAGCCGTCGAACAGGTAGCCGTTGGCACAGTCGGGCTGCTTCAGGCGGTCCTGCACCAGGCCGATGATGATCTCATCCGAGACCAGGCCGCCAGCATCCATGACCTTCTTGGCTTCGATGCCCAGGGGCGTGCCGGCCTTGACCGCCGCGCGCAGCATGTCGCCGGTGGAAATCTGGGGAATGCCGAAGTGCTGGGTGAGAAACGCGGCCTGAGTGCCTTTGCCGGCGCCGGGCGGTCCGAGCAAGATGAGACGCATGAGTGCTCCTGAATGGGGTTTAATTTTTGTGATCCGAGCGATTATGCCGCAATGCAACAGCCTCTGCGGGGCCGCGCCATGCGAAATAACCCTTATATACGATTGCGGTAGATCAAGCGAACGCGTTCCAGATCGTCCGGGGTATCTACGCCGGCGGCCGGAGGATGCGGAGCCTGATGGACGACGATGACGTGGCCATGCTCCATGGCGCGCAACTGTTCCAGCGACTCGAACCGTTCCAGCACGCCCTGCGGCAGGGTCGGGAAGCGGCGCAGGAACGACACGCGGTAGGCATACAGGCCGATGTGGTGCCAGGCGGGCAGGCCCTCGGCCAGCACGCGCGCGCCGCCGGCCAGCGCATCGCGCGCCCATGGGATCGGCGCGCGCGAGAAATACAGCGCGCGGCCGTCGTTGGCGCAGACCAGCTTGACCACGTTGGGATTGAACAGCGCCTCGGCGTCCGCCAGCGGACAGGCACAGGTGGCGATGTCCGCCTGCGGGCTGTCGACCAGGCGCGCGGCCACCGCGTCGATGAGTTCCGGTTCGATCAGGGGTTCGTCGCCCTGCACGTTGACCACGATGGCGTCGTCCGGCAGGCCCAGCTGTTCGACGGCCTCGGCCAGCCGGTCGGTGCCGGTGGGGTGGTCGCCACGGGTCATCAGGGCATGCAGGCCATGGGCCCGCGCCGCCTCCTGGACCCGGGCGTCATCGGTGGCGATGTAGACCCGGGCTGCGCCGGATTGCAGCGCGCGTTCGGCGGTGCGCACCACCATCGGCTTGCCGGCGATGTCGGCCAGCGGCTTGTCGGGCAGGCGGGTGGAGGCGGTACGCGCCGGAATCAGGGCGATGAAGCTCACGATGGCGCGGGTCAGGCGGCGGCGGGGGCGGGGGCGTCGTCCAGCGAGCGCGCCTCCGATTCGAGCATGACGGGGATGCCGTCGCGCAGCGGGAAGGCCAGGCGGTCGGCGCGGCAGACCAGTTCGGCCCGGGTCCGGTCGTGTTCGAGGCGGCCCTTGCACAGGGGGCAGACGAGGATGTCGAGAAGGCGGGATTCCATGATCGCGATTCTAAAACAGTTTGGACCGTCACAGCCCGCGTCCGGTCTCGGTATGCGCCGCAAAGCGGGCGGCATCCGGTCCGCGCGGGGGGGAGGCTGAAGTATTCGCTCTGTTAAGTATTGTTATATTTTGACGCGGCCGTTAGAAATTTCGGGACGGATGGTGGCTATGATGCGCCGCAACACGAGGAAAGAGGAAAAAACAGGACAATGGATTCCAACAGCATACGCATCGGGTTGATGCTCATCATCCTGGTCTGGTCGGTCATCAGCGCCATCACCTACATGATGCGCCGCAGTGACAACAAGGGGGCGTTGCGCCAGCTCAAGCAGAATGGCCAGCCCCTGCGCCGTTTGAGCGCCGAGGAACAGGCCCTGCTGCAGCCGTTCCTGGTGCAACCGGCCAAGCCCACCCAAAGCGTGGCGCTGGTGAGCGATGGGGTGTTCCCGCTGCGTGGCGCCTTTGTGCGCCACGGGCTGGAATCGAGCCACGGCGGCACCACCATGCACAACACGCTGGGTGACGTCGATGTGGTGCTGCCCTACGACGCGCTCGATTACCTGCGCGAGGACAACCAGGCCGAAGTGGTGGTGACGGAGAAATTCGCCATCGTGGTCGGGCTGAATGGCGAATTCGACCTGGCGGGCGGGCGCGAGCGCGAAGCGCGGCGGCAGAAGCAGAACCAGCAATGGAACAGCGGCAAGCTGGGCGACATGCAGAATGTGGTCGACGCCGGCGAGGCCGTCGACACGGATCGCGGCGCCCCGGCGGGCCAGGCCGAGCGCGAGTTCGAGCAGGCCATGCGTGTCGAGATCCTGAGCCAGCGCGACGAAACGCCTGCCGAGATCGCGGCGCGGCGCTCCGTCGGCATCGCTTTCTGGCCCGCGATGCTGTGGTTGGCGGCTTTCGGCTGCCTGGGCGTGGCCGCGGCTGGCGGCGGCTGGCCCTGGCTGGCCGGCGCGGCGCCGTGGGCGTTGCTGGCGCTGTGGTTGACCTGGCGCCGCCGCCCGCTGGGCGCGCCGCAGAAGGTCAATCGCGCGCGCGGCGAGCTCAACGCCATTGTGCTGACCAACCCGGCCAACGCGCAGGCGGTGTCGACCCAGCTGTTCCTGGGAGACAAGATCCCGGTATCGCTGCCGGACCATTGGCGCCAAGGGCTGGAATTGCCGGAGGACAGGCGCGTCGACGTCGATCTGCGGGTCGAGGATTACGCCGTGTTGCGGCTCGGGCAGCGTTATTCGGTGGACGAGGAACAGCGCCGGTTCCCGCAAGTGTTCTGGGGCCGCCATGTCACGCTGGCGCTGGCCGGTCTGATCGCCGGCGCCGCGCTGGGCCTGGGGTCTGGCGATCAATTGCCCGGCGATCTCGCGCTGACCACCGCCTGGGCGCGCGGCGCGCCGTTGCGCACCTACGAATCGGCCGCGGCGTTGGCGCAGGATCCGCCCGCGCCGGGCGATATGATCGCGCTCAAGGGCGCCGGGCGCTGCCAGTTCCAGCCGGATGCCGATCGGCCCGGCGAAGTGCATATCGACTGCGCGCGCGTACGCTGGCAGGGCGATGCGCTTGCGGCCAGCGATCTGGGCCTGGCGCCGGCGGTGCTGCAACTGTATTCGGGCGGCTTTCTCAAGACCCGTCCCAACCCGATGATGGATCTGCTGGTGCGCACCCAGGTCTATCGCGGCGCGGCCGCCAACCCGCTGGCCGGCTACAACGCCCGCAATATCTCGGCGCTGACGGTGAGCCGGGTGACCGATCTGATCCTGACCACGGAGCTGGCGTGCGATGCGGCGACCGGCGAGGCCATCGCCGAGTGCGATCGCTTGAAGTCCGGCCTGGTCGATAAGCTGCTGCTGGCGCGCGACGAGCCTGTCAACTGGCTGGAACTGCTGCGGCTGGCGCAGGCCGGCGCCTTCAAGCAGAAGGACAATTCCGACGATGCAGTGATCATTTCGCGCAATGCCGACGAGGTGCGCAACCAGGCCAGGGCCAGCATGGCGCTGGTGGTGCGCCACGCGGTGGCGCGGGCCAGCCAGGATCTGGCCGAGCGCCAGCGCGGCGGCGTGGTGTTGAACGTGGCGCCCGGCCCTTATGCTGAGCTGCCGCAATTGCCGCAGCCGCGCCACAACCGTGCCGGCGATTTCGACCCGCTGCAGGCCTGGAACCAGCGGGCCGCGATGATGGCGGCGGATGGCGCCCTGCCATTCCAGGTCGCCGGCTTCGTTACTGCGGTCGGCAAAGAGGCCTCGGGCGCCACCGTGGTCGACATCGATGCGCAGCGCGCGCTGCGCGACCCCTGGCCGTCGCTGGCGCGCGTGCTGTGGCTCGCGCTGGCGGCATTGCTGCTGTTGGTTCACTTGCCGCTGGCGCTGTTGCGCCTGCGCGCGGCATCTGCCCGCAAGCGTGCCCTGGCGGAATACGCCAAGCGTCCGGCCCCGGCGCGGGCGGCGTTCTTCTAGGCTGGGCGTGGCTGGCGCAGGCGCTGCGCCAGCCAGTCGAACAACAGGGGGTCGGAAAAGCCGGCCCGCACAGGCACTTCCCACAGGCGCGCGTCGTGCAGCGCCGCGCACTTGATGGCGTCCTTGGACGTCACCAGGATGGTCGTGGCCGCCAGGCCCGCGAAGGGCGAACGGGCGTAATCGTGATGATCCGGCAGCGCCAGCGTCGCGGCCAGCGTGATGCCCTGCGACCGCAAGGTGGTGAAAAAGCGTTCGGGATTGCCGATGCCGGCGGCCGCGGCCACGCCTGGCTGGCCGGCGAAGTCCGCCAGCGGTCGCCGGGCGCCATCCTCGATGCGGCGCGCGTCGGCCGGCTCCAGCCACATCGCCACCTGGCGCGGACCCGTCGCCTGCGGCGGCGCGGCGCGGCCGTCGGGCACGCCGATATTGGTCACCACCGCATCCACTTCGCGCAGCCGGCTGGCCGGTTCGCGCAGCGGGCCGGCGGGCAGCAGACGGCCATTGCCGATGCCGCGCGGGTCCTGCACCACGATCTCGACGTCGCGCGCCAGCGCCAGGTGTTGCAGGCCATCATCGGACACGATCACGTTCACCTGCGGATGCTCGCGCAGCAGTGCCTGGGCGGCCAGCGCGCGGCGCGGATGCACCGCCACGGGCGCGCCGGTGGTGCGCGCGATCAGCGCCGGCTCGTCGCCGAACCGCGCCGCTTCCAGTTCTCCCCGGCCGACGCGCGCCTGCGGTCCCAGCTTCACGCCATAGCCGCGGCTGACCACGCCGGGCGTGTAGCCGCGCGCGCGCAGGCCCTCGACGGTGGCGATCACCATGGGGGTCTTGCCGGTGCCGCCGACGTAGATATTGCCGATCACCACCACCGGCACGGGGGCGCGGTACGCCGGCCTGCGGCCATCGCGATAGCCGGCGCGCTTGCGCGCCACCACGCGCGCGGTCAGTGCCGCCAGCGGCCGCAGCAGGGTGGAAAGCCAGCCGCCATGCTGCCATTGGCGCGCCAGCAGCGAGGCCTTGGGGGAAGGCGTGTTCACCGGGCGGTCTGGGCGGCGAAGTTGACGCGGCCGATGCCGGCCAGGCGGGCCGCTTCCATCACGTTGATCACGGACTGGTGGGTGGCCTGGGCGTCGGCGTTGATGACCACCAGCGGTTCGGTCTTGCCGGCCGCCGCCTGGCGCAGCACCTCGGCGATCTCGGGCGGCGTGGACACGTCGATCAAGGTGCCGTTGAGCGCATAGCGCCCGTCCTGGCTGATCGCCACTTCCAGCGCCGGCGGGGTTTCCTGTTCGGCCGAGGCCTGTGGCAGCGTGACCTTCAACTGCGTGAAGCGGGCGAAGGAGGTGGTGGCCGCGAGGAAGATGAGGATGACCAACAGGACGTCGATGAGCGGGATCAGGTTGATGTCCAGCTCGTCACGGTCGCCCCGCGAACCCCGGAAATTCATGAACGGTCCTCGCGCGAGCCGGGCGCGACGGCGCGCGCCAGGCGCGCGGCCGAGATTTCCATGGCGTTCAGATAGCCATCGACCCGGCTGCGCAGGTAGCGGTGGGCGATCATGGCGGGAATGGCGATGAGGATGCCGAAGCCGGTGTTGTACAGCGCGATCGAGATGCCGCGGGCCAACTGGGCCGGATCGCCACCGCCGGGCGTGTACGAACCGAAGATCTCGATCATGCCGACCACGGTGCCGAACAGGCCCATCAGCGGCGCCACCACCGCGATGGTGCCGATGGCGGGGATGTAGCGGCTGAGATCGTGGGCGACGGCGCGGCCGGTGTCCTCGACCACGCTGCGCAGTTCCTCGCGCGGCAGGTGGCGGTGGCGCATGACCTCGGCCAGCACGCGGCCCAGCGGGGAATTGCGTTCGAGGCGGTTCAGGGCCTCGGGGCTGTCCTGGCGGTTGCGCAGCATGTCGGCCACCTGTTCGTTCAGGCCGCGCGGCAGGATCTGGCTGCGGCGCAGCGACAGGAAGCGCTCGAAGATCAGCGCCAGGCCCAGCACGGAAGTCGCCAGCAGGGGCCAGATCGGCCAGCCGGCCTCGCGCAAGATGGAAAGCAAAACAGTCGACTCCAGGGGAGGGGCCGGGCGGCGCGCCGGCAACTGATCAAGCCGAAACTGTAACGGCGCGGCGCGGATGTGGCAAGGGTGGCCACCCTCCCAAACTATCCACAGAATTTGTGGATAATTCTGTGTAAAACTTCGCCGGAACGCTTGCGGGCACAGGGCTTGCGCTTGGTTGCTCTCATTTCGAGCAGCTGCGCTTGGCTAAAAATTCCATATAAATCATGGATTTGAGTCGAATTTGCTGGCTTTCGGGCCGGTGGCGGCAAAAATGTCCGGACGCGGTATCATTGCGGCCCGCTGCGTATGTCCTGTGGACAGCTAAGCGTCGGAAAGCCCTATGACAATTGAACTTGCGGTCACAAACAACGTATTTGCGCGGGATATCCTCACAGTTGCCCAGCTGAACCAAGCCGTGGGGCAATTGTTGGAGCGCAGCATTCCGGCGCTGTGGGTGCGCGGCGAGATTTCCAACTTCACGCAGGCGGCTTCCGGGCATTGGTACTTCACGCTCAAGGACAGCCGCGCCGCGGTGCGGGCCGTCATGTTCCGGGGCCGCGCCAGCGCAGTGGGGTTCGTGCCGCGCGCCGGCGACCAGGTCGAAATCAGGGCCAGGGTGTCACTGTACGAGCCGCGCGGCGATTATCAACTGCAGGCCGACGCCATGCGCCGCGCGGGTATCGGCAACCTCTACGAGGCTTTCCTGCGCTTGAAGGAACAACTGGCCGCCGAGGGCCTGTTCGATCCGGCGCGCAAGCGCGAGCCGGTGCCGCTGCCGCGCGCCATCGGCGTGATTACGTCGCTGCACGCGGCCGCGTTGCGTGATGTGCTGTCGGCGTTGGCGCGGCGCGCGCCGCAAGTGCCCGTCATCATCTATCCGGCGCCGGTGCAGGGCGCGGACGCGGCTGGCCGGCTGGCCGCGCAGATCCGCCTGGCCAATGCGCGGGGCGAGGTCGACACGCTGCTGCTGGTGCGCGGCGGCGGCAGCATCGAGGATCTCTGGAGCTTCAACGACGAGGACCTGGCGCGCGCCATCGACGCCAGCGCCATCACCACCATCAGCGGGGTCGGCCATGAAACCGACTTCACCATCGCCGATTTCGTTGCCGACGTGCGCGCGCCCACCCCGACCGCGGCCGCGGAGCTGGCGTGCGTGCCGCGTTCGGACCTGCTCGGCCGCGTGATGTATGCGGCCGAAACGCTGGCGCGCGGCCAGCAACGCCGACTGGAGCGCGCCGCGCAGCGGCTGGACCGCGCCACCGCGCAACTGGTGTCGCCGGCGCAGCGCCTGGAGCACCAGCGTGAGCGCCTGAGCAGCCTGGGCTACCGCCTGGCGGCGGCCTGGGCCGGCCCGCAGGCCCGGCGCGGCGCCCGCGTCAATCTGCTG